>JAJYET010000064.1 GCA_021785655.1 bacterium | reverse complement strand
GCAGCTCACGCACGGCATCGCCCACGTCTCGGCGACTCACCACAGCGGTCACGGCCAGCTCCGACGACCCCTGGGAGATGGCGATCACGTTGATTCCCCGATCTCCCAGGGCGGCAAACATCTCCCCCGCGATCCCGACCGTGCCGCGCATCGCCTCCCCGACCAGCACCACCACCGACACCTGGTCCTGGACGGCCAGCGCCCGCAGGGAGCGCGCCTGGAGGAGCGCATCGCGGGCGGGGTCCTGCTCAACCGTGGGGACGGCGAGGCAGATCACCTCCTCGGCCGACGACTGGGTGACGAGGAGAGTGGTGATCCTGGCGTCGGCAAGGGCGCTGAAGACCTCGGCGGCAAGCCGGCTGAGCCCAGCTTCGGGGTTTGCGGTCAGGGTCAAGAGGCTCGCCTGCTCCACCTGGGTCACCGCCCGCACCCTTCCTGGTCCCGGGGGCCTGGCATCGATCACCGTGCCCGCCCGATCCGGGTGCAGGGTGTTCTTGATCCGGATGGGGATCTTGGAGGAGGCCGCGGCTGGCACCGCGCTGCGGTGCAGCACCTTGGCTCCGAAGTACGAGAGCTCCATCGCCTCCGAGTAAGAGACCTCCGGGAGCAGCCGAGCATCCGCGACCAGTCTGGGGTCGGCGGTGAGGATCCCGTCGACATCGGTCCAGATCCAGATCTCCGCCGCGTCCAGGATCGCGCCGAGGAGGGTGGCGCTGTGATCCGATCCTCCTCGTCCGAGCGTGGTCACTTCCCCCGCAGGAGTCCCGGCGCGAAAGCCTGTGACCACCGGGAGGGTCCCTTCCCGGAGCAGAGGGAGCAATTGCTCCCGGGCCAGCTCACGCGACTCGGTGACCAGCGGCGCCGCCGCCCGTGGGTGGCCGTCGGTGACCAGCAGCCGGGCCGCGTCCACCGCGACCGCTGCCACTCCCTCTCCCCTTAGAGCTGCGGCCAAGAGGGCAGCCGAGAGCAGCTCCCCGGCGCTGGAAGCTGCCTCCAGAGTGCGCCCGGCCTCTGAGCTGGCTCCGGACAAAAGCGCCCCGTGGGCCCGATACCGGGAGATCACGGCGCCCAAGTGCGCGGAGAACTGGCCCAGCTCCCGTTCCCCAAGGAGATCCTGGGCGACCCGCAGATGGGCCTCGCGGACGGTGTCCGCAGCCTGGTCCAGGCCGGCGCGGCCGGCCGCCGCCGCCCGGGCCCCACCGAGGAGCACATCCGTGATCCCGGCCATGGCCGAGACCACGGCCACCGTCCTGGGACCGCCGGAAGAGAGGGGAGAGAGGATGGAGGCCACGCGCTCCACTCCCCGGCACCCGAGGATCGAGGTTCCTCCGAACTTCATCACCCGGACTCTGGGCGGGGCCGCCACTCAGGCCACTCCTGCCAGCTCAGCGTGGCGGGACTCGAACGCGGAGATCGACGGCGCTAGCGGCGCCCCGAGGTCCAGCTGGCCCCCAAGGCAGTCGAGGGTCTTGAGCCCGTTGCCGGTGATGCAGAGCACGGTGGTCTCGCCCCTTCCGATCCTTCCCTCCGCCACCAGCTTTTCGGCCACCGCCACCGTCACTCCGGCCGCGGTCTCTCCCAGGATCCCTTCGGACTCCGCCAGGGCCCGAATTCCCCGGCGGATCTCAGGGTCGCTGGCGTGCGCGGCTCCACCTCCGCTGGCCGCCATCACATCGAGGGCCGCGTGGCCATCCGCCGGGTCGCCTATGGCCAGCGAGCGGCAGATGGTGTGCGGGATCTGGGGCACCACCTGGCGACGCCCCTCCAGGAATGCGGTGACTATCGGCGAGCATCCCTCAGCCTGGGCCCCGAAAATCCGCACCGGATGGGCGGGGACCAGGCCAACATCCACCAGCTCCTGGAACCCCCGGGCAATCCTGGTGAGCTGCGCACCGCCCGCCATCGGCACCACCACGTTTTCGGGCAGCCGCCAGCCCAGCTGCTCGGCGATCTCAAAGGCCACGGTCTTGGAGCCCTCAGCGTAGAAGGGCCGCAGGTTGACGTTCACGAACCCCCAGTGGTGGCGCTCGGCGATCTCGGTGGCCAGCCGGTTGACCTGATCGTAGTTGCCCTCGACCCGGACCAGATGGGCTCCGTACACCGCCGTCCCCAGCAGCTTCGCTGACTCCAGGTCGTCGGGAACCAGGACCCAAGAGGTCAGCCCGGCCCGGGCGGCATGGGCTGCCACCGCGTTGCCCAGGTTGCCGGTGGAGGCGCAGCCAACCACGTCGTAGCCCAGGGTCTGGGCCGCCGCCAATGCCACCGCCACCACCCGGTCTTTGAACGAGAGCGTGGGGAAGCAGGCAGCGTCGTCCTTGAGGAACAACTCCCCGGAGCCCAGCTTGTGCCCCAGGCGGGGAGCGGGGAGCAGTGGCGTCCAGCCCACCCCGGCGAGGCGAGCCGCACCCGGTTCGACCGGAAGCAGCTCCTGATAGCGCCAGATATCTTGGCGTCGGGCCTCCACCACCTCCCGGCTGATCCGCTGCCGCACTAGGTCGAGGTCGTACACGATGGACGTGGGGTAGAAACAGTCTGGGCAGAGGGTCGCGGCTTGGCCGGGGAAGTCCCTCCCGCAGGCGGGACAGGCGAGACGGTAAAGCTCGGACATGGCAGCTCTCCTGAGGGCGATTGGTGCATCTGGCGGCGGCCGTGGGGGCCGCTCGAGGGCGCGCGGGCCCGGGATGCGGATCGGGGGAGCTAGCGCTGGGGCGCTAGAGGGTAGTCGGCGTGTCCCCCGAGGCACGCGGGAGCATTCGTCCCATCGGCGCGGTTCCGGGCAGGCGGGAGATCAGCACCCCCACACCGGGATGGGCAGGCCGCTGGTCGCGGGCGCCTGGAACTCGCACCCGCCAAACATAGCGGATCGCGCTCAGCCGGCGCTACAACACTGGCGGCCGACCCCCGGCCGCCGGCCGGCCCCCGGCTAACCTTCTGACGAGACGAACCGGCGACAAGACCGGCTGCCGGGCCGGTCCGCGAACCCCCGGGGGAGGGGAGCTGGCGCAGCCCTGGTTGGGTCGCCATGCCAAAGCGCCGGCTGTTCACGCCAGCGGCGCCGCGGGCTGGCCTCCGTCGGCCGGCACCCCATCGTCTCTTCCGTCGGCCGCCACTCCGGCCACCGGGGCCGCTCCGCCGGAGGCCCGAACCCGAAGTGCCGCCCGTGGCGTGCGGCGTGATGCGGCGCACCAACTTGGGATCGCGTCTCAGTCGGCGGGGCTGGGAAGATCAATTCGTCGGAGGAGGATTGCTGGGGGCGGTCGACTACCAGCACCGAGGTTCGCCGGGCAACTCCCAGCCAACTGGGGTGGGCAAGAGGGTGCCCGGCTGAACGCTGCCCACTGCCCTCAGGCACCCCGCAGCTGACCCATCCCTGTTCCCTGGTCGGAGCTCGATCACCGGGCCGCGCCCCGGCTGATGACACTCGGACCGGGCCGCTCGATGGTGACGCGGAACACCGGGTACTGCGCGGCGAGCCGCTCGAAGTTGGCCAGCGGGGCTCGCCGGTCCACCGGAACGTGCGGCCGGGCCCCTGGCGCCAGGGCCAGGTAGCGGCGCAGGATGGGGGCGCGCGCGTCGACCTCGACCTCGTCGAGGCGCACGGTCTCCCGCCGGCCATGGCGCAGCACCGCCCGACCGCCGGCGGCGCGCACGTTCTTGACCCAGTTGGTCTGCTCGCCGAGCATCGCCACCAGGTAGCGCTCGCCACCGTAGTCCGTCATCACCAGCGGGAAGGAGACGACCCGCCCGGTGCGCCGGCCGGTCACCTCAAGCGCCACCATCCGGGTGGAGAGCAACCCGCCCAAGACCGCCGAGATCCGGTTCTGCGGCCGCGCCCACCAGTTCGGGCGTCCGGCCCGGTACATCCATCGGTGGTAGCGGTCCCACCAGGCCGGCATCGGTCAGGCCTGCCCCGGCATCTCTCGGCCGGACTATACATGAAATGGGGCGAATCTCCTTGGAGCTCGACTCCGCTGGCCGGAGGGCGGAATAGGGGAGGCGATGGCGGCGACCCCGGTCAGCGGGGCGTCTCTCCGGTCGCGTCCGCACCATGGTGGCAGTCACAAGGAGCCCCCACAGAAGAAACCACGGGTCCCACAGGTAGGCGTGCCAGGCCAGCGCCAGGCGATCGGCGCCCGGCGGCGGCACAACCACGCCGGGCCCCGCGAGGAGTTCGGCCACAGTCAGCGCCAGACCGTAGAGGGACAGGACGGCTGCCCCAGCCCAGACCAGCCCACGCCGTGAGGCCCGCCTCCACGTCGCCTCTGTCGGCGACCGCCGCTC
>JAJYET010000036.1 GCA_021785655.1 bacterium | reverse complement strand
GGGGAGATGTTTGCCGCCCTGGGAGATCGGGGAATCAACGTGATCGCCATCTCCCAGGGGTCGTCGGAGCTGGCCGTGACCGCTGTGGTGAGTCGCCGAGACGTGGGCGATGCCGTGCGTGAGCTGCACCACCGATTCGGGCTCGATGGGCCGGGGTGGAGGCCCGCGGCGCGCCGAATCAGGTCCTGAGATAGGACGCGCCGTTCACGTCAAGGATCGCCCCGCTGGAGAACCTGGCTTCGGGGGAGGCCAGGTAGAAGATCGCCGCCGCCACCTCCTCCGGTGTGGCCACCCGGCCGAAGGGGCTCTGGCGCTGGATCTCCTCTCCCCGAGGTCGCTTCAGCTCCTGGTTGTACATGTCGGTGGCGACCCAACCGGGCGCCACCGTGGCGATGCTGATCCCGTGGGGCGCCAGGGCCACCGCCAGTGACTGCCCGAGGGCGTTGAGACCGGCCTTGCTGGCCCCGTATCCCGGCTGGCCCGGCTCACCCCGGAACGCGCCCCGCGAGGAGACGTTGACGATCGCCCCCCCCTTTCCCATCATCTTCCGCGCCGCGAAGTAGATGAGGTAGGCCGGGGCCAGCAGGTTGACCGCCAGAGTCCGCTCCAGCGCCTTGCGCCAGGGCTCAAAGTCCATCGCCAGAAGGTCGTGGGGCAGGCTGACCCCCGCATTGTTGACCAGGACGTCAAGCCCCCCGAGAAGGGCCGCGGCCTCCTCGACCACCCGCTCCGCCACCTCCGGGTCGGAGAGATCCCCGGAGACCACGCCATGTCCCTCTCCGGGGAGTTCGCCGAGGAGCTCTTCGGCGAGGTCAGGCGAGTCTCGGTGGTGGACGGCCACCCGATCCCCGGCCGCCGCGAAGGCTAGGGCCGCAGCCCTGCCGATCCCGCGGGAAGCCCCTGTGACCAACACCGCGCGCGAACTGGTCACGTGCCGGCGTGCCCCCGACTCCGCGCAGAAGCTCGCACGTCCGAAGTTTACTTGGGCCACGTGCGACCGGGCTACGGCAACGCCAGACCGCGGCGACCCCCTGGAGGGTCCGGGGCCAGGCGGCTTCCAGGCCGCGCCCCCTGGCCTCAGCGTTTCAGAGTGGCCAGCGCTCCCTGGTTCAATCCCCCGGTGGAGGTTGGGGCGGCGACGTCCTCACCATGGAAGATCACCGTGTCCGAGGTGCGTCCCCTCGTCCACCAGGCGAACGCCAGGCCCAGGGCCAGCAGCACCGCGATGGTCTGGTCGATGCCGTTGCCAATGGCCCTCGGCCCGGCGATGAAAAAGGCGACCAGCAAGCTCCCCATCACCGCGGTCGAGAACAGGGCTCCGGCCAGCAGCCAGATGTGGGAGTGCGGCTCCAGCTTGGTTTCAGGGACCCGCCGATGGCCGAGGGTGAGAAAGACGGACGCGGTGACCGAGTCCAGGAAGAACTCCGCCAGCAGGAAGAATCCAGCCGCGGACAGGATCAGGTTGAAGAAGGCGCCGAGCGAGGTGATGAAGACCTGCATGGCGACCACGGCCAGGGCGGTGCCCAGGCTGGCGAGGATGGCCACATGGGGAACCTGGCGGCGGCTCAAGCGTGCGAAGTGGGAGGGGATGAGCCGCTCCCTCCCCATGGCGTAGAGCGCCCGGGTGAGGATGTAGGTGGTGAGCCACAGGCCCCCCGCGGTCGAGGCCAGGATCGGAATCAGCATCACCCAGGGGGCCTGCGGAAGCAGCCGTGCCGACCACTCCGCCAGCGGGTTGGTGGCGTTGGCCAGCTGGTGCAGAGGAGTCTCGCCGAGCATCAGGGGGTAGAGGATGGCGTAGAAGAGCAGTGCCCCGATGGCCCCGATGATCCCTCCCACCCCCGGGTGAGCTCGTGGGCGCATTGACTCCTCCGCGGCGTAGCTGTCGATCTCCCAGCCGTCCAGGATGGTGGCGGCCACCACCGCCACAATCAGGATGCCGCCCAGGGGCGGGGCTCCAAAGCGGATCGGAACCGCGATCCGGTGCCAGTTGAGGACCCCCAGGACGCCGAAGGTCACCAGCGAAACCATCTCCAGGGTGAAGAAGGCTTGGGTGATCCGGGCCGTGGGGCGCCCTCCCAGCAGCAGCGGGACGGCGGCAAACCCGATCCAGAAGATGGTCACCGCCAGCTGCACCACCGGCGGGGCGTGGTACCCGGGAGCGACCAGCGCCAGGGTGTAAGCGCCAGCGGGGATGGCGATCGGGGGAATCGAGGTGAAGTAGGCGAGGATGAGGATCCAGGCCTGGTACCGGGAAGCCGACCGGCCGATGACCCGGGCCGACCAGTGGTAGGAGGCCCCGGAGTGGGGAAAGTGCTGGTTCAGGAGCCGGAAGACGAAGCTGGAGACCAGAAAGGGCACTGCCAGCACGGCGATCGCGGGCAACGTCCACCAGCCGGCGTCCGCCGCCATCACCCCTCCGGTGGCGGCCACCGAGAACAGGGGCCCGACGCTGGAGACCGATAGCGGCACCAGATCGGTCAGATGAAAGAGCTGGGCCAGCCTCCGCTCAGCAGGATCGTGTCCGGCCCGCCCGGCAGCGCCCACGCCTAACCCTCCGCGATTCTTCCCCCCAAGCTGGCCTGCTGAGTATAGACGACTGTTGTGACGTTGTTGCAGTTGGGAGTGAGTTGTATTCGAGCAGCGGGAGACGCCCCGCGCGTCGGAGAGCCGGGAGAGGACCCAGCGGCGGCTCGTCCGGCCGGGTCCCGAGCGGGCCTATCGCGGTCAAACCGGACGCGCCCACCGCCAAGCCGGTTTCCCCGCTCCATGTTTCCACGGTTTACGGGGCGCCGGCGGGCGTCACCTTGCCCCCCCGACCAGGATGGCCTAGCGTCGCACCTGGAAGTCAGCCGCGGGGCGGCACCCGTGGGCGCCCTCGCGAGCGCCCGACGCACTTAGGGGAGATCGGCAGCGCGCTCTCGGGTGCGTCTCGAGGCGGCCTCAGCGCCCCAGCTCTCTGGCGCAGACCTCGCCAAGCTGCGAGAGGGACACCCGGACCTGCTCCATGGTGTCCCTCCGGCGCACGGTCGCCGCCTGATCCTCCAGCGTCTCGAAGTCAATGGTGATCGCGAGCGGGGTGCCGATCTCGTCCTGGCGGCGGTACCGCCTGCCGATCGCCTGGGTTTCGTCGTACTCGGTGGCGAAGGTGGAGCGGAGATCAGCCTCCACCCGCCTCGCCAGCTCCATAAGCTCCGGCCGCTTGGAGAGTGGCAGGACGGCCACCTCGAAGGGGGCGACCCTGGGGTCGAGCCCCAGCACCACCCGGGTCTCGCCCCTCACCTCCTCCTCCCTGTAGGCGTCCAGCAGCAGTGCCAGGAAGGTTCGGTCCACGCCCAGGGACGGCTCCACCACATAGGGCAGGAAGCGCGATCCGGTGGCCGGATCGGTGTACTGCAGATCCTTGCCGCTCATCTCCTGATGGCGCCGGAGGTCGTAGTCGCCCCGGCGAGCGATCCCCTCCAGCTCTCCCCAGCCCCAGGGGAAGTGGTACTCGATGTCCGTGGAGGCCAGGGCGTAGTGAGCCTTCTCGTCCTCGCCATGGGGCCGGAGGCGCAGGTTGTCAGCCCGGAGCCCGATCGCCTGATGCCACGCCATGCGGCGCTCGCACCAGTAATCGAACCAGGTGGCGTCGTCCTCGGGCGGGCAGAACCACTCCAGCTCCATCATCTCCAGCTCGCGTAGGCGGAAGATGAAGTTGCCGGTGGTGATCTCGTTGCGGAAGCTGCGCCCGATCTGGGCGATGCCGAAGGGCACCCGCTGGCGCGAGCTGGTGAGAACGTTCTTGAAGTTGACGAATATGCCCTGGGCGGTCTCCGGGCGGAGGTAGACGACGCTGCCGGCGTCCTCCACCGGGCCCATGTGGGTCTTGAACATGAGGTTGAACTGGCGGGCGGCGCTGAGCTCGCCGCCGCAGTTGGGACAGCGGTCTCCGGAAAGCTGGTCGGCCCGCCAGCGCTGGTGGCACTCACCAAGGCAGTCGACCATGGGATCGCTGAAGTTGGCCAGGTGGCCCGAGGCCTCCCACACCCGAGGGTTCATCAGGATCGCTGCCTCCAGGCCCTCGACGTCGTCCCGTAGATCCACCACCTCGCGCCACCAGAGGTCACGGATGCGGCGCCGGAGCCGGACGCCGAGGGGCCCGAAGTCGTAGACGGCGTTCAGCCCGCCGTAGATTTCGCTGCTGGGGAAGACGAAGCCCCGCCGCTTGCAGAGCGAGACCAGAAGGTCAAGCCGGTTCGAATCAGCCATTCCACTCCTCACCCGCCGGCCCCAGGAAGACGCGGTCATTCTACGGAACGGGGGGCGGCTGAACTGAACCCACCTTGAGCGGCCGAGAGCGACTGGTACGATCGGCTCGTGCTCCGCCTCTTCGACACCCGCTCCCGGGAGGTGCGCCCGCTGGCGCCGCTACGGGACGGAGAGCTGCGGATGTACAGCTGTGGCCCCACCGTCTATCGCTCTGTGCACATCGGCAACCTGCGCACCTACCTGCTGGCCGATTGGATCAAGCGAGCGGCCCGGGCCCAGGGCTGGAAGGTCCTGCACGTCAAGAACATCACCGATGTCGGACACATGCGCCAGGAGATGGCGGAGCGGGGCGGGGACAAGGTGATCGCCGCCGCCCTGGCGGCCGGCCGGACGCCGCGCGAGATCGCCGACCACTTCGAGCAGGAGTTCCACGAGGCCGAGGCGAAGCTGCTGATCGAACCTGCGGACGTCTTCCCCCGGGCCACCGATCACGTGCCCCAGATGCTGGAGCTCATCGCCAAGCTCGAGGAACGGGGCCTCGCCTACCGGGTGGATGGAACGGTTTACTTCGACACCGCAGGGCACCCGGGGTATGGGGCCCTCTCGGGCAACACCCCAGACCTCCTCCGGAGCGGCGCCGGGGCCGAGGTGGACCCGGCCAAGCGCCACCCTGCCGACTTCACTCTCTGGCGAGCCGCCGACCCCGGCCGCCAGATGATGGTCTGGGACAGCCCATACGGCCCCGGGTTCCCCGGGTGGCACATCGAGTGCTCCGCGATGTCGATGACCTACCTGGGCGAGCAGATCGACCTGCACACGGGCGGGGTGGACAACATCTTCCCCCACCACGAGGACGAGCTGGCCCAGAGCGAGGGAGCGACCGGGGGCCAGTTCGTCCGGCATTGGGTGCACGGCCAGCACCTCCTCGCCGACGGGGTCAAGATGGCCAAGTCGCAAGGGAACGTGTACACCGTGACCGACCTGGAGGAGAGGGGCTTCGACCCCCTGGCCTTCCGCCTCCTCTGCGCCCAGGTCGGCTACCGGACCCGGCTGAACTTCACCCTGGCGGCTCTGGCCGCCGCCGAGCACGGGCTGCGCCGGCTTCGCCGCGCCGCCGCCGGCAGGGAGGGCGACGTGGACCTAGCCCGGGCGCGGGAGCTGGAGCTCGCTGTGCAGCAGGCGATGGAGGACGACCTCGACCTGCCGTCGGCGGTCGCCACCACCTTCGTTTTTGCCGCTGACCGGGGGATGAGCCCGGCCACCCGGGCTTGCGGCCTGCGGGCGGCCGACCGGCTGCTGGGCCTGGGCCTGGACCGCAGCCCCGCGGCCCTCCTCGGCGAGGGGCCCTGGGCTGAGCTAGCTGAGCTGCGCTCGAGGCTGCGGCGGATGGCCAATTTCGAGGAGGCGGATCGGGCCCGGGACCAGCTCCTCACTCTGAGGGCCGTGCCGGAGGATGGTCCCGGCGGAAGCCAGTTGCGGAGAGCCACCGCCCTCGACCTGCGCCGAGGTCTGATCTCCTCGCCACAGGAGGTCCCGGATGGTCGGGCGGACCCTGACTCTCTCGCGGTGTCCGTCAGCATCGTGGCCGGCCCCTATCCCTCTGATCTGGAGCGGTGTCTTGCCAGCCTCAGGCGCTGCAGCGCCGGCCACGAGGTGGAGTACCTCGTGGTGGAAAACGACGCCGGGCCCGAGGTGGCCCGGCTGCTCGCCAGCCTGGAGAAGGAGGAGCCCCGACTGCGCCGTTTCCGAGCCGACCACCAGCTGGGTGAGGGAGCGGCCCGCAACCTCACCGTGCGGGCGGCCCGGGGCCGGGTCATCCTCATGCTGGACACCGGTGTGGAGGCGGTCGGCGACTGCTTCTCTCCGGTGCTGGGCGCCCTCTCCGATCCCGAGGTGGGGGCGGTGGGCCGATGGGGCGCTCGGAGCAGCGACCTGCGCGAGTTCTACGACTCCGAAGAGACGGAGGTGGACGCCATCGACGGGTACTGCCTCGCCACCCTGAGGCGCCGCTTCTCCGAGCTGGGCTTCTTCGACGAGCGCTACCGCTTCTACCGGATGTTGGACTTCAACTTCAGCTTCGCCCTCCGCGGCGCCGGGCTCCGCCTCCAGCGCATCCCCGATCTGCCGGTCGTCATGCACCGCCATCGAGGGTGGGAGGACTCCGACCCGGAGGAGCGGGACCGCCTCAGCCGGATCAACTTCCGCCGCTTCTACGACCGCTGGCACCACCGCACCGACCTGCTGGTCGGCTCGAGGTCGTCGGGCTGAGCCCAGCCGGGAGGAGGCGCTAATCTTCCGCCGCCGCCTCCACCAGCTGCGCCAGCACCTCCGCCGCCCGGAGTCGGCGGTCCAGGCGGTGGCGGAGGTGGGCCACCAAGACCGCCTCGGTCTCGGACAGCAGCTGCTGCCCCCATCGGAGCCGCCGCCCCATCTCGTAGTCGCCGCGGGCAAGCGCGCGCAGGACCCGGATGGTGGCCGCCTCGCAGCTCACCCCGCCCGGAACAGGGCAGGGCGGCTGGACCACACCGCCAAGCTCCGGGACGAAGCCGCCTGACCGGTTCTCCAGTGGCCGATCGCAGGCCATGCACCGATCGAGGGCTGGCAGGTATCCGACCTCGGCAGCCAACCTGAAGAGCGCCAGCGCCAGCTCCGGACGGGGAGGCCGGCCGCGGTCCAGCAGACGCTCGGCGTGTTCTCCGACCAGCTCGAAGAGGGCAGGGTCGGGATGACCATCCTCCAGGAGTCCGTCGGCAGCCTCGGCGAAGAGGGCGGCACAGGCCAGCCGGACGGGGTCGTCTCCGGGCGCGGCTCCCCCGACCGGTCGAGCCTGCGCCAGCACGTACAGGTTGCGGCCCGGGATCAGCAGCAGCTGGGCTCGCCCCAGCAGGTCCAGCCCGGCGGCATTGCGCGCGCGCGGGCGGCGCACCCCCCGGGCCAGGCAGCTGACCTTGCCGTGGTCGCGGGTCAGGATGACCAGGATCCGGTCCGCCTCCTGGTAGTTGCGGCGCCGGAGTACGACGCCCTCGTCCGCTACGGACGCCGGCAAACCTAGCCGCCGGACCCGCCGGTGACCTGCTCCTCCGGGGGGGCGACAGCCTCCGGCTCGATCGCAGCCTCCTCGTCACGGTCGACGAGCAGTCGTACCGAAGTGATGGCCTGGCGCTCCACCCCCTCGACCCGCAGCACCACTCCCCCCTCCGCCCGCACCTCATCGCCCGCGGCGGGGATCCGCCCCAGGAGGGAGTAAACCAGGCCGCCGATCGAGTCGAAGTCCTCCCCGCTGAGGTTGAGGTGGAGGACGCCGTTGACATCGTCCAGGCTGGTGGACCCACTGAGCAGGGCTTCCGTCGGCGAGATCACCTGGATCTCCTCGCGCTCCAGGACGTCGTACTCGTCCCGGATGGGGCCAACGATCTCCTCCAGGAGGTCCTCGATGGTCACCACCCCCGCGGTCCCCCCGTACTCGTCGACCACCACGGCCATGTGGACCTTGGCCCGCTGCATCTCCTGGAGCAGATCCCCCAGCCGCTTGGCCTCCGGGACGAAGGTCGCCGAGCGGGCCAGGGTGGCCACCTCCATGCGGGGATCCTGGCGCCAGACCTTGAGCAGGTCCTTGGCGTACAGGATTCCGACCACGTTGTCGATGGTCTCGTTGTACACCGGGATGCGACTGTGGCCCCGGTCCAGTACCAGCTCGACCGCCTCCTCGAGGGTGGCGTCGGCGGCCAGGGCCACCACCTGGACCCGAGGCACCATCACCTCGCGGGCGGTCTTGTCGGTCATCTCCAGGACCCCCTGGATCATCTCCCGCTCCTCCTCCTCGACCACGCCCTCGTCGGTGCTCGCCGCCACCACCGCCTTCAGTTCCTCCTCGGTGAGGAAGGGGGTGCGCCGACCGCCCTCCCCGGGGAGGATCCGGGTCAGTAGGGTGCTGGCTGCGGTGAGCACCGCCACCAGCGGATGCAGGGCCTTCGTCGCCCCGGCCACAGGGGGGGCCAGAAGGTTGGCCACCACCTCATTGTGCTGCAGGGCATAGGCCTTGGGGCCGATCTCGCAGACCAGCAGCACCACCACCGCCAGCCCCAGAGAGGCCCAAAAGGCGGTGCTGGCTCCGAGGTGATCCTGGGCCAGGAGGGTGGCTGCCGACGAGGCGAGGACCAGGGCCACGGTGTTGAGTACCAGGACCGTGGAGAGGTAGCCGCCGGGGTTGGCGTGAAGGCGCTCGATGAGGGCCGCGCGCCGATCCCCCTGCTCTCGCCTCGCCCGCAGCCGGACCCGGCTGACGGAGGTGAGGGCGGTCTCGGCGGTGGCGGCCAGGGAGGCCACGATGAGTGCCACCACCAGCACCACCAGGAGCCAGGCGCTCAACCCCGCGACCCCTGCGCTTCAGCCGGGTCGCACGGGCCCGACAGCCACCCCATGAGGGCGAGGGCCCCGGGCAGGCGGCTGCCTCGTCCTAAGTCCGACGGTGAGCCTGGGCCCATCTGGGCGCAGTTTAGCAGCCCCCTCCGACCGCCCCCCGGCCGGGCTCAGCGGAAGAGGGCGGAAACGCTCCGGCCCTCGTGGATCCGGACGATGGCCTCGGCGATCAGGGGGGCGACGGAAACCTGCGAGACCTTGGGGTTGAGCTGCCCTTCGGGACTGAGCGGGATGCTGTCGGTGACCACCACCTCGTCCACATCCGCCTCATCGATCTTGCGCAGGGCCCCGTTGCTCAACACCCCGTGGGTGGCCAGCACGTCCACCGACACCGCGCCTCCGGTCCGGAGGGCGGTCGCCGCTCCGGCCAGGGTGGAGGCGGTGGATATGAGGTCGTCGACCACCACGCAGCGGCTGTCCCGCACATCGCCGATCACGTTCAGCACCTCAATGTCGTCGTCCCGGGGCCGCCGCTTGTCGATGATGGCGAGGGGACACTCCAGCAGCCGGGCGATGGCCCGGGCCCGGGCCGTCCCTCCCACGTCCGGGGAGACGATCACCAGCGGTTGCCGCCCGTGCCGGCTGCGGATGTGGGAGGCCAGGATCTTGCTGGCGGTCAGGGCGTCGACCGGGATGTCGAAGAAGCCCTGGATGGCCTCCGCGTGGAGGTCCAGGACGATCATGCGCTCCGCCCCCGCCACCTGGAGGAAGTTGGCCATGAGCTTGGCCGATATGGGGTCCCTGGCCCTGGTCTTCTTCTCCTTGCGCTGGTAGCCGTAGTAGGGCAGGACAGCATTGATGCGGGCCGCACTGGCCCGGCGCAGGGCGTCCAGGGTGACGAACAGTTCCATGTAGTTCTCGTTCACCGGAGGACAGGTGGGCTGGATCACGAAGACGTCGTGGCCCCGGACCGACTCGCCGATCTTGACGTCGTATTCCCCGTCGGCGAAGCGGGTGATCTCCATCGGAGCGAGGGGGACCCCGACGTCCTCGGCGATCTTCCGGCCCAACTCCGGATTGGCGGTGCCGCAGAGCAGCATGAGGGGACCGTCCGCGCCCCTCACTCGGATTCCTCAGCCTGGACCTCGGCCACCGGGCGGGCACCGGCGCGATGCCTTCCCACCCAGCCCTCCAGGTTGCGCTGGCTGCCGCGGGAGATCGCCAGTGCCTCCGCAGGCACGTCCTTCGTGATTACCGAGCCGGCCCCCGTGTAGCCGCGGCGGCCCACCGAGACCGGAGCCACGAGGACGGTGTCGGAGCCGATCCGGGCCCCATCCCCCACCGCTGTCCGGTGCTTCGCCAGCCCGTCCCAGTTGGCGGTGATGCTGCCCGCCCCAATGTTGACGTCGGCCCCCAGCTCCGCATCCCCGATGTAGCTCAGGTGCGGCACCTGGCTGCCGGGACCGAGGGAGCTGCGCACGATCTCGGTGAAGGTGCCGAGATGGCTGCCCTCCCCGAGCACGGTGCCGGACCGGACGCGGTTGAAGGGCCCCACCTGGACCCCCTCCTGCAGCCGGCACAGGCGGAGCTGGGAGCGCTCCACGCGGCAGCGGTCTCCCAATTGGCAGTCGATCAATTCCGCGAAGGGACCGATGACGCAGTCGCTCCCCACCCGCACCTGGCCGCGCAGTACGGTGGCGGGCTCCAGGACCGTGTCCTGGCCCACCTCCACATCGCAGTCGACCCAGGTGGACCAGGGGTCCCGAACCGTCACCCCCTGCGCCATGAGGCGCCGGAGGGTCCGCTGGCACATCGCCCGCTCCGCGGCAGCAAGCTGCATCCGGTCGTTCACCTGGAGCATCTCCGAGGTGTCCTCAAGCTCCAGCGTGCGGCAGCCGCCAGGAAGGAGCTGCGGAGCCCAGCTCAGGTACCGCTCCCCCTGGGAGTTGTCCGAGGTGACCCGCTCCAGCGCCGCCCAGATTCCGGGCTGGGGGAAAACGTACACCCCGCAGCTGACCTCGACCCTCGCGGCCGACGCGGGGTGGTCCGCCCATTCCACGATCTGGGCCAGTTCGCCCCCCGGCCCCCGGCGCACCTGCCCGTATCCCTGGGGCGTCTCCGTGAAGCAGGTCAGGAGCACCCCCTCTCCCCCGCCTGCCCCCCGCACCTCCCACAGACGGCGCAGGGTGTCGGCGGTGAGCAGAGGCATGTCGACCGGGAGAACGATGAACGGCCCAGCCCCTTCGAGGTGGGGTCGGGCCGCCAGCAGCGCCTCACCGCTGCCTCTCGGCTGGAGCTGGTGGACCACCTCTGCCCGGCCGGCGAGGTACTTTTCGAGATCCGGCTGGTCCGGCGCGGTGACCACCAGGGCGCTCGCGGGTGAGAGCCCGGCTGCGGCGCGGAGCAGGTGCTCGATCATCGGCAGCCCTCCCACCGTGTGCAGGGCCTTGGTTCGCGAGGACACCATCCGGGTGCCGCGACCGGCGGCCAGGATCACGACGCGCGGCCCAGAGCGATCCGACAATTCCCACCTCGCGGCCCACCGTTCTCAAGCCCCAGCTCGGGGCGAGTATATCAACGGCCCGCTGCGCCGCCCCCTCCGCCACCCGGCCGCCGGTTCTGGCGCTCCAGCAGATAGTGCTCCCGCCAGACCAGCCGGTGCAGTCCCAGCCAGCGGGGCAGGTCCCGGAGCCCGGGGATGAACGGGACCAGCAACAGCAGGGTGGTCAGCAGCCCCATGGTGAACACCACCAGAAGGTCGGCGTTCTGGGCGGTGTTATAGGGAGGGATCTGGTACCACAGGGTGAAGAGCCAGAGCCAGGCCTGCCCGGGGTAGCTCCCGGTCTCGTTCATCATCCCCCACTGGCTGCCGGTCAGCTTCTGGGCCTGAGCCAGGCCCGGGAAGTAGCCGCCATCTGCGAGGAAGAGCAGGGGCTTGGTGTAATCGGTGACGTAGAAGCGGCCGCTGTGGAGCAGGAGGGAGTCCAGCGCCCCGGCTCGCCCGTCCGCCAGCAGGGCCTGCATCATCACGTTCACCGGTCCGTAGTTGCCGGCCGGCACCCGCACCAGTGGACCCGCCACCTTGGCGGAGGTGAGAGCCTTCTGATAGGCCGTCAGCCAGGCCTGCTCCTGGCTCGTGCCGGCCGCCTGGTAGGTCGCCAGGGCGGCGCCCAGACCCGAGCGGCCGACGCTGGCCAGCCGGAGAGGGGCGATGACGTCGGTCTCAGGGGGGTTGGTCGGCTGGTGAACCCCCGCCCAGAGCTGGGGAGCCAGCGGGCCCCAGGTCTGGACCGAGGCGCCGGTGTCCGAAGGATCCAGCCCGTCCGCATCGATGTTGTAGGGAGGCCCGTAGTCCGCGCTGATGGTGGTCCCCTGCAACTCCGCTGACGCCGTCTGGAGGAAGTCCAGCGGTGCCGACTTGGCCCAGGTCTGGATCGTCACCGGCGGCACGTCCGGGGAGGAGAGGAAGGCGGCCAGCACCAGCACCACCACCAGCATCACGCCGAGGGCCAGGGCGATCTCCTTCACGAGGTCGTAGGGGGCCGTGGGCACCCCTCGGTAGTAGGTCTTCTGGTCGGTCGGGCTCCGCTTCATGGCCGCTCCTCAGTGGGGGGCTTGACCACCCCGCGGAGGCGGACCTGGATGACGTGGAACCCCACCAGAAGGACGATCAGGATGGGGAACAGCATCACGTGCAGGCCGTACATCTGCCCGAAATTGAGGACGTTGAAGAAGGCCCCCGCCCCGGTGGCGTTGATCGCGTCCTTGGCGTTCACGGCGATCCACTGGGAGTCGAAGTTCTGCTGGGAGAGGTACCCGGTGAAGGCCGTGACGATGCTCACCAGGAAGACCACCACCCCCACCATCCAGGTGGTGGCGCGCCCGTCCCGCCAACCCTGGCCGAAGTACTGCCCCCAGAGGTGGAGGACCATGAACACGAAGAACATCTGCACGCTCCAGAAGTGCAGGCTGTTGAAGAAGCGGCCCTGGGGAGAGACGTGCCACCACTGGGGGCCGAAGAATGCCAGGACCACCCCGCTGGCGATGGTGAGGATCAGGGCCGCGATGGTCACCACCCCGAAGACATAGACCCAGGACCCGACGTAGGCTGGCTCCCGGTCGGGCAGGAGGTGCTCGATGGGAAGGTCGCGTTCGATCAGCCGGCGGAGGGACCCGGTCCAGCTCCGAGGACCGGGAGTGTTGTCCCGCGGCTCAGCGCTCACGGTCGCTCTCCTCGTAGGCCCGGCGGCGGCGGGCGCGCCCAGGGAAGGGCAGGTAGAGGCCCAGGGCGAAGAGCAGGACCATGAAGGCGATCAGGCCCAGGTTGGGCAGCGAGATCAGGATGAAGCCCCAGTGCAGGTAGGGGGCGGGCTGGTCCACTCAAATTCCTCCGCAGCGACGGTCAGGCACGATGGCTGAGCCGTGGCCAAATCTAGCTGGTCCGCGGGGCTTGTGACACCCGGGGAAACACCTGCCCGGAGGACGCGGAAACCCGGTCGCCACCGGCCGGGAAGTTATCCTGGGGCCCATGACCGAGCAGGAGCCCAGCGCCTCGCCGGGGGTGCTCAGCGAGCTGGACGACCCCGGGGTTCTGCGGCTGACCCTCAACCGGCCCGAGCAGCGCAACGCCCTCACCGGCGAACTCGCCCGGGAGCTGCGGGCACGCATCGCCGAGGCGCAGCCCCTGGGCGCGAGGGTGGTGGTGGTGACGGGCGCCGGAAGCGCCTTCTGCGCGGGGGCGGACCTCGGCGCCCTCACCGCCGGAGCCCGGGACGCGGCGCACCGCCGTGAGATCCTGGCCGAGTACTACCGCGCCTTCCTCGACCTGCGGGACCTCCCCATCCCCACCATCGCCGCGGTCAATGGCCCAGCCGTCGGGGCCGGCTTCAACCTGGCGCTGGCCTGCGACCTCCGGATCCTCGCCGAGGGCGCCCGGCTGGCGGCTCCCTTCCTCCGGCTGGGGATCCACCCGGGCGGGGGGTGCAGCTGGATGCTGACCAGGATCTGCGGTTCGGCGGCGGCCCGAGAGATCCTCCTCCTCGGTGAGCCGGTGGATTCCCATCGCGCCCTGCAGTTGGGCCTGGCGGCCCAGGTGGTGCCGGACCACGAACTGGCGGCCCGCGCCCACGAGGTGGCGCTCCGCATCGCCAGCCTGCCCAGCCGGGTGGTGCGTGACCTCAAGAGCTCCCTGGCCCTCGCTGAGGAGGGCGCCAGCTTCGACTCAGTGCTGGCGGTGGAGAGCCTGGCCCAGGCCGAGTCGATGGGAACGGAGGACGCCCGCGAGGGGTGGGCGGCCTTCAGGGAGCGGCGCCCTCCCCGGTTCCGGGACCTCTGAGCGAGCGCTCCGGACCGACCACCGCCGAGGGGCACCAGCCGGACAGGGGACAGAGGGCGCACCGTGGCCGGCGGGCGACGCACACCTGGCGTCCGTGCTGGATGAGGCGGAGGCTGAACCCGGTCCATTCCTCCTTCGGGACCATCTGGCAAACCTTGGCCTCGATCTTCACGGGATCGCGGCTCCGCACCAGCCCCAGGAGGTTGGCCAGCCGGGTGACATGGGTGTCGACCGGGAACCCGGGAATGCCGAAACCGACGCCCAGCACCACGTTGGCGGTCTTCCTTCCGACACCGGGGAGCTGCACCAGCTGCTCCATGGTTCGCGGGACCTCGCCATCGAAGCGCCCCACCAGGACCTGGCCCATCCCCACCAGGTTGCGCGCCTTGGAGCGAAAGAATCCCGTGGGGTGGATGAGCGCCTCCAGCTCCCCCAGGTCGGCGCCCGCGTAGTCGGCCGCTGATGGCATGCGGCGGAAGAGCTCCGGAGTCACCAGGTTGACCCTCTCGTCCGTGGTCTGGGCGGAGAGGATGGTGGCCACCAGAAGCTCGAGGGGACTGGAGTGGGAGAGGGCGCACACCGCGGGATACAGCTCCCGGAGGGCCGATACCGCGGCCAGGGCGCGCTGGCGGGGCGACCGGGGCCGGGGCGGTGGGAGACCGGGCACCAGAGCAGCCTAAGGCTGATGGCGGCCCGCCGTCAGGCGCCGTGGGCCCGGTATCCTGGGCCCATGCCGCTGCGCCATCCCCCACGGCTCCTTGGCCGTGGGCGCCTTCTTGCGCCGCTCGCCGCCGTGCTCCTGGCGGCACTACTCTCGAGCTGTTCGGCCTTCGGGGACGTTGGCGACCCCACCGACGCCCACCTCGCCATCCCGCCCGGCAACCAGGTGAGTCAGCCGAACAGCAGCCTCTCCCTGCGGGTCCTCCCCAAGCCCCCGGCCAACCCGGAATACACGGTGATCATCTACCACAACGTCAACACCGTGGGCGAGTTCGTCCCCGAGTCGCTGACCGTGAAGGTGGGCTCGGTGGTGGAGTGGGTATGGACCGACCACTACGACCAGCACAACGTCTGGTGGATCGATCAAGAGCTGATCAACTCCCCCACCAAGGGGGCCGGGTACAGGTGGGCCGTCCAGTTCCTCTCCCCCGGCGTCTACGACTACTACTGCACCCTCCACCCGGGAATGCTGGGCCGTGTGGTCGTCATCGGCTAACTGGCGCCGCCCCGGTGCGGCGGTCGGGCTGCTGGTCGCCGCGGGCCTGCTCCTCGCCGCCTGCGCCAGCCCGGCCACCGCGGCCCGTCTGGCCCTGCGGGGATTCCTGGCCGACGTCCAGGCGCATTCGGTGGTGTATGCCTACACCCTCCTCACCAACCCCGCCGAGTCGGCCACGCCCTTCCTTCCCTTCTTCAACGGCGTGAACGCGGCTCGCGCCAGCTACCGGGTCGGCAGCTGCCGGATCGTGAACCCCAACCAGGTCACCTGCCAGGTGGTGGTGACCAACCCCGGCGCCACGCCCCGGGTGGTCCAGGTGCAGATGCTGGAGGAGGGGAACGCCGGCGACTGGCTGGTGGCGGCGCCGTTCACCACCCGGGGCGCGGCAGCCATCCGGCTCTTCCAGTAGCGAGCGGGGTTCCCCGGCCGCGTCAGGAGGAAACGGCAGCCCCCTTCCGCTGGTGCCGCCGTGAGGGGAGCTGAGTTGGATCCGGCTGGCTCTGCTCGTCAGACGCCAGGCGGACCGCCGCCCGATCCAGAAAGTCCTTGATGGTGGCCTCCGCCACCCGGTGGAGGGCGAGGCGGTCGAAGGTCTTGCCCACCGCACCGAGGGGCGGCCGATAGTTCACGCTCATCACCAACTGGCTCCAGCCGCTCCCGAGGGCCCCCACCTCCAGCTCGCCTTCAAATGCCGGGAACAGGGAGGAGGGACCGGTGGCCAGCCAGGTGAGAGGCAGCACCAGCCGACCAGGGGATCTCATGGCGGCTCCTAGCCGGATCCTCACCTGCTTTCCGACCCGCCATCCCGCCAGACCGAAGCCGACCTCCGCCGAGAGCAGCTGAGCCCGGGCGCTGGCGCTGCTGGCGAGCACCGGCAGCCAGCTCTCCGGAGCCTCAAGGAGCCGGTCCGCGCTGGCCTCGAAGCTCTGGGGCAGCTCGCAGTAGTAGCGCAGGAACATTTCAGGCCTGGGCCGCGGTGGCGAGGTCGATGTCGCGCCTGGTGCGGGGATCAGGCGGCAACGGGGGCGCGCCGGCCCCGGCCGGGGCCGGGGGGGGCTCGCTCCCGAGCCCGGTGCCGGCCTCGCGGCTGCCGCCGAGCGGGAGCGTGACTCGGACCGTCGTGCCGCGCCCGGGGATCGCCCTGATGTCGACCCGCCCCCCGGCCAGTGACGCGCGCTCGGTCATCGCCACCATCCCCCTGCCGGCCGGCCACGACTCTGGGGGGAAGCCGCGGCCGTCGTCGGCGACGCGGACCCGCAGCGCCCTCGCGGTGAAGACGATCCACACCGACACCCGCGCCGCCCCGGCATGGCGCTCCACGTTGCTGAGCGCCTCCTGAACGATCCGGAAGGCGTCGGTCCTGCGCTCCCGCTCCAGAGCGGGCTCCCGGCCCCTCGTGCGCACCTCCGCCCTCAACCCGGTGCGGACGGTGAAGGCCTGGACCAGCTGGCGGAGGGAGATCTCCAGGCCCAGGTCATCCAGTGCGGGGGGGCGAAGACCATCGGCCAGCCGGCGCAACTCCGCCACGACGCCCAGGATCCCGACCCGCAGCGCTTCCAGCTCATCACGCGAGGAATCCGGCACGCCCCTCTCCTGCCCCGCCGCCTCCAGGCGCCGGGCGAGGTAGATCAATGTCTGCAACGGCTCGTCGTGGATGTCCCGGGCGATCCGCTCCCGATCCGCCTCCTGGGAGTGCCTGGCCTGGGCCGCGTACGCAGCCGTGAGCCGCTGGCGCTCGGCCTCGGCGGTGACGTCCTGGAAGGCAACCTGGAACAGGCGGCTTCCCCCCTCATCGCGAAGCGTAGTCACCAGCGGATGCACCACCACCCTGGCCTGGGAGCCCGCGGCCAGCACCAGCTCGGTGGGCGGAGCGCCGCCCAGGAGGCGTCCGGTGGCATCTTTCCCGATCAGCTCGCCGAGGCTGCCCTGCTCGAGCCTCCTCCCGAATAGCTCCGAGGCAGCGGCATTGCTCTGGCTCAGCCGGCCGTCGGCGTCCACCACCAGGGCGGGCACCGAAGAGGCCTCGAAGATCGCCCGGAAGCGTGCTTCGGCGGCCCGGTGGGCGGAGAGGGCCGCCTCGGTCCCGCGTCGGGCGGCGGCCTCCCTCTCCACCCTTTGCCCCACGGCCACGGCCACGACACAGCTTATGGCGAGCAGGGTGCAGTCGCCCCAGAGGTCGAAGGCCGAGTCCACAACCACCAGATCGGGGACCATGAGGACCGTCCCCCAGGCGGCGCTGGCGCAGGCTCCGCCCAGGCCGAAGCGAAGGGCGGCGTAGATCACCGGCAGCAGGAAGAGCCCGACGGTGGGGTAGTCGGGTATGCCCCCGGGGAGGCGGGCCCCTCGCAGATCCAGGGCCAGATGGCCGGACACGATGGCCAGGATGAGCACCTGGATGACCCAGAACCGGTGGTCCCGGAGCGGCGGCCGCAGCACCGACCCAAGGATCTCCCGAAAGGTCGGCACCGGGGGCATCCCGGACTCCCGCTCAAGGCCCGCGCTCACATGGGAGACTCCGACCGCGGCCGGCAGCTGGCAAGGATCGCCCGCGCCGCCTCACGCCCCTGGGCCATCGCCCCCACCACCGTGGAGGGCCCCACCAGGGCGTCCCCCACGGCCCACACCCGCTCCCCCCTCGGGGCCCCCGCAGCGTCCAGGCCCACCACCCCCTGCTCCCTCCATAGCCAGGTCCACCATCCCGCCCTCCCTCCCGGGGCGCCCCCTGCCGACCGGCGGCGGGACCTCAGCCACCCGCCCCGCTGCGCCGGCGCCTCGGCCGCGGCCAGCGTAACCTCGCGCGCCAGGGCCAGCGGCCCCACCGATCCGCCGGAGAGGATCCCGCTCGCCAGCCAGCGACGTGGCGGGATGGCCTTCCTGAGGTCGACCGGGGGCAGCGGCAGGTTGACCAGGGACGCAGCGAGCGCGGAGTCCACCCGGTAGCCCAGGGCGAAGACTACCCGGTTGAAGCTCACGCGCTCCGGCTTGCCGCCCACGATCTTGGGCCGGTCCCCGACTCGGCGCTGCACCGTGGGCCGCAGCCAGGCAGCCGAGACCCCCAGGGCATCACCCTCCAGCCGCTCCACGGTCGTGGAGAATCGGACCTCGACCCCCTCCTCCCTGGCCTCGGCCAACTCATCCCGCCTCACCCGGGTGAAGCGCTCGTCCATCCACTCCACCGCGGTCACGTCAGCGCCGAGGCGGCGCACGCTGCGGGCCACGTCCATGGCCGTGTTGCCGCCACCGACCACCAGTACCCGGACGCCCGGCCCCAGCTCCGGCAACCGGGTGCCCTTTTCCAGGGCCCGCTTCGCCCGCCAGAGGAAGGTGGTGGCGTCCTCGACCCCGGCGAGCTCCCGCCCCGCCACCGGCGGGATCAGCGGAACGCTCGCCCCGTGGGCCAGGAGGAGAGCGTCATGCTCCTCCTGCAGCTGGGCCAGGGTGACCTCGCTGCCCGCGGCACAGCCGGTCCGGAGCTCGAGACCCGCCTCCTGGAGGGCCGTCACCGGACGGCGCGAGACTTCGGCCGGGAGGGTGAAGTCGGGGATCCCCCATCTCAGAACTCCGCCCGGCTCGCCGTCCTTCTCGTACATGGTCACCTTGGCTCCCGCTTCCAGCAGCTCCCAGGCGGCGGCGCAGCCGGCGGGCCCTGACCCGACCACCGCCACCTTGAGCGGGGTGGTGCCAGCGGAGGCGACCCGGGGAGGGGGCACCGGCGCCCGCTCGGTGACGAACCGCTCCAGCAGTCCGATCGCCACCGGCTCGCCACCCGCCAGGGCCCAGGTGCAGGCCCCCTCGCACTGGACGCTCTGGTCGCAGACCCGGCTGCAGATGTCCGGCAGCACCGAGGTCTCGCGCAGGACCTCGTGCGCACCCTCCAGGTCACGCTCCCGGATGGCGGCGATGAAGCGGGGGATGTCGTTGTGCGCCGGGCACCCCTCGAGGCAGGTCGGGTCCGGGCAGGCAAGGCACCGCTCAGCCTCTCGCAAGGCGTCCTTCCAGGTGCTGAAGCCGCGCCGCACCTCGGTGGTGTTGCCGCGCAGACTGCTGGGATACAGGGTGAGGGAGACGTGCCGCGGCCCGACCACGGTGGGTCCGGCGACGGAGATGGCGGAGTAGGGGCACACCCTTTGGCATTGCCGGCAACCGACGCAGAGGCGGTCGTCGGCCCTGGCGATCCACCTCTCCTGATCCAGCCCCAGCGCCCCGGTGGGGCAGCGCACGACGCACTCCTGGCAGCCCACACAGCGCTCGCTGTCCACCCGCACACGGGCGTGCGGGGCTGGAGATGCCAGCGCGGGCCCGCTTCCCTCCCGGACATCGACACTCATCTGTGGCTCTCCCACACCCTTCCGGCCGCCGTCACTGGATCCCGCCCATGGCCACGTAGAGGGCCGCCACGCCGAGGCCAGCGACAACCACGCCGGAAGTCGCAACCAGCCGCAGGCCTCCCAGCCTGGAGGTGAGAGGCGCCAGGTCGCGCCCCGAGATCCGCCAGGTGGCGTAGGCGGCGCCCAGGGTGCCGATGGCGGTGACCACCACCTGGCTGATGACCACCCCCTGCGGGGTGAGGAGGTGCAGGTTGTAGAGGGAGGAGTGGGCCGTACCGAAGAGGTTCCAGCCGAAGCCGAAGGGATCTGAGATGGCGGGGACGATCCGGGGCGCGTGGTACCAGAACCGGGGCAGCTGCCGGGCGAGGTAGTCCGCGGCCATGATGGGGATGAAGCCGTAGGCGAGGGGTGCGAACCAGCTGGTGAAGGAGCCCGCTCGTCCCGGCACCCGGCGCAGGGACCTCACCAGAGCGACGCTGCGCTTCGCCAGGAGCTCCCTCACCCCGAAGGCGTAGGCGGCCACCAGGAGGGCGACGATGGCGATGATGGCCAGGTAGTCGACCGGGTTGGGGTAGCCGGGGAACCCGGTGTGGAGGTTGAGCCAGCGATCCAGCGGAGCGTAGAAGGGCAGCGCGTTGACCTGCTGGAAGATCACCAGCCCGAACAGGATGGCCACCGCCCAGGCCACGTCGACCCGGCGGCGGACGGGCGCCACCACCGAGGTGAGCGGCTTCTGGACGTAGACACCCACATTGTCGTAGGGGCAGTTCTTGATGCACTCGGTGCACAGCCCGCACATCAGGTTGGAGGTGGCGCTGCCGGGCCACTCGTACCAGGGGCAGGGATAGCCGCGCTCGCTGCCCCGCATGCAGTCCTTGGTGGGGCAGGTCAGGCAGCGCTCCCGGTCCCGGGTGCGCATCCCGGCCACCATGCCGGTCGAACCCACGGTCCCGATGAGGGCGGTGAGGGGGCAGAGGTAGCGGCAGAAGGTGCGGCGCTCGAAAAGAAGGAAGGTGAGGAGGGCGGACCCGATCACGAAGAAGACCAGAAAGCTGGTGAACCGGGGGTCACCGGGGCCGGCGATGTTGAAGTACTCCTCGAACCAGGTGAGGCCGAGGAACATCGCCACCGAGGGCAGCAGCGCCCACTTGGTGAGCCCCTCCGGCCAGCGCAGGTGGAGGCCGATGGAGATGGCGTGTCGCTTCCAGAAGGTGTGGCGCTGAACCCACTCGGCGAAGCCCCCGAAGGGACACATGACGCACCAGCCGCGGCCGATCCCCACCATGAGGAGGAACACAGCGCAGAACCAGATGTACCAGGTGATGACCGTGGCGAAGTTGTGGGTGGGAGCCAGGACCCCGACCAGGCCGGTCACGATCACCAGCCAGAAGATGATCTGGTTGGGCAGGATCAGCATGAACTGGAAGGGGCGGCTGCGGAGCAGACGGCGCACCCTGGGATCGCGGGAGATGTCGAGCTGGGGATCGGTGGGCCCGAAGTGAGCATCCAACCCCGCACGGGAGGGTTGGCGCACCCGGATGGGCAGGTCACGGACCGGGATTTCCTTCAGCGGCAGGGCCATTCTGGGATGCACCTCCTTTGGCACTCGAGGGATTCCACCTAGCACGGTAGGCGGTATCCCGGGCGAGGGGCAGGGCCGAAGGTCCCGCGAATGTCGGGACCTTCGGCCCTGTCTCACTGCTACAGTTCTGCTCAGACAAGTGGCCAGCGCCAGCCCCGATCGCCGTGACCTGCTGCTGGAGGCGGGCCTGGCGCTCACCTCCGAGCTCTCACTGTCATCCCTGCTGGGACGGATCGTCAAGCTCGCCTGCCAGCTCACCGGGGCGAGGTATGGGGCGCTCGGAGTTCTCGGCCCAGGTGGTGGGATCTCTCAGTTCATCACCCATGGCCTGAGCGCCACCGAGCGGCGCCGGATCGGGAGCCTTCCGGAGGGCCGGGGGATCCTCGGGGCCCTGCTCTGCCCCGGGCCACCGCTGCGCCTGGACGACCTCGGCTCAGACCCCAGGTCGGTTGGCTTCCCGCCCCATCACCCGCCGATGCGGACCTTCATGGGAGCGCCGGTGGTGGTCCGCAGCACCGTGTTCGGCAGCATCTACCTCACCGAGAAGCGGGGAGGGCTGCCCTTCACCGCGGGCGACCAACAGGCCCTGGAGGTGCTCGCGGGCCAGGCCGCGGTGGCCGTCGCCAATGCCACCCTGTACGAGCGGGCCGTGTCCCGTCAGCGCTGGCTGGCAGCGCTTCAGGAGGTCGCTCAGGCCACCCTGGCGGGGCGGGAGCCGACCGATGTGCTGGGGCTGGTCGTCGCCCACGGCCGGGAGCTGATCGGTGGCGGAACGGCACTGCTGGCTCGCGCGGGCGGCGGCAGTCGGCAGGGTCCCGAGGTGCTGGCCGCCGCAGGTCCGGGAGCCAGGAGCCTCGCCCGGAGGCTGGGGGCCGCCCCCCGGGATTCGGTCCTCAGGGCCGTCCGCCAGGGTCGGCAGCTGGTGATCCAG
>JAJYET010000005.1 GCA_021785655.1 bacterium | reverse complement strand
AGTGCGGCGGAGACGCTAACTGCCTGTGGAGCCGACCGTAAGCCCGGGCCTCGCCCGGCAGGTGGCCGTGAAGCAGGAACCGGGACCGCCCCGGAGCCCACCGCCTCGACCGGTGGTCCGAGCACACCGACAGACGCGTGTAGCGTCCTGTCCGTTGCCTAGGAACGGTGGCCACCGATCAGTGGGGAAGCGTGGGGGCGGGCTGGTGGAGTTCAGCGGCGCCGCCCTCCGGGTGGCGGCTGCGGAAGCGCGCCACCTTGTCCCGGTTGAGACAGCGCAGGGAGCAGAACCGCCGGCTGCCGTTGCGCGAGGTGTCGACGAAAACCAGGTCACAGCGCTCCGCAGCGCAGGACCCGAGGCGACTCGCCCACCCGGACCCGATCACCGTGGCGAGGGCCACGGCGCAGGTCGCGCCCCGGGCCTCGACCCGGCCCGCCTCCCGATCCTGGCTGTGGAAGTGAAGGTGCCAGGGCTCGCCATCATGAGTCGCCAGCTGGGGCGCGGCGCGGTAGTCGCGCAGCAGCGAGTTGACGAGCTGCGCGGTCCCGTCGGCATCGCCGGCAGACAGGCTGGCGAACACCAGCCGAAGCCTCTCCGCCAGATGGATCAGCTCCTCAGCCTCAGCACCACCCAGAACCGATCCCCGGCCCCAGATCGCGGCCTCGGTGGCCGCCGCCAGGCGCGCCCTCTGGGACCCGGACTGCGGCAGGCGGCGCAAGGCTCCCTGGGCCCAGCCCCCAGTCAGGTGGTTGACCAGCTCGGCCGCCGCCGCAACGCCAAGATCCGCGTAACTATCAAAGTTCATTTCATTAGTGTTGTGGAGATGATATACTCATATCAGCTAAATCGCAATAAGTAGTTCTGAGGAGATCCGATGCTGAACCCCCTTCTGATGCACCTGATGGTTGAGGACCGCACCCGCGAGCTCCGTGGAGTGACGGATAGCTCTCGTCGGCGCTCCGGGACCCCCGCCGCCAACCGCCGTCGGGCGGCGGCCACCCTGCGGCTGCTGCGCGCCGGCGCACGGCGCTCCTAGACCAGCTCTAGGAACGGCTCCCCGCCCCGGCGGGGCAGCACCTCCCCCACCTCGACCGCGCCCACGCCAGCGGAGAGGATGAGTTCGGCGCCAGGTGGGGAGGCGGCGATGAGGAGGCCTCCGCTGGTCTGAGCGTCGCAGGCGAGCTGGATGAGCAGCGGATCGACCGCCTCCCCGATCCGGCACCGGGACCGCGCCAGCTCCAAATTGCGGCGGCTGCCCCCCGGGAGCAGGCCCTGGCCAATGAGCTCCAGGACCCCGGGGATTACGGGCAGCTTGTCCGCCAAGAGGCGCACCGCCACCCCGGACGCGTTCGCGAGGTTGTGGGCATGCCCCAGGAGGCCGAACCCGGTGACGTCGGTGGCCGCGGTGGCCCCGCTCTCCAGCATCGCCTGAGCCGCGCTCCCGTTCAGCTGGCGCATGACGGAGACGGCCTCCGCCAGTATCTCGGCTGCGGCTCGCTGCTGTTTGTGGGCGCTGAGGACCACCCCGGTCCCTAGGGGCTTGGTAAGCACCAGCCGGTCTCCCGGGCGAGCGGCCGCATTGGTGACCAACCTCCGGGGATCGACCGTGCCCACCACGGCACAGCCGAAGATCGGCTGGGCAGTGTGGATGGAATGCCCGCCGGCCACAGCGCAGCCCGCCTCCCGGGCCACCTCCGCGCCGCCCTCCACGATCTCCCGGAGCATCTCTGGGCCCAGGGCAGCCAGGTCGAAGCCCACGAGGTTGAGCAGCAACAGAGGGTTGCCTCCCATGGCGTACACGTCGGAGAGGGCATTGGCGGTGGCGATCGCCCCGTAGTCCCGGGGGTCATCCACCGGGGGCGGAAAGAAATCGGTGGTCGCGACCAGGGCTAGGTCCTCCCGGAGCTGGTAGACCGCGCCATCGTCCATGCTCGCGGCGGAGACCAGGAGGGGGCCGGCCGCCGGGGTCACCAGCTGAGAGAACACGGCGACCAGATCCTGCTGGCCGATCTTGGCCGAGCAGCCCCCCTGGCCGCTGAGCTCGGTCAGCCGCATGGCAGATCCCGGGAGCGCTCTCGGCGCCAGAAGTGCAGGTCGCCGCTCCGGCCGAACTCCCCGCCGGCTTCCATCCGCCCCAATACCGGGAGAAGCACCCTTCGGCTGGTGCCGACCCGGTCCCGGAGCTGGGCGACGGTGAGGCCCGCGGGGGAGCGGCGCAGCTCCGCCTCGATCTCCGCCTCCATCTTCTCTAGAGCACCTGCAGAGATCAGCCCGCCCCCCGGCAGCCGAGCCACCTCCCCACTCCGCACCAAGTAACCCTCTACCTGGCGGGTGAGCCCAGCGGCGCGCAGGTCCCCAGGTCCGGGGGGCAGCCTGCCCGCGGACCGCAGAACCTGAGACACCCTCTCCACCTGGGGGGTCCGGCCCGGAGGGTGGCTTCCCGCTTCAGCCACCGTTCCCCCGCGCTGCTCCAGCCGCCCCTCCTCGGTGAGCCGGGAGAGCAGGGCGTCCCCCACGGCGGGCCGCGTCAGCCCCAGCTCCGCCAGCAGCTGGCGGCGGGGGATCCCCGGCTCCAAGGGATGGAGCTGCTGGTAGGAGGCCACCAGGTCCAGGGCACGAGAGCGAAGCTCGGCGACCCTGTCGGAGTCGATTTGGACCGGCCCCAGGCGAGCCAACAGCCCGGCGTCCTCGGCCGCCTGCAGAGCGCGAGCGACGACCTCCGGGGAGCAACCGACGCGCCTTCCGATCTCAACAGGGGCCAGCCCCGCCAGCGCCCACCTGGCCTCCAGGACTGCCAGCGTGGCGAGATCCGGCTCGCGCTGGAGCGCCCTTTCCCGAGCCGCCCACTTGTCCAGCGGGGCATCAGCCCAGCGCCGGTGGCGGCCGGGGTGGGCATCCAGGACCACTCCCCCTGCCAGCACCGATATCGGTCCCCGACCCCTCAGGATGATCCGGTCACCGGGTATCGCCCAGAGCGGGGCCTCGAGCAAGAGCTGCGCGAACCCCCGTCCGCCCGGCGCCAGCCGCTCCTCGCCGGCCAGCCAAACCCGGCCTCGACTGGTGGCGGTGCCGCAGAGGACCTCAACCTCGACCCCCTGGCGCAGCCCCGACGCACCCACCGATGGGGCCTCCAGGAGACAATCCATGAGGGCGGTGCCGGTGGCGTCGCCGGGGCGGGCGAGCACGCTGCCGCGGGAGACCAGCTCCGTCGGCACCCCTCGCAGGGAGGCGGCGAGCCGCCCCCCCGGCTCCACCGCCTCGACCGCCCGGCCCCTTCGCTGCAGCTCCAGAATCCTGCCCCGAGCCCCGGAGGGGAAGACCTCCACGTGCTGGCCGGGAGCGAGCCGCCCATCCATGAGGACTCCGGTCACCACGGTGCCCACCCCCGGGCGGGAGAAGCTGCGGTCGACGTGGAGCCGGGGGATGCCACGGTCGAGGGGGGCGGCGATCGCGGCCAGCTCCGCCTCGATGGCGGCAGACAGGTCCCGGAGACCCAACCCGGTTACCGAGCTGGTCACCACTACCCGCGTCGCGGCAACCCCAGCCTGGCGCAGCAGCGCCAGGGCGCCCTGACCGACGGCTTCGGCACGCTCCGGGGCCGCATCCTCCTTGGTGACCGCGACCAGGGCGGACCCGACCCGGAGCAGGCGCAGCACCGCCACGTGCTCCCGGGTCTGGGGCATCACCCCGTCGTCCGCGGCAACGCAGAGAAGGGCCAGGTCGACGGAGCGGGTCCCCACCGCCATGGTTCGCAGGAAGCGCTCGTGGCCAGGCACATCCACCACGGAGACCTCGCGGCCCGAGGGGAGCCGCAAGGGGGCGAAGCCCAGCTCGATGGTCATCCCCCGGGCCCGCTCCTCCGGAAGGCGATCGCAATCCACCCCGGTGAGCGCCCGGACCAGCGCGGTCTTGCCATGGTCGATGTGCCCGGCGGTCCCCACGGTCAGCTCAGTCACGTGGCCGGCCCGAGAACCCCCGCCAGGGTGGCGATCAGCGGCCCGTCCTCCCCGGGGAGGACGCAGCGTGCATCGATGACGATCCCGCCCGGTCGCTCCAGGCAGAGGACAGCCGTCTCGGCAGCCAGAAGCCGACGACGTACCACCCCCGGCCGGGGGCAGGGGATGTGGATGCCGTAGGACGGCAGCGGGTCCCCGGGAGTCGTGCCTCCCCCGACTGCCCCCTCCGTGCTCGTCACCTCGGCCGGCAGGCCGATCCGCCGGAGGCGCTCGGCCCACCTCTCGGACCTCCGCCGCAGCCGCCGCGGGTCCGCACGGAGCATCGCCCAGACCGGGACCTGCTCCAGCCCACCGGGCTCCTCGAGGCAGAGCAGCGTCTCCTCGAGCGCTGCCAGCTGGAGCTTGTCGGGGCGCAAGGCGCGCGCCAAGGGGTGGCGGCGCAACCGCTCCACCAGCTCCGCCCGGCCCAGCACCAGCCCGGCCTGGCTGGCGCCCAGCAGCTTGTCGCCGCTGCAGAAGATGAGGTCTGCCCCGTCCGACCGGCTCCGCCCCAGCCGGGCCTCAAACGCGGCCCCGGCCGGGGCGGGCGGAAGGAGGCCACTGCCGACGTCCTCCAACAAATGGAGACCGCTCCGGTGCGCCGCGGCTGCCAGGTCGGCGAGCCGCGGCCGCTCCGTGAAGCCGGTCATCCGGAAGTTGGACTGGTGGACCCTGAGGAAGGCCACGGTCCGGGGGGTGCAGGCCCGCTCGTAGTCCGACACCCGGGTGCGGTTGGTGGTCCCCACCTCCACCAGCTTGGCCCCGGAGAGACGCAGGATGTCGGGAATCCGGAAGCTCCCCCCGATCTCGATGGCCTCGCCACGTGAGACCAGGACCTCCCGCCCCCGGCAGAGCGCAGTGAGCGCCAGGAGCACCGCCGCGGCCCCGTTGTTGACCACCATCGCCTCCTCCACCCCCACCACCCGGCGCAGGATGTCGGCAAGCAGGGAGTGGCGGTCACCGCGCCGCCCGGTTCGCAGGTCCAGCTCCAGGTTGCTGTACCCGGCGGCCAGGTTGGCGGCCCGGGCGGCCGCCCGGGCCGCCAGAGGGGCGCGGCCCAGGTTGGTGTGGATGACAACTCCCGTCCCGTTGATCACCCGCCGCAACTGGCGCGGAGAGCCGTCCAGAAGCTGGGCGACGCGCTTCGCCAGCGCCCGCTCCTCCCCGGAGGCGGACGTCCCCGCCCGGACCTCCGCGACCGCGGTCTTGGCGGCAGCAGCGGTGGCCGCTCTGCCGTGGCGCGCGGCGAGGACCACGACGTCCGGATGCCGAAGCAGCCGTCCGACGGCGGGGGGACGGGGACCCCCGGTCCCCGCTACGTCCGAATGGGAGCGCACCTTGATCTCACCTGGCAGCGGCCCGAAGGGGGCTCCACTCCAGCTACGGCACCGACCGGGTTCCGAGCCCTCCGAGGATCCTACTACCCGACAGGAGAGTCGCTCGCTCCGAGGCGCCCACGGCCCGAGGAGTGCCAGCACGTGAGCGGCTGAAAGAAGATCGTCAGGAGGGCGACCGCCCTCCAGGATGGACCGACTAGCCGGGGTGGCGGCGGGAGGCGAGGGGAACGATCCCTCCGGGGACGCCTGAGGCGCCCCCCATCGATTTTGAAGTAAGCGTGACGCCCGTGTCAGGGGGTGCCAGGGGGTGCCAGGTGATCTCACATCGCCCCAGGGCCAGTGCCCGACGGTGCCACGGGTTGCCTCGCGTTGCTACACCGTTGCTGTCAAACAGGTGCTGCTGACTGGCAACCTGGGGCAGCGCAGCGAAGCATGCAGGAACACCTGGGGCAGGCGCGTGTATACTCGGGGCAACGGCTGGGGTCGAAAGGCCCATTAGCAGCCGGCGCCGGACGGTCGCCCTGGGGCGCCAGGGGTGGCAATAGGCTCCCACGACGCGAGCGGTGGAGCTTGCCATGACCGACGGCGAACCGACGCAGCTGCTATTGGCCGCGCCCGGCGCGGCCCGCGTGCTCGACGTCTCACAGCGCACCCTCTGGCGACTGGTGCGCCGGGGCGATTTGGAGGTGGTGCGGCTCTCGCCGCGCATCGTGCGGTTCCGGGTCGCCGACCTGGCGGCTTTGGGGGCCCCAGACCGGGTGCCAATGCGCCCCTACCGCCCGGCCAACGGTCGGCGGGGCCAGTGATGCGGGCCGTCGAGGCGGAGCGCCAGTGGCCCGAGGCCTCGGGGCACCCGCCAGCCGTCACCAAAGCCCTCCGCCCCAAGGGCCGTGACACCCGGCTGCTGGAGCGAGACCTGTGCCGGGCTCCGATCTGGCACATCACCCCCCCCAAGGGTGAGGATGAGCTGACGGTGCCGCTAGTGCTGTATGGGCGGCCACTGAGGCAGCTCAGCGGCCGGGCCCTCATGGTCGCCGACCAGAGAGTGTTCGCGGACGTGGTGACGCGATGGGTCCGTGACGGCTGTCCCGCCGACCGGAGGGTGCCCTATTCGCTCGCTGACGCGACCCGAGCCCTCGGCCGGACCGCCGGGGGTGGGAGGGATAGACAGCTGGCGCGCGCGGCGGTCGTGCGGCTCCGCGGGGCGACCTACGAGTCGGTCCTCCGCCAGGCAGACGGCGCCGAGGCGATTTGGGTCTGGGGACTCGTTGACGAGGCCAGGTTCCTGGGGCCGGGTCAACGGCACGGACACGTGGTCCTCTCCCAAGTGATCGCCGACCTGATGGCGGGAGGGGCGGTCACCTACCTGCACGCGCCGACCTGGGACGCGATCACATACCAGGACACCATCGCGGGCCGCCTCTGGACCTACCTGGAGGCTGAGACTCTGCGGGAGCCACGGCGATACCCGCTCTTCGGGGGAGGGGCGAGCCCCGGCCTTGCCGATCTGCTGGATCTGCGCTGGGCACGTCGCTGGCGGGTTGCCCAGCGGGTCGGGGCCGCGGCCCGCGTGATCGAGCAGGTCGATCCCAGGTACACCCTCGCCCTTACCCAAGGGCGCGACCAGGGGAGCTGGCATCTCGTGGCCGGCCGCTCCGGCCGTGCCTGCAGCGCCGCCGACAGCGGCCCCCTGCCGACCGAGGTGATGAGGGCGTGGCGGCGAGCTCATGAAGGGCGCCTCCCGGCCCCGGGTCAGGTCAGGGTGGTGGCCGAGTTGCTCACCAGATGGCAGCCCGATGAGGTCGCGGCCATGCTGCTGGCTGGCGTAGGCGGCGACCCGCTGGCCCGGGTCATGGCAGCGGATCGGAGCCGTTCGGAGGAGCGGTTGGCCTTGGCCGAGTGCGCCGAGCGACAGCGGGAGGCGGACCGCGAGCTGGAGGCGGCCGGGGCGACCGACTACGCGGCCCGCCTCAGGGCCGCAGGCGTGACCCTGCCGAGGTGGGCCACAGTGCGGCCCCCAGTCCCGCAAAGTCCCGTTTCCGAAACGGGGCTCGGCGGGACTCAAGACGGGGCTTTGCGGGACTGGGGGACGGGGCTTTGCGGGACTGGGGCGAGATCAAAATCTGGGGGTACCGTCGTATCTACCGTCGTACCTACCGTCGGAGACTCGCTCTGCGAGGCTCCCTCTGGGTCTGACCAGGAGGTCGGAGCATGACTGCCTCGGTCCCGACCCCCACCCCGCCCCACAACCTGGAGGCGGAGCGCGCGGTCCTGGGCAGTCTCCTCCTTGAGCCGTCGCTGGTGGCCGAAGTGGTCAGCCTTCTGGGCGAGAACGACTGGTACATGGACGCCCACAGCCACATCTTCCGCGCGATGCTCGGCCTCTTCGGCCGAGGCACGCCACTCGACACCCTCACCCTGGCAGACGAACTGGAGAGGCAGGGCACGCTCGTTCGGGCGGGGGGGCTGGAGGCTCTGACCTCGCTGGCCGCAGCGGTCCCCACGACAGCCAACTGGGAGTACTACGGCCGCATCGTCCGCGACGCGGCCACGAAGCGCAGGCTGATCCACGCTGGGGGGGAGATAGCGCGCCTAGGGCTCGACCCCGAGGTAACGGCGGCCGAGGCGGTGGACGGGGCCCAGCGGGCGGTCTTTGGGGTGGCTGATGGGGTGCCTGCCGGTGGAGGTCCGCGGCCCCTTGGACCTGACGCGCACGCCCTGGTGGCGGAAATGCGGGCCGCGCTGGCCGCCGGTGGAGGGGCGCAGCTCGTCGGCCTGCCCCTTGGGGTCGCCGGGGTGGATCACTTGACCGGGGGGATGCGGGCGGGCGAACTCACCGTGCTCGCCGGTCGCCCCGGCATGGGCAAGAGTTCTCTGGCCGGGTGGGCGGCCATGATCTGTGTCCAGTTGGGCGTCCCGGTCGGCGTGATCAGCCTGGAGATGGGCCGGGACTCGTGGACCGAGAGGTGCATGGCCACGCTCAGCGGCACAAACAGCCAACATCTGAAGCTCCGCGCCGCAGCAGAGAAAGACGTGGCGGGTCTGGCGGAGTGGGCCCAGCGACTCGACACCATGCCGCTCCTGCTTGATGACAGCGCGGGCCAGTCGCTTATGCAGATCCGCGCGGCGGCGCGGAGGATGGTAGCGGCCATCGGCATCAAGCTGGTGGTGATCGACTACCTGCAACTGGTCGGGCGCGACGCGGCGGCGAGGTCGCGCACGGAAGAAGTCACGTGGATCTCGGGTGGGCTGAAGAGCCTGTCCCGCGAGTTGCACATCCCGGTGCTGGCACTTTCCCAGCTAAACCGGGAGTCGGAGCGCCGCACGGAACGCCGACCTCAGCTCGCGGATCTGCGCGACTCCGGAGCAATCGAACAAGACGCCGACGTGGTGATCTTTGTTCATCGGCCTGGTGTGTACGAACGGGGCAAGGACCTGGGGTTTGCCGAGCTGATCGTCGCCAAGAATCGCAGTGGCCCCCCGGGGATCGTGCCAGCTCACGTGGACCTACCGACCGGGCGCTGGAGCGGCGAGGATGACCGCGTCCCGGAGGCGGTGCGGAGGGCCTTCCCGGGTGCGCGGCCCGCGAAGGCGTCCTCGTAACTCGAAAAGTGTCGCGGATGTGTCGCTCGGCATCCGCCACGATTGGATCTGTGAATGGCACTGCCACGGCCTACGCCCTCTACCACGCCCTGGTCAGCACCGGCCACGCGCCCTGGTGCCCCGCGCGTGATAGGACGGCTCCCTGCACCTGTGGCCGCACGGCCGCGTTGGCGGCATACGAGGCCGAGCGGAGGCTGCCCAAGCGCCCCGTTCTCTCTCTCGTGCCGGAGGGCCGGGGATGAAGGCGCCGGGGGCGTCAGGCCCCTTCGGCGTCCTTCCAAGTGTGCCCCGCCGCCTTCCAGTCGCGGAGCGCGGACCGGATGATCGCGGACTGGGCGACCCGCCGCCCGCTCTGGAGCGCCGCAGCCTCCTGGTCCCGAAGCCATTGGCTGAGGTCGCCGGGGATCGCCACCTGCATTCTCGCCATCGGGGTGTCGGTTCTACTTGCCATAGCGGGAGCTTAGCAGCCAGCCAGCCACCTGCGGAACCGGCTGACAGAGCGGACGGCAGCTTGATACACGATCTTCAGTAGGCTGTTACATGGATGGCTGGCCCTATGGCTGGCTACGGGGTAGAGTATGAGGTGGCGGTGGGCTCGGGTCTCAGGCCCACCGCCCATTGAGATCGCTGAGGCCGAGGTAGTGAGATGACCCGATCCCCCCTCATGGCGGCGGCGGTCCTGACGGCCGGGCTGCTGATCGCGGCCTGTGGCTCGACCCCGGTCGGGCACGGCGGCTCCCCCAAGGGCAAGGCGACTCCGACTCCGACGGCCAAGCCGCTGAGCGCGGCGGCTGCGGCGGAGCAGGGGTTCAAGGCGTGGGGCCAGGCGCTGGTCCTACTGAGTGGTCCCATGCCGGCTGCCTCGCGTCCGGATGCGGCAGCCGATGTGCGGCTGCTTGGCCAGGCATTTGATCCCGCCTCCCTGGGAGTCCTGCAGGCCCTGGGACACGGACTCGCGCTGACTGAGGACCCGCCTGGGTGCATGGCCGCCCTCTGGACGGTGATCGGGGACTTCGAGCGCCCCGCGAGCGCGCCCAACTCCGTCGGGACCGGCCCCACCAGCCTTGTGGTCCGCGGAGGGGGCATCGCCTGCGCGACCGAGGCGGGCGGTGAGGCCTACATGGCGATCAAGGCCTCCGCCCCGACCGTGACTTATTTGCTACTCGGCTCGATGGTCCCCCTCCCGCCGGTGGCCGGCCTCCCGGGCTTGCCCGCACAGGTTTGGACGCCGACGGTGGTCGCGACATGCCAAACGGGCTGGGTCGAGGGCGCCGGGGCCGACCTCCCCGGTGGGGCGGTGCCGGGATGCTGATGTTGAGGCGCGGCGGCCTTGGCCTCGTCATGGCCGCCAGCCTTGCGGCGAGCGCCGCCGCCCTGCTGTCGGCGCCAGTGCTGGGGACGACCCCGCCGCCGTGCACAACCGCGGGTGTGTGCGTCACCCCCACCCCCACGGGCACCGCCGTCTCGGCCGTCTACGGAATCCCTGGGGCCCCTCCCCAGGTCACCGACCACACGAACTCTGGTAGCTCCTGGACCTCAGTCACCGCCCCGTCCTGCCCGCCGACGGAGACGTACGAGCCCGTGGGCGGCAGCCCAGGGGTGTACGGCTGGACCGACCCAGCTGGGGTCAACCACCTTGCGCACGGGACCCCTCCCAGCCCTGGGGGCTGGAACCTGGCCGAGTACTGGGTGTTCGCTGAGTACACCCGCACGATGTCTTCGTACCCCGCCTGCCACCCTGGCGCCTGGCTCTTTGTCGGGTTCCTGCCGACGCCCGTGACGTTCCCGGACCCGACCAGCTCGACCCCCGGGGTCACCCCGGCGATCAAGGCCCTGGAGGCCGAGGTGGAGAAAAACCTGGTGGGCGGGCAAGTCATGACCGCTCCTCCTGTGTGGGGCCTGGTGCAGCTCCCTGAATACGCCTGGGTGACCAATTCGACCATCCCCGCCTCCCTAATCAAGACCAAGACCGTCACCTACACCCCACCCGGGGTGGGCAAGCGCGAGGAGGTCCTCACGGTGGCAGTGAGCCTCGTCCGCATGGGCGTTGCCTGGTCTTGGGGGGATGGAGAGACCACGCCGGCCGACGGGCCCGGCGGCATGGGCCAGCCCTACCCATTTGACAACATCAGCCACACCTACCACCTGGTGTCTGTGCCCGCCGCTCCTGGGGCGCCGTCCCCCTACCACGTCTTCAATGCCCAGGGGGAGATCCCGATCAATTCGACCCAGGAGCTCCAAATTGCTGTCTGGGCCGTATGGATCGACAGTTCAGGACGCCACCAAAAGGAGCTGGGGTCGCCATTCACGCTGTCAATTCCCGTTCAACCGCGCTGGATCAACGTGGGTCAGATCGAGGGTGTCCCGTTCTGTCCGACCAAGACGAGTTGCGCCTAAGAGCGCAAGAAAAGGAGCAAAACATGGACGATCTGACTGCGACCCAGCGGGACGCGCTGGCCGAGCTGGAGAAGAGGTGGCAGTTCCGGATGCGCCGGCGCTGCGAGCCACTGCTGGGGATGTGGTGGCGGGTCACCGACCCCCCGATGAACTTCGCGGCGACTCTGCCGGCCCGCCTCCTGGGTCGGGGCCGGTGAGGTCCCCTCGCGCGCGCCGCTGGCTGGCGGCGCGCGTCCAACCCCCGCTCGGGGGCCTCGTGCCCGAGACTCGTACTACCCGGCGGCCCTCCTCCCCGGAGGGGGGCGAGGGCTGGTCCTTCACGCCCTGGCCGTGGGAGGCCATTGGGGCCTCCCAGGAGCCGGCGCCGAGCCTCCGTGAGGCGCTGCTGGTGGGGTCGGGCATCTGCCTGACCCGCTGGCGGGCTGGCCCGGCGGCCTGGGAGGTCGAGGCCCGCGCGGACGGCCTTGACACCCTCCTTCACTTCACCTTGGAGTCTCTCGACCGCCTGGACGCGATGGGCGAGATGTTCTGCCATGGCTCGCCAGAGGTGCTGAGCGGCTCCCTCGACGTGCTGGCCGCCGTGGCCGGTGACGTGGCTCCGCCCGTCAGGGCCGCCCGGCTCCTCGCCTCCATCAGGGCGGAGGCCGCGGCGCGAGCCGCGGCGGTTCCGTGGGCTGATCGCTACCTGCTCAGGGTGGTCTTCGAGATACTCAACCCTGACCCCGTGGCCGCGGCCCAGGCCGCCCAGCGGGGCGTGCTGCAAGTCGCCTCCACATTGAGGATCGGCCCCCGGTCCGAGATTCTTCGTTGGCAAGACGAAGTGCTCATTCTGGCCACCCCCTGGCGGCCATCACCGCCCGACCTGGGCGGCCTTGTCGATCCCCTGATCGCTCGGCGGGAGGTGAAGTAGCCGTGTTCTCGTCGCTCGGCCATCTCGGGACGATCATCGGTGGACTCTTCCACTTGGTCAGCAATCCCCTGGCAGTGGTTTGGTCGTGGTTCTTCAACACGTTCATCGGGAACCCCACCAACCCGCACAGCCCGCTGGGGTGGCTGTTCCTGACCCTGACGGGCCAGCTCAACCCCACCTCAATGTCGGTGGTCCCCCACCTGTACGCCGTGATGGCCCCGCTCGCCCTGGGGGTGCTGAGCATCGCCACGGCGGCCCGGTACCTCAAGCTCATGAAGGACGATCAGGTCGCGCCGGGCATGGCGCTGTTCGACGTGCTGCCCCGCTACCTGATCCTCGCCCTGCTCCTCGCGCCCGGGACCAACGTCGCGTACCACATCTTCGGGTACATCGTGAGTGCCTCCACCCAGCTCGGAGGCGCGATCACCGTCAGCCTGCTCTCGGTCTTCACCCTCGGGCACTTCGCCGGCACGATGGCGAGCGCCTTCGAGTCGGACATCCTGAGTGGGGTGATCTCGTTCGTCTCAGGTGGCGCGCTCCCGTTCGTGAGCCTCGTGGTCCTCTTCGGGGTCGCGATGCTCTGCCTCGTCCTCTACCTCGTGGTCCTGATGGTCATGCGCAGCGTGATCCTCATCTTTGGGCTGGCCTTCATGCCGCTGGCGCTCCCCATCGCGGCCTACGACACCAACAACGCCTTCTTCCGCTGGTGGCTGGGGACGGTGCTGGGCGCGATGGTCGCCCAAGTGATCGGAGGGGCCGGCTTCGCGATCACCCTGGCCCTGGCGATCTCGACTCCGGGCTCGGGCCCTCTGAAGATCATCTCCGCCCTCCTTCTGATGGACGCTGGCCTCATGTTCACCACCAAGGCTGTGAAGGCCGCGGAGGGTGGCGCGGTGGGCGGTGCTGGCATGGGAATCGGAGGCCTGGTGGAGGTGCTGGCGCTGAGTCCGAGAGCCGCGAGGAACCTGGTGGGGAACGCTCCGTTGAGCTCAGGGAGCTTCACTCGCCGTCCGGTTGGCGGGGCGGCAGGGTCCGGCCCCGACGGCGGCTCGTGGGGTCAGGGTGGCGGCGGGGGTGGATGGGGCGCTGGGCCCCGGGGGCTGGCCAAGGGCTTTCTCTTCCCAAGGCACAACGTCTCCGCCGACGTGGTGGGGACCGTGATGGCCAGCGTCGTCGGGGCGGAGAAGGGCCTGGTCCACCCGGCCGAGGGTGAGAAAAGAAGCCACAGCCTGGTGCTGGGAGCCCGACAGGGCGCTCGGATGGCGATGGGGCGGGGTTTGGCGGCGGACTCCGCCGCGCAATTCGGGGCCGGGACCATCGCCGGCCGCCAGCAGGAGGCGGAGCTGAACCAGCGGCTCAACTCGATCCAAGCTGAGGTCGCCCCGAACCTGTCCGCGGATCAGCTGGACAACTTCAAGAGCGACCGCGCGCAGTTGCACAGCTGGGTCACAGAGCAGAACCTCGCCAACGACCAGGGCCGGTTCCACCCGGGACGCGCTGGTGCGACCTCGCCCCTCACCCACCCCCAACGCCTGGAGCTGGACCAGAGGATCGAGCAACTGCGACGCAACTACTCAGCATTGGGCGATCTCCCCCGTCGAGACGAGCCGCCTCCGCCGACCGCACCGGGCGGCGAGTAGGACCGCGCCCAGATGTCGCGGATGTGTCGTGGATTCGGTGGGAGGATGGTTTTGTGACGTCCCCACTCCGCCTCCCGCTGACGTTGATTCCGTCCTCGATGTCGGAAGTCAACGTGCGCACTGCGATGCCCGAGCATTGGGATGAGATTCGGCACCAGGTGTACCTCCCGCACGTGTGCGAGGCGTGCGCCGGCGACAACCATGATCGTCCCTGGGAGGCGCATGAATATTGGGGTTTTGAGGGCAACAGGCAGGTGCTCACGCACATTGCCTGCCTGTGCGACATGTGCCATGCGACAACGCACCTCGGCCGGACGCGCACGGTGTCGGGCTCGGACGAGGTGGCGCGCGACGCGCTCGCCCGGCTCGCGCGAGTGAATGGATGGTCGCTGCAGCGGGCGGCCGAGTACGCCCGCCGGGAGCTGGCGCTGGTGCGCGGGCGATCCCGCCGCCAGTGGCGGCTCGACCTCTCGCTCTTGGAGCGCGAGTATGGGATCAAGGTCCCGCCGGAATTCGGCGGCCCGGCCCAAAGTGGCTTGCTCCGTCGCTTGCTGGGGGCCTCGTCATGAGACCCAAGCCCCCGCCCAGCACGGGGCATCACCACTCGATGGAGGTGGACGTAGCCATTTGGGGGGCGTGCGCGTCGGCGATCTGGGAGGTGGGCTGGCTCGTCCTCACGCTCGCTGGAGCCGACCCCCGCGGCCAGCTCCCGCAAGCCTTCGGGCGTGTGTGGCCCGCCGTCGGCCGGGCCCTCGTGTCCGTCGTCAGTCCGAACCACCCGAGCCCCGACTGGCTCCAAGTCCTCTGGGACCTGGGGCATCCCGTCTCGCCCGTGGCGGTGGTGCTCGTGATCGTGGGCCTGCTGCTGACGGCTGCCATCGTGGCGCGCGCCTTCTGGCGGCTGCTGATTGGTGTCCCTGGCCGCGGCGGCCGGTTCCGCTGGCCGCGTCAGCAGAGAGGCTCCGCCGCTCCAAACCGACCACGCGTCGGCGCGACCGTGGATCGGTCCCTCGACGACTGGCTGGCCTCAGTCGCCAACGGCGACGACGATGAATAGGTGGAGGGTATGACATGTTCTTGCGTCTTTCGGTTGGTGCGCTCGGAGCCGCGGCGCTGCTCGTAGCGGGCTGTGGGCACGCTGCGTCGGCGCCGCCCAAGGCCCATGCCAACGTCGCCAGCGCCCTGCACCTGAGCGCGGGCCCGGTGAAGGCGGGGCCGGGCGGCGAGCACATAGTGGTGCTGACGGCGACGGGTCAGCAAGTCGGCAAGACCTACACGCTCACCCCCTCGGGCGCGCCCTTCCATCGGCTGGGCGTCCCGTTCCTGGGCACTCGCGAGGATGGTAGCTGGACCGTCGAGTACACAGATGAGGGCGTTTCGGGCCAGACCAGCTTCGTCTTGAGCGGCCCGGTGCCAAGCTTGGCCGGTCCTGGACCAAGCGCCTCGCCGCCCAGGTCGAACACCGTGGTGGTGACGTGGTAGATGGAGCCCTGAAACGGTTTCGCAACCGTTTCACCCCGTTGCCAGAGGGCGAGGTCGCGCTACCTCCGCCCGGATGGTTCAAAAGCGGGATCTACTTGGGGATGGATGCGTCGGCCCGCTTCCTGACCGACGGCATGCCCGTCCGTCGGGGCGACTGGTGGCACGATGCGATCCTGGGCGGCCAGCGCGTGGTCAACGGCGTGGACGTGACCGAGGCTACGGCCATCATGGTCGGGGCTCCGGGAGTTGGGCACAAGAGCGCTGGGTGGCTGGCAGGCGTGATCGCCCAGTGGGGCGGCCGTGGCCCGGTCATCGACATCTCCACAAAGCCCGACCAGGTGCTTTGGACGGGTCCGCTACGGGAGCACCTTGGGACGGTCATGGTCCTCGACTGGCCCGGCAAGCAGGCCGCGAGCCTGCCATACCAGCGCGTGAGATGGAACCCCTTGGACGGCTGTGAGGACGCCGGGATCGCCAAGGACCGCATCACCTCGATGATGGAAACGGCCCTCATGGGCGGCGCGAAGGGAGATCCGTTCTGGGAGAAGAACGCGGTGGCGGTGGTGACCGCCTATGCCCATGCAGCGGCCGTGAAGGGAGCCGGAGTGGAGCAGGTCATGGCGTGGCTGGACCGCGACGAACTGGCTGAGCCCCAGAGGGTGCTCAAGAGCCACGGCTCCCGTGCCCGGTTCGGTAGCCGGCTGGCCACACTGGGCGGCAAAGCTGAAGAAACTCGAGAAGGGGTGATGGCGATGGCCCGCTTGGTCTTCGAAGCCTGCGAAGATCCCGCCGTTCTGGACGGCTGCACGCCTGACCTGATCGAGCCTGCCTTCGACATTGACGCTTTCCTGGACACATCGGACACCCTGTACATCCTCGACAAGGGGGGCAAGAGCACAGTCTCGGTCCTGGCCCCTCTGACGGTAGCCCTGATCAACGCGATCTGGGAGAAGGCGGAGGCAAAGGCGGACGCGGCTCCGGGTGGGCCGGGCCGTCTCAAGGGCCGAGCTCGGCCGGTGCTCTTTGTGATTGACGAGGCCGCCGCGATCAGCCCTCTTCCCAACCTTGTGCAACTGCTCGCACAGGCCCGCGGCCGCGGAATAACGGCTTGCGTCGCCGTCCAGTCGTTTTCGCAGCTGACCGAGCGGTGGGGGCCGGCGGGGGCGAGCGCCATCTGGGACACCAGCGTTCGACTGATCGGCGCTGGTTTGCAGGACCAGGAAGGCTTCCTCACGAACGTGAGCAAGGCCGTCGGCGAGGTCGAGCGGTGGCGTCCCAGCGTCGGGTCGCAGTCTGGCGGATCAGGTCCCGGCCCGGCCCGAAATGGCAAGAGCGAGACTCACACCCTGATGGAGACGCCGCGCTACAAGATGAGCGACCTGACCCGCTTGCCGGCGGGAAAGGCGATCCTCATGGACCGCCAGGGAGCCCGCCCAGTCCAGCTCCCGGCGCTGCCCTCCCTGCTGGAGGCGATGGCGCGGGCCGAAGAGCTGGCCGCTCCGCGGGCCGCCGCTGACCTGCGGGCCGCGCTGGCGGCTCCCCGTGCCCTCCCCTCGCGCTGGGCGCGGCTGCGGGACTTGCTGTGAGCCAGCCTGCCGCTCGCCTGGACGCCCTGGAGGCCGAGGTCGCGGACCTGCGGGCAGCCCTCATGGCGGCGGGCGTGGAGGTGCGGCCAAGACGGCTGGCCCGGCGGCGCAAGCGGTGCATGGTCTGTGGGCTTCCACTGCCCTCCCCGTCTCCCCATCGGGGCCGTCGCGACCGGCGGACCTGCTCGGGGGCCTGCCGCACGCGGGCCTGGCTGGAACGTGGGCCTCGCCTCGACCGGCTGGAGGCCGAGGTGGCGGACCTGCGGGCCGCGCTTGGACGCCAGGCAGAAGGGGTAAGTGCCATGATTGCCGACCCCGATGTCCCAACGCCCGCCCCCAGTCCTTCTCCCGCCCCGCTGGCCGCTGTAGTGCGGGACGAAACCCTACCAGGGCGCTGCGTGGTCTGCGGCCGGCCTCTCGGCCCGCCGAGGGGTCCCGGACGCCCCCGGCGCACGTGCTCCAACGCCTGCCGCCAGGCAGCTCACCGGAGGCGCGATAGGGGACTGCCTGAGTCCATGCCGCTCGCCCTCCGGCGGGGCCGACGCCCCTTGGCTGGCCTCTTGGCGGACAACTCCTCATGACCGTGAGCGCCCCCCGACCGAGCGATGGAGAGCTGGCGCTCCTGCAGGAGGCGCGAGACGCGGCTTGTGCTCGCCGGGAAGTCTGGTGGGCTGCTCAATGCGGGAGTCTCGGCCGCGAGCCCCGGGAGGTGGCCGGCACTCCCCGGGCGCAAGAGCTCGAGGCGGCGGCCGACCAGGCGGAGCGCCGGTACCGGGCCGCATGCCGGAGGCGGTGGCCCAATCGTCGTGGGAGCCGCCGCCCAGTGACGCCGTGGCTGCCGGGCCTGTGATGGCCGCAGCCACCCATGGTGCAAATGCGCTAGGCACTCCCGACGACACCGCCGCGAGGAAGCCCAAGGAGGAGCCGAGCCATGGATGAGGACGGGCGCGCCGCGGACGTGGAGGTGGCTCCGGTCGAGGCAGCGCCTCCCGCCCCGGCCCAACCGCCGTGGTCGCCCTGGTGCGACCTGCCGCCTTCCTCGCGTCCGTTCGCCGAACGGACTCTCATGGACTGGGTGGAGCACGTGTTCCGCTCTGGCTGGCCGGAGCCTGCCGAGGCCGTGAAGCCGTGCTGGCCGCACCACTCCGACGCCGTTGCCACCCTCCGTGGCCTGAAGGCGCGGCTGGACGCTGCCTACTTCCCTCCGATCAAGGACGGGGAGATCGGGGCCGCCCCGCTCTATCGGATGACGGACTGGGACACCGACCTGGAGCGTGCCGTGCCCCGCTGGAAGGACAGCTTCCGGCCGTGCCCCGGCCCGGACGGGACGTGCTCTCGGAGCAAGCCTCCCTCCTACGCGGAGCTGGCCGCGCCTCGGGCCGCCGCCGAGACCGACCAAGCCGCCGAGGGCGCTTGGGGCGACGTGCCGCCGGACCTTCCGCCGCCTATGGAGCCATGGGAGGTGGCGAGGGGCATCGCCGAGCGGCAGGCGGCCGCCGCCGAGGATACGACCACTGAGCCGACCGGCTCCCCGGACGTTTCCAGCCTGGCGGAGTCCTGGTAGAGCGGACGCACTACCCGAACTGGGTCACGCTCTCGCGTTGACCACCTCGCCTCCATCCCCCGCCCTGCGCATGAGTAGCCTCCCCAACAGCCCTCGGCCGCTCCCGGTCACAGATGGGGATAAGCCCGACCCAATCACACCCAGGTGGCGGCCTGCCTCATGCCGAATGAAAGGGACTACCCCGCGCACGCGGGAATGGCTGGAACGGAGGTCGTAGCCACCCGCACTAAGCGCAGCTTGAAGGGCCCGGGCATTGACTTCGATGAAGACGGCGCGCTCACTGGCCCGCCCCCAACCAGCCAACTGTCGTTCCCGACCAGCGCCGCAAGGCCCTGGGGAACCAAGAAGCCGTGCCCAGTTCTCACGTCAATGGCGAGCGGAGCGTATCCGCCGTACCACAGGACGTACGGGCCAGCGATCTGCAGAAACTGGAAGTTTGGCGATCCGTACTTTGGCACCGTCGGCGCGAACTCGTCAAAATGGGTAGATCCAACGCGCCAGACCATGAGGGTGTTGATCGTGCTATTGCTCCAAGCGAGGTACCGTGTCGAACCCGCAAGGTACAGAACCGACTGGGGTCCTCGCAGGGCTGGCGGAAGCGGCGCTGGTTTCAGCGTGGATGTATAGATCGCATGGAAATAGGTCTCACCCGTCGCGGACTGCTCAGCCCATACCAGGTATGGGCCGGCAATGACCGGTGAACTGAGCTTCCCAACTGCCAGGGTTCGCATCGGCCCACCAGACAGATTGGCCAGCACAAGGTCATAGCTGCCACCTATCACGGGCTGTGCCCAACTCGCCAAACCGCTCCAGACGACCGGAGCTGGTGGCTGCCCGGTGACGAAGCCCCCAGCTCCAGACTGCGACGTTGCCAATGTCTCAGTCCGGCCCGTCAGCTGGTTCCAAGCGTGAATGCTCCAGTCGCTCTCTTGGTATTGCGAGTCGCCCTCCTGCCAGACCACCCAAGGCAGGTCCGCAGCGATCGCGTCAACACCAGCCGCTCCCGAAGGAAGTGGCGAAATGTGGCTCAGCTGTCCAGTCGTGAAGTTCACTTGGGCAAGCCAGAGGCCGACGGAGGTGGATTCAGTCTCTTGACCGAACACGAGATTGCCTTGGACCACGCCAGAACTGAATCCGACTCCTTGGGGCAGAACCATCCCCCCTGCCTGAAACCTCGACATCCAAGCGGGCGGCATTGAACCAATACAGGACGCAACGGTGACGGAGGCGTGCGCCGTGGCCCCGACGTGCTGGCCAGTCCTTCCTCCGGCGTGGAGTGGCGGCATGCCGGCGCATGCCACCACTCCACAACTCAAGAGAAGAAGCAGACCGCAGGTTGGAATTGACCTACCAGATATAGCCCCGCCCACCCAAGATCGTCTCTACCGTAGAAATCGGGTACCATGAGTACGGAGGAACCGTACTCCATACCGTGTTCGCGGAGTCAGCGTAATATAAATCCCCGTTGTTGAGGTTATACCCTCCGATCTCAAAGAAGTGGAAGATGGTCTGGTTGTAGGGGTGCCCGACGAGATGTGGATATTCACCCGGGTAGCTCCCCCCCACTTCCCATGCGTCGCCAGCAATGGGAGTTCCGAGGGTCACATCCCACTCAAGATTCTTCACAAAGGTGTTATCCTGGGCAGATGTAGGGGTGTAGTTCATATCGACAAACGAATAGAACGCGTACCCCATGTCTGGCTGACCCACATAGTAGTTGAGCCCGCCGACCTCCTGGCCTTCGCCCGTTCCGGACGTGGTCGTCCCCATGTAGCTCGCGACAGCGTACTGGTTCAAGTTGTACGCGCTCGGTCCAGGTACGGTCGCAGACATCTCGGCGACCGTGGCCGGGCCGCAGAACCAACCAGTGTCCTGTCCATATTGGACCAGGTAGGGAACAACCGCTTCGCTCGGCGGATTAGGATTGCCGCAGCAGAGAATGTTTGGACTAATGCCACTGCCGCGAGAACCCCGTGGGGCTCCAGGTCTTGTGACGGTGCCGTCTTGAAAGGCTTGCGTCTTCGTGGCATTCAGAGCCGCGTACTGCGCACCAAGGGCGGCTATCTGGGCCGCTTCTGTGTCATGACTAGCCTTGTATCCTGCGACCGCAGCGACTTGTGAAGCTGTGAGCGTCGGGGCTGATGGCGATGCAGTCGTCGTCGCGCTGGCCGCTTGGACGGTCCCGGAGAAGGCTGTTGCCAGCCCGCATACCAATGCGCCGACAAGCGCGAGCCGCGTAGTAAACGATCGCATAGTGCCCCCCCGTTTGTGTGTACTTGAACGGTTCGTATCAACGCACGGCCACCCTACGCCCCAAGCGGAGGGGCGAGCTGCTGTCTAGCCCGCCTTCGGCGAAGAGTGACCGGTGACGAAATGTTCCTTTTGTTCCTCCCGTGCTCGATCGCGTCTTCGTGACCTGCGAGTGTACGCGCAGTTGCGTGGAATGGGGTCCCTGGTTACCGATGAGTAACATGGACGAACGGCAGGAGCCCGGTGGCCAAGGAGGCTCGACCGGCAGACCGGGATCGACTTGCGACGTACGGGGAAGTGGATTGACACAGGCGTCGCGGGACTAACCTGTGTTCGCGCCGGCCCCTACGGCTGGTACCAGGACAGGGTGACGGTGATCGACTCGGCGGTGTCGGGCGAGCCGCCACCACTTCCCAGGCCCTGCCAGGACTGGTCCACGCCGCACGTCTCGTAGGTGGACGTGAAGGTCGTGGACCCGCTCGTGTCGATCTCGGTCTCCGTCGCGCACAGGGAGTAGTTGCCCCAGCTTGTGGAGACGGCGATCCCGGTGGTGTAGGTGCCCGGCGGATAGGTGTAGGAGGCGCTGACCGAGCTGCCGGTGGACACAACGGGCGCGCCGCCCTGGTTCACCACGGTCCAAGTCAGAGCGGGCAGGGGGCCGCTGTCGATGGGTCCTGGGGGCGTGGGGACGGGAGTTGGCCTGGGGGTGGCCACCGGCCGGGGAGTCGGCCACGGCGTATGAGTAGGAGCTGGCCGCGACGGCGGCGCAGCGGCCACGGTCGTAGGCCGGGGCGCAGCAGCTGTGCTGGGCTGCTCGGTGGGGTCGGCCGAGGGCGACGGGGTAGGGGTGCTCTTGACGGCCACGTCCGCGGGCCTCACCTGGCTCGGGCGGGGCAGGCTGCCCAGGACCTGGGTGCTGGCCACGGCGGCAGGGCGACTGGGCCCGGCGGGGGCCGCCGAGCCGGACACCGCGAGGAGCGAGCTGAGACCGAGCGTGCCCGCCAGCATCGCCAGTGCGATCACCGCTCCGCGATGGCTGCTGTTCATCTGGCACCTCCTTGGCCTTCGCTGGAGCGTCTCACCCGTGGGCGAGCCGGGAAATTGCCCACGTCAGGCCGCCCAAGACAGCCGCCAAGCGTCGAGGTCGCCGGGCAGCGACCACGGCCAGGTGCCCGAGCTGGCGGCCCGTGCCCCGCGCCCTTCCCCGTAGCCGGAGCGGAGGACTTCCAGCTCGTCGTCGGCGTCGAGGCGCTCGCGGGTCCAGCCGTCGGTGCTGGGATTCAGCGCCACCTGGAGGCGCACCAAGGGGTCCGGGTGATGGCTCAGCACGGCCAGCTCGAACGCGGGAGTGGCTGGATCGCCCGCCTGCTCGCGGTCGAGGTCCCTGCGTGGGAGGGCCGGAACCAGTGGCCGGCGGCCCGAGGGCCTCCGAGCCCCGGCCAGGGCCGCGACTGCCCCAAGGGCCAGGATGGCTAGCGGCGCGAATAGCGAGCCCATCTCAGGGTCGCGGCCCCCGTGTCCGCTGCATGCCGTGCGACTGGTGCTGCTGGCGGTGCTCGTCGGCCTCGTGGTCGGCTCTCCTCCGCTCCGCCTCCCTCTCTTCGGAGGTCTTGGCGGCCTCTTCGGCCTGCATCGCCTCGATGGCCTGCAGGTCGCGCCGAGCGAGGGCCTCACCCTCGGCCTTGACCGCCTGGGCCGCCAGCCGGTCTCTCTCCACCTGGGCCGCCGCCCTGGTGACCTCGACGCTGGCGGCCAGCGCCTTCTCCACGGCCTGCCGGTCGTCCCGGTCGAGGGCGGCGATCACCTCGCTGGCCAGCTCCTTGCTCCGGTCTCGGGTGAGCCCGGCGAAGATGAGCTTCCACTGGTCGTCCTCTGAGGGAGCCTGTTCCTCAGGAAGGTGGTGCTCGGGGTCCACGGGCCTTGGTCCGGCGAAGTAGATCCGGTTGTCCTCCCGGCCCCGGGTGAGCGCCACCTGGCCGAACTGGGAGCTGAGGCTGGAGCTGTCGGCCAGCACCAGCCCCACGTCGGCCGTCGTGCCCTGCGCCTTGTTCACCGTCTCGGCGTACCCGTGGGCGGCGTACTTGGCGAGATACCCGTGGTTCAGCTCCACCAGCTCCCCGTCGGGACGCCGGACCGAGGCGATCTTCTTCTCCTTGTCGATCCCCTCGACGCGCACCAGGTCGGAGTTGTCGAGCCCGAGCTTGCGGGAGTTCTTGAGCACCTGCAGGGTGTCGCCTGCGGCGACCTCCAGATCGCCGGCCTTCATGCCATCGGCCGCCACCTCTCCCCGCTGGATGAGCTCCGACCGGATGACGGCGTTGAGGCTCAGGCGGTCCTTGTGGGTGTGGGCCATCAGGGCGACGCTCTGCCCGCTGTCCTTCGCGCTCAGGTAGTCCTGAGCCGCCTGCTTTATGAGGTCGGCCTTGGCGGCCCGGCTCTCCCCCTCGGCGTAGACGATGCGGCCGTGGCGGTCGTAGTCCTGGAGCGCGAAGCCGATCAACCCACTGGCCGTCGGGGCGTCCTCACCCGTCCCCCTCGCCTTCTCCGCCGCCCACCTCTGGTATTCCTCAGGATTGGCCAGGCCCCACGCGCCCCGCCGCAAGCCCTCGATGGCCGAGCGCTCCCAGTAGATCGGCTTCCCATCGGGTCCGAGAATCTCCTTGCCGTCGGCGTCGCGCTCGGTCGCCGTCTGCCGCCGGTTCTCCACCAGCTCGTAGGTCGGCGCGACCTGGGGCAGCTCGACCAGCGGAGCCCCGGGCCCGATGGAGCCGAGCTGCTGCGGATCGCCCACCAGCACCAGCTTGCCGTCGGCGGCCCTCACGTGGCACTCCAGCGCTGCGAGGTCCCTCAGATCGACCACGGACACCTCGTCCACCAGTAGGACGACGCCCTGAGGAAGCGGGGTGCCAACCGGCATATCGTCCGTCCCCTCCACGCGCTGCCGGAGCGCGGCGATGGTCATCGCCCGCTTGGGGTCGAGCCCGACTCCCTCTCCCAGATCGTGGGCTCGTGCGGCCATCTGCGCCGTCGCGAGCACGGTGAAGCCGCTGTCCTGCCAAGCCTGGGCCGCTGGCCTGAGCGCGGTCGTCTTGCCGTGGCCGGCGGGGGACAGCGCGATGGCGACTCCGGCCCCGTCGGTGCAGAGGCCCGTCACCATCGCCACCTGATCCTCGCCCAGCTCCGGATGCGCGGCCAGCGCGGCGGCGAGGGCCTCCGGCCGGGCCAGCCCCACGCCGGCGAGCCTGCGCTCCTTGGCGATGGTGATCACCTGGCTCTCCAGCCGGATCACCTCCTTGGTGGTGAAGCACTCGGCCATCTCGTCGTTGAGCCGCACCTTGACCACGCGCCCGTCGTCCCGCCGGATCACGGTGCGCGCCGTCTGCTTCAAGGCGACGATCTGGTCCGTCGCGCCGTGGGTCAGTTCCTTGGCCATCTCCACGGCCCGCGCAACGGTCATGCCCAGCCGGGCGGCGTTCGCGACCGCCTGGATGGCGTCCCCGAGGCCGAACACGTTCTGCTGCTCGGTGAGGTCCTGGGCGAGTTGGGTCGCCAGCTTGGGGGTCAGCTCGGGCTCCGCCTCGGGGGTCGCTTGCCGCCGGAGCGCCGCCTCCACCTGCCCCGGCCCGAGCCCGATCTCCGCCGCCCGAGCCTGCCAGTCGGCGACAAGCTCGCTGGTGGCCAGCCCGGTCTCCTTGGCTCGGCGGGTCGCGTGGCCCGCCTGGTCGCGAGCCTTGCTGGGGCCGGAGCCGACCTCCTCGATCAGCTCCTTGCGCTCCAGCGCCGCGTCGGCCTCGGCGGAGCGGCGGGAGAAGGCCTCGATCCAGTCGCGGCGCTCCAACCCCTTGATCTCCGCGTGGCCGTTCACCGGCTGTGTCCACTCGATGTGGTGCCCGAGGGCCGCGAGCTTCTGGACGGCCAGCCGGCGGAAGGCCGCCTGCTCGACGAAGGAGGCCGTCCGCAGGTGCGGGTACATCAGCTGGGCGTCGAGCGCGTTCCACTGGCCGTCCTGCCCATGCGCGAGGTTGGCGATGGTGACGTGGGTGTGCAGGTGCGGGTCGCCGCACGGGTCGCCCTCGCCCGGCCGGGTCGCCCGGTGCTGGAACCGGACGCCGATCACTCCGGTGGTCGGGACGTGGTGGATGGTGTCCGGGTGCTTGTCGTTCTCTCCGCCACTGGCGTGCCCCCGGCGGGCCACGGAGATTTGCGACTCCAGCCAGCCCAGCGCCTCGGTGATGGACTCCTTGTGGGCGGCCTCGATGGCCTCCCGGACCGCCTGGTCGGTGGTCAAGCCCCAGAGCAGGGACACCGACTTGGGGACCGTGACCAGGTGGTCGAAGCCCGACACCCGCTCCCCGCCGGGCTGGCCGTGGGTCAGCCGCTCGCCCGTGACCGGGTGGAGCCCGGCCATCAGCCGCTCGTACGCCTGCCGGTTCTCGTCCAGCGAGACCAGCCCTGTCAGTCCGAGGTCCTCCAGCGCTCCCTTGCCGATCCACTGGCCGGGGGCCTCGCCGTGCTCCGAGTAGTACCCGAGGATGCGGCCGTTCATCTGGTCGCGGATCGCCACCATGGCCGCCTCGACCGGCCGTCCCTCGGCGTCCGTGAGCCCCGCCAGCGTCTCCCCGGCGGTGATGGCCCGCAGCTCGCCCTTGGCCAGCGTGGTGCCGTCGGCGAGTCGGTAGGCCGCCAGCCGCCTGCGGGTCAGGGTGACGCGCTGGGCATCCTCTTTCTCGACCACGGTCTTGTCGGCCAACCGGTACCCGGCGACGTGCCGACCGTCCCGCAAGACCTCCACCAGGTCCAGCGCCACCTCCCGGCCGTCCGCCAGCCGGAGCCCGGCCACCTTCACCTGACGGCGGAGGGCGTGGACCTCGGACGCCTCCAGCGTGGTGCCGTCCGCCAGCTCGTAGGCGACCATGGTGGCCTCGGCCAGGCGGCGCAGGCCCAGCTCCTGCGCGGTGGCCCGGTCGGCCACGCAGCGGAGGTAGTAGGCGGGGTCCTTGATCACGGCGACGGTCCACATGAGCCGAAGCGTAGCACACTTCGGCGGCGGCCCCGCATCTTGATGCAAGCGTTCTAAGCGTGTGACCGCTCTGCTGTCGGAGGGCTGACAGAGGCACCTGTCAAACAAGGCCGCCCCTCCGCGAGGACCGAAAGGCCAAGGCACTGCTACCACACGTGCTACCATGAGGGATATGCGAAGCGGAGATCCAAACCGGGTGACGGTGAGCGCCGTGGTCGAGCGCAACCTATCTGACCGCGCCCATGCCATCGCCGCCGAGCGGACGGTCTCGCTAACAGAGTTGATCACCTGCGCCCTAGAGCGAGAACTGGCCGAGGAAGCCCGCTGCTCGGTGTGCCGGACACATACCTACCGCGAGCAGAAAAAGTTGGATGAGATCGACAACCTGGATCAGCGCGTCTCGATACTGGCCGCCACGGTGCGAGACCACGAGCGGAAGCTGGAGGAGTTGACCTCTCTGCCAGGCCGTCTCGCACGGGAGGCGGTGCGAAGCGAACTCTGGTCCCTGGCCACTGAGATAGTCGAGCACTTGATGGTGCGGGTGAGGCTGGGCGAGCGGCCCGATGAGGTGGAAGTGTCCGAGGAGATCGTCGCGGAGGTCGCCGCGCTGGTCCACCCCGAGGACTGGTGATGAGCACGAAGCAACTCGGCGTCCGCATCGACCGGGGCCTAGCTGCCCGCGCCACGGCTGCCGCCGCCCAACGCTCCGTGTCCCTGGCTGCCTTGGTCTCCGCTGCGTTGGAGCATGAGCTGGCCGATGAGGCGACGGCTGCGGGGAGCTTGCGGGCAGTGCTGGAGGCAACCCGAGCCGAGGTGCTCCGCTTGGTCGAGCGGCTGGAGGCCCTGGCCCCTGTGGTGGAGGTGGAGGCCGCCCCTGTGGCCGTGGAGCCGCCCCTCCTGCGCCCCGCCCCTCCCGTCCCTATGGAGGCCTCCGTGGTGCCTGAGGTACCCAAGCCTCTCTCGGTGGTGCAGCGGTGGGTGGCTGAGGGCCACGGGCGAGACCGGCTGTTCACTCTCGACCAAGCGCGCGAGCTGACCGACGAGGAGTTGGACCTGGACCTTGCACGCCGTGGCAGGTCGCGGGAGCAGTTCGACGCCGCTGTGGGCGGCATGGTCGCCGAGTGGCTGGAGGGGGAGGGGGAGCCGCCGCATCCGGCTGATCCGACCGAAGCCATCGAAGCCATGGTCGCCGCGCTGAAGGCTGCGCTGGCGAGCGGCGAGGCGGAGGCTGTCCCCGGCTCCTGAGCCTGTGGGGGTCGAGCGGAAGCCGCTCGGCTGAGCCGCTCCCGGGCCAAGTGGCCAGCGTCTGCTGCGGCCCGCCCGAGCCCACGACCCCACGTGGCCAAGGGTCCGCGACCCCGTAGCCCCACGTGCCCACGACCCCATGTGCCCCAGGTGCCGCCCGAGCCCACGACCCCACGTGGCCAAGGGGCCGCGACCCCGTAGCCCCACGTGCCCATGTCCCGCCGGGGACACGGGGCCACGTGGTATAGTCGATCCCATGAGGACATGGCCCATCGTCACCGTCGCATCGCCGAAGGGCGGGATCGGCAAGACCACCCTCGCCTTCGAGCTGGCGGGTGCCCTGGGCGCGGTCCTGGTCGATCTCGACTGGGATGGAGGTGGAGCGACCGGGCGCTGGGGGGACTCTCCCGAGAGGCGGGTCCGCAGCGCCCTCTTGACTGGGTTGGTTCTCGGTTTCGGCCCCGCCCCCGGCTTCCTGAGTGCGGATGGCCGACCGGGCCTGGTCCCGTCGGATACGCGCCTGGCGGAACTCACAGGGATCGAGCCCGGCCGGGTGATCGACCGCCTGACCGCTTGGTCGAGGGAGTGGGGGCGGCCAGTGGTCGTTGACACGCACCCGGGGACCGGGGCCCTCTCGGACGGGGCCATCGCCGCCGCGCAGTGTGTCGTGGTGCCGATGGTTCTCGGAGGGATGGAGCTGGCGGCGCTCGCCAGCTTCCTGCGGATGCGCGCCGACTTCCCCCTCCTGCTGGTCCCCAACCGCTTCGCCGGTCGGGTCCGGGAGCGGCGGCTGCTCCGCCAGCTCTGGAACCTCACACAGACCTACAAGCTAGAGGTCGCGCCTCCCATCGGCGACCATCCCTGGCTGCCACACCGCGGCCGGCGGGCAGCCCTGGTGCTGACGCACTCCCCGGGGAGCCAAGTCACCACGGCGGCCGATGAGTTCCGCATCGTGGCCGATGTGGTCCGTCAGAAGGTGGGGCTGGTCCCGTCGGTGTCCTCTGCGAACTCCCTGGAGGTGGCCCATGCCTGATGTCCTGGACTCGATGATGGCGAAGGTCGGGGGCCGAGCCCAGCGCCCGCCGAAGGTGCCCGTCACTCCGTCGCTGCATCCGCGGACATGGGAGGGGCAGAGCCCAGCTTCAGGTGCGAGTGACGCAGTGAGCGCGGTGGACGCCGTGCCCACGACCTCACGTGCCCACGACCCCGTGCCCCCGGAGGCCGATGTGCCCAGGTCCCGCCGGGGACATAGGGACCAGGGGACAGTGGCCCAGATGCCCACCAAGACAGCCGGAGCGTATGCGCCTCGGCGGGGCAAGGTGCAGCTCCGCGCGGATCAGGAGTCCTGGCTCAACGGATTCGTCGCCGACGCCATGCGAGAGGGGGTCAGGGTGAGCGAGGGGGACGTGCTCCGCCTGGCACTGGACCGCCTCCGGGCCGGAGGGGCTGGATGGCCGGAGTTGCGCGAGGCCGTGGCTGGGGAGATCAGGGCGCGGACGCGGCGGGGCATTTAGCCTCCCTGGGCTCGGGGCGGACTTCAGTCAGTCGCCGGCCCCGTCCATTGGGCAGAGCGCCCTGGTGGCGGGCACGATGTGCAGGCTCCCCAAAACACCACACGCAGGTGCTACTCTTCGTTCCGATTAGAGCGGTCAGGACGGCCCCGCACAGTTCCGCAAGGAGGGAGACTGGTGACAGGACTGCGATGGCTGAGAGTGCCCGCTCTGGCGGCATTGATGGCGCTGGCGGCGATGGGAGCCTCTGTGGGGCTGGGCGGGACGACGGTGGCAGCAGCGGCTACTTCCGTGCGGTCTGCCCCCACGCAGGGAACCGCGGCGACAACGGCGCAACTGGTGGCAGCGGTTGAGAGTGCCACCGGCGTGCAGCCGGAGATGATCTGTGGGCCCGGGCCGGGGACCTGTGGAGCTGTCTTCTATCTGGAAGCTGGGTACTTCAATATCTGGAGTGGCGGCAAGCATGAGTATGGAAACGCATCGAAGTACTATGCAGGTGGCTTCGTGGGGTGCTCTTTTGGGTTCTTTGGCGCGGCGGTGATTGCCGCGATTGCGCCAGTTGGAGGGTGGATAGTGGCTGGCAGTATCGCTGTGGCATGCCTATCTGGCGGCGCCGGGGGAGCTTTGGCGGAACTCATAATCTCGTGAGTACTCAACAGCCAACGCGGAAGGTGCCAGCGGTGCCCTTCATGGTCAGTGCTGGAGTTATTGTGCCGATAGTTACGGTATTGGTGGACGCGCTTGGGTTTCGCAACGCTTGGTGGGGCTGGCCGGTCGGTCTCGTGATTGCAGTGGCTCTGGGCTTGGGCCTGTTGCGGCTGTGGATTGGCCCCATCCCGACTCGGCCCTGGGTGACCAGGGTCTTGCACTCAAGCGGAAGACCAGGCACGAAGTGACGTAAGCTTGATGAGCGGGCCCGCAGTTGTCCTGCGAGCCCGCTCGCGCGCCACCCTATGGCTGGGCGACGGGGATGTTCCTATAGTCCCCCTCGACCGGCTTCGCGCAGGTGGGGCTGAGTGGTCCGCCCTGCGAAACGCCTTGGCTGCGGAGACCAGTGCCAGGAGCCAGCTCCGCGCCGGCAACGTGGTCAGTCCCCGAACGGAAGAGGAAGCTGGTTGACCGGGGCCTGGGGGACGGCCACGACGGTGAGCGCGCCGCGGTCGTCGATCCTAACCCGCCAGACGCCGACTGAGACGCTACCCTCGGGCGCGCCCTGGGCTGCGGCGCGGAGTGTGGCCGCCGCCCTGTCGGCCCGGTCCTGGGCGCGGGCCATGGAGCTCTCCGCCCGGTAGTAGGTCCGGGCCGCCCTGGCCACGGCGACCGCTGCCGGTGATCTCACGTCCCAACGCTACCCCTGGCCTCGGCCGGGGATATCTGATCGGCGCAGCTGCGAGGCGATGGCTGAGGCCTTCGCCCCGGCGAGCCTCGCTTCACGCTTCACGATTCATGGTCCATGTTGTGGGGCATTTGGCCGCCCCGGCTCCGGGGTAGACTGCAAGAAGTCGCCGGCCCCGACCGATGGGCCAGCGCCACCACAGTCCCCCAGGGGACAGGCATGCGCTCTGTGGGCGCGCCCTGGTGGCTGGCAGGAGGTGGCTCAGTGTCTCGCTTTGACTTCGATCCTCTGCGCCCGTGCTCGAGCTGTGGCCTGGTGCATCCGACGGTCCCCCGTGAGGACTGCCCGGTCCGGCTGCGGGCCGAGGCGGTGCGGGCCGAGGCGGAGGCGAGAGAGGACGAGGCGCAGGAGAAGGCCGAGGCCGCGATTGAGGCGGCGAGACAGACGGCGGCCGAGCGGGCCCGGCCGGGCTCACCCAACCTCGATGGCGACCTGGTGGCCGCGGCCCGGTCGGCGGTGGCGGAGGCCTCCGAAGCGGCGAGGTCCGAGGTGGAGTCGGTGGCTGGGCGAGTGATGGCCGACGAGGACGGGTCGGAGCACCAGCGGAACTGGCTGCGGCTGGTGGCGGAGCTTCCCTGGACCGCGCCCCCCGCAGAGCGCAAGCCTGCCGCCCTGGCGGCCCAGCGGGCGCTCGACGCGGCCCACGGCGGGCACGCCGGGGTGAAGGCCATCCTGGCCGACCGCGTGGCGGCGCAGGCGCACCTGGAGCTGCAGGGCGGCGGCGAGCATCGCATCCGACCCCTGCTCCTGGTCGGCCCGCCGGGGACTGGCAAGACCACCCTGGCGCGTGCGATGGCGGACGCCCTGGGTCGCCCGTGCGAGGTGGTGTCAGTCCCTATGGCCTCGATGGACGAGGTGTACCTCGCCGGTGCCGACCGGGTGTGGAGCTCGGCGGAGCCGGGGGCGATCATCCGGGCGATCCGGCGGGCGGGCACGTCCCGGCTGCTGCTGGTCCTCGACGAGATCGACAAGCTGGGCGGTGGGTGGTCCCGGCACGGGGCCTCGCCCACGGCCTGGATGCTGGAGCTGCTGGGCTCGACCACCTGGACCGACAGGTACGTGGGCGTCCCCTACCCGATGGCGGGGATGAGCTTCGTGGCGACGGCCAACTCCCTTGATCCGATTCCCGCGCCCCTGCTGGACCGCTGCGAGGTGGTGGAGGTGGAGGGTCTGACGAAGGCCGAGCGGGTGGAGGTGGCGGGCTCGCACCTGTGGCCCCGGCTGCTCGACGCTTACGGGCTCGCCCGGCGGGTGGTGCCGTTGAGCGCGGAGGCGCTGGACCTGGTGGTCACTGGGTACGCCGCCTCGGGTGAGGCCGGGCTGCGGTCGGTGGAGACCCGCATGGAGTCGCTGCTTCACCGGGCCATCGCCCAGGGCGCGCCGGCCCGGCGGGTGTGGATCACCCCGGAGTTCGTGGCGGAGCGGCTGGGCACGCGGCCCGAGGGCGAGGTGCAGCGGCAGGCAGTGGGGTTCGGACCTGCCCGGATGGTCTCCGAGCCCGAGAGCGAAGGCGGTGTGTCTGCGGTGTCGGGGCTCAGGCTGCCCGCGCCTCGACTGCGGGATCGACCCCCGGTGCGGGTGGTGGGGGAGCGGTGAGGGCAGGGGGGTGCTAGGCTTCTGGGCCGGAGCCTGCCTCACGGGTGTGGGGGTTGCAGTGACGCTGCCTTCGAGGTCGGCACAGCCTTGGAGGCGCTCCCCACACGCGTTGGGGTACGGCACGGGCTCCTGACGGAGGCCGGGGAGTGGGCAATGCCTCCCCCGGCCTCTTACCCCTCCCGCTCTCAGCGTCCCCCCTGCGCAGCCTTCTGGGCTCCCCACTTCCTCGCTCCGCTGCCGCGCCTCACGGCGCCGTTCTTGGCCGCGGGCAACCCATTCTGTCGTTGCCGCGCATCGCAACAAGCACCCGTTCACGCGACAATGGGTTCCTGCTCCCATTTGCCAGACTTCCAAGAGAGCACGAGTGGGCTGGGTGCGATTGGCGAGGCGTCCGACTTGACGTACGAACCAACGACCTCCGCCCCACCATTAGGTATGCTCACGACCGCATTCAAGGACAGATCGCCACCTCGCACACTGGGAGTTGCCACCGCAGTCCAACCCGATCCGGTCAGCTCCAGCACGGCGGCGCCACGGCTGTTGACCCCTCCAACCGCCCAGCCTTCCGGAGCCGAGGATGACGAGGATGAAAACACTGAGACAGATCTGAGCGACCCGGAGGCCAAGACCGCCGACGCACTGTCAGAAGTCCATGCCTTGCCGTTCCAGTAGTCAAGGACCCCAGTGTTTGACCCTACGACACCGCTGGCCCACCCGACACCTGATTGCGTCATGCTCACCGAGGTGAGCGAGCTCCCTACGCCTTCGGCACCGCTTCTCGGAGCTGGAACAGAGGTCCATGCAGAGCCACTAGAGTGCAATACGAGCGGCGACGCTCCTCCTGACGAGCCCACCATCCATTCGTTTGCAGGGCCGAGCGCCTGAACGGCGGAAATGCTCGTGCCGTACAAGCCACCTGCCCCCAGCGCACCCTGCAACGATACGGACTGCCAAGCATCACCGTTCCAGTGGAATACACGAGGATATGCTCCGCGATATGCTCCGACTACCCAGACGTCATTGGGGGAGTCGGCACTAACTGCACTCAGCGTCACCCACCCAGCAGTGAACACATTGGCCCGCACCCGCGTCCAGACTGAGCCGTTCCAGTGCAGGATCAAAGGCCAACTCTCCCCCTCAGTACTCGGAGCTCGCTCTGCGTAGGGTGTGTAGTACCCGACTGCCCAAGCGTCCTGCTTGGACACTGCGCTGACGCCTGTGAGTTCGTTGTCGGCCCCGGATCTGTTATGCTGCGCGCCCATCACGTCTGGGCTGATCACTCGCACCCATGCATCACCACTCTCCCTAAGGATCAGAGTCCTAGGCAGGGCATCGCTGGTCAATGCCGTCGCGCCCACCGCCCATGCCGTACTGCCACTCCTAGTCGTGCTCACAGAGGCCAAGTGCCCTGTTACTGATGGCTTGACCGCAGGGCTTGGTCCCCGAGCACTTGCGCAACCAGCAAGAGCGAGACATGCGACGGCGATACAAGGCGCCCACGGAGCCCTATGCCGCCCGCCTATTGCCAAGACGCGCCGCGAAGTGCGCTCCGCTCCCTACCTGTGTCGATCACCGGGCAGGAGGTCACCGAAGCACGCACCACCATCTCAGTCGTATCGAACTGCCCTCTCTGCCCTCCGCCGAGTGCTGCGGAGACCGCCCAACCCGCCTGCTTCCGGGCCACATCGACCTCAGTGGCCCCGCTCTGCGCGCCCCTTCAATTGCCCACCGCCGAGACAGGGGGCTGCTCATTGGTGAAGACGACTCCTGGGAACACCGGAGAAACAGGCGGGACCAGGTCACCACAAAAGCTACCAGCCCCAGCGATCGCCAGCGCTATTGCAGAACCAGGCGGCGTGACGTAGAGCACGTCGCTTGGGGTACCTCCCTTTGGCCCCCAACACGCGCCGTTCATGATGGCTGGCTGCATGTCCATAAAAAACGACGCCGTCCCGCCAGCAGCGAGTGTCACGATAGAGGCTGGATCGAACTGCCCATTCCTCGCGTAGTGGGGCGCAGTGGCGGCGCCCATCGCTGAGGAAGCACCAGGGGCAAGGGATGAGTGGCTATTAGCGGCCGGACCCGACTCCGTGACCGTCGGGTACCCCACCAAGGTGCAAGCAGATGAACCGCCGTTCGTGAAGACGAAGACTTCGTAGGCGAACCCCATGGCCGTAGGACCTGGATCTTCTCGAATCGACAATTGGCTGCCCGAGCAGACTGCAGAAGAACTGCCACCTGATCCAGCTGTCGGCGATTGTTGGGGAGGCGCGGACGGGCTGCTTGCCGCCGCGACTTGCACTACCCCACCTATGCGCCCACGGCTGTGGGCACGTGCTGAGAGGCCAACGACGGTCCACGCGGCCATACACATCCCTATCACAACTACCAGCCCGCCGGCAGTCCGCAGAAACCTGCTCATGATCAATGTAGTCACCTCACCAGCCAGACGCCATATTGCTTTGGTCGAGCTGATCGTAGTCGTCGCTGCCGCCACATGCCGACGGAATACACCATTGCCAACCGAGATTGTAGGGTCCGCCGCGGCTCTGGCCTCCGAAGAAGGAGGCACTCACCTGGGTGCCTGTGGCTTGTACGGTCTGTGTCCATCCCTGTGGTCCATAGAGGACTGACCCGCTGTCGTTCTCATAGGTCCACTCCCACGTGTTGAGGATCTCGCACTCGGTTGGATAGTCGCTGCAGGGGGAGTCGGTCGGGGTGAACGTGTAGTTCCAGAAACTCCCCGATGAGTACGCCCCTGGCTTGAGATGGGCGGTGTTGTTCACGATGTAGTTCCAGAAGCCGTTGAAAGTATCGCGATCGAGTACATAGTTCATGCCCGTCTCGCTGTCAGAGGCGCCACAGTTGGTCAGACGACCATCCCATCCGTTCGAAGCGGAGGCACTTCCCTCAATGTCCATCCACACCACTTCATAGGGTAGGTAGCCATTTGATGTGCTCGTGTAGCCAGATCTGGCATCCCAGTTGCTGACGGCGGTCTTGGCCTGCGCTGCACCCCAGGCCGTGGCCTCGCTCGCCGTCCCGTTGTAGTTCGGATCGGCACCGGGTCCGCCCATAAAGAAATAGCCGCCAACCCCAACCCCGATACCCGAGTTGTAGTTGCTATTGGCCGCTGACGCGTCGGTGGTGTTGAAGTAGTTGGTGTAGTTTGAGCAGCCCGCGGTCTGTTGCCATGTACCAATCTCACCAACATACCCACCGTAGTTCCCACCAACGTTTCCCGGCTCCTGGTAAGGTGACCCGGAGGGGTAGGCGGTACTGTTGCTGTCAGTACCGTAATAGTAGCCAGCGCTATCTGCCGCTTGGACCACAGACACTCCGTAGGCCAAGGGTATGACGAAGGCCGTGGCCACGACCGCCAACAGGCGCCATCTGTGTGGGGTGCCGAGCGGACCAAGCGGGAGCGGCGTGCCGGACCGTGTGTGGGAGCCGTACTGGAATATACGCCATAATGGCCTCGGCTTACTGTGGGGCATACCAACACTCCCTGATGGAGTCAGGCGTTACCTGCTTGGTCCGATACTGGCCCGGGAGCGGCGTGCCCGCGGGACCGCCCAGCACGGTACCACGCTGCCTGAGCGCGGTCAAGTCTGAAGCTACCGTCTACTGGTGGGGCTGCGGGTTACCGGTTTGGGTGCGCAGCCGCGATCTCGATGGTGCCTTGGGGGACGATGCGACGGAGCTTGGTCTTGGCCGAGTGCAGGAGGTCCTCCGGGGAAGGCGACGCATCGACCTGGGTGCTTTGGCCTTGGAGCGAGGTGAGTTCAGTGGGAATTGGAAGTTGTGGGAAGAACAGCGGTTCGGGCACCTGGCGCTCCCGATCTCATCCATACCGTTCCGATCGTGGCGACGATGGCCACGAGGGCCAGGTTGCGCAACTCCAATGCGACCAGACCGTGCGCGGAGAGGCTGAGCACAGAGGTCCAGAGATACGGGAACTCGAGCTGTGTAAGCAGTGCCAAGCCCAGCGTTCCCCAGAGTAAATACGCGCGGATAGAAGGCCGCGCTTCCAGGGCGGCTAGGCACAGGCATGGGGTGAGTGCGTCTAGATACTGGGGAGACAGCACCGGGGTGACCAGCAGGGCCAGTCCCATGGCGAAGGAGAAGGCAGTACCGGGAAGAATAGGCGGCCTAGCCGACCGAATTGCGATCAGCGCGAGTAGACCCACGCCAGCCGCAGCGAAGGCGGTGGATATGAGGCGAAGATGTAGGCCCGACCCAGCTATCTGCATGGAGCCGAGTGCACCTCTGACTACGATCACTCCTCTTAGACCAGCGAGGAGCATGGCGACAGCGGCCGGCAAACTCTCAATCTCGACTCCGCGGTCAAGGTTGTGAAGCTGGGATGCTACGAGCCCGCCATGTGACCAGACTTCGACCGCTGCCAATATCACCAGGATGGGGACGCCAGCCAGCAACACGGGTCGTACGGTGGCGCTGGCGAGTCGAAGACTGCTGGGACGACCCCTGACCGTGGCGCCAACCTGCCAGCCAAGCAGGGGCACCACCTCGACCCAGGCGTACTCCTTGATCAACCCGGCTGCAAGAACGAGTAGGAAGCTGGTGCCGACACTCCCTCGACGCCAGGCTATCGCCGCTGCGACCAGCAGCAGTCCGATGACAGGATCGGTTCGGTATAGGGTGAGCGGTCCAGCTGCAGCTAGAACTGCCAGCAGCGACCATCCGAGCGCGTCGGCTCGTGGGTCGGAGCTGGCGTGGTAGGCGCGAACCAGAGCGACCCCGACCAACAAGACTATGAGCATCTCTACAGCAAAGGCCAGGACATATCGGCCAGGGCCAGCTAACAAGGGCGCGGGTATGAAGATGAGCATGCCCGGCGGATAAATGAAGGGAACAGAGCCGTGGAAGCCGGGCGTGTAGGGCGGCTGGCCGGACATGAGCTTAGTGGCCACCGTAGCCAGACTTGACAGGCCTCCGGCAGCCAGACCAACGCGACCTGTGTGGGGAACGCCTCCGACTCCGAAGGCCACTGCCGGCGCGGCGGCGCCCGCAAGTAGCGCTATCGCGAGCCAGCTTGGGATACTTGGCGGCGGCGTAGGCAGAGACGACAGGAGCTTGCGGACACTCCACACTCGAGCGAGTCTATCGCCCTCCGCCTGCTGGCGCGGGGTTGGCATCCGATACCATAGCGCCGCTCTCTAGGTGTGCGCCCGCGACCGCCTTCACCTTTGGCTGAAGTCCCTTACCAGCGGCGGGCCGTCACATCTGCGGCACCGCTTCTCCCCCGCAGATCGAGCACCATCCAGCTCTTGCGGGCCCCCTCGTAGGAGAGCCCGATCACCTCGGTCTCCTGGCCGGGCAGGGTGGGGAAGCGGTCGCGACAGGGGAGAGGTCAGAACAGCGGCATGGAGCGCCTGGGCGCGACCCGTTGCCATCCCACGTGATGGGTCTCCAGCCCAGGGGCGGCTTCGTCGTCCACGGCATCGCTGAGGACCACGGCCCGAGAGATGACGCCCGTCTTGGCAAGCAGGTTGGCCCGAGCGACGGCCCTGTCCACATCGCCGCCCTTGGCCGTGACCGACACCTCCACCACCGCGTAGACGGGGGGCCGTGCCTCGCCTGGCTCCCAGACGAAGATGCCGTTCGCCTGGGCCAGATCGTCGGCGGCATCGGGTTCAAGCCCGCCAGCATCCTCTGCCGCAGTTAGCAGTGCCTCCAGCGCGCTCGCCGAGATGGGATGGACCTGCGCCGGAGGCGCTCCGAGAGCCCGAGCGACCGGCCGGGCCGTGCGCAGCGCCCACGCCTCGTATTCGGCTCCCACGAGACGGCTCACCTCGCCACCCATCCGCTGCTGTGCTTTGGCCAGGGTCCCCACTTGAGCCACCAACGCGGCCATCTGACCCGCAAGCTGGTCTACCAGCTCGGTCAGGTGGTCCATTCGGCTCGCAAGCTGGTCTACCCGCTCGGTCAGGTGGTCCACCCGCTCGGTGAGCTGCGACAGTGCGCCTCCCAGCTCCGCGAAGCGAGCGTCGGTCCGCACCGCCATTCTCTCCATCAGGCCGGGAAGAGCCAGAAGGTCCTCGGTCAGCACCTCCCGCCGGATGGCGTCCCGCGCCACTGGGTCCGACTTCAGCGCCGCGAGCAGGGCGTCGAGATCGACGGTCATGGGGAGAGCATACCCCGAATTCAGTCAGGCTCGTGCGTGACCTCCAGCCCCGGCAGGTTGAGGACCAGCCAGCTCTTCCGAGCGCCGTCGTAGGAAAGCCCGATCACCTCCGTCTCCTGCCCGGAGAGCCGGACGTGCTGGAACTTGTGCCAGTGGCCGTGGAGCAAGAGCTTCGGCTTCGTGGCCGCGGCCGCCTCTTGAACGTGACGGGCGCTCTGGAGGGTGTAGGGGTCGTACCGCCCGCCAGCGACCATGGGCAGCGCCCCGGCCGGAGCGTCGTGGGCGAGGAGCACGTCGGCCGGCCCGCCCGCGATGGCCCGCTGGGCTTCCTCGGCCGTGATCACCTCCTCCTTGAACCATCCCCACCTGCCGGAGTCGAGCTTCCGGTACTGCCGGGCGATGGAGAAGGCCCCGCCGAGGGCGAGGAAGCGGACGCCCTGCCAGGTCCACCTGTGGCCTCGTGGAGCCCAGGGGATGCGGTCCGTGACCTCCACGAAGCCGTCGGGGCGGGTTGGGAGATCCCGCAATGCCTTGTGGTCCTCGTGGTTCCCGTCCACGAACACGGTCCTCAGATCGTCGTCGTCGAGTTCGGCGCTGAGCCAGGCGAGGTAGTTCAGGCCTTCGCCGGTCAGCGGCCAGTACCCGAAGTCCCCGAGCTGGACGATGCCGTCCACCCGGTGCTCCCGCGCAGCTGGGAGCAGGGCGTGCTTCCAGTGCATGTGGTTGCCGTGGGTGTCGCCGGCGACCAGGAGGCGGGTTGGATCGCCGGGGACGGGAGAGGGCACGAGATGAAGGTACCCCTCGGCCTGGGGCCGGGAAAGTGCAAGGTCCGGTCAGGCGATGTCACATGCTGCCACAGAGGGTCACCTAACTTCGGGTAGGCGTACACTCAAAGTGAGGAATAGGGGCGGCGCGACCCCGGGGAGGCCCGCCGCCCGGCCACAGAGGTCCAGCTCCATGACCGGCACACCGTACCGCACTCGCCGCTCCCTGCGCGCTGAGGAGCCCTTCAGTGCGGATCCGTGGTGGCGCGCGGCCCGTTCGCGTCGAATGGCGGTGCTGACGCGGGCCGTCGTGCGGTTCCTGCCCCCGTCGGTTTGGAGCCACCAGCTGCCCTCACCGCACAGAGCCGAGCTCCGCGCCCTGGGTCGAATCTGGGCCCACGAGCTGAGGTACGAGCGGGTCCGCTCTCGGGCGGACTGGCGGTGGATCTGCTCGGGGACACCTCCGCGCCAGCTCCCGTGGGAGACCACGCAGTGGCCCCGAGCAGGAGGCCTAATCGGCTTCTATCAAGGGGAAGCCTGGTCTACTAGGGAGTTGATCCATCGTGGGATCATCTGGCACCTCACCCAAGACCTGCCCTCGCAGGCCGGGTGGGAAGAGCGTTGGGACGCGTTGGGGGTTCCCGCTGGCCGCCAGATCTACATCCGGACGCACGTCGGGCACCAGCTCGGCCTGAGGTGAGCCGACGCGGCAACGGCGAGGGGTCGATCTTCCGGCGCGCTTCAGATGGACGGTGGGTGGCTACCGTCACCTGGCCGACTGGCCGCCGGCAGACGTGGTACGCGAAGAGCCGTGGGGAGGCTGCCCAGAGGCTGGCGGAAGCGGTCCGTGCCGAGGGAGTGGACAGATCAGGAGCCGGGATGCGGCTGCGGACAGACTCCTTCCTCGGACAGTGGCTGGAGGCCGCCAAGCCGACGCTCCGTCCGCGGACGTGGCAACGGTATGAAGAAATCGTCCGGCTCCACCTCGTGCCCTCGCTGGGCCGCCTGCCGCTGGCGCGACTCGGCCCCCAGGACCTGCAGCGGTGCTATGCGGCGGCAGCCACGCGGGGGCTGTCGCCCAGGAGCGTTCGGTGCGTCCACATGGTCCTCCATCGCGCTCTGGGGCAGGCGGAGCGGTGGCGGATTATCACTCGGTCGCCGGCGGCTCTCGTGGACGCGCCAGGGGCACCCCGCACGGAAGTCCGCGTCCTTGACGCGGCCCAAGTGCGCACCTTCCTCGGCTCCGTCAGGGGCCATCGCCGGGAGGCGCTGTACGTGCTCGCCCTTGCGACCGGAATGCGACAGGGGGAGCTCCTAGCCCTCCATTGGCGGGACGTGAACCTCGACCGTGCTGTCGTGGCCGTCACGGGGACACTCCAGCGGCACCCGCAGGAGGGACTGAAGATCGCCGAGCCGAAGACCGCCCGCTCACGCCGCCAGGTACACCTCGGGGCCAGCGCTGTTGACGCTCTCCGTAGGCACCGTACCGCTCAACTTGCTGAGCGTCTCCGGGCTGGGTCCGAGTGGAGAGAACTCGACCTCGTGTTTGCGACCCGGGTGGGCGGCGTGGTGGACGCCCACGATGTCCGGATCGAGTTCACGGGGCTCTTGGAGCGAGCGGGCCTTCTCCGTGTCCGATTCCACGATCTCCGGCACACTGCGGCGACGCTCCTGTTGGAGCAGGGGGTCCACCCCAAGGTGGCGGCGGACATGCTGGGCCACGCCACGGTCGCCGTCACGCTCGACACCTACTCCCACGTCACCTCGGGCATGCACGAGGCAGCCGCTGAAGCTCTGGATGCGGTGCTCCGAACGCGGCCCGGGAATCCGACCTCCTGAGCGCGTTGCTACACCGCTGCTACACTCCGCCGTCAATCGCGGCCTACGCGAAGCCGGGGACGCCCAGAATCCAGGCGATTTGAAGTGGCGGGAGGCGAGGGGAACGATCCCTCCGGGGACGCCTGAGGCGCCCCCCATCGATTTTGAAGATCGAGGGGCCCACCTGGACCCATGCACTCCCAGGAGGAGGATAGCAGCGATCTCGCCGCGAGGCGGCCCAGGACCTCTTGGGCTCCCCGGCGAGCCGGAGAATGGCCCCGGCCGCCATGATGAGCAGATGGCCGTGGACGGCTCGATACCCTCGCGGACGGAGGTCATCCGGGGGCTGACCCACCCTCCCTGGCGCGACCGGCGCTTCTGGGTGGTGCAGCTGCTGGTCCTCGTGGTGGTCCTGGGCCAGCTGGTCCTCAACCTCGCCCGAAGCCAGCTTCCCCTCGGGGTCCCGGTATCGGTCCTCAGCGGACTGATTGTGGTCCCCGTTGTGTACGGCGCCCTCAGCTTCGGTCTCGGGGGAGCTGGAGCAACGGCGGCCTGGGGGATCATCCTCATGGTCCCCAACCTGGTGCTGGCCCCGGGAGCGGGCTCGCGGTGGGTGGACGGGACCCTGCTTCTGCTGGCGGGGGCGGGGGCTCTCGCCGTTGGACAGCGGGTGGACCGGGAGGTGGTGGCGCGGCACCGGGCTGCCCAGGCGGTCCAGGCCCACAGCGCTGCGGAGGCGCGGTACCGAGCGCTCTTCGAGGCCAGCTCCGCCCCGACCCTGGTCGTCGGGGCAGACGAACTGGTGCGGGAGGCGAACCCGGCAGCTGAAGAGCTCTTCGGGGCGGGCGTCTCGGGGCGGCGTCTGGAGTCCCTGCTGGACCCGGCGGCCGCCCGGGGCCTGCTGGCCCAGGTGCCCCCCAGGACGGTTTCGGTGGCCGACCCCCATGGGCTCATCCGGTCCCTCCAGCCACTCTCCACCCTGGTGACCGAGCGCGGCGGCGAGCCGCTCCTGCAGGTGATCCTCCACGACCTCACCGAGGAGCAGGAGCGGCAGCGCCGAACCGAGGCCTACGCCTCTCAGCTGCTCCAGGCCCAGGAGGAGGAGCGGCGCAAGGTGGCCCAGGACCTGCACGACGAGCCGCTCCAGGCCCTGATCTACCTGCTCCGCCGGCTCGACTTCCTGATCGATTCCAGGGGCCTCCCCAGCGACATCCGTGAGCACCTTGAGGCCTCTCGGAAGGTGTTGGCGACGGTGATCGACGAGCTCCGCCACATGGCCCAGGGGCTGCGCCCTTCCGGGCTCGACGACCTCGGCCTGGGGCCGGCGCTGCGCCAGCTGGCCGAGGAGTTCTCCTCCCGCTCGGGGGTGGAGGCCGCCCTCCACCTCCGGGGACCCATCGGGGAGCTCGACCCGGAGCTGAGGACGGCCGTCTTCCGCATCGCTCAGGAGGCGCTCAACAACGTGGAGCGGCACGCCCGTGCCCACACCGCGGACGTGATGGTCGAGGTGCTGCCGGGGTACGCGCTGGTGCGGGTCCGCGACGACGGCCAGGGCTTCGACGCCAAGAAGGCCACGTACGGGCTGGGGATCCTGGGCATGGAGGAGCGAGCCGAGTTCCGTGGCGGGCGGCTGGAGATCCGCGGGGGACCGGGACAGGGAACCACGGTCACGGCCCGCCTACCACGGGCCCGTGGTTCTGACCCAGCGCCCCATAGCCCGTGAGCCGGACACCCGCCGTCTCCGCCCAAGTACCCTGGGTTGCTGGTCGCAGGGAGGTGAGATGGCGGATCACAGCTGGGAGGGCGACCGGGGGCCGAGTTTCTGGCTGAGCCAGGACGACTACGTCCCCACCGAGTCGCTGAGGGGCCGGGTCCGGGCGGATGTCGCGGTTGTGGGAGGTGGCTTCACCGGACTGTGGACCGCCATCGAGCTGAAGCGGCGCGATCCTGGGCTGGAGGTCTGCGTGCTGGAGCAGGCGGTGGTGGGCTATGGCGCGAGCGGCCGCAACGGCGGGTTTTGCGAGCCCAGCCTCACCCATGGCCACGCCAACGGGATGCGCCACTTCCCGGACGATCTCGAAGAACTGGAGAGGCTCGGTAGGGAGAACTTCGACGGCCTTCTCGACTTTGTGCAGCTCCACCGGATCCCCTGTGACCTGGAGCGCTCCGGGGTCCTGGAGCTGGCCACCACCCCCTGGCAGGTGGAGGATCTTCGGGCCGAACTGCTGGAGCGCTCACCGAGGAGGCCGGAGCTGCAGCTGCTGGAGGGAGACTCGGCTCGCTCACGGCTGAACTCACCCCGGGTTCTGGCGGCGCTGTACGACCCGGTGCCGGTTCTGCTCAACCCCGCTCGGCTGGCCCGCGGGCTCCGCCGGGTGGCGGAGGAGCTGGGGGTGCGGATTTGGGAGCGCACTCCGGTTCGGCAGCTGCGACCTGTTGCCGGAGGGGTGGAGGTGGTGGCCGACGGGGGGGTGGCCAGCTCCCGGCGCGCGGTCCTGGCCACCAACGCCTACAGCGGCCACCTGCTGTCGCGGCTGCGCTCCCGGTTCGTACCCATCTACGACTACGTCCTGGTGTCTGAACCGCTCAATCGGGAGCAGATGGAACGGATCGGATGGGCGGGACGGGAGGGAGCCTCCGAGCACAGCAATCACTTCCACTACTTCCGCCTCACCGCGGACGACCGGGTCCTCTGGGGCGGCTACGACGCCATCTACCACTTCGGGGGGGCGGTGGGGCCGCAGTTCGACCACCGCCCGAAGACCTACTTGCGCCTCCTGGAGCAGTTCCGGGAGATGTTTCCCGCCCTGGGAGACCTTGCCTTCACCCACCGCTGGGGAGGCGCCATCGCCTCCACCACCCGCTTCACCTGCACTTTCGGGTCAGCGCTGGGTGGGCGCGTGGTGTATGCGTTGGGCTACACCGGCCTGGGGGTGGCGGCCACCAGATTCGCCGGCGGGGTGCTGGCAGCCCGCCTGGTGGAGCCCACCTCTCCCCTCCTGCGGTTGCGCCTGGTCCGCGAACCCCCCTTCCCGTTCCCCCCTGAACCCTTGCGCTGGCCGACCCTGGCAGCGGTCCAGGGGGCGATGTCCGCCGCCGACCGCACCGGGCGGCGGGGAGTGCTCCTCGGGGCCCTCGACCGGCTGGGGATCGGCTTCGACTCCTGACCAGGAGTCCGTCAGCTGGGGTCTGTCCCCGCCTTGGAGATGAGGAACGCCGGCGGGCGGCGAAGCCGGGGCCGACCGGACTCGCGCTCCCAGATCACCTCCAGATAGGCGAGGTGCTCGTCCATCGCCGCCTCGATCTCCAGGGGGTCGCCGGCGGCAATGGCCCGCAGGGTGCGCGCGTGCATCTCGATCACCCTTCGAGGCTCGACCGGGGTCCGTAGCGCCATGTCCCGCGCGATCTCGACCCGGCGGAGGAGGGAGCGCGTGAGGTCCACCACCACGTGGTTGCGGGTCGCCCGGGCGATCGCCAGGTGGAACCTGGTATCCAGGAGCCTGACCCGCTCCCGGTCTCCAGCGGCGGCCCGCTGACGGTCCAGGATCTCGCCCAGGTCCTCCAGGTCCTGCTCGGTGGCGTACATTCCGGCCAGCTGGGCCACCCTGGGCTCGAGCAGCCGCCTCGCCTCCAGCACCTGGGCGACCTCCCCGATGCGAAGTTCGGAACGCCGCTCCAGCACCCCAAGTGGGATCTTCTCCGACACCACGGTGAGCGCCCCGTCCCGGGGGGCCAGCACCCCGGCCTCGCGAAGCACCCGCAGCGCCTCCCTCAAGGTGGGCCGCGAGATCTCCATGGTGGTCGCGAGGACCCTTTCGGAGGGGAGACGGTCCCCGACCCCGAAGTCCCCGGCCCGGATCGCCTCGGCGATCTGTGAAACCGCCTCCTCGAAGCTGCGGCGGGTGCGGACCGGTCCGATGGCGAAGGTCTTCATCCCCATGAGAGTACCCGGTCCGGGCTGAAAATGAGACCGAACTGGTAAGGAAAGCTACCGGAATCCGGTCTGATAGCATCCCAGCATGACCACCACCCACCTCCCCGCCACCACCGGACAGCAGCTGCGGCGTCGCTCCTGGGCGGAGCCCTGGAAGATCAAGATGGTCGAGCCGCTGAGCATCACCACCCGGGAGCATCGGCAGTCGGCGCTGGAGGCGGCGGGCTACAACACCTTCCTGCTGCGCTCCGAGGACGTCTACATCGACCTCCTCACCGACTCCGGCACCAACGCCATGAGCGACCGGCAGTGGGCGGCCCTAATGCTGGGGGACGAGGCGTACGCGGGCTCGCGCAACTTCTATGAGTTCGAGGACGCCATCCGTGAGACCTACGGGTTTTCCCACGTCGTGCCCACCCACCAGGGACGGGGGGCCGAGCACCTGCTCAGCCAGTGCGCGATCCGGAGTGGCCAGTTCGTGCCCGGGAACATGTACTTCACCACCACCCGGGACCACGAGGAGCGCGCCGGGGGGATCTTCGTCGACGTGATCATCGACGAGGCGCACGACCCGGAGAGCCTCCACCCCTTCAAGGGCAACGTCGATCTGGAGAAGCTGGCAGAGGTGATCGGCCGCCGGGGAGGATCGGAGGTCGCCTTCCTCAGCTTGGCCGCGACCGTGAACATGGCCGGAGGGCAACCGGTCTCCATCGCCAATCTGCGAGAGGTGCGCGATCTCTGCCAGCGGCACGGAGTGCCGATCTACCTGGACGCCACCCGGCTGGTGGAGAACGCCCTCTTCATCCAGGAGAGGGAGCCCGGCTACGCGGATCAGACCATCGCGTCGATCGTGCGCGAGTTCACCTCCCTGGTGGACGGGGCCTGGATGTCGGCCAAGAAGGACGCCCTGGTCAACATCGGGGGCTGGCTGGCGGTGAACGACGAGCAGCTCTTCGACGAGATCCGCAACCTGGTGATCGTCTTCGAGGGTCTGCACACCTACGGCGGCCTGGCCGGTCGCGACATGGCCGCGATCGCCGTTGGCATCCGGGAGTCGGTCCAGGAGGAGCACATCCGGGCCAGGGTCGGACAGGTCCGGTACCTGGGCGAACTGCTGGACGGAGCCGGGATCCCCTTCGTCCATCCGGTGGGGGGCCACGGCATCTTCCTCGACGCCAAGCGCTTCTACTCGCACCTTCCCCAGGACGCGTTCCCGGCCCAGACCTTGGCAGCGGAGCTCTACCTCGATTCAGGGATCCGCAGTATGGAGCGGGGCATCGTGTCCGCGGGGCGGGACCCGAAGACCGGCGACCACCGCCGGCCCCGGCTGGAACTGACCCGGCTCACAATCCCCCGTCGGGTGTACACCCAGGCCCACATGGACGTGGTGGCGGAGGCGGTGGAGGCCGTGTACGCTGCCGCCAGCTCGGTGCGTGGCCTCAGGATGACCCACGAGCCGAGGTACCTGCGCTTCTTCCAGGCCCGCTTCGAGCCGCTGCCGACCTAGCCGGGGCTGCCGCTCAGCGGTCGAGTTGATCCCGCAGCGCGTCCATCTCGAAGTAGATTCGCGCCGCCAGGATCCGGTCGCCGGCAATGTCGTAGACGACGCAGAGCGGCACTCGCACGGTCTTCATGGTGGCGGGGATGCCCTCAAACTCGCCTACGTGCCGCCCTTCGAAATCGCCCTCGAAGACAGCCTGGGTCTCACCCACCACCAGGCTTCGGCCGCGGGGGGTGGCCTCGAAGGCCCGGTGGTAGAAGTAGTCGAGGAGGGCAGCGACCTCCGCCTTCCCGCGCGCCACCCGGCCCGAACCCATGACCGTGTACACCGCATCCTCGGCGAGGGCCTCGAGCCCATGGTCACCGAGGTATGCCTCCACCACTCGTCGGGTACTTTCTACGGACATCTTCGCCTCCCCCGAGAACCAGCGGTCATCCTTTCGCCGGGAGCATAGGCGCTTTTCACTCCTTACGGCGAGAGCTGGGTACTGTAGTGACGGCACATCCATCGTCACGGCCACCGGGAACTTTCGGACCGGCGGTGGCGTTGGTTCGGGTGGCGACGGATCGCCCCCGACTCTCAGTGACGGAGGTTGAGTTGCGCCGAGGTGGCACCGGTGGGAACCCATGGTGCAGTTGTTGAAAGGCGCCCGCGCCGACGTCGTCGCTGAGGCCACGGCCCCAGCAGACTTTGATGTGCGCTTCCGACCTCTATTGGTGGACGGCTTTCGCTTAGCTCGAGCCATCCTTTGCGATAGCCCGGAGGCCGAGGATGTCCTGCAGGAGGCCGCCCTGAACGCTTGGCGCGCCTACCCACGCTTCCGGGGAGACGATCGGATGGCGCGCGCCTGGTTCCTGGCCATAGTCACTAACCACTGCCGATCCCGCCTTCGGTCCAGCTGGTGGCGGCGAGGCAGGGCCATCGGTGGGGATCCCACCGTTGAGCGGCTAGAGGCTCGCCGTCATGAGGCGTCGATCGAGCTTCGGGCCGACCTCGAGGTCGCGGTCGCTCAACTCACCTGGGACCAGCGGGCGGCGCTCTACCTCTATTACGAGCTCGACCTGCCTCAGCAGGAGGTCGCGCGCATCCTCCGTGTTCGGCTGGGGACGGTGAAGTCGAGGCTCAATCGAGCGGTGAAGGTGCTCCGAACTGCTCTAGAGGAGGACAGCTGACATGGGACAGCGTGATGCGCAGACCAGGCAGCTGGTTCATCGGGTGCTGGGTGCCCAGCACGATGCCGACGAGGTCGCTGATCGGGTGCTCAATCAGCTGCGTGGAACGCCACGGGCGGCCCGGATTCCGCGGTCAGGGGTTGGGCGCGGGATGGTCCGGCGGGTGCCTTATTGGACCGTCGCTGCCGCGGTGGTCCTACTTCTAACCAATGTGATCGCCGCGCGGCTCATCCCCAGCTACGCCATGCAACTCGCGGACGCACCAGTCATAGGCCCCATCTCAGCGCCTCTACTGGAGCTTGCCGGCTTGACGCCGAGTCAGCTGACTCCGGCCCGCAGTTCCGCCACCGTGGACGGTCAGACGATCACAGTGGTGGGAGGCTTCGCCGATACGTCGAGGACTGTGGTGCTCATCAAAGTGGACGGACATGACTCGCCACCGTCCAAGACCGCAGCCGAATATGGCGTACTGGCGACCCTCACTGACCAGTACGGGCACTCGTACTCGGGCTGCTGCGGGGTTGAGGACGGCCAGGAGCTGGTGTTCCAGCCGCTCGTCGGACGAGCGACTCACGGCCCGGTCCGCTTGACACTGGACGTGACCTTGCTGGTGATGAACTCCCCCGCTTCGCCAGGCCACCCGAGTAGTCAGTCCCGGTTTGCAGGGAATTGGATCCTCGGACTGACCGTGGCCCAACATCCCGCTGCGACTCCGGCTGTTCCAGCGCCCGTAACGGTAGACGGCATCACCTATGAGGTGACTTCGATCGCCATCTCCGGCACCGAAGTGTCCGTGGAGTGGCGCGCCTCGGGAGGAAGCCCGATCGCCCAACTGTGGACTCTTACTCGTGGGCCTGGGTCACCGCCAGCCGCTGCCTCAAAGCTCCAGTTTGAATATTTGTACCCGGCGATCGAGCCCGCACAGGGAAGCCTCGCGCGCACCAATCTCGGCCCACCTTCACCCGCCCGTCTCCCGTCCGCCAGCCTCGCCGATACGTGGGAACTTACAGAGGTTTCCCCGGAGTTGGTAATCGGGAAGCTCTGGCAGGTCCTCCCGGGGCCTGGCCGCTACCTCATCGCAATCGGTCGACCAACGGCTGCGAGCTTCCCCCTCACCGTCCCGTGATGCGAGGCCCGGTGGACGCCGAGGAGGTGTATCGGGATGAAGCACTGGTGCAGGTGGCCGGTCGTCGGAGGGTGGCGAGTGGCCTACCCGGTCAGGTCCAGGCAGAGGACGTGGGGGTACGGGGCCCACAACTCCTCCTTGTGGAACATCCCGGAACCCAGCCGCAGGCGTAGCCGCCGCCCACCTGGCACCAGCCTGGCCGGCACCGAAGGCGGCCACCCGTGCAGCTGCTGGGTGTTGTGGGGCTGGCCCACGGCCGCGAGTTGCTCCTTGGTGCTGATGCCCCCGGCAGCGGCCTTAGCCTCCTGCCGCTCCCGGCAAACGTTGACCGCCGCGAGCATGGATGTCAGGTTGGTGGCGATCACGGCCGCGGTCTGCCCGGCGCAGTTGGCCCGGCGGCAGGTGGATCAGGCCGCAGCCCAGCTGGAGATCCTTGATGCGCTCCTCGATGTGGGCCCGGCGCCGCTGCTAGAACTCCAGCTCCGCCGCATCTTGGGGCAGGTCGGTGGCGATGGGAGAATAGGCGCAGGCAGGACTCTGACCGGACCCCTGGCTCACAGGCAGGTGCCGGGGATGTCCTTCACGGAGGTCGCGCCGGGCCGAACGACCACTTCGACTGCGTTCCAAGGGGGGCCGACGTCCAAGACGTAGTCGCCGGGTGGAAGAATGAACTGGAACTCCTGATTGACCCCCACCTTGGCTTGGGCCACCGCCACGCCAGGAAGCACGTACTGCACGCCTCCGGACGGGGACACCGGCTCGGACTTCAGGCTGCCGCGAAACACCTTCACCGTGCCGGCCACAAACCGTGGATATGCCTTCGGGAAGACCCCGGCGCAGAAGTCGATTCCACCGAGCACCGCCCCGTCACCTGCCGGGATGGTCGTCGGAGACGGCGTTTGTAAAGGCGGTATCCGCGGTCCCCTTGGCGGCGCCGGGGTGGCTGCACAACCTGCAGCCATCAGCGTGGCCAGCAAGATCGCCGCTCCAAAGATGACTGCCAGCGGCGACCTGACGGCGTGGGAAAATCGGATGGAGCGACCACCAGCTTCGGGTTGCTCCGAATCCGTTTCCACTGAAGAATCTAACCACTGTCACCCCCCAGGGTCAACAAGGTGCGACACAGGGGCTCAACCTGACGAGCGGAATTCACAGGGGCGGAAGGAGGTCACCGCTCACGGTCACCTCCCCCGTCGAAATCGACGCCCCCGCGCAGCTGGGTCCCGAGCTTCCCGAGCGGGTCCGGATGCGGCGCTGGAGTCCGGGGTACAAGCAGCGGTTTTTGCAGGAGCACGAGACTCCGGAAAAGGCCCGCCAGGGCCCGCTGCTGCGCCGGGAGGGGCTGTGCCGCTGCCTGATCACCGGAGTGGCGGCCGAGCTGTCCCGGCTGCAGAAGTGGACGGCCGGACCGGGGCTGAGTTGGTGGCCCCATTTCCCCCGGGGAAACCGGTGCTGCATCCCAGGGAGGTGATAGCCGCGCCGCTGGTGGAGCCGCTGCGGGTGGCGGCCGCCTCCGGGGTGCGGATCGCCTGCGCCGCCGATCCCAGCCTTGAGACCCTGGAGGTGGTGCGGGACTAGCCGACCGCCCGAAGCTTCCTTGACCTGTGGCGGGGAGAGGGTTATAATTCATCAGTTGATGAATTACGCGGTCGAGGTCCGCGGTCTCACCGTGGTGCGGGGGGGTCGTCCCGTGGTGGCGGGGGTGGACCTTGTCGTGCCGGCCGGCACCCTGGTGGGGCTGCTGGGACCGAGTGGGGCGGGCAAGACGACGCTCATGCGAGCTTTGGTCGGCGTCCAGCGGATCAGCGCGGGCAGCGTCACGGTGGTCGGCCATCCAGCCGGCTCCCCGGGGGCGCGCCATTTGGTCGGGTACGTCACCCAGGCGCCCGCCGTCTATGGGGACCTCACGGTGCGGGAGAATCTCGCCTACTTCGCCTCCATCCTGGGGGTCTCCGGGTCCCGGGTCGCCGCGGCGATCCGCGAGGTCTCACTGGAAGGTCGGGCGGGGGACCGGGTGGGCAACCTGGCTGGCGGCGAGGTCTCGCGAGTGTCGCTGGCGACCGCCCTCCTGGCCAGCCCCCCACTCCTGATCCTGGACGAGCCCACTGTGGGGCTGGACCCCCTGCTCCGTGAGGACCTGTGGTCACTCTTCGCGCGACTGGCCGCCGAGGGCAGCACCGTGCTGGTCTCGAGCCACGTGATGGACGAGGCCCGGCGCTGCCAACGGCTGGTCCTGCTCCGCGCCGGACGGGTGGTGGCCGATGAAGCCCCCGCCGCCCTGCTTCAGAGGACAAGGGCTTCGGATCTGGACGGGGCCTTCCTGCAGGTGGTCCGGCAGCTGGAGCTGCCCGGTTGAGCCTCCGCCGCACCGCGGCCACCGCGTGGCGAGTGCTGCGCCAGCTGCGCCGGGACCCCCGCACCCTGGCCCTCATGATGCTGGTCCCCCTGGTCCTCATGGCCCTGCTCCGCTACATGTTCAACGACGACCGGACCGTCTTCGATCGCATCGCCCCAGAGCTGATCGGCCTCTTCCCCTTCGTCCTCATGTTCGTGGTCACCTCCGTGGCGATGCTCCGAGAGCGGTCCAGCGGTACCCTGGAGCGTCTCCTCGCCACCCCGGTGGCCAAGCTGGACATCCTCCTTGGCTACGCCCTGGCCTTCGCGGCGACCGCGCTAGTACAGGTGGGCCTGGTCCTGGCGTTGGTACTCGGGCCCCTCCAGGTGACGGTGAGGGGGAGCCTTCTGCTGATCGTCGTCTTCGCGGTGCTGGACGCCTTGCTCGGGGCCGGTTTGGGCCTCTGCTTCAGTGCGCTCGCCCGGACCGAGTTCCAGGCCGTGCAGCTCATGCCCGCCCTGGTCTTTCCGCAGGCCCTCCTCTCTGGCCTCTTCGTCCCCCGGAGCGCGATGATCCCACCTCTCCAGGGGCTGGCCAACGCGCTGCCTCTCACCTATGCAGTGGACGGCATCACTCGCGCCGCCAGCTCCACGGCGTTCGGCACCGAGCTGCTCAAGGATCTCCTGGTGGTGCTGCTCTGCTGGCCCCTCGCCCTCCTGGTTGGCGCCCTCACCCTGCGACGGCGCACGCCTTGAGCCCGCGGTCGGGCCGCCGGCCGGGGAGCGAGGACACAAAGGCGGAGATCCTCGCCGTGGCCCGGAGGCTGTTCGCGCAGCGCGGGTACCGCGAGACCACCCTCCGGGACATTGGCGCCGCGGCCGGGGTCGACCCGTCCCTGGTCTCCCACTACTTCCAGTGCAAGGAGCGCCTCTTCTCGGTCGCCCTCGAGGTGCCCCTGGTTCCCGCCGAGATCCTCGACCTGCTCCGCGGCGGCGACCCCTCGCGAGCCGGAGAGCGGGTCATCCGCTTGTTCCTCAGGCTGTGGGAGGGGCCGCCCACCCGCGAGCCCCTCCTCGCCATGCTGCGGTCCGCGGTCAGCGACGACCGGGCGCGGGAGCTTCTGGCCAGCTTCCTCGGGGCGGCGGTGGTCGAGCCGGTGGGGACCGTCCTCGAGGGTGCCGAGCGGGAGCTGCGCGCCACGCTGGTGGGCAGCCAGCTGGTGGGCCTGGCGGTGGCTCGCTACCTGCTTTGCATCGAGCCGCTGGCCTCTGCCGATCCTGAGCGGCTTGTCGCGTGGATCGCGCCCACCCTCCAGGCCTATCTGGCTGGGTGAGGCGGCGCCAATCTCCTCCCTCGGTGGGACCGCGACCGGCGAGCCCTCCGCCTGGTTGTGGACGAGGTGGACCGACCTCCACCGCCATCGGCCCATCACCTGCGGCCCGTGACTCCCGCCCGGGGTGGCCTGGCACCGGCGCGGATGAACCGGGGCGGCGCAAGACGCGGTGGAGGGCAGGCGTCGTGCGGCGGTCGGCCCAGGGGGCGCAAGGCGTCGCTCTCGGCGTCCAGCTGGCCACCTAGGGCGCAGGCCCCCGTTCACCCTCTCTCCGCCGGCCGACGCTTGGCGATGGGGATAGCCCTCATCCTGGCCGCGGCGGTGGGCTACGGCGCCTCGGACTTCCTGGCGGAGGTGTCGGGACGCCGGGGCCACGCCGCCGTCGTGGCCCTGCTGAGCCAGCCGCTCGGCCTGGTTACCGCCCTGTTGGGGCTCTGGCTGTTCCCCTGGACCGGGCTGGCGCCTGCCAGCCTGGGATGGAAGGCGGTCTGCGGCGTGGGCAGCACGGTTGGGATCTTCGCCCTCTACCGAGCGCTGGCCATCGGCGAGATGACGGTGGTCTCGACCCTGGCCGACGGTGCCCCCTCCCGCCCTGACCAAGGCGGTGGACTCCTCAGCGCCCCGGGGGCGGACCGGGGTGGCCTCGGGCATGTTCTTCACCCGGCGCAACGTGGGGATGGCCCTCTCCTTCACCCTCGCTCTGGTGGTCGCCGAGGCCAGCCTGCCACCTTCGGTGGCGGTTCGGGTCTTCCTCGGGGCGGGTGGGGGGCTGAGCGGACACCTGGGCCGGGCTCTGGTCCGGTCCACCGATGCTGGCGTCCGTGCCGTCGCCGGGTTCTGTGCGGTGGCCTTCCTCTTGGCCCTCCTGCTCCCGCGCGCCCACCAGGGAATGCGATGGGTTGCCGGGCAGACGTCCCAAGGCGTACCGTCACGCGTGGCTATGCCTCTTCTCCCGCCAGGTCCCCACCCGGACGGAGCCAGCGGCACGCCGGTGGGCGGTCGGCCGTTGCCTCGGGCCGGATGACCACCTCGGCCGGGATTTCCCGCGGCGCGGGCCCAAGGCTGCGTCAGAACTGTCGGAGCAGGCCGGGACTGGGGCGGTTGAGCGGTGGCAAGCCGGGGCTGGTCCTGGGCGGGGCACCCCGCGGGTGGTGGTCGTGAATTCGAGCGTTGCCTATAATCCCCCACGGATGGACGACAAGGCGATGGTCGACCTGCTGGAGCGGGTTGGCAATCTGTTCACGTCCAGCCTTGACGTCAAGGTCAACATTGACTTCACCCTGAGGTCGCTCGCCCAACTGGTGGCGTGCGACGCCTCCACGGTTTTCCTGCTGGACGAGGAGGAGTCGCAGCTCAGCGCCATGGCCACCTATCCCTACACCGAGCAGGTGGGGAGCGTGGCCGCCTTCGGCGTCGGGGAGGGGATCGTGGGCTGGGCGGTGGCCGAGCGCAAGGCGGTCCGGGTGGACGACGCCACCCAGGATCCGCGCTTCAAGAGCCTGCCCAGTCCCAGCTCACCCCGCAGCGTCCTCGTCATGCCGCTCGAGTCCCCCAACCGGGTGATGGGTGCCCTGAGCCTGGGGCGCAAACGGGTCAAGCCGTTCACCGATCTGGAGCAGGCGCTGGTGCGGGTGATCGCCAACCAGGCCGCCATCAGCCTGGACAACGCATCCCTCCATGCCTCGGCCCAGCGCCAGCTGCAGGAGATCGCCCTGCAGAAGCACGAGCTGGAGGTGGCCAACGCCCAGATCCAGGAGAACAGCCGCCTCAAGAGCGAGTTCCTGGCCAACATGAGCCACGAGCTGCGCACCCCGCTCAACGCCATCCTCGGCTTCAGCGAGATCCTCAAGGACAACCTGGCGGGAAAGATGAGCGCTCAGCAACAGCAGGAGTGCCTGGAGAACATCCACTCCAGCGGGCGCCATCTGCTCGGGCTGGTCAACGACGTGCTCGACCTCAGCAAGATCGAGGCGGGCCGGCTGGAGCTGCAGTACGAGGAGTTCCAGCTGGGGCCGGCCATAGGCGAAGTGCTGACCGTGGTGCGGCCGCTGGCGGAGCGGGCCCGGGTGGCCCTCCAGGTGGAGGTCGACCACGAGGACTCCCTGGTGCGCGCCGACAAGGGGAAGTTCAAGCAGGTCCTCTACAACCTCCTGGCCAACGCCATCAAGTTCACCCCCGAGGGGGGATACGCCCTGGTCCGGGCCCGGACCAAGCCGCGCGCGGGCCAGCTGGTGCTCCAGGTCAAGGACAGCGGGATCGGCATCGACCCGCAGCACCACGAGGAGATCTTCAGCGAGTTCTTCCAGGTCCAGTCCTCCGCCGACCGGCCATACGAGGGCACCGGGCTGGGGCTGGCCCTGGTCAAGAGGATGGTGGGGCTGCACGGGGGGACCATCAAGGTGGAGAGCCAGCTGGGACGGGGCGCGACCTTCACCGTCACCCTGCCCCTGCACGGGCTGCGTCCCAACGGGCAGCTGCGTAACCGTATCCTGGTGATCGAGGACAATCCGTCCAGCCTCGAGCTCTCCACCCTGGTCCTCCGGGGGCAGGGGTTCAAGGTGGACACCGCCACGGACGGCCAGGAGGGACTGCAGAAGGCCAAGGCCCATCCCTATGACCTCATCCTGATGGACATCCAGCTCCCGGGGATCGACGGACTGACCGTCACCCGCCTGCTCAAGGCGGACCCGCGGACCTCTCAGACGCCGATCGTGGCGCTCAGCGCCCGGGCGATGCTGGGGGACGAGCGGGAGGCCATGGACGCGGGCTGCTCGGGGTACATCACCAAGCCCATCGAGGTCAAGAGCTTCGTCAACACCGTAACCGAGTACCTGGAGGCATTGGGCGCATGAGCGGCGGCAACAAGACCATCCTCATGGTTGAGGACGACCCCGCGACCCGGGAGATCGTGAAGCTCGCCTGCGAGCCCCAGCACTACACGGTCCTGGAGGCCGCCACCGGCACCGAGGGCTTGGAGCTAGTCCAGCAGAGCAGTCCGGATCTGGTACTGCTGGACATCAACCTGCCGGGGATGAGCGGGCTGGATGTCTGCCGCAAGCTGCGCAGCGATGGCCACAAGGTCCCGATCATCATGCTCACCGCCAAGAGCGACACCATCGACGTGGTGGTGGGGCTCGAGCTGGGCGCGGACGACTACGTGGTCAAGCCCTTCGAGGTGCGCGAGCTGGTGGCTCGGATCGGAGCGCACCTTCGGCGCTCGGACGCCGCCCCCCAGGAGCAGGCTCGGGAGCGGTTCGAGTTTCCCGGGCTCAGCATCGACCTGCGCCGCCGGCAGGTGTACCGCGACGATCAGGAGGTTCCCCTCACCCTCACCGAGTTCAATCTGCTCGCCCTGCTGGCCAGCCGGCCGGGCCAGGTGATGAGCCGGGCCGAGCTCCTGCGCCGGGTTTGGGGGTACGAGGTCGAGATCGAGACCCGGACCGTGGACGCCCACGTGTACCGCTTGCGACGCAAGATCGAGCCTAGCGCCGAGCACCCCACCTACATCCACTCCGTCCCGGGGATCGGCTACCGCTTCGCCGGTTAGGCCCGGTCCCCGCGAACGGGCCACTTCCCGCGTCAGCCCACCGCTCTGCGCAGCAGCTCCTCCACCCGCGCCGACTCGGCGGGGCCGAACTCTTTCAGGGCGTAGCTCGTCGGCCACATCCCGCCCTCATCCAGCTTGGCCTTGTCGCTGAAGCCCAGGGTCGCATAGCGGGACTTGAACTTCTGCGCGCTCTGGAAGAAGAGCATGACCGCACCACCCTGAGCGTAGGCGGGCATGCCGTACCAGGTCCGAGGCACGAGGTGAGGCGCCGTCGCCTTGACCAGGTCGTGCAGCCGTTCGGCGATCGCCCGGTCGGAATCCGGCATCTCCGCGATCTTGGCCAGCACCTCGCGCTCGCCATCCGCGGGGTTGGACTGGTTGATGCGCCGCTCCCGCGCGTACTCGCGCATGGCGGCCCGCTCCTCCTCGGTGAACGCCTTCGCCCGCCCGCGGGCCGCGGGCTCGGACTCCCGCCCAGCGGCGTTGCTCGCCTTGTTGCTCTCGGCCATCGGATGCCTCCTCGGAGTGATCGACGGAGCGCGGCCGCGTCCGCCGGCCATCGGCGGCGGATGCTGGGGTTCTCCTCCCTAGATTAGCTCGGCCGCGGCCCGGGCCCGGCAGGGTGCTGCGGCCGTGGAACTCGCTCTCGGCGCCGCCCGCGCGACCTTTCGTCCCCTCCCCACCATCAGCTCCCCGAAGGGGTCGGCCCCCATCCGCGAGGCGAGGCCTCAGAGTCGGGTGAGCCGCCATCGGAGAGAGGGACCGTGCACCGGGGAGGGCCCCGCGAGGGGGAGGGAGACGCGCCCGGCGGGCGACTGCACCAGCACGGCCCCGACCCGCTGGCGCGCCCGCAGCGAGGTACCGAGCCGCAGCGGGACCACTCGGAGGTGGAGCTTGAGGCCAGGCCAGCCGAGGGCCGTGTAGGACTGTGAGGGCGTGACCGGGATGGGCGTCGACCAGGCCGGCTCGAGGCGGGCCACGACCGTCGCCGGGCTGAGAAGAGGGACCAACTCTAACTGGGGCCCGAGGGCGTGGGCGAGCTCCACGCCCGCCGCGAGGGCGCTGTCCAGGACGCTTGTGCCGCCCTGGCCGAGCACCGCGCCCACGACCAGCACCGACCGCGACCCCACGGTGGTCTGGTAGGCGAACACGAAGCACCCCCCAGCTTGTGGGGTCGAGCCGGTCTTGACCCCGACGATGCCCCCATGGGTCACGTCGGCATTCACGTTGTAGGTGACCCCGGCCACGGGGAGCGTGACCTGGGGCATGGCCACGATCTCGGCGAACACCGGGTTGGCCATTGCGTACTCGGCCAGGCGGGTCTGATCCGCGGCGTCGCTGGCCGTCTCCGGGGAGAGCCCGCTGGCGTCGGCGTAGGTCGTGCGGGGAAGACCCAGGGCGCGGGCCTCCCGGTTCATCTCGCTGACGAAGGCGCCCTCGCTGCCGGCGTCCCACTGCGCCAGGAGGGTGGCGATGTTGTTGCCGGAGGGGATGAGCATGGCCTCCAGCAGCTGCAGCTCGGTGAGGACCTCCCCACTGGCCACCGGGACCACGGACTGGCCGCCGGCCAGGTCCTGCTGATAGGTGGCGACATCCGCAGGGGTCACGGTCACGGTGGGGCCGGTGGCGCCCAGCTGGAGAGGATGGTCCTTGAGCACCAGGACTGCCGTCATCACCTTGGCCACACTGCCGATCGGCTCGGCCTGATCACCGCCGTGGCCGCCCACCATCCCCACACCGCTCACGGCCACCGCCGCCTCGCCAAACTGCGGCCAGGGAAGGGGGCCAAGTCGTCCGGGGAGGGTCACCGTGGAGGGAGCCGCCCGTACCAGCACGATGGGAGGAACGGGGCGCAGGAACTGCAGGGCGCCAGCGGCCACCACGAGCACCAGCAGAGCGGGCAGGAGAAGCCGAAGGCGACGCCAAGGGGCGCGGTGGCCCGTCACTTCACGTTCTGCGGCACTCGCATCCTGACCATTCGAACGCGGTCCGGGGCGGGCAGGTTCCGCGCCGGTCCAGCCCCTCTGGACAGGGCGAGGTGGAGGCGGGGCCCGCCTTGGTCAGTAGATGAAGCCGAGGAACCCGCCCTCCCCGGGAACCATGGTGCGGGTGTCCTTGATCCCCAGGCCGTAGACGTTCATCTCGGACTGCTGCCAGCTGCCGTTGGCCAGGACCTTGGTGACGTAGGCCACGTGCCCGTAGTAGCCGATGTTGTAGACCGCGATCGCCCCCGCCACGGGAACCAGCCCCTCGGGGACACCGTAGGCGCGAGCCTCCGCCCACCAGGCGATGGCGTTGCCCTGCCACGGCACGTAGCGCTGGCTGGCCACCCAGTAGGTGCACTGGCCCCAGGGAAAGGGGTTGGGAGAGCGGGGCTGGCTGGGAGCCACCTCCGGAACCCCGGCGGTGAGGGGCAGAAAATCCTGCACCGGCAGCGAGGAGGGGGAGGCCGCCCTGGGCATGAGCAGGAAGGTGTCGGGGGTCAGCTGGCTCCCACTCAGGTTGTTGTAGTTGAGCACCACCCCGGTGCTGACCCGGAAGCGGGCCGCGAAGGACTGCAGGTCCTCCCCCGGCAGCACCCGCACCAGCACCGCCGGACCGGTGGGCGGGATGAGGAGCGGCTGGCCCGAATGCGGCGAGGCCCCGGCGGGAAGCTGGTTGGCCCAGGCCAGCTCGGCCACGGAGGTGCCATGGCGGGCCGCGAGCGTGGCGAGGCTGGCGCTCGAGGTGGCGTCCACGACCGGCGCCGGAACCACCGAGATGCTTCCCGGGACCGCGGCCGGCTTGTCGTAGTAGAGGCCGGCGCCCGCCGCCGCCGGGGCTGGCCAGTAGCCGGTGGACTGGGATGCCGCCTGGATCGCTCCTGGGGTGGCGCTCAGGAGTCCGACCATCACCAGTCCGGTCGCCAGCAGCGCCACGGCCCCGTGCACGAGGCGCGAATTGACACGTTGCAAGCAGCTTCTCCCCAAGCTTCCTTGCCCGGCCGCCTCTCCCCAGCGGCACTTCAGCCACCCTACCAGAGGGGCGGAAGCGGTGTCAAAGCTGGGAGCCGGCTGGGACGTCGACCAGCGACGGTCGTGGCGTCGGGGATGGCTCCGCGGCGGTGGGATCAGCTCCGAAGGAGACGTTGCAGGACTCCCAGGGTGGGGCTCGCCTGCAGCTGGATGGACTGGCCCTTGAGGCGCAGGTTGAGGTCGACGCAGCCCACGAGGATCGTCACCTCGGCCACCGGGCGGACTCCGGAAGCGGCGTAGAAGGTCACCGTGACCTTCTGTTGGATTAGGGCGCAGCGCGTGAAGCTCGGGGACACCGCCGGCTCGGAGTCAACCGCGGAGACGAGGGCGTCCAGCTCCGACCCCGGTCCCAGGGTGATGCTTTGGGGACGCAGCGTGGTGGGGCTCACCTCGGGCACGGAGTGGACCACTGCCCGCCTCAGCCGGGGGGGCAGCTCCGTGGATCGACCCCGGAAGGGGCGCCAGGCCACCTCGGAATCGATGCGAATCAGGGTCCGCGGGCCGTAGCCGTAGTAGGAGTAGACGAGCTGAGCCGCCTCGGCGAACGCGGGGAGCTGCCGCGGAGCGAAGGCCAGGGAGTAAACGTCCGGAGTGCCGGGCCCGGACGCAGTGCCGCCGCCGGACCAGCTGGTGCCCGGAGGGACGTGCCGCACCACCTCCTCCTGGAAGAGGAAGGTGCGCATGGTGGCCCAGTATCCAGCGCTGAGGTCGATGAGGTTGACGCCGCCGAACGTGGTCTGGGGCTGGCTCAGCAGCCCGTGGGTCGGGACGGGCATCGGGGTCGCGGCGGGAGGGAGCCAGGCCTCGGCCAGGAGGCTCATCGCCAGGAGGCGAGCCTCAGTTCGGTTGGGTCCGGGCTGGTCGTACGCGGCCGGACTGGTGCTGCCCGGCGGGTGGGTGGGTGGCGGGTGCGCGCCGGCCACAACAGATGGGGTGGCCCCGGTGGCGGCGGTGAGGACGGCGAGTCCAGCGACCAAGCCCCAGCGACAGGCCCAGGAGCGCCTTCCGTAGTGGCCCCTCGCCCCCAGCATCGACCAGGTGGGCACGGCGCCAGCGTAGCACCGGTTGGGTATGCTGGCGGGGCAATGGCGTTCAACCCGGAGTGCCTCGGCCGCACCTACGCTGCCGGCCCGCAGATCGTGGATCGGGAGCGGCACCGCGCCTACCTCCACGCCGTATGGGACGGGTCGGATTGGGAGCCGAGTCGGCCGCTGGCCACCTTCGCCTCGGTCTACCTCCTCTGGCCGATCGTCCCTCTCCTCTTTTCGGACCCCGATGTCGGCCTGGACCTGCCGCGTCTGCTGCACGGCGAGCAGGACTTCTGGTTCGACCGGCCTATCCGGTTCGGAGAGCGGCTGACCCCGAGTGGCGAGATCACCCGGGCGGAGGAGCGCCGAGGGATGGTCTTCCTGGAGCTGACCTGCACGGGCAGGGACGAGGGTGGGCACGATGCCGCCCACTCGCGGAGCCTGTTTCTGGTCCGGAGCGCCACGTGACCGCCACCGGCCTTCTGGACCGGCTTCCGCCGGGGGAGGGAACGCAACCGCCGGAGCTCTCGGTGACCCTCTCCCAGGAGAGGATCAACAGCTACGCGGAGGCCTCGGGCGATCACAACCCCATCCACCTCGACCCGGACGTCGCCCGCGCGGTGGGGCTGCCGTCCACCATCGCCCACGGACTCCTCACCCTGGCGGCCGCGGCCGCACCCCTGGAGCGATGGTCAGGTGAGGTGGCCTACGTCTCCCGAGTCTCGTGCCGCTTCTCCGCTCCGGTACCAGCCGGCGACCTGGTCAGCGGGCAGCCGCAGGTGAGGGAGGAGGACCCTGGGCGGATGGTGCTGGTGCTGGAGGCTCGCAACGGATCGGGGGAGCCGGCCCTCACCAAGGCGGAGATGGAGCTGCGCCCGCTCTGAGCCCGCCCCTCAGGGCACCCCGGACTGCAACCCGGCGATCACGTTGAGAAGGCTGAGCGAGCGGGCCGGGGGACGAATGCCGAAGGCCTTGCCGAAGTCGGACAGGTAAAGGGTGGTCCCGCTCCCGAAGCGGAACTCCAGGGGATAGGGCGGACCCTGGGTCGCCACCAGCACCTCTTCCCCGCCGACTTCCCGGACCGCCACCACCCCCTCGCCGTCCACGGTGGAGGTGCCCGCCCTCCGGGCCTTGGACTCGCCCTTGGTGAGGGATGCCGCCGTCTGGGAAGGTGAGGTGAGCGCCGCCAGCCCGCCGGTGAGCTGCTGAGCCAGGGTATTGGATGCCGGCAGCGAAACCCAGTGGCCGGTGAGCAACTGCTGCAGTGCACCCCCGCCGACGCTGGCCCAGAGGGTGGAGCTCTTGATGTAGTCGGTGGCGTGGTCCTCCTCCAGCTGGAACTCCAGGTTGCCGAGGCTGAAGGTCCCCTCACCCACGCCCTTGCCGGCCACCTCGAAGGTGAACTTGCCCACCCCGCCGGAGGTGGCGACGCTTGCCGACATGCGGAAGGACTTGGCCGAGCTGATCGCGGCCGAGGCGTCGGCCAGGATCCGGGGGCCGCTCCGGGTCGCCTCAGCGTTGCCGCCGCAGGCCGCCAGGGTCAGGGAGGAGGCCGTGGCGGCGGCGACGACGATCGCACTCCAGCCGACTACCGGTCGCATGTGCCTCCCGGGAACTGCGCCGGGCCCCGCCTAGGGCCCCGGGGCACCATAGCAGGAGGGATACACTCGTCGGAAGAATGACCATGTTCGACCTGAGTGGCAGGGTCGCGGTGGTGACCGGGGCTTCCCGGGGGCTGGGACGCGCAGACGCCCTGGCCCTGGCCCGCGCCGGGGCTGACGTGGTGCTGACTGATCTGCTCACGGAGTCGGACCCAGAGATCGAAAGGGTGGCGGTCAGAAGCGAGAGCGTGATGGCGCAGGTGATGGCGTCCCAGGGGGGGGTCCACACGGAAGCCACGGCCGCCGAGATAGCCCGCATGGGTCGGCGCTCCCGCGCCGTGCAGCTGGATGTCACCGACCGGCAGCGGGTGCGCGAGGTCTTCGACCAGGTGGCCGAGGAATTCGGCTCGCTGGACATCCTGGTCAGCAGCGCAGGGGTCTCGGACCACCGGGGCCAGATCATGGACCTCTCCCCTGAGCTCTGGCGCCGCGACCTGGACGTGAACCTCACCGGGGCCTTCAACTGCACCCAGGCGGCCTGGCCGCACATGCGCGCCCGGGGCTACGGACGGCTCATCTACAAGTCCACGGTCAGCGCCCTGCAGGGAGGCTTCGGTGATGCCAGCGTGGCGGCTACCTCCGCCGGGGTCCTGGGCCTGATGCGCTCGATGGCTCTGGAGGGGGCGCGCCACCGGATCACCAGCAACGCGGTGGTGGCCGGGGCTATCGAGACCGAGGGCTTCCGCACCTCGCCCCCGTCGGTGGTGGACCGAATGGTGCTCCGCACCGCGATGCGGGAGCTGGGCCGCCCTGAGGACATTGCTGCGGCGGTCTGCTATCTCGCCAGCCCTGAGGCCGCCTACGTGACCGGTATCGCCCTCCCGGTGGCGGGGGGGCTGGACCTCTTCACCTTCTGAGGTCCCTGCCCGGGGGGCCAAGTCGACCGGAATCGCTCACAATGCCCCAGCCTTTGCTATAGTGGCGGCCGCCAGACAGTTCCGGGCGGCGATTCAAGGCACGGCCGAGTGGTCCTGGCTAAGTGGATAGTTGGAGGATGCTCGGTTGAGCCTCGTCGACGTTACCTTGACCTGCAGGGAATGCGGGTCGGAATTCATCTTCACCGCCGGAGAGCAGCAGTTCTATCAGTCCAAGGGCCTGGTCAACCAGCCCACCAGGTGCCAGCCCTGCCGCCAGCTGGCCAAGGCCTCCCGCCAAGGGGGCAACGGCGGAGGGTACGGGGCCGGTCCCAGAGCTCCGCGGCAGATGTTCGAGGTGGTGTGTGCGGACTGTGGGACCCTGACCCAGGTGCCCTTCCAGCCCAAGTACGACCGTCCGGTCTACTGCAGCAACTGCTTCGACAAGCACCGGGTGGCCCGCTGACCGGACCCGACTGAACTCAGGCCGGTGGCCTCAGTTCGCGGAGCCTGGTGAGGGCCAGGGACAGCTGGGCGCCGTCGGACGACGACACCCGGATGACCAGTTCGCCGCGCCCCGGCTGAGGGTATGAGCCGAAGCTCACCTGGGGGAACTCCTCGCCGAGCTCGGTGAGGACCCCGTAGAACTGGGATTCGGCGACTCCGCTGTAGCGCAGCTCCCCGAACGCCAGTGCCGGCCCGCCGGAGCAGAAGCGGGGGAGCACCTCTTGGTCGACTATCGCGCGCAGCTCGGCGGGGACACCGGGGAGCGCTATCAGCCACCTGGCGCCCCCCTTCCCGGGCAGGCGGGTCGCCGTGGGGGGGGCGCTGCCGACCGGGTTGCGGAGGACCAGGCTCCCCTCCGGGACCAGCGTCATCTTGCGGTTCCCCGGGTTGGGCTCGGGGCCGGCAAGGCGCCCCCGGCGGTACAGATCTTCGGTCCGGGCCCGGATCCGCTCCATGGTGGCCGGGTCCTCCACCAGCGGAACGCCGAGGAAGTCGGCGATCGCCTCGTAGGTGCGGTCGTCCGGGGTCGGGCCGAGCCCCCCGAAGCAGAAGACCCGGTCGGGGCTCCCGGCGGCGGCCAAGGAGAGCTCGGACACGATGGCCGATACCCGATCTGGGAGCACAACGATCCGGGACACGGGGTAGGGGGTCGCCCGCAGCCGACCGGCCAGGAAGTGGGAGTTGGAGTCGGCGGTGTGCCCCGAGAGAACCTCGTCACCCACCGCGATGATCCAGCTGCTCCTCCCCATACCCGTCATTCTGAGGCTGAGCAGCCGGAGACCGCCCTGGCCCTGCCGGCCCGGACCGCGGAGGGCGGCGCTGCCTCCGCAGTCGATGGCTGCCGCCGAGCGCTGCCACGGTCCCCGCTATTCCCCGATGCTGCCGTCGATGGCCTCCCGAAGCAGGTCCGCGTGCCCGATGTGCCGCGCCGTCTCCTCGATCAGATGCAGCAGGATCCAGCGGAGGGAGAAGGGACGACCGCTGTGGGCGGGCATGGCGGAGAGCTGGTCGGGGCCCCCGGCCTCGGCGACCACCCGGCGGGTGCGCTCGCTCGCCTCCCGATAGCGCTCGCGCACCTGCTCGGGATCCAACTCCCCTCCGGTGCGGAACTCCCACTCGGGGTCGGCGTCGAAGTCGACGCCGCGCCACGGCTCCGGCAGCTGCCGGCCGGCGAAGCGGACCTCCATCCAGCCCTCCTCCACCAGGGCCAGGTGGTAAACCAGCCCCCCCAAGGAGAGGGTCGAGCTGGGTAGGCGTCTTCTCATTCCCTCCCGGTCCAGTCCCGCGGTCTTGGCCAGCATGGTCTGGCGCTGCAGGTCGAGGTAGCCCTCGAGCAGCTCGAGCTCCTCTCCCTGGGGATCCGGCTCCTCTCGGCTGACGAGGGCGAGGAAGGCCAGCACCCGCTGCGTCAGCAACCGCGCGGCCGACGGGTCGTAGGCGGCGAGGCTGCGGTCGGCGAAGAGGTGCTGGTCCCCCGGGTAGAGGAAGAGTCGCGACCCGTGCACCCGTGACACCAGGTCACGGGCCACCGCCTCGTCGCCCTCGTCCACGAAGGACGGGTCGTGGTCCATGGCATGGATCTGCAGGCCCACGCCCTGGGGCCAGCTGCCGTCCCCGAACTCGGTGGGAGGTACGCAGCCATGGAAGAGCAGCGCTCCGATCGCCCCGGGGCGGGATTGGGCCAGCATCTGTGCGGCCATCGCCCCCAGGGAGAAGCCGGCGTACACCAGGCCGTCCGGAAGCCTCTCGGCCGCCTGCCGGGCGCGCTCCAGGACGGTCTCGAACCCGATCTCCCGGGCATGCGCCACCCCCTCCTCCACCGTGGCGAAGGTCCGGCCCTCGTACAGGTCGGGGACGGTGACGTGGTGGCCGGCGTCGCGCAGCTCGTCTGCGAAGTGCTGCACTCCCTCGGTGAGTCCCTGGGCATGGTGGAAGAGGATCACGTCGCTCATGGGTGGCCTCCGGATTCGGCTTACGGTCAGCCCCACCTTAGGTGCCAATGCGGACACCCGGCGTCCGCATTGGCGCGATGATTGCCAGATGCCGGAAGCCGCGCTCCGCCTGCTCCGCCTCCTGGACCTCTTGCACGCCGGCCCAGGACTTCGCGGCCGAGAGCTCGCGGGTGAGCTGGGGGTCACCGACCGCACCCTGCGCCGGGACGTGGAACGCCTGCGCTCTGCCGGCTACCCGATTCGGGCGTCGCCGGGGCCGGGGGGCGGCGGGTACAGCCTGGGCGACCGCGCGACCCTCCCGCCGCTCGTGCTCAGCCGGGCGGAGGCGGCCGCGGTGGCGGTGACCCTGGGAGCTCCGGGCAGCAAAGGGGTGGCGCGGGCCGAGGCCGCCGCGGTCTCATCCCTTGCCAAGCTGGACCGGCTGCTCCCAGCGGACGTCCGCCGCCAGGTCCTGAGCCTGAGGGCTACAGCCATCTCCCTCGACCGCTCCCTCCCCCGGGTCCCCACCGAGCGGCTGGTGGCACTGGCGGCCTGCTGCCAGGTGCGGGAGCGGGTCAACCTGGGGTACGAGGCGGGAGACGGGCGGCGGGGGCTCCGCAGAGTGGAGCCCTACCGTCTGGTGGCCACCGAGGAGCAGTGGTACCTCGTCGCCTACGATCTCGACCGGTCGGGCTGGCGCACGTTCCGAGTCGACCGCATGGGTGAGTTGGAGCGGACCGGCCGGACCTTCACCCCGCGCCCCGGGCCCGATCCCGGACAGCTGGTGGCCCAGGCGGTGGCGGTGGCCCCCTACCGCTACCGGGTGGTGGCCGAACTGGACGCGCCGGTCTCCGAGGTGTCCGCGCACGTCCCCTCCAGCGTCTCGATGGTGGAGGCAGCCGGAGAGCGAACCAAGATCACCTTCGGTGTCCACCGACTGGATTGGGCGGCCGGCTTCCTCGTGGATCTAGGCGTTCCGTTCGTGGTGACCGAGCCAGAGGCCCTGCGCCGTCATCTGCGCAATCTGGGCCTGAGGCTCACCTCGTCCCACGGCGGAGGAACGCAGGCCCGGCAGAGCCGGGCCCCAAACGGTGCCGCGGCTGGCCGCCAGCCTCCTGGTTGACCTAGGCCGGCGGGTCGCGGGGTGCGGACCGAGCCGTTTCGCGTCGGCCGAGGCCGTCGGGCAACGAGAGCGTGGCCCCAGGCTGGTGTGCTCCAACCCCGGAACGTTATAATCCGGCCACTTTGGCTGTCGTAGGCGGGCGCCGCCACGGCCGCCGGTTCCGCTCCGGCAGGCTTTGCCGCGCCGCTGGGAGGTGTAGGACCCGATGACCCGAACCGTGCTGATTCCGGTGCTCCTGGCTGGCATCCTGGCCATCATCTATGGGGGCTGGCTGGCCCGCTGGGTGCTGCGCCGCTCGCCCGGCAACGAACGGATGCAGGAGATCGGCCAGGCCATCCGGGAGGGAGCCTCGGCCTACCTCAACCGGCAGTACACCATCATCGGGGCCATCGGCCTGGGGCTGGCGGTGCTCCTGGCCCTGGGCGGCCTGATCAATAGCTCCCTGGGCTGGAAGACCGCCCTCCTGTTCGTGTTCGGGGCGGCCCTCTCGGCCAGCGCCGGTTACGTGGGCATGAACGTCTCGGTTCGCAGCAACTACCGCACCGCCGAGGCGGCCCGGGGCGGGTTGGGCCCGGCCCTCCGAGTGGCCTTCAACGGGGGCGCCGTCACCGGATTCTTCGTGGTGGGGCTGGGGCTGCTGGGAGTCACCATCGCCTTCTGGATCCTGGACAAGCCATCGGCCATCGTGGGGCTGGCCTTCGGCGCATCGCTCATCTCGGTGTTCGCCCGACTCGGCGGGGGCATCTACACCAAGGCGGCGGATGTGGGCGCCGACCTGGTGGGCAAGATCGAGGCCGGGATCCCCGAGGACGACCCCCGGAACCCGGCGGTGATCGCCGACAACGTCGGGGACAACGTCGGGGACTGCGCGGGGATGGCCGCCGACCTGTTCGAGACCTACGCCGTGACCGCGGTGGCGGCCATGCTGCTCGGGGGGCTTCAGTTTCACAACTTCGGGCTCACCGTCTACCCGCTCCTGCTGGGGGCGATCAGCATCGTGGCCAGCGTGGTGGGCACCTTCTTCGTGCGCATCGGCAAGGGTGGCTGGATCATGGGGGCCCTCTACCGCGGGCTGGTGGCGTCGGCCCTGGTGGCCATAGTCGGCTTCGCCATCCTGACCGCGGTCCTCTCCAGCACCGGCGGCATCTCCGCAGCGGTACTCGGCCACCCGGTCATCAACCTGTTCTGGTCGGGGGTGATCGGGATCGTAATCACCATCCTGATCGTGGCCATCACGGAGTACTTCACCGGAGCCCAGTTCAGCCCGGTGCGCGGGATCGCCCGCAGCTCCCAGACCGGCCACGCCACCAACATCATCGCCGGGCTGGCGGTGGGGTTGGAGGCGGCCGCGCCCCCGGTCTTCGTGATCGGGGTGGGGATCCTCGGCGCCTACGCCCTGGCCGGGCTGTACGGGATCGCGATCGCCGCCATGGCCCTGCTCAGCATGGTGGGGATAGTGGTGGCGATCGACGCCTACGGCCCGATCACCGACAACGCCGGGGGAATCGCCGAGATGGCGGAGCTACCGGAGTCGGTGCGCAGCGTGACCGACCCCCTGGACGCGGTGGGCAACACCACCAAGGCGGTCACCAAGGGGTACGCCATCGGGTCCGCGGCGCTGGCCGCCCTGGTGCTCTTCGCGGGCTACACCGAGACCCTCGGGCACCACCACTTCGACTTCAGCCTCGGCAATCCGCGCGTGATCGTGGGGCTGCTCTTCGGCGGCATCCTCCCGGTGCTCTTCGCCTCCCTCTCCATGCAGGCCGTCGGCCGGGCCGCCGGCGGAGTGGTCGAGGAGGTGAGGCGCCAGTTCCGGGAGATCCCCGGGATCATGGAGGGGACCGGGCGGCCCCTGTACGGGAGGGCGGTGGCGATCGTGACCGCGGCAGCCCAGCGGGAGATGATCCTGCCCGGGCTGATCCCGGTGGCCGCCCCGCTGCTGGTGGGCTTCATCCTGGGTCCGGTGGCCCTCGGGGGGATGCTGATCGGCACCATCGTGGTGGGGCTGTTCGTGGCCCTGCAGATGACCTCCGGGGGCGGTGCCTGGGACAACGCCAAGAAGTACATCGAGGAAGGCAACTTCGGGGGCAAGGGGACCGAGACCCATGCCGCCGCGGTGACCGGGGACACGGTCGGGGACCCCTACAAGGACACCGCGGGGCCGGCCATCAACCCCATGATCAAGGTGGTCAACATCATCGCCATCCTGATCGCCCCGATCATCGCCACCCACTACCTCATCCACTGAGGCAGCGGCGCCAGAGGTAACCTGGTCCAAGCCATGGACGACGCCGAGCAGGTCGAGTACCTGGAGGAGATCGCGGACCTCAGGCGGCGGGCTCGGGTGCTGGAGGAGGCCCAGGGGTCGGCCGAGCTGATCGCGGAGTACATGGTCGAGGTCCAGCTCCTCGAGTCCCTGCTCCTGGCGGCGAGGGAGCTGCGCGACCAGCTGGTCCAGGAGCCGGAGCTGGGGGAGATGATGCTGCTCAGGGGCTTCTCGCCGGCCAGCTTCCAGGACGTCTACTCCTTCGTCTACGAGGCGGCGATGGAGATCGAGCTCTCCGGAGAGCAACTGGCCCGGGCCGTGTCCGGGACCGACTTCGCCAGCCTCCTGCGGCGGCGGGACGCGGTCAGCGGCTGAGCTTAACTCCGGCGAGGCCGGGAAAGCTGAGCCCGAGGGCCACCGCCATCACCAGGCTGGCCGCGAGGAAGGGGAAGCGCAGGCCGGCCGCCTGAGCCAGCACCCCTCCCAACGCGGCCCCCACCGGGTAGGCGCCGATGCCCACCACCCGGAAGGTGCTGGTGACCCGGCCGAGAAGGGAGTCCGGGGTCTCGCGCTGCCGGTAGGAGACCACGGTCACGTCCCAGAGTGTCCCCAGGAAGCCGAGCAAGACCAGGACCGGGACCACCAGCCAGAGTCGGGGAAGCCCCCAGATGGCCAGCAGCCCGAGGCCGTTCACCGCCAGGATGGCGCGCAGAAGCGCGGGGCGCCGCAGTCGGGCGCCGGCCCGGTAGGCGAACAGGCTTCCCAAGAGGCCACCTGCGGCCATGACCGCCAACAGCACTCCATACATGGCTCGCGGGACCCGGAGGACCTCCAGCAGGAAGAGCACGAAGGTGCTGAGAACCATCCCAAACGCGAGGTTCTGCAGTCCCACCAGAACCGCCAGGAGTCGAAGCGGCCGGTGAGCCCATAGCCACCCGGCCCCCTGGGCCACCTCGGAGACGATCCCGCCCCCGCCCTTGGAGTCGGGGGGGAATGGGCCGGCCACGGCCAGGAGCAGGGCCCCCGCGAGCGCGAAGGACGCCGCATCGGCGCTGAAGGGCAGCTCCCTGGCCACGGTGAAGAGAAGGGCGCCCAGCGCCGGGCCCAACAAGTTCTCGCCCATGACGTATCCGCCCTGGCTGATGGCGTTGGCCCGCTCCAGATGCGGCCCTCTCACCAGCCGCGGCAGCAGGCCCGAGGCGGAGTTGCTGCCCAGGGTGTCGGCCGACCCCAGGAGGAACCCGAGGACGCAGAGCCAGGCGATGTCCACCAGGTGAAGGCCCACCATCGCCACCAGGGTCACGGCCAGGGCGACCCGCACGACGGTGGCCAGCTGCATCAGCGAGCGACGATCGTGGCGGTCCGCCAGGGCACCGGAGAATGGGTTGACCAGCAGCCAGGGGGCGGACTGGCAGGCCGCCACCGCGCCCACCAGCGCGGGGGAGGTGGTGAGGGAGGCGGCCAGGAGCGGCAGGGCCGCGACCCGCACGCCGTCGCCCAGCCCCGCGACGGTGGCGGAGGCGGCGTAGGCCCAGAATGAGGAACCCAGGGCCGCAGTGGGATGGGGCGCGGACCGGACGCTCAAGGCAACTCCAGATGTTCGGTGAACGAAGAGCAGGCAGCAGGGCAGAGTGGCGGGGCGGGGTGGGATCGGCCCTGCGGCCGATGGGGGGCCGGGAACGCCTCGTGATGGAGCTGAGTCGCGGCCACCGCGGCGCCGGGCGGGAGCGGGAATGTTACCAAACGACGGACTCCGCCGCCGGGGCCCGACGACATCCCCGGGGCCGTTGCCCGGATAAGTTGTAGACTAACCTACAACTCTGGAGGTGAGGAGTAGTCTCATGACCGAAGAAGATGCGGCAGCCGCGCTGATCCAGGCCGCCGAAGGCCTCTTCGACAGTGGAGTGATGTCCGCCAGCGGCCACGCCAACCTCTCCGCCCGGGTGGGGCGGGAGCAGATGCTGATCACCGCCCACGGCGGGGTGCGAGGGCTCCAGGCGAGCCAGCTGGCGCTGGTGAGCCTGGAGGGAGAGGTGGTCCGGGGATCCCTGGAGCCCACCATGGGCGAGATCGTGGACATGCACACGCTGGTGTACCGCCAGCGGGACTCGGCCGGGGCGGTGATCCACACCCACTCCCCGGGGCTCCTGGCCTTCGCCATGGCCAACCGGGAGCTGCCCTGCCGCTACGAGGCGCTGCTGCGCTTCGGGCAGGCTGAGCCGGTGCCGGTGGTCCCCTGGGCGCCCCGAGGTTCCAGCCGCTCCGTGGAGGGCATCGCCCAGGCCCTGGGCCGCAGCGCCGGAACCCTGGCCGTGCTGCTGGGGAACCATGGGGTGCTGGTCTTCGGTCCAGACCCCAAAGGCGCCCGAGCCCTCCTCGTGGTGCTGGAGGAGGCTGCGAGGGGGGAACTCGCCGCAGCCGGGCTGGGCGGCTCGCGGGAGTTCCCCGAGGGAGCCCTGGAGGACGTGCGGCGATCCATGGCCAGGGCCCGGCGATGAAGAGGGGGAAGACCCCGGTGGCCGGGGCGGCCCCCCCAGAGCCTCGGCAGGCGGCGGCGGAGGTTCAGCACATCGGGTTCAGGTTGAGCCGAGCGGCCCGCACCCTCCGGATCGCCTGGGCGGAGCGCCTCTCCCCCCTCGAGCTGTCGCCGCCCCAGGCGGCGGTCCTGCGCTCCCTGCTGGACCACGACCGTACCGGAATCAGGGGAGTGGCGCGACTCCTGGCCACCGATCCGATGAACGTCAAGCACCTGGCGGACCACCTGGAAGAGGCGGGTCTCATAGTCAGCGAGGCCGACCCGGCGGACCGTCGCACCCGCTCTTTGACCCTCACCTCTCGGGGCCGCGAGCTGGCGGCCGAGGTGGAGGGGCTGGTCGAGGAGCAGGAGCGGTGGCTGGCGGCGCGCCTCGGGGAGGAGGGAATGACCGGCCTGGCGACGGCGCTGTCGACCCTGGAGGCGGCGCTCAACTCCACCGACCACGGCCCCACGGCGTGGGATGAGCGCCACCGCCACCGCCCCTTCTCCACGGATCCAGATCCCCTGGTGCTGGAGGTGGCATCCGCGCTGCCTACCGGGCGGGCGCTGGATCTGGGCTCCGGAGCCGGTCGCAACAGCCTGGGGCTGGCCGAACTCGGCTGGAGGGTCACCGCGGTCGACTTCTCGAAGGTGGCGCTGGACCAGCTCCGCAGCGCCGCGCTGGAGCGGGGGATGGAGATCGAGGTGGTGCAGGCCGACCTGCTGCGGTACCGCCCTCCCCCGGAGACCTTCCAGCTCTGCCTGCTCGCCAACATCCACCTGCCGGAGGAGCAGTTGGCCACGGTGCTGGAGGTCGCGGCCTCCTCACTCGCGCGCGGCGGGCACCTCCTGGTGATCGGTCATCACGCGGATAGCCCCGGGGAGCACGGACCGGGGCACCTGGGACTGCTCTTCACCGAGTCGAGGCTCTCCCGGCTCGTGCCCCCTGAGCTGGAGGTGGTGCGGCTGGAGCGCCACCAGCGGAGCCACGGTGGCGACCGCTCCGACACCGAGGACCTAGCCCTCCTCCTGCTGGCTCAGCGCCAGTAGGGCGATCGGTCGGATCGCTGGAAGACTCAGGCCAAGGATCGCGCCGAGGCGCAGGCCCGGCACCTGCCGTGGCCGACGAGCTCCACCTGCTCCAGGTCGAAGCCGATCTGGGAGGTGGCCGTCCGGACGCCCTCCAGCAGTTGGGCAACCCAGATGTCGGTGGTGGACCCGCACACCTCACAGACCAGGTGTTGGTGCAGTTCGCTGCCGTCCCGGACCGCCTCGTAGGCACTGGCGTGCCCCAGCTGAACCCGGCGGGCCAGGCCGAGTTCGACCAGGAGGTCGAGGGTCCGGTACACGGTGGTCCTCTGGAAGCCCGGGACCTTGAGGGAGATCGCCGAGCAGAGCTGATCGGCGGTGGCGTGGCCTGCATGCTCGGCCAGCGCCGCGTACACCAGACGGCGTTGGGGGGTGAGCCGCAGCCCGCGATCCCTGATCGCCTCGAGCGCGTCCATTGGTGCAAATGGTATCAAGCCGCGGCTATTGCAACAGACCGAGGAGCCCCGCGAGCGCGGACCCCCGGGGCGCAGGATATGCTGGTGTGGTGAGTGGAGAGAGTTCGGCCCTGGCCCAGCTGGAGGACGCGCTGGCCCGGATCGAGGATCCGGAGCTGCACCGACCCATGATGCAGCTGGGGATGCTGAAAAACCTCCGCTTGGAGGGCGGGGTGGCCCGGGTGAAGGTGGTCCTCACCACCCCGGCCTGCCCTCTCAAGGACCGCATCCAGGGGGAGATCGAGGCCGCGGTCTTGGGCAAGGTGCCCGGGGTGGAGGCGGTGGAGCTGGAGTGGGGCGCGGACGTCTCCCGCACCCGCGGGGTCACCGGACGCCAGGATGTCCCGGGGGTTCGCAACACCGTGGCGGTGAGCGCCGGCAAGGGAGGCGTGGGCAAGACCACGGTGGCGGTGAACCTGGCCTTCGCCCTGCTCCAGACCGGAGCCCGGGTGGGGCTCCTCGACGCCGACATCTATGGGCCCAACGTCCCGATCATGCTGGGCATCAGCGAGCCTCCAAGTGCCCTCGAGGGTCGGATGATGCCCCACCTGGTGGAGGGCCTGAAGGTGGTCTCGATCGGCACCATCATCGACCCGGAGAAGCCGGTGGTCTGGCGCGGCCCCATGCTCGCGGGCGCGCTCCGTCAGTTCCTTTTCGACGTGGAGTGGGGAGAGCTCGACTACCTGATCTGCGATTTGCCGCCCGGAACGGGAGACGTGCAGCTCACCCTGGCCCAGTCCATACCCCTGACCGGGACCGTGATCGTGACCACGCCGCAGGACGTCTCGCTGGCGGACGTGGGGCGCGGAATAGCGATGTTCGAGCAGCTGCGGGTGCCGGTGCTGGGGGTCATCGAGAACATGAGCGGCTTCGCCTGTCCCCACTGTGGCGAGGTGACCGACGTCTTCAGCCGGGGCGGCGGCCGTCAGCTGGCGGAGTCGCGGGAGCTGCCCTTCCTCGGGGAGATCCCGCTGGACCCCCGGGTCCGCCTGGGCGGGGGTGCCGGGCGCCCGCTGGTGCTGGACGACCCTGCGGCCCCGCAGGCAAGGATCTTCCGCGATCTGGCGGCCGCGGTGGCGGGACAGATCAGCCAGGTCAACTTCGCGTCCCAGCAGGCCCCGGAGATGCCGGCCGGGCCGAGGGTCAGGCTGGGCTGACCGCCGGTCCCCGACCGCGGCCCGGGAGCACTCAGGTACCCGGCCGACGGCCCGCCCGGTAGGTGACCTCGGCGGCGGCCGCGCGGATCGCCTCTCGGTCCGGGGCGGAATCGGTGTACACCCTAAGCCACACCGTCCGGGCGGGCAGAAGCCGGACCAGGAGGCGGGAAGCAGCCTCCACCTCCACCCGGCCGGACATGGGGTCGTACAGCCGGAGCGGCTGGCGGTCGGCGGCCGGGTTCTCCGGCCGGGGTGCGGTGCTGGCCAAGTCGACCGCCAGGCCCACCTGCCGCAGGTCGGCCGGAAGCGCCTCCCGTATCGCCATCTCGAGCTCCGCCGCGGGTGGGACTGCGGCGCCGTCGAGAGGGTCGGGCTCGTGGTAAGCCTCATACGCCAGCCGCCAGGGCAGCCGGCGCTCGGTGACGTCCAGCCACCCCTCCCCCAGCCGGCGCTCCTCGGCGTCGGCCGGCTGCCGCTGCCAGCGCTCCACGGCCGCCAACAGAGACCAGTCGGTGAGGCGGAGGTAGTCGTCCAGGTGGTGCAGGGGGCTGCCGGGCGGGAGGAGCTGCGCACAGGTGGCGGCGAACAGGGGGCGCATGTGCAGGTCGATGCGCCGGACCGTGCGGTGGAAGTAGACGTGGTTGTACATGAAGAGCCGGGCGGAGAGGAACATCTCCAGCGCGGGCACCCCGTGCTGGTGCAGGACCAGCTGCCCGTTCTTGATGAACATGTAGTGGCGCAGGCGGGGGAGGTCCACCGGCCCCACCGCGACACCGCACATGTAAGCGTCCCGGGGCACGTAGTCCATGTTGTCCGTGCTGACCGGCCCGCACAGCACCGGCTTCAGGGCGGCGAGCCAGGCTGGCGGGTCGAAGCCCTCCAACTCGGCGGGGGCCATGACGTAGGCGACATGGCGGGGGTCGATCCACTCCCCTGAGCCGAAATCCCCGTCCGGACTGCGCCGCAGGGAGGAGATGAGGTCGGCGAGGGGGCCAACGACCAGCCCGCGCCCCACGTCCTCGTGGTCCAGGTGGAGGGAGGAGAGCACCTCGCTGTCGAAGAAGTGGCCGAACGGGCCGTGGCCGACGTCGTGGAGGAGCCCGGCCACCCGCATCGTCTCCACCACCAGAGGCTGGCTGGGGAGGTCGGGGAGGCTCTCTCGCAGGCTGGGATAGAGGTGCTCGGTGAAGCGCCCGGTGAGATGCATCGCCCCCACCGCATGCTGGAACCTCGAGTGCTCAGCGGTGTGGAAGACCCACCAGGCGGACTGAAGTTGGTGGATCCGGCGCTGGCGCTGGAGCCAGGGGCTGTCGAGCAGGGCCTGCTCCGAGCTGGCTCCGTCCCCCAGCTGCTTGGTGATGCTGCAGTACTCGTGAAGTGGGTCGGCCAGCAGGTTGACCCGCTCGTAGGCCCCCTCCCGCCAGCTCATTCCTGGACCGCCTCCCCCGTCCCGGGAGCCCCACTCGGAGGGGTCATGCTCCCAGCGCCCTTAGCAGGGCCGCGCCCACGGGACTGCCCCAACCGGTGCAGGGGTCCCACCCCACCTTTGCCCTGTAGACCCCGTTGTCGCCCCGGGTTATGTCGCGGAAGGCACCCTCGGCCGAGGCCCGAGAATAAAGGAGCGGGTTGAGTAGACCGAGCCGGCGGCCCAGCTGGGCGGAGCAGACCAGCACCAGGGCCCCCCAGAGGGGGGCAACCGCACTGGTTCCCCCGAACACGGCGGCCTGGCCGTCCACCAGCACGCGGTAGCCGGTCTCGGGATCAGCGCATCCGGCCACGTCCGGCACTCCGCGGCCCCGGAAACGCCCGGGGTCGACATCCGGAGGGACCCCGGCCCCGGACTGCCAGGAGGGGAGGGGGATCGCCCGGCTCACGCCGCCTCCGGTGGCTCCCCCGGAGGGGAGGTCGTTCCAGACCACCTCAGAGCTGATCCCCCCACCAGCCGCCAGGAGGCGGGTGCCCCCACAAGCCAGCACCAGCGGACTGGCCGCCGGGTAATCCACGTGCGCCAGGCCGTCCGTCATCCCGTCGGATGAGCCGCTGTCCCCGGCCGCGACGCAGACTGTGATCCCCACCAGGGCGGCGTCCTCGAAGGCATGCTCGAAGGCCGCCCTTACCCCGGGCGGCCAGCCCGGCTCGGGGCCGCCCCAGCTGATGGAGAGCACCTGAGGACGGTTGGCCAGGTCGTGAGTCGCCGCCTGGATGGCGGCCAGGAACCCCTGGTCGGTGTTGGGCGCGAAGTAGGCGGCGATCCTGGCTCCCGGGACCAGCGCCCCCGCCACCTCGATGTCGAGGGTGACCTCGCCGTCGGGACCCTGAGGGTCACCGGTGGGCAGGTTGCCACCGCCCAGCACGGGGACGGTGGCCACCTGCGGAACCGGGAGGCCGAGCCCCGTGAAGTAGGCGGCCAGGGACGAGGGCTCGTAGCCCCCGCCCAGTTCGACGAGGCCCAGGCACCCGAGCCCAATCGAGGGCACCGCGGGAAACTGGTAGAGCGCCGCGATTTCCGGTGCCGTGAAGCTCAGGGGAGCGGCCTCGGGAAGGGGCAGGTCGGGCAGTGGGAAGGGGCGGAAGTGGGGTCGAGCAAACGGCGTCGTCCCCAGGCCCAGCACCGCGACCACCGCGTCCCGCAACTCCTCCGGAGGCTCCAGGCCGGCCGTCCCCCCGACGCCTCGACCCAGGAGGGCTCGAATTTCGCCCTCTGACCCCGAGATCCGGACCCGCCGGTCCAAGAGCGAGGCCCCGACCACCTGCAACCCGTGGGAGAGCGCCCAAGCGGCGGCCCGGTCCAGCTCCTCGGTCCGGGCGCCGCGACGGCGCTCCAGCTCCTCCGGCTCCAAATGGTCCCGCAGGAGAGCGGGGCGCGATCCCAGGTGGGGGATCCCGAGCGATGCTCCCTCCTCCCGGGGCCGGAGCACAAACCAGACCTCAACCTCGTTGTCCGTGCCGGCTGGCGCCGGGAGCTCTGCGGCCACGACGGTAGTATCCGCCGCCGAAAGGGGCGATCAGGCCTCGGCGGCCAGCTGGCGGGTGATCTCCAGCACGGCCACGAAGTTGCGGAACACCTCGAGGCGGTCACCCCCGGCAACCTCCACCTCGAGTTCGCCGGTGCGGTCCACGTCGCGCACCCGGCAGGCCAGCTGGGCGAGGTCCGCGTTCCTGGTGGTGACCCTGATGCGGCAGTCCACCGCCACCCGGGGAGGGGCAAGCTCACTGAGGCGACCGAGCGCCCGGACCGCCCCGGCGCGGATGCGGTCCCGGGCCTCCTCGGGGTGAAGGCTGAGAGCGGCGAACCTCGTGAGGGAGGATTTGACCTCCACCGCCTCCGCTCCCGGCGCCAGGCTGAGCAGCTCCGCCCCGGCGTGCTGGTCCCCGCTGACCAGGACCACCGGCACTCCGAAGTGAGCCGCGACCAGGCAATTGAGGCCGGCCTCCCCCACCGGCAGGGAATCAACGGCGGCGCCGGCGACCATCCGGGGGCTGTAGGTGTGGGAGAGGATCGCCGGAGGTGCATCCACGGCACCGTGGTAGCCGATGAAGAACACGGCGTCGAAGGTGTCGTCCAGCCCTTCCATCATGTAGTGGGGCTTGTGCCAGCCGGCGAGGTAGCTTGCTCTCCCCACCAGCCGTGACGGGTCCAGGTTGGCCATGCGCCCGTGGGAGTCGTTCACCAGGAAGCGCTGCGCGCCAGCCTCCATCGCTCCCTCGATCGCCGAGTTGACCTCAGCCAGCATCAGCTCCTGGCCCAACTGATACTGGGGGCCTGGGCTGACCTGGCCCCAATCGGCGATCCCGGCGACCCCCTCCATGTCACAGGAGATGTAGACCGAGAGCCCGGTGGCCGGGCCGTCAGGCGGCACTGGCGCCACCGAGAGTGAATCGGTCGAGCTCCACCCAGTCGGCCGCGCTCGGGCGCCAGCGGGCGGCTGCGCAGTTGGCCGCAACCTGCTCCGCGGTCATGGCGCCCGCGATCACCGAGGCGACCTGGTGGCGGCCGAGCAGCGCCCCGACGGCCACCGCCAGAACGGACACCTGGCGGTCCGCGGCAAACCGCTCCAAGTGTTCCAGGGTGTCGAGGGTGGCCTGGTCCTCCAGTGGGGAGCCCTGCCCGGGGCTGGCAAGCCGGGAGCCCGGCGGGGGCGGCTCACCCCTCCGGTACTTGCCGGTAAGGAGACCGCTGGCGAGTGGGTAGTACGGCAGGAGGCCGATTCCCAGCTCCTCGAGGGCGGGCAACACCTCCATCTCCACCGACCGGTTCAGCAGGCTGTACTCCTCCTGGGCGGAGACCAGAACCTGAAGGCCGATGGCCCGAGCCGCGGCCGCGGCCTCGCGGAGCTGACCGGCGCTGAAGTTGGAGACCCCGACCCAGCGGATCGTGCCCTCCCTGACCGCCTCTTGGAGGGTGAGGAGGGTCTCGGTGATGGGAGTGCCGGCGTCCGGTTCATGCATCTGATAGAGGTCGATGGTCTCCACCTGGAGGCGGCGCAGACTCCCCTCCAGCGCGCGGCGGACGTACTCGCGGGAGCCCCGTCGATCGGAGGGTTCCAGCCCCGGTTTCCGCATCCCGAACTTGGTGGCCAGCACAGCCCGATCGCGCCGGCCCTGCAGGGCCTGACCCAGGAAGCGCTCACTCTCCCCGTTGCCATAGATGTCGGCGGTGTCGAAAAGGTTCACGCCCAGGTCAAGGGCCGCGTCCACCACCCGCCGCGCCCCGGCCTGGTCCAGGCGGCGCCCGAAGTTGTTGGTCCCGACCCCGACCTCGCTCACCTCCGGCCCCCCCACCCCCAGGCGACGCCGGCCGACCACCTCATCCAACTCCGCCACCTCCATCTGTGCCCACCTTAGGCCCGGACTGCCGCAGGGGCCGCCCAGCAACCGGATCCTGAACCTCCGCTCCCCGGATGCCGGCCACCACCTGGTCGAGACGCTCCGCCAGGTGGCTGATGTCCGTGTCCGACAGGTAGCGCGCGAAATCATCCTCCGCAGCCAGCTGCATTATCGCCAGCGCCTCCCACATCACCTCGCGCCCGGCCGGGGTCACCTCCATCACGGTGTGCCGACGGTCCTCCGGAGAGGTCCGGCGGGTCACCAGCTGACGCCTTTCGAGCCGGTCCATGATCCGGGAGACCCCACTCTTGCTGAAGCAGGTGTCCTCGGCAAGGTCGCCGATCCCGCGGCTGCCATCCGGGCCCGCCCCCAGGCGCACCAGAACCTCGGCTGCCGAGGACGACAACCCCACAGCCGCCAACAGCCTTCGATCGAGGGCGGAGGCGAGCAGTCGCTGCGCCTGGAAGAGGCTCAGGGTGGCCGCCACGGGCGAGAGGCCCGCCTCTCTGGTGAGGGCTCTCGGCCGCCCCTCGGCCATCAGCGGAGGGCCATCCGAGAACGGCCGGCCCCTGGATTGCCTCCGGCGCCGAAGCCGCCGCCACCGGCCAGCGGCCCGAGGGCCGGTCCCGCCGCCCGAACTCTGCTCAAGGCCAAAGTCACTTCTATCCCCCCTGCCCGACATTCTAGGATCGAGCTCAGATGGCCGTCCCCACCCGAAGGGCCGCCCGCCGAGCGAAGTTCGAGCCACGAAACATCGCGCGGCAGCCCGCCGTTGTAGGGACGAACCCGGGGTTTCCCTCGGCCCCCGGCCGCGGCGCACAGGAGTCACCGTGAGCACCTCTCGTTGGCCGCGGACCGCATCGGCTGCACCCAAGTTGGGCCGAAGGAGTCGCTGACAGGGTGAAGACGGCCGGTCGGTTCCCGCGCCCCGGGGCAGTGGCGGTGGTGGTGGTCGGGCTGGCGGTGGTGTCAGCCACCGTCGGCGGCGTCCTCATCTCTGGCCCGTCGTCCGTGGCCCCCCCGGTGGCCGTCCCTCAGGTGGCTGCCGAGGAGTCGGCACCGGTCTGGTCCTGGCCGGAGGCGGGCGACGCGGATCGCGCCCTGAGGCTCTCCACCCCTCAGTACCAGCTGGCCCTCGAGCCCCGCACGGGCATTCTCACTGTGACCTCGGCCGCGGGCTCCTTCGCCTTCCCCCTCACGGCCCTGGTGGGCCGCAACCAGCTGCCGACCGGGGCCCGTTTCCTCCCCACCACCGATGGGGCCAACCTCGACCTCTATGTTCTGAGCCGGGGCGGGCAGCTTCTGGAGAGGGCGCTGCTGCGCTCGCACCGGGGCTTTTTCACCGTCACCTTCAGCTCCCAGCTGGGCCCCGACAGCTTCGCGGTTCCCGCCTTCTTCAGCAACGGTCACCAGGCGCTCCCGGAGTCGGCATTCCTCCACGCTTTCAGCCCCGATCCGGTCAGCCAGTCACTGAGCCCCTTCCCCACCACCTACCTCGGGGTCCACCGCCCGTACCACACCGCCCCCTTCGCCCCCCCTCCGCTCGACCTTCAGTTCAGGCTGCGCCGCGGATGGGCTGGCGTGGGGCTGGTCCAGGTCCCGGACGCCACCGCCCTCAGCATCGACTCGCGCTCGGCCATCACGGTCAACTACCCGCTGAGGCTGCTCGCACACTTCCCCGACACCGGTGCCGGGGGGACTGTTGCCCCCCCGCGCGGTGGGCCCGGGAAGCCGCTGGCCGGGAGCTGGCTGGAGTTCCCCAGCTTCGTGTTCACCGCCGCCCCCGACCAGTACTCGGGACTCTACCAGTACCACCTGGCGCTCTCGGCCCTGGGGATGGCCCCCACGGCCGCCCCCCCGGGCCGTCGGCCCTCATGGTGGTCCTGGCCGATGGTGGACACCTGGGGTCAGCAGCTCCTGACCGGCGCTGCGCGCGACTCGCCCATGTACACCGCCGCCTGGGTGCTTAACTTCGCATCCCAGTGGCGCCAGCAGTTCCATGTGCGCCACTTCACCCTGGTCATCGACGCCCAGTGGCAGGCGCGTCTTGGCGATCCCACCCCGAGCAGCCGCTTCGGTGGCTTTTCGGGGATGAAGGCGCTCATTGCCAGGTTGCACTCCGAGGGGATCCGGGTGATGCTCTGGTGGAAGCTCTGGACGGACCAGCTGCCCGATGGCAAGGTGGCGAGCTACGACCCCACCCAGCCCGGGTTCACGACGCTGCTCAGCTCGCAGGTGGATCAGATGGTGGGGCCCGGGCCCAACTCGCTCGGCGCCGACGGCCTCAAGCTCGACTGGGCGTTCCTGGTGCCACCGCCCTCGGCAGAGCAGCTGGCAAGGCCCCAGCTGGGCCTGGGCGCGGCGGTCCTCCTGCGCTACATGCGGATCCTGTCATCTGCGGCCTGGCACGCGGACCCCACCAGCCTCATCGATGCCTCGGCCGTCGCCCCCCAATTCGGTGGGACCGAGGACACCCTGCGTCTGTACGACGCCCACCTCGCCTCCACCTGGAGCTATCGCGCCGCGATCGTGAGCGCGGTGGACCCCAATTCCGCCATCGACGGAGATGGGTGGGCACTGCTCAGCTCGCAGGCCATACCCCATATCGTGGCCAGCTCGGTCTTCGGGATCCCCTCGATCTACTACGTCGGACGCTGGGCCAAGGGGACTCGGTTCGCCCCGGGACTGGCCCGCGACCTGGGCATGGTGATCCGGGCGGCGCAAGCACGCGGCCAGGGTCGGGCGGTCCCCACCGGCACGGGCTGGGAGTATGTGGTGGGCGGCCGGGTGAGTGCGCGCACCCTGGCCAACGACCGGGCCATCGTCGTCTACCACTACTCGGCCAGCGGGCGCTGCATCGGGGCCACGGTGGTCAGCGCGGTCGAGGCCACCCTGGCGGTCCCCGGCTGCTCCGGCCTGACCGCGGTGACCGCCGCCGCGAACGGGGCCCGACCGGTGCGGCTGGGCAGCTCCGACCTCCAGGCCGAGCCCGGGGTCCCCTACCGGATCAGCTTCTCCCGGGAGCCCAACTCCAATAAGTGGTTGCGCCCAGTTCGGCCGCCGACCCGTTCGGCTGCCGATCGCCAACTGGGGAAGCGCACTCGCGACGGGCACCGGAGCCAGAGCGGTTGAGGGCCTTGGGTCATCTCCAGGGCAGCTGCGACCTTCTCCCCCAGTAGACCGCCGGCTCCTCGGCGAGCACCGAGAGCTCGCTCAGCTCCCCGTCGTCGAAGGTGACTTTCAGGGCCCCCAGGTTGGAATCGAGTTGCTGGGGGGTGACCGCCCCCGAGAGGGCGACATCGCACCAGCCCTGGCTGAGGACCGCTGCCAGCGCGACGGCATCCGGCCCCACCCCGCGCCTAGCTGCAGCTTCGGCCAGCAGGGCAGGGGCCTCGCCCACCTCCAGAAGCCGCCCGTTGGCCAGCCCCTCCTTGACCAGCACCGCCCAGCCGCTGTCATGGGCGGCTTCGAGGGCCGGACCCGCCGCCGTCTGGAGCAGGTTCCAGGTGGCCTGGACGGCCGTGAAGGGGTTGCGCCCATCCACCGAGGCCTCCATGGCTCGCTCCACCACCTCGGCCTGGCGGGGACCGCTCACGGAAAGACCGACGACCACCCCCTCTGCGGCCAGCTCCACTAGTCGCGAGAGGACCTCGCGGTCGTCGAGCACCCCGGTCTCCAGGGTCGCCGAATGGATCTGGTACAGGCGCAGGTCGCCGCCGAGAAGGCGGCGGCTCTCCGCCAGCTGCGAGACCAGCTGGCTCAGGGAGTGGTCCTTGACCTCCTGTACCAGCGCGTCCATCCTCCAGCCACCGACATACGTGTAGCCCCACTTGGAGCCGCACACCACCCCTCCGCCCCGGAGCCCGCGAAGGTCGAGCCAACTGGCGAGGAACTCCTCGGCCCGACCGTATGATCGGGCGGCGTCGAAGTAGCGGACTCCGGCCTCGAAGGCGTGGTCAAGCAGACCATCGGCCAGGGTGCGCATGGCTGCCACACTGCGGCTCCCCGGCAGGTCACGGTTCCGGTGGAGGTTGATGTAGGCGGGGCGGCCGATCGCGGCCAGCCCCAGACCGAACCGCGTCACCGTGGGGCCTCCGGGGCCGAGCCGCCTGGTGTCCACCCCCCGAGTCTAGGCTGAACGGAAGGAGCAGCCGAAGCGCCTCGCGGCGGTGGACAGCCGCGGCAGCCGGGTGGGCCGCCCCGAGGGCAGCCATCAGGCCTGCAGAGATCCAGGTAAGTCTGGCCTCGCCTGGGTCGCCCCCCGGGAATGAGGGGGACCCCGCTCCGCGTGGCCCCCACCGGGCCGGCCCAGCGGCCCCTCACCGCCCTGGCGGGGGCCAGCGACACTGGGTCCGGGGCGCCGAGCTGTAGGTCGAGTCGCGCTCACAGCGACGGCATGGGAGGTGGCTGGCATCGGGCTGACCCATGGTGCGGCGGTCGTAGTCCACCTCAGGGCGCGGACGGCGCGCGCTCGAGCCGGGATGCCACCCCCTGCTCTGAAGGCTTGATTTCGACGTATCATTGCCCGTCGCGGTGGACGTCGGCCTGCCACTGCGGCACTCTCCGGTTTCCGATGGGAGCTTGCCTATGAGTCCGGATCACCCACAGCCACCGCGCCGGCACCGCTCCCCGAGTCGCCATCCCGCCGGTTCCCGGGAGAGCAGGCGACCCCGGATGCCGGCCAGCCCGACGGCGGCTACTGAGAGACCTTGAACGCCTGGGACAGGGGAGGCTACCGTAAGCCGGGCCTCCTGGTTCGGCGGGCCTTCAACCCCATGGTGGCGGGCCTGATCCAGCTCGGAATCAGCGTCAAGGGAAGTCGCCTCCTCGAGGTCCAGGGCCGAAGCACCGGCCTTGCCCGCAGGACCCCGGTCAACCTGCTGAGGCACGGCGGGCGCGAGTACCTCGTCTCCCCGCGCGGCAACACTCAGTGGGTGCGCAATCTGCGGGCAGGGGATGGCCGGCTCACCCTGGTCCTCGGCCGCCGGCGCTGGGACCGCGTGGCGACAGAGGTGCCGGACCGAGAAAAGCTCGAGATCTTGCGGGGCTACCTGCGCAACTGGAAGGTGGAGGTCGGGACCTTCTTCGACGGTCTGGGGGCGGATTCCCCGGAATCTGAGCTGGCCCGAATCGCTCCGCGCCACCCCATCTTCCGGCTCAGCGACCCTCGGGAAGGAGCGAAACCGATCCCGGGCGGCACGAGCTGGAGCTGACCAGGGCAAGCGGGACCAGCGAGCGGGAGGCTGCCACGGTGATGCTGAGGCGGATGCGTGAGCGGGTGCGGCACCGTCGTCTCACCCTGGAAGCGGACAAAGGCTACGACACGCAAGACTTCCTCCAAGCGTGTGAGGAGTTGCGGGTCACACTCCACGTGGCCCGGCGTGAGAGCTACTGGGGCAGTGCTCTCCTGGCTCGGCTGGCGACCACCCTGGGGTACCAGGTGAGTCAGCGGAAGCGCAAGCGGGTGGAGGAGATCTTCGGCTGGACCAACACGGTCGGGGGGAGCAGAAAACCGCGCTACAAGGGGGTGGAACGCAACAGGCTCTGGGTGGAGATGACCATGGCGGCCTACAACCTGGTCCGAATGGGCAAGCTGGCCGGGGCACCCGCTTGAGGAGCCCAGACTGCGGCCTGAGAGCTCTCCCCGAAAGGCTTCCGGGCCCCGCTCGGGCGGTCCCGGGGACTGTGTGCACTCCGAAAATCCCGCGGAATGCCACTTCGCAAGGGCACTCCGCCGGTTCTTCGCCTAGTTCAACACCCTGCTAATGCGGCTAATGCTAATCGATCCCGATGACGCCGACCACGCGCCCCGGGCGATCCGGTTGAGATCGCTGGCACGGTTCGCACCATCTGGTCGCGTCCGGGTGCTTCCGCGGCGGGGGCGCTGGAGTGTCCATCGAACCCAGAGCGTGTCAGAATCTCAATCGACTCATCACGCCCGCAGAAAGCGGCGTGCTCGACAGGAGCGTCTAGATGGCTAATGCGTACGAGGTGGCCCGAGACACCTGGGTGATCCCCCAACTGGTCCTCGCCCCACCGATTGGTTATGTCTACTTCAACAGCGCCCTGATCCGCGGGCCCGAGCCGGTGGTCATCGACACTGGCGCACCGGTGCATCGCGACGACTTTCTCGCCACCCTGGCTTCCCTGGTCGATCCTGACGATGTCCGCTGGCTCTTCCTCAGCCACGACGACCGCGACCACGCCGGCTACCTCATCCCGCTGCTTGAGGCGTGCCCCAACGCCACCCTGGTCACCAGCTGGTTCGCGGTGGCCCGGATGATCGAGGAGTGGCCGATCTCGCTGCGCCGCTGCCGTTTCGTGGAAGAAAACATGGCCGTCGGCGCTGGCTGGCGGACCCTGGCAACGCTCAGGCCGCCTTTCTTCGACTCGCCGGTCACCCGCGGCCCGTTCGACCCCTCGACCGGGGTCTTCTGGGCCGTCGACTGCTTCGCCACCTCGGTCCCCCACGCCGCTGTCGACATCGCCGAGATCGACCGGGAGGCGTGGCAGGAGGGGTTGGGAACTGCTGAGCCGGATAAGACACTAGGCGGCGTACAGGTGTATCATGGGGCGTGATGAAGCTGAGCGAATGGGCTCGAACCCAGGGTGTTCACCCCCGGACCGCCCTGCGCTGGTTC
>JAJYET010000035.1 GCA_021785655.1 bacterium | reverse complement strand
CGAGCGGCTATACTCGGCCACGCGCTGCGGCGGCCCCGCAACCGGTCGGCGCGGATGGCGGAATTGGTAGACGCGCGGGGCTTAGAACCCCGTGGGGCGACCCGTCCGAGTTCGAGCCTCGGTCCGCGCACCACGGGGAGAGCGGTCGGAGGCAGATGGCAGATACATCCCCAGGCGATACCCGGCTGGAGGTGGGCGTGGAGCGCCTGCCGGATTCGGAGGTTCGGCTAACGGTCCAGGCGCCCGCGGCTGAGGCCGACGCCGCGATCGCCCGGGCGATTCCCCAGCTGGCGCGGCAGGTGAGGATACCCGGCTTCCGGCCAGGGAAGGCTCCCCAGGCCGTGGTCGAGCGGACGGTCGGCTGGCCCGCGGTCCGGGAGGAGGCCATCGAACAGGTGCTCACGCCCCTTTACCAGCGGGCGCTGCGCCAGGAGGGACTGGAGCCGGTCACGGCTCCCGATGTCAGCGAGGTGTCCCTGGAGCGTGGCCAGCCGGTGCGCTTCATCGCGTCATTCGTTGCCCGCCCCCCGGTGACGCTTGGCGACTACCGCGCCATTCGAGTTCCCCGGGAGGTGAGGACCGTTCAGGAGTCCGAGGTCGACTCGACCCTGGAGGAGCTGCGCCAGCGGTATGCCCAGGTGCAGGACGTGGAGGGGAGGCCAGTCGCGCCCAGCGACGTCGTGACCGCGCGCCTGACGATGCACCATGAGGGAGAGATAGTGGGGACGCCGGACCAGGTGCAGGTGCTGGATCTGGAGCGCGGTGACCTGCTTCCCGGCATGCGGGAGCAGCTGCTGGGGGCGGAGGCGGGCGGGGACCCGGTAGAGATCACCCTCACCCTTCCAGATGGCTACCCCCGTCCCGAGCTCCAGGGAGAACTGGTGACGATCACCGCGGCGGTGGCCCGCATCCAGGCCAAGGAGCTGCCGCCGCTCGACGACAACCTGGCCTCGATCGTGGGCCGGGGAGAGACGCTGGAGGAGCTGCGGCAGTACGTGCGCGAGCAGATGGCCGCGCAGCTTGCCCTGGAGGCAGAGCGCGATCAGGACCAGAAGGCACTGGAAGAGCTGCTGGCCCTGACCCGGGTGGAAGTCCCCGAGGTGATGATCCAGGCGGAGATCGACCGCCAGCTGGGCGAGATGGACAGGAGCCTGCAGGAGTCGGGACTCTCGCTGGAGGCTCTGGCATCCGCCCAGGGCAAGACCGTGGAGCAGCTCCGCGGGGAGCGCCGGCAGGCGGCGGTGGAGCGGGTGCGGCTCGACCTGGCCCTGGCCGAGGTGGCCTCCCTGGAAGGGCTCTCCCTGACCGAGGAGGAGCTGGATCAGGCGGTGGCGTCGGTCCTTCCTCGCAACGCCTCGCGGGAGGAGCGGCGCCGGCTGCGCGACCCCCTGCGGCGCGAGCTGCTCCGGGGGAGGGCTCGAGACCTGGTGTTGCGGCTGGCCCGAGACGAGCAGGAACTTCCGCCCAAGGGGGGATGAATCGAGGCGGCTGGGTATACTCGGCGGGGACGGGGATGGCCCCGAGTGACCCGCTACCCAGGAGGAAGGCATGGCCCTCATTCCGATGGTCGTCCAGACCACCAGCCGGGGCGAGCGCGCCTTCGACATCTACTCGAGGCTGCTGCAGGACCGGATCATCTTCATTGGCACGGCGATCGATGACCAGATCGCCAACCTGGTCATGGCCCAGATGCTCTATCTGGAGAGCGAGGATCCGGAGCGCGACATCAATGTCTACATCAACAGCCCCGGAGGTTCGGTGTCCGCAGGGCTGGCGATCTACGACACCATGCAGTACATCAAGCCCAAGGTGAGCACCTTCTGCATGGGGCTCGCTGCCTCTTTCGGGTGCATCCTCCTGGCCGGTGGGGCCAAGGGACAGCGCTTCAGCCTCCCCAACACCCGGATCATGATGCACCAGCCCAGCGGCGGCTTCCAGGGTCAGGCCGCGGACATCCAGATCCAGGCCCAGGAGATACTTCGACTCCGCCGGACCATCGACCAGATCCTCGCCTACCACACCGGCAAGCCGGTGGAGCAGATCACCAAGGACTCCGACCGTGACTTCTACATGTCCCCCCAGGAGGCTCTGGAGTACGGGCTCATCGACCACATCCTGAGCCCCCAGCGGGGGGCCGACAGTGGGGCGCCCGCCAACGGCAAGGCGGCTGCGGAGGCCGCCGAAGAGGCGGTGGCGCCCGTCACGGCGGGGAGCTGAGGGCGAGGGACTTGGCCAGGGGTAGGCGCCCGAGCGAGGGCCAGGGAGCGCTGCTCAAGCTGGTGCGGGGTAGGGGAGCACGCTGCGGCTTCTGTGGTCGGCCGGCGACCGTGGTGGCGCTGGTCGCTGGCGGTGGCAGCAACGAGGCGGCGATCTGCCCCAGCTGCGTCGCCCGTCTGGCCGCCGGGCTCCGCGGGCCTGGGGACGGCGGGAGTGCGGCATGAACGAGCGGGACGACCGGCGCCGGCACACCCGCTGCTCGTTCTGCAACAAGGGCCAGGATCAGGTCCGCAAGCTGATCGCCGGCCCCGGGGTCTACATCTGTGACCAATGCATCGAGCTCTGCCAGGAGGTTCTGGAGGAGGAGAGCAAGGGGGCGGCCGCCCACCGTCCCCGCACCAACGTGGTGCCCAGCCCGCAGGCGATCTGGGACTCCCTGAACCAGTACGTGGTGGGGCAGGACCAGGCGAAGCGGGTGCTGTCGGTGGCGGTGTACAACCACTACAAGCGGGTCAACCACGCGCGCGAGGTGGGGGACGTGGAGCTGCAGAAGTCCAACGTGCTCCTGGTGGGTCCCACCGGCTGCGGCAAGACGCTCCTCGCCCAGACCCTGGCCAAGGTGCTGGACGTGCCCTTCTCCATCGCCGACGCCACCTCGCTCACCGAGGCGGGGTATGTCGGGGAGGACGTCGAGAACATCCTGCTGCGGTTGATCCAGGCGGCCGACTTCGATGTGGCGCGGGCGGAGCGGGGGATCATCTACATCGACGAGATCGACAAGATCTCCCGCAAGTCCGACAATCCCTCGATCACTCGAGATGTCTCCGGGGAGGGGGTCCAGCAGGCGCTCCTGAAGATCCTCGAGGGGACAGTGGCCAACGTGCCCCCCCAGGGAGGGCGCAAGCACCCCCACCAGGACTTCATCCAGATCAACACCGCCAACATCCTCTTCATCTGCGGGGGGGCATTCGAGGGGCTGGAGCGGATCATCGAGCAGCGCGTGGGCCACCGGACCATCGGTTTCTCCAGCGATCCCGGGGGGCCGAGGACCAAGGAAAGCACCCAGATCCTGCATCTGCTCCAGGCCCAGGACCTGCTCCGCTACGGCCTGATCCCCGAGTTCGTCGGCCGGCTCCCGGTGGTGGTCTCGCTGGAGAGCCTGGACGAAGAGGACATCCTGCACATCCTCACCGAGCCCAAGAACGCCTTCGTCAAGCAGTACGAGAAGTTCTTCGCCCTGGACGACGTCGAGCTGGTATTCGAGGAGGCGGCGCTGCGGGCCATCGCCCACAAGGCGCTGTCGCTGGGGACCGGGGCCCGGGGGCTGAAGAGCATCTTGGAGGCCGCCCTCCTCAGCAGCATGTTCGAGGTGCCCTCCCGGCCTGAGGTGAAGCGTTGCATCATCACCGAGAGGTCCATCCTGGATGCCACCGACCCGGAGCTGGTGGTCGAGGAGGAGGCGGCCTCGGCCTGATCCGTCGGCGGTGGCCCGGGTGGGTAAACTGGGGCCCGCGGCAAGGGCCGTCGTGGGAGGCGGGCCAGGTGCGGGTCGCGGGCCCGCGGCCGAGTTCATGCACGGAACTCCGCCAATGGCGGGGGTGGCCGGTGCCAAGAGGAGTCGTCGAAGATGCCTGACAACAACGGCCGGGTCACAACCAGCAGCCTCGGCTTCCCCCGCATCGGCCCTGACCGCGAGCTGAAGCGCGCCCTGGAGGCCCACTGGGCTGGGCGCCTCGATCAGGGGGCGCTCCTCGATGCTGCCCGGGAGCTTCGGCGGGTGCGGTGGGGCACCCAGAGCCGCGCCGGCATGGACATCTTCCCCAGTGGGGACTTCTCTCTCTACGACCACGTCCTGGACACCGCCCTCATGGTCGGCGCGGTTCCAGAGCGCTTCCGGCGGCTGGAGCTGGAGTCCGAGCTGGAACTGACCTTCGCCATGGCCCGGGGGGCCGAGGGGCCCGGCGGCGAGGTCGCGCCCCTGGACATGACCAAGTGGTTCGACACCAACTACCACTACCTGGTGCCGGAGCTGGAACCGGAGCAGAGCTTCGCCCTCAGTTCCACCCGGGTCGTGGACGAGTTCCGCGAGGCGCGGGAGGCCGGCTTTGAGACCCGGCCGGTCCTGCTCGGCCCGTTGACCTTTCTCTGCCTCAGCAAGATCCCGGGAAGCTCCAAGTCGCCCCTGCGGCTGCTGGAGGAGCTGCTTCCGGTGTACCAGGAGCTGCTGGGCCAGTTGGGGGCGGCCGGGGCCGCGTGGGTGCAGCTGGACGAGCCCTGCTTGGCCCAGGACGCCCCGGTCTCCCTCCTCGAGGGGATGGAGCGGGCCTACCTCCAGCTGCGGCAGGCCGCGCCAGGGCTCAGGATCCTGCTCGCCTCCTACTTCGGCGGACTGGGCCCCAACCTGGAGAGCGTGGTCGGCCTCCCAGTCGACGCCGTCCATCTGGACCTCGCCCGCGGGCCCGAGGATCTGGAGCGCGCGCTGAGCGCAGCCCCGGAGTCGTTGAGCCTGTCGCTGGGACTCGTGGATGGCCGCAATGTCTGGGGGATGGACCCCGATCCGGCCCTGGCCGCGATCGCCAAGGCGACTTCCAAGCTGGGCCCCTCGAGGGTGATGATCGCCCCCTCGTGCTCCCTCCTGCACCTGCCCTGGACCACTCGGGGCGAGACCTCGGCCCTCGATCCCGAGCTCCTCTCCTGGCTGGCATTCGCCGAGGAGAAGCTGGAGGAGGTGGCACTCCTGGCAAGGGCGGCAGGTGGGGCCGACGTTCGGAGGGAGCTTGAGTCGGCCCGAGCCTCCATCGAGACCAGGCGCACTTCCCCTCGACGCCACCGGCCCGAGGTCGCGGCCAGGCTCAGCCGGGTCTCCCCCTCGGACCTGCGCCGGGGACAGACCGAGCAGCAGCGGCAGGAGTTCGCCGCGAGCCTCGGGTGGCCCCTCATCCCCACCACCACCATCGGCTCTTTCCCGCAGCGCCCGGAGCTGCGCCAGGCCCGGGCCCGGTTGCGCCGGGCGGAGCTCGACAGCGCCGGCTACGAGGAGGTGATCCGCCAGGAGATCACCAAGGTTGTGCGCTTCCAGGAGGAGGCGGGGCTGGACCTCTTGGTCCACGGCGAGCCCGAGCGCAACGACATGGTGGAGTACTTCGCCGAGCGGCTGGAAGGCATGGTGACCACGGCCCGGGGCTGGGTCCAGTCGTACGGGTCCAGGTGCGCCAAGCCACCCATCGTGTTGGGGGACGTCTGGAGGCCAGCGCCGATGACCGTGGCCTGGACCACGTTCACCCAGGGTCTGACCGACCGGGCGGTCAAGGGGGTCATCACCGGACCGGTGACCATTCTGCAGTGGTCCTTCCCCCGCGAGGACCTGGGGCGGGCGATCAGCTGCAAGCAGATCGCCCTGGCGCTCAGGGACGAGGTGGCCGACTTGGTCGCCGCCGGGATCAGGGTGGTGCAGATCGATGAGCCGGCTCTGCGTGAGGCCCTGCCGCTGCGCCGGGCCGATCAGGCGGGCTATCTCCGGTGGGCCGTAGACTCGTTCCGGCTGGCGGCTGGCGGGGCGCCCAGCTCGGCCCAGGTCCATACCCACATGTGCTATGCGGAGTTCTCCGACATCATGGAGGGCATCAAGGAGATGGAGGCCGACGCCCTCTACATCGAGGCCGCCAGATCGGGGATGACCCTGCTGCGCTCTCTGGCCGACTCCGGGTACCCGGGGCCTGTGGGACCGGGGCTGTACGACATCCACTCGCCCTTGGTCCCCTCCGTGGAGGAGATGGCCCAGCGGCTGCGGGCGGCGGCGCGGGTGATCCCCGCGGAACGGCTCTGGGCCAACCCCGACTGCGGCCTGAAGACCAGGACCTGGCCCGAGGTGGATCCCTCCCTGCGCCATCTGGTGGAGGCGGCGCGGCAGGTCGCAGGCGAGTTGGAACCGGCGTCAGCCAGCGTGCGCTGAGGGGCTGACTTGGAGACTGCCTACCAGCCCGAGCCCACCGAGAGGCGCTGGGGCGAGAGGTGGGCGGAGCTGAAGCTGGGAGTGGCCGACCCCGCCAGCGCCAAGCCTCCCTTCTCCATCGCCCTCCCACCGCCCAACATCACCGGCGCGCTGCACATGGGCCATGCGCTCAACGCGGTCATCCAGGACAGCCTCTGCCGCTATCACCGGATGCGGGGCTACGAGGTGTTGTGGGTGCCGGGGACCGACCACGCCGCCATCGCCACGCAGAACGTGATCGAGCGCCAGCTGGCGGCCGAGGGAACTTCGAAGGAGGAGATCGGGCGGGAGGAGTTTGAACGGCGGGTCGAGCGCTGGTACGCGGAGTACCAGGGCCGAATCGTGGCCCAGCTGCGGGGGATGGGCGCCAGCTGCGACTGGACCCGGGAGCGCTTCACCCTCGACCCCGCCTACGTGCGGGTGATCCGCATCGCCTTCAAAGAGCTGTTCGACCAGGGGCTGATCTACCGGGGACCACGGATCGTCAACTGGTGCCCGCGCTGCGGGAGCGCCATCTCCGACGAGGAGGTGGAGTACCAGGAGCACGACGACCTCTTCTTCCAGGTGCGCTACCCCATCGCGGGCGGAGAGGGAGCCGTGGTGGTGGCCACTACCCGTCCCGAGACGATCGTGGCCGACGTGGCGGTGGCGGTGGCCCCGAACGACCCCCGGTTCGCCGACCTGGTGGGGAAGATGGTGGTGGAGCCGATCTCCGGGCGCACCCTGCCCGTGATCTCGGACCCGGCGGTGAATCCGCAGATCGGGACGGGGGCGCTCAAGATAACCCCGGGGCACTCGCCCGAGGACTTCGAGATCGGCCTCCGGCACCAGCTCCCGGTCCTCACCGTGATCGACCTCAAGGGGCGGATGCGCATCCCCGAGGTGCCGGCCCTGGATGGGCTTCTGGTGGCGGAGGCCCGGCAGCGGTCGGTCGAACTTCTGGAGGAGGCCGGCGCCCTCGTGCGCGCCGACCCGATCACTCACCAGGTCGGCCACTGCGACCGCTGCGGAGCCGTGATAGAGCCCTTGGTGACCCCGCAGTGGTGGATGAGGATGGCGGAGCTGGCGGCCCCAGCGGCCGCCGCGGCCCGGGAGGGTCGGATCCGCTTCCATCCCCCCCAGTTTGGCTCGCAGTACCTCGGCTGGCTGGATGGACTGCGCGACTGGTGCATCAGCCGCCAGCTCTGGCTGGGTCATCGCATCCCCGTCGCTACCTGTGCCAAGGGGCACGTGTTCGCCTTCGTGGAGGACCCGGAGCGGTGCCCAGAGTGTCAGGACCCCGATTTGACGTTCGACCCCGATGTCCTCGACACCTGGTTCTCCAGTTCCCTCTGGCCCTTCGCCATCCTCGGCTGGCCCGAGCCCACGCCGGAGATGGCCCGGTTCTATCCCACCTCGGTGCTGAGCACGGCGCGCGACATCATCTACCTATGGGTGGCGCGGATGGTGATCATGGGGCTGCGCTTCACCGCCGACCTGCCCTTCCCGGACGTCATCTTCCACGCCACCATCCTGGGTGCCGATGGCGCTCGCCAGTCCAAGTCGCGGGGCAACGTTGTCGATCCCATGGAGATGGTGGAGAGGCATGGGGCCGACGCCTTGCGGGGGTGGGGGGCCGCCGTGGCCATGGGCACCCAGGACGCCCGCTTCGACGAGACCCGGCTCGATGGCTACGCCCGGTTCGCCAACAAGCTCTGGAACATGGCTCGGCTGCTTCACCTGGCCCACTTCCCCCAGGGCACCGGGCGGATCCCGATGGCCGAGCCGCCTCCGCCTTCCGAGTTGGAGCTGGCCGATCGCTGGATCCTCTCCCGGCTTCGCGCGGTGGTGGACGAGGTCAGCACCGCCTATGACACGTTCGCCCTGGGCGACGCGGTGGAAGCCCTGCGGCGCTTCAGCTGGGACGAGGTCGCCGACTGGTATCTGGAGCTGGCCAAGGGGAGGATGGAGCGCCACGACCGCGCGGCTCTCTGGGTGGCCCGGGAGGTGCTGCTGACCACCCTGCACCTGCTGCACCCCATCATGCCGTTCGTCACCGACGAGCTGGCCCAGCAGTTCTCCGGATCTCCGCCGACCCTGGACTTCGCCGCCTGGCCCACCGGGGCCGGGCTCACCCAGGACGCCGAGGCTGAACGGGCGATGGCCGCCTTCCGGGAGCTGGCGAGCGAGTTGCGCAGCTGGCTGCAGGAGCTGGGAGTGGGCGGCAGCCGGAGCGCGCCCAGGGTGCCCGTCCGGCTGGCCGAACTCGGGGAGGAGCTCCGCGCCCCGGAGATTCCCGCCTACCTGGCCCAGGTCTCACCGGTCGTCTTCGAGTCCGACGGGGCGGGCGCGGGGGGAGACTTCGCCTCGCTCGCCGTCGGCGGCAGCTCCGTGCACCTGGGGGCGGCCGCGGCCCGGCATTCGGAGGTGCGCGGGCGGCTGCAGCGGGAGCTGACCGACCTGGAGGCCACCCGACAGCGGCTGGATGCCAAGCTGGCCTCGCAGTTCTCCGCTCGGGCCCCGGATTCGGTCGTCGCCCGGGAGAGGGAGCGGCTGGCAGCGACCGTGAGGCGTCTGGAACTGCTTCGCCGCACCTTGGCCAACTGATCCCCGGAGGGAAGGCGTGCTAACCCTCCAGCACCTGCCGGCGCTGGCGCTGCTGGCGGTGGCGGTGACGGCACTGGCAGCTGGGGTTCTGGGCGAGGTGGTCCCGGCCCGTGCGGCAGGGACCGGGAGGGCCTTGCTGAGGCTGGCCCTGGTGGGCGCCGTGGTGGACCTGGTCCACGTCATGCTGGCCTTGCCGCCCGGGGGGGTGCTGGCGGTGACCCTGTGGCGGATCACCCCAAGCCTCCCGGTGGCTCTGCAGGTGGACGAGGCGGGCCTGGCCCTGGCCACCGCAGCGGCCACTGCCGCCCTGGTGATCAGCCTCACGACGCGGGACGGGCCCCTGGCCAGCGCGGCGCTCGGCACGGCGGCACTGGGCGCCATGATGGCCGGCCTCGCGGGGGGTCTCCTGGCGATGTACATCGGCCTTCAGCTCTCCGCCGTGGGCGGGATCGGCCTCAGCTACGCCCGCCTCCCGCGGGTGCCCAGCGGGCGGCTGGTCGCCGCCGCGGTCGCGGACCAGGCCGTTGCCCTGATCTGGCTGGGAGCGGTGGTGAGCCTCAACCTGACGACTGGGACGGTGGTCTTCGCGGGGATCCCCACGGCGGCCATCTCGCTGCCGCTGGCGGGTGTGCTGGTGATCCCAGGAGTGGTGCGCCTGTCTGGGGCATCCTTCCTGCCCGACCGGTACGGGTCGCCCCGGGCCGCGGACCTCGGGGACCTGGTGGCCGTCGTCGCCATCCCCACCGGGCTGGCGGTGCTGCTTCGGGTGCAGGAGCTGGCCGGCGGGACCTGGCCCCATCCCGCGCTCGGCACCGCGCTGGACGGCATCGCCCTCATCCTCGGGCTGGGCGCTGTGGTGCTTGAGGTCCGGGGCCCCGGTGGGACGGGGCTGCGCTCCCTGCTCATGGTGATGGCGGCGCTGGTCCTGCTGGGTTTCGGAGCCGACTCGGCCCCGGGCACGGCCCTCGCGGTGGTGGCCGCGGTGTCGTTGGAGCTCGCTGCCCTCCTCGGGCCGAGAGCGCTGGTGTCGGACCAGCCGGTGGCCACCGTGGCCCTGCCCCCTGGCGCCTCCCGGGCATTCCTCATCCCGCTGGGACTGCCGGTGTCGGCCGCGGTGACGGCCGGGGTGGTCGGGCTGGGGCTGGGGCTCGCCGCCGGGCCCATGGATGGGTTGCTGCCCACCCTAGGGTTCCTGGTGGCACTGGCCGGCCTTGCCACGGGGGGATCCCGACTGCTCCGCGCCAATTGCCGGCCACTTCCGTGGCCGCTGGCCATCCCGGGTGTGCTGCTCGCCGCGGCCGCCCTCCTCCCCGGCGCCCTGCTCACGGAGATCGCGGCTCCGATCACCACCGGCGGGGCGCTCGGGCTGGTGGTGCTCACCGCCCCTGATCCCCTGTCAGTGCAGCTACCCGGGCTGCTGTGGCCAGGAGGGTATCTCGCCATGGTGGCGGTCGTCTTCGCCGGCGGGTACTGGGGCGTGAGGGAGGTCTTGGGCATCCGAGCTCCAGGGCGGGCCCCGGTCGCCACGTCGGGCCGGCCCAGCTCCGGGCGACCTCCTCGCTGGGAGAACGGACTGGCCGTCGCCGCCATGGCCCGGCGTGCGCTGTCGGCGGGGTTGCGGATCTCGGCGCGTGAGATGGCGGAGCGCCCCGTCTGGATGTGGCTGGCCGCCTCCCTGGCGGTTTCCTGGCTGCTGGTGCAGCGCTGATGGGCCCGTCACTGCTGGCCGCGGGAGGGTTCCTGGCGGCTGCGGTGGCTTTGCTGGCGAGTGGGACCAGGGGGGCCATCGCCAGCGCCCTCTGCTTGGGGGCGGGCTTCGGCGGGGTCGCCTACCTCGCTGGCGGAGCGGCGAGCCTCGCCGTCCCGCTACTGCTGGGGATGGTGTGCGCGATGATGATCTGGGCGGGTGGGCTGGGCGCCCGGGTGGGATCCCTGGTCTGGCTGCTGGGAAGGGCCCCGGTGGTGGGGCGGCCCCGGGTGTTCAGCCAGCGCAGCTTCCGATTGCTCCTGGGCCTCGGCGGGTTGCTGGCGGCGCGCTTACTCTCCGGCCACCTGGGCGCGGGCACCATCAGCACCCAGGGGCCCGCCTTTGCCTGCCTGTTCGCCTGGGAGGTGGGGGCGATCCGGATCGGCACCGGCCGGGGGCCGTCTGACCTGGCCCTCGGCGCCCTCGCGATCGGGATGGGAGCGTCCGCGTTCATCCTGCTGGACTCTGGGGGAGGGGCGTGGCAGGCGGCCGCCCTGGCTGCGGGCGGGCCGGCGGTGGTCCTGGGGTTCTTCGCCCACGCCCAGCCCTGGGAGGTTCAGGGGTGAGCCTGGCGCTGACCCTCTCCGTTCTGCTGCCGCTGCCGCTGGCTGCGCTGGTATGGCGGCTGGGCGCCGGTCCGCGGACTCGGCTTGCCGTGGTCCTGGCGGGGGCAACTGCCGTGGTCGCGTTCTCCGCCGTTGTCGCGGCCACCGCACCGGCGCTCCCCAGGCCGCTTGCGGACCTGCAGATCGGGCCACTGGTCCCGACCCGCCTGGCCGCCGGCGTGGTCGTGGCCGCCCTCTCGGCCCAGGTTCTCGAGGTGGCGATCGGGGAGGGGACCACGCCCGGGCTGGCGGCGACGTCGGTGCTGCTGGCGGTGCCGGCGGTGGTCGTGCTCACCGCGACTGGCCTGGTGGCGGTGGCCCTGGGCTGCGGTGCCGCCCTGGGGGTCGTCTGGGTGCGCTGGGCGCGCTCCGCCGGTCCCCAACTTCCGGTGAGGAGCCTGGCTCGCCAGGCGATGCTGGCGATGGGCGCCCTGCTCGTGGGAGCCGTGATCACCCCATCGGTGGAGCAGGGTGCGGCCCCTGGGATCCTGGTGGCCATCCTCTACGCCGGGGCGGTCACCAGCCTGATGGGCGTAATCCCGTTCTCGCTGATCCCCGGGGCCTCCAGGAGGGTGGGCGCCGCCGAGGCCTCGCTGTGGCGGGTGTGGCTCCTTCCCATCGGCGCCGTCCTGGGGCTCCGGCTGGTGGCCGCCTCGCCCCACCCGATTCAGCTCCCGCTCCAGGAGCTCCTCATCGGACTCGGGGTGGCGTCGGCGGTGTTCTGGTCGCTGCACGGGCTGGTGGCAGATCCGGGATCCCGATACTGGAGCGTGGCCGCCGCAGATGCCGGGCTGGTGGCGGCGGCTGTTGGGCTCGGCAGCGTCACCGCCCTGGGGGCGGTCCTGCTGCTGCTGCTGGCGCACTGGCTCAGCGGCGCGGTCTTGAGCGAGGATGCGGGGCGGCGGTCGCAGCTGGTGGCCTGGGTGGGGGTCTCTGGCACCCCTCCCTTCGGAGGGTTCGCGGGGCGTCTCCTGCTGGTGCTGGCAGCGGCGCCCGTGAGCTCGACCCTCGCCACCTGGTTGCTGGCGGTGATGGGGCTGCAGCTGGCCGGCTCGGCGCTGGGGATGAGGGCCGCCACCCAGGCACCTCGCCGACCCCCCGGCGGGCGGACCAGGGAGGCGGCGGCGTTGCTGGTGGCGGTGGCCACCCTGGTCATCGGAGTGGTTCCCCAGCAGGCCTTGGCGGCCGTGTTCGGGGTTCACCTGTGAGTCACCTGCTCCTGGTGCTGGCGCTGCTGGCTGGCCTGGCCATCTATCCCGGGGGGGTCAGCCTGTTGGGCGCGTCGGCCATCGCCCTTCTGGCCTTCCACCTGGGGCGGGGACGTCCGCTGTCATCCGCCGCCTTCCCCTCCCTGGCGGTACTCACCGGGGCGGAACTGGTAGCGCTGTCCCTGCCTTGGCCCGGCAGCCCGCTGCTGCAGCTCGGGAGCTTGGGGCTGGCAGCGGCGCCGCTGGCGTCGCTGCCGATGACCGTCCTGGGGGTGCTCTGGGGAGGTCGCGGACAGAGGGGGCGCGGGCGCGCTGGCCTTGAGGTCCTGTACCCCGCCCTTGTCTCCTCACTGCTTCTGGGCCTTGCCCTGATCCTTCGCAGCCCGGGATGGGCAGGGGTGCTCTCGGCCCGGGGCGCGGGCGCCGAGGTTGGGCGGGTCGCGGTGGCGGTTGTCGTATTGGGCTCCCTCCCCCTGTGGGCGGGGACCCCCGGATCGCCCTCGGGTGCGGTCCGCTGGAGTGCAATCGGTGCGGCCTGCGTCTTCCTCCTCATCCCAGCCGTCGCCGGGTGGCCGGTGGTGGTAGGGCTGGGGGTCTGGGGGGGCAGCGCTTTGGCGCTGGGCGGCGCGGCTGGAGTCGCCGCGCGGGCCGCCGGCACCCGCTGGGGACGGGGGTTGGCCGCGCACGCTGGTAGAATATGGATCCCGTGAACTCGACCTCGTCGACCTGTGCCATGGGGGAGGCCGGCTCGAGGGGCCGGGTCCCGAGGAAGCTTCCTTGACCGAACTGGTGCTGGCCTCCAGCTCCCCGCGGCGAAGGGAGCTGCTGCAGCGGTTGGGCCTTCGCATCCGCGCCATGGCTCCGGACATCGACGAGTCCCTGCCTCCCGGGGTCTGCACCGACTTGGCGGTCCAGCTGATCGCCCGAGCCAAAGCCCACTCCGTGGCGGCATCGGTCGGCCCGGGCCCGGTTTGCATCCTGGCCGCCGACACCATCGTCGTGGGGTCGTCCGGTCCGCTAGGCAAGCCCGGGACCGTCCAGCGAGCTCGGGAGATGCTGCTGGAGCTGCGTGGGCAGCGGCACGTGGTCCTCTCCGGAGTCTGCGCCCTCGCCCCGGCGACCGGCGAGGAGAGGATCGGGGTGTCGCGATCGGCGGTGCGGATGCGGGACTTCAGCTTGGATGAGCTGGAGCAGTATCTGGCCGGCGGCGAGCCGCTCGACAAGGCCGGCGGATACGCGGTGCAGGGGTTGGGAGGAGGCCTGGTGGAGGCGATTGGGGGCAGGACCGACACCGTGATCGGCCTCGACTGCCAGCTGGCCATGCGGCTTCTGGGCGAGGTGGGCTACCCCGATCCGCTGCCCACCGCCCCGGACCGCTCGGTGCCGGTGGGGAGGTACGCGAACACCAGGCGCCCCCTGGCCAGCAGCAACCACGCCGGGGGCGGGCGCTGAAGGCACGGCTGGGGGGGCTGGCGGTCGCCGCTCCGGCGCTGGCGCTGGCGGGCGGTGCGCTGGGAGGCTGCGGCGCGGCGCCGACTATCGCCGGGCTCAAGGTTCAAACCCAGGTGGTCGCTCTGGGCGGCAATGCCGCTTCCAACCAGGTGGCCCAGGGATCTTCCACCGATGTGCAGATCACCATCACCAACGTGGGCAGCAGCTCACTGCAGGGGGTCACCCTGCGGGTGGCCGTTCCCAGCGGCTTCACCTACACCAACACGGTGTCGGTCACCGAGAACGGGGATTCGGTGCGCTCGGCGGACATCTCTCCGGTGTCGCGGCAGGCGACTCTTACCTGGGGCTCTTGGACGATCGGGGCTGGAGCCCCTGGGCTTCCCAGCCAGGTGCTCGTGACCGCGCAGTTCGCCGCCACCGGGGGCAGTGGGTCGGCGACCCTGGTCCCCCAGGTCTTCGCCACTGGGTATTCCGGGACCCTCACCGCCACGCCCCTGGCACTGGAGGTGACTCCGGCCCCAGACCTGAGCCTCAGCCTCCGCGCCAGCCCATCCACCGTGACGGCGGGCTCGACCCTGACCTACGTGGCCACCCTCACCAACACCGGCAGCGGGGCCGCCATGGGCACCACCCTCAGCATCACTCTTCCTTCGGACTTTGACTACCAATCGACCGTCTCCACCTCGGGCAACGCCAGCACCGGCGGCGTCGCCTACCCCGTGGTCGGGTCGGTGATTCCCAACTGGGTCGGGTTCGACATTCCCGGGTCGGGGTCCGGCGGACCGGGGGTCCTCACCATCACCTTTGAGGTCCGGGTGCTGCCCGATGTTGGCGCCGGGGTGTACCAGGCCTCGGCCACCGTGGTGACCGGGACCGGATCGAGCAATCAGAACGAGATCCAGACCAACTACGCGGCGCTGACACCGGTGGCGGTCACCGGTCCCTGAGCTGCCCCTGGGCGGGTCTGATAAACTGGCCAACTGAGCGTGCCTTGGGGTGGCAGCTTCCGCCTGGGCTGTGGAGCCCCGGCTCCAGCCTCGATTCGGGAGTTCGCATGTACGCCGTAGTCCAGGTGGGGGGACGCCAGTATCGGGCGCGGCCCGGTGAGAGGATGGTGGTGGACCGCATGGCCGTGGCCGAGGGCCAGGCCGTGGAGCTGGGTGACGTGCGCATGCTGGTGGCCGAGCCCGGCGACAGCCTGGAGACCGCCGTCGGTCGGCCGAGGGTGGAGGGGGCAAGGGTCACCGCCACCGCGGTCAGCCACCTTCGCGGTCCCAAGGTGGTGGTGTTCAAGTACAAGCCCAAGAAGCGCTACCGGCGGACCATGGGATTCCGGGCCGAACTGACCGAGCTGAGGATCGAGGAGGTTCTCGGTCCCGACCAGCAGCCGGTCCGGGAGACTCGCGCCCCCGCTGCCCGCAGGTCGTCACGGAGGGCCGCGCCGGTGGCTCCGGAGGCGCCTTCCGAGGAGGCGCCGGAGGATGTGTCCGCCGAAGTGGAGACTCCCGAAGTCAATCCACAGGGCGCGGGGGCTGCCGCCGGTGAGGTCAAGGCGGCCAGGGCCCCGCGACGGCGCCGGGCCCCGGCCAGCAAGGCGGTCACCGAGGTCGTCAGCGACCACGAGGGGGGAGGTGGCGATGGCTCATAAGAAGGGAGGAGGGAGCAGCCGGAACGGGCGAGACAGCCAGGCCCAGAGGCTGGGAGTGAAGGTCTACGGCGGGGAGCAGGTCCTGGCCGGCGCCGTCCTGGTTCGCCAACGGGGGACCCGGATCCTGGCCGGTGCGGGGGTCGGTGTGGGTCGGGACCACACCCTGTTCGCGCTCACCCCCGGCCAGGTGGTCTACCGGCCCTACCGCACTGACCGCACCCGGGTCGCGATACAGCCCGTCCCTGCCGACGCCGGCTGAGTTAGCGCCGGCCGCCGTCAGCCGGTCCTGATGTTTCTCGACGAGGTCGAGCTCCACCTGAGCGGAGGCAAGGGTGGAGCGGGGTCCAACAGCCTTCGCCGGGAGAAGTATGTGCCCCGGGGCGGGCCGGACGGCGGGGACGGAGGGCGCGGCGGCGACGTCGTGCTGGTCGCCGATCCCGGCGAGGCGTCCCTGCAGCGCTTCCAGACGGAGCGCCGGTTCAGGGCCGCGGCGGGCGGGCCCGGGGGGCCCTCGAGGCGCCACGGCGCTGATGGCGAGGCGATCCGCCTCCCGGTCCCTGTTGGCACCATGGTGTTCGACTCTGGCACGGGCCGTCTCCTCGCCGACCTGGACCGTCCTAGGGCCACCGTGGTAGTCGCGGCCGGGGGGAGGGGAGGGTGGGGCAACACCCACTTTGCCACCCCGGTCGCTCAGACTCCCCGGCACCGGGAGCTGGGGGGCCCCGGGACGGGGATCACGGTCAGGCTGGAGCTTCGCTTGATCGCTGACCTGGGCCTGGTCGGCCTGCCCAATGCGGGCAAGTCCAGCCTCCTGGCTTGCCTGACCGGGGCCCGACCCAAGGTGGCCGACTACCCCTTCACCACCCTGGCCCCCAATCTGGGGGTCGCCGAGCTGGAAGGTGGTCGGACGATCACCGTGGCCGATGTCCCCGGTCTCATCGAGGGCGCTCACCTCGGGGCGGGCCTGGGTATCGGATTCCTCCGCCATCTGCAACGGACACGGTCCCTGGTCCAGGTTGTCGATGCCAGCGCCGGCCCGGACCTTGCCGTGCGGGCGTACTCCGAGGTCCACCGGGAGCTGCGGGCATGGGACGAGGAACTGGCCGCCCGCCCTCGGGTGGTGGCTGCCAACAAGGTGGACCTCACGGTGGGGCGAGTTCGTGACAGGGTGCTGAAGGCGCTGCGGGAGTCCGTGGGACCGGGATCTCCCGTCCTTGCGGTCTCGGCCCTCACCGGAGAGGGGGTGGCGTCGCTCCTTCAGGAGTCCTTCGGCCTGGCCCGGGGCCGGGAGCCATCCCACCCCGGCGGGTTCCGCCTTTATCCCGGTCCCCGACCCGCTCGTCAGCAGGTTTTCGTGGAGGGCGGCGCCGGCCACTACCGGGTCAGCGGGGAAGGTGTGCTCCGGCTGGTGGCGGCGGCGGACTTGGACGATCCAGAGGAGGTGACCCGGCTGCAGAGACAGCTCCGGCGCCTCGGGGTGGAGTCCCAGCTCGCGGCCTCCGGGGCCGCCGAGGGCGACGTGGTCGAAATCGGGGAGGTGGAGTTCACCTTCGTGCCCGAGGGCCCCACCGGGTGACGGCTCAGCCCCTGGTGGTCTTCGGAGGCACCTTCGACCCACCCCACGTGGGGCATCAGCAGGTGATCGTGGGGTTGCGCGGCGCGCTTCGCCTGCCCCTGCTGGTGGTTCCCAACGGACACCCCGTCCACCGCCGTCCTCCCAGCGCCGGCCCTGAGGATCGGCTGCGCATGGCCCAGCTCATGGTGCGGGAGGTGGGGGACCCCCTGGTCTCGGTGTCCGATCTGGAGGTGGTGCGCCCCGGCCCCTCCTACACTTCGGACACCCTGGCGCGCTTGGCCGATGATTGCCCGGAGCGGCCGCTCCTGCTGGCCCTGGGGTCGGACGCCGCTCGCGGCCTCTGGCGCTGGCACCGTCCCGACCGGGTGGCAGAGCTCGCCCGCCTCGTTGTGTTCGACCGCCCCGGAGCCCGGATTGGCGCCAGGGCGGCGGTCGACGAGCTGAGGGACCACGGCTGGGTGGGCTCCGAGCCTGAGCTGGTCTCCCTCACCGCTCCCGAGGTGGAGTCGAGCAGAGTCCGGACCAGGTTGCGCCGGGGCGAGATTGCCGAGGGTCTTCTTGGAGCCCCGGTGCTCCGGTACATCCGGGAGCGCGGGCTGTACCGGGAGTCGGCGGAGTCCCCGGGTGTTCGCGATGGGATAATCGCCCCCAGATGACGCCTCTGCAATTGAGCCGGCTGATCGCCGACGCCGCGCTCTCGCGCAAGGCCCGCAACGTGGTTCGGATCGACCTCAAGGGCAAGACCACGATGGCTGACTACTTGGTGATCTGCGAGGGAGACACCGACCGCCAGGTTCGCGCTGTGGCCGAAGCCATGGACGAGGCCGCCTCGCTCGCTGGGCAGCACCCGCTGAGCCGAGCAGGGATGGACGAGGGCTCCTGGGTCTGCCTCGACTTCGACTCCGTGATCGCCCACATCTTCCTCCCCGGGGAGCGAGCCTACTACGACCTCGAGGGCCTCTGGGGTCCGGCCCGCCGGGTGCGGCCGCGTCCCCTCGAGCGGGTGGCCGCGGCTCCCAGGTGACCGGGTCGCAGCTTCGCTTGGGGTGCTTCCTCCCCCAGGGCTGGCGGCACGACCTGCCCCCCGAGGAGCCTGAGCACCACTTCGAGACCATGGTCGGCGTGGCCCTGAGGGCCGAGAGGGCCGGCTTCGGTGCGGTTTGGGTGTATGACCACCTGCGCTCCGCAGACCCAGGGCCTCCTGGCCCGATCCTGGATCCCCTCATCTCCCTGGCGGTGGTGGCCTGGGCCACCACCCAGGTGCGGGTGGGGACGATGTCCCTGGCGCTTCCCCGGCACCGCCTTGGACCGCTCGCGCTCCAGCTTGCCAACCTGGACGTCCTGAGCCGGGGCCGCCTGGAGGTGGGGCTGGGTGCCGGGTCAGATGCCCGGGAGCTGAGGGCGTTCGGGCTGCCGACCGCCCCGTTGCGGGAGCGGATCCTGGCCGCCGGCGAAGCCGCCGAGCTGCTTCGGGCCTGCTGGACCGGGGAGCCCACCCACTTTGAGGGCCGCTACACGGTGATCGACGGCGCCGGGGTGATCCCCCGACCGTTGCAGCAACCCTTCCCCCCGATCTGGATCGCCGGCGGGGGTGAGCGGCTCACCCTGTGGCAGGTGGCGAGGCACGCCGATGGGTGCAGCCTCTTCGGCCCTCCCGATCGAGTCTCGCGGAAGCTGGATGTTCTCGCCGAGCACTGCCGCCAGGTTGGCCGCCCGCTTCACAGCGTGCGCGTCGCTGTGGTCCTCGACTGCCTGGTGGGGGAGACGGAGGTCCAGGCGGACCGGCTGGTGGAGCGCTTCAACCGCCACGGTGAGCAGCGTGCCAAGTTTCGGGCCCGGCGGCTGGTGGGAACACCGGAAGGCTGTGCCCAGCAGCTGCAAGCCTACCTGGACCTCGGGGTCAGCGAGGTCTGCTGCCACTTCCCCGACGCCCTGGAGTCCGATTCCCCGGAGAGGCTGGCGGCCGCCGTCCTGGCCGATCGCCCCGGGGAGCCTCAGCAGGTGCCGTTCCACCCCGAGCGATAGGCCGGGGGGCAGTTCACGTCCTGGTTGGCGTAGCTCACCGTGTTGGGCAGGTAGTAGTAGGGGTAGGGGCCCGACCCCGCCTGGACGACGTCGGCCGGCTTGGTGTACCAGAGGACCGGCTGGCCGGACAGCACCTGCTCCATGTAGCTCTGCCAGAGGGGGGCGGCCCCGGAGATTCCCGAGGTGACGTTGCTGAGAGTCTGCCCGTCCGGGTTGCCCACCCAGACACCGGTCACCAGCTGCGGGGTCCAGCCGAAAGTCCAGTTGTCCTCGATGTTGTTGGAGTAGGCGCCGTTGGCGAACTGGGCGTCGGAGGTGCCGGTCTTGGCCGAGACCGGGCGGCCGGGGAGGGTCAGGTGGGCGTACGGCCCGAAGTCCCGGAGCCGGTTGTTGTTGTTGGAGAGCATGGCGTTCATGATGAAGGCCACGTCCGGGGGCACCACCTGCACCGAGTTGCTGGCCACGTTGTACTGATAGATGGTCTTCCCCCCCTGGACCACCTTGAGGATCGAGGTGGGCTGATGCAGCACCCCGCCGCTGGCCAGCACCGAGGCCCCGGTCGCCATCTGCAGCTCGGTGACTCCGATTGACAGCCCGCCCAGGGTTAGGGCGTCCCCGTAGGTGTTCTGGGGGTTCAGGAGTAGGGACGCTCCCATCCGTTGCGCCATGGCCACCACGTTCTGCAGCCCGGTGATCATCTCCACCTTGACCGCGGGGATGTTGATGGAGTTGCCGAGGCAGACTTGCACCTGGCAGATGCCGCTGAAGTAGTGCTCGTAGTTCTGAGGTTGGTAGCCATTGATGTTGATGGGAGCGTCGAGGACCGGGGTGGTCATGGTGAACTTGCCCGAGGCGATGGCGGCGGTGTAGGTGAAGATCTTGAAGCTCGACCCCGGGCGCCGCGGCTCCACCGTCATGTTGATCTGGCCCACTGAGCCGTTGTAGTTGCTGGTCCCCACCATGGCGAGGATCTCCCCGTCCCGGGGGTCCAGGGACACCAGGGCGGAGTCCCCGATCTTGTACTCGCGGAGCAGGCGGGCGTTGTTCGCCGGGTTCTGGATGGTCTGCTCCGCCGCCTGCTGGTCGGCCATGTTCAGGGTGGTGTAGATGGTCCAACCGCCGGGGTTGAGGTAGGCGTCGCCGAAGCGCTGCTGCAGCTCGCTCTCGACGTAGGTCACGAAGTTGGGGGCCAGGAGCGGGCTGCTGTCCTGCCAGGGGTAGTAGGTGAGCTGTTCCTTGAAGGCGGCGTTGGCCTGGGACTGGGTGACGTAGTGGTTGGCCACCATCGCCTCCAGGACCACCTGCTGGCGCAGCTTGGCGTAGTTGGGTCCCTTGACCCCGACGTAGGCCAGGGGGTCGAAGGCGGAGGGGGCGTCGGGAATCCCCGCCAGCATGCTGGCCTGGGCCAGGTCCAGCTTGCTGGCCGGAATGTGGAAGTAGAGCTCGGCGGCGGTGCCGATCCCGATCGCCTGGTTCCCGTAGTCGATCCGGTTGAGGTACATCTGCAGGATCTGGTCGGGCTTGAAGGTCTTGGAGATCTCGAAGCCCAGGAGCAGCTCCCGGATCTTGCGGGTGATGGTCTGGGCCGGGGTGAGGAAGGAGACCTTGGCCAGCTGCTCGGTGATGGTGCTGGCCCCCTGAAGGGAGTTGTGGTGGACGATGTCGTGCAGCCCGGCCAAGATGATCCTGGGAAGGTCCACCGACCCGGCGTCCTGGAAGAAGTGGCGGTCCTCAACGGCCACGGTGGCCTTGATCACCCAGGGGCTGACCTGGGGGAGCCCGACGTGGATGTGCTGCTCCCCGGGCTCGTGCAGCACCGTGAGGAGCGTCCCGTCGCTGGCCAGCAGGTAGCTGTTCTGGGGCGGCCCCAGGTTGGGAAGGTCGACGACCGAAGGGAGGCCGACCTGGAAGGCGGCGAGGACGATGAAGCCGGTCCCCAAGCCGGCACATCCGGCCAGCACCAGGACCACGAGGGCCAGGGCGCTGCGGCGCAGGAATCCGTGCCGACGCCAGAAGCCGGCCTCCCGCCCGCCCCGACCCCCACGCCGGCGGCCGGCGGTGGAGCGGCGGCGCTTGCCGGCCGGGAGCTCTATCTCCTGCATGGGTGGGGCCGGGTCCTTGGGGCTGCCATCCGTCCGGCGATTATGCCAGCCCGCGTGCGGCGGCCCCCGGATTGAGGGGGGGGCCGGGTCCGGTCACAGACCGGTGCCGATCGCCTCACGGCTCTGCAAACTGCTGGTGGAAGGGGATGAATCCGGCGGGTTCGGTGGGAGACTGGCGCCAGTCAACCGGGGTGACGCGCCACCTCCATCAGGAGTTCGAAGCACAGAGAATGTCTGCAGCCACCGTCAGCTCTCCACCCAGCTCCCGTAGCCAGATCGGCTTCCCCCCGGTTCCCCAGAGCCCGAAGGAGGCCGGCCTGCCGTTCAATTTCATCTGCGACCTGATCCTGAAGGTCCTCTATTTCAACGGCGGGATGCTGGGCCGGGATCTGGCGCGTCACGTGTGCCTGCCCTGGAGCATGGTCTCTGACGCTCTGAAGTTCCTCTCGGATGAGGGCTACTGCGGTACCACCGGCATCCGGGGCACCGTAGACGGGGATGCCGGGTTTGCCGAGGGACTGCAGTACGCCATCAGCCGCACCGGACGGGAGCGTGCCCGTGAGCTGATCGAGGTGAGCCAGTACGCCGGGCCAGCTCCGGTCCCCCTTGAGGTGTACGTGGCCGTGGCTCGCTACCAGGGTCGCACCGGACCCATGGTGACCCACCAGCTCCTGCGCACCGCCCTGGACAAGCTGGTGCTCCCCCCGAGCGTCCTCAACCGTCTCGGCCCGGCCCTCAGCTCGCGCCAGTCGATCTTCCTGTACGGTCCGCCCGGCAACGGCAAGAGCACCATCGCCCAGGCGTGTGCCTCGCTGATGGGAGATCCCCTGTTCGTGCCCCACGCCATCTACGTGAAGGGCGAGGTGATCCGGATCTTTGACCCGGTGCACCACAAGCCGGTCCCCGCCGAGCTCCCGCCCCATGACACCCGGTGGGCCTTCTGCACCCGCCCGGTCGTGATCGCCGGTGGCGAGCTGACCGGCCGGGAGCTGGAGCTGAGCTTCGATCCCCGGATGGGCTTCTACGAGGCTTCCCTGCAGCTGAAGGCCAACGGGGGGCTGTTCGTGGTCGACGACTTTGGCCGACAGCAGCTCTCCCCGCAGGACCTCCTCAACCGGCTCATCGTTCCCCTGGAGGCGGGGTACGACTACCTGAACATCTCCCGGGCCGGGACCACCGTCCAGGTGCCGTTCACCGAGATCCTCATCCTCTCGACCAACCTCAAGCCGAAGGACCTCGTTGACGAGGCCTTCCTGCGCCGGATCCGCTACAAGGTGGAGGTCCCCAACCCCTCGGTGATCGAATACGGAAGGATCTTCCGCCGGGCCTGCGAGAGCATGGGTCTCACCTACGACCCCGAGGCGGTGAGCTACCTCGTGGAGGAGCACTACCGCAAGTCGGGGCGGCCCCTGCATGGATGTGAGCCCCGGGACATCCTCGATCACCTGATCCACGCCGCCGCCTACTTTGGCGTCGAGCCGCGGCTCACCCCGGAGCTGCTGGACCACGCCGTCTCCGCCTACTTCGCCAACCTGGACGGCGAGTAGCCGCAGGGGTTCCCAGCTCGCGGCCACCCCCGGCCGAGGTCTGCTGGGGGGGCGTGCCCGGATGCTGGCCCCCGCCCGGGTCGACGGGATTGCCGTGGAAGATCGGCCAGCAGGCTCGCGACCCTGGAGGGGCCCGCAGGGCCCTCGCCAAAAGTGGTGGAGCGAAGGGGACTTGAACCCCTGACCTCTGCCGTGCGAAAGCAGCGCTCTGCCAGCTGAGCTATCGCCCCCGGGGGCAGTATAGACCCGCCCCGTTCCCCTCAGGGATCCGACAAAGGGGAGAGGCTCAGCTCCCTCGGCGCTGCCAGCGGGTCTTCTTCAGCATCTTCTTGTGCTTGTGCTTGCGCATCTTCTTGCGCCGCTTCTTGATCACCGAACCCACGAAGAAGAGCACCTCACAAGCGCCCGCAGGCGGATCTGGGACAGCCCTCCACGCGGCTGCCCGGG
>JAJYET010000004.1 GCA_021785655.1 bacterium | reverse complement strand
CCGATCGGGAGTTGCGTAACATCCTGGAAAAGCTCCCGGAGGAAGCCTGAGATGCCGCCGTCGTCCGCCCCCACCGCCCGCCGCCAGCAGCGGTACCACGTCACCGCTCTGGACGTGGGCACCCAGGTGATCAAGGCTCTCGTGGTGAAGAAGGAGGCGGGGGAGGCGATCATCCTCGGGGTGGGGCGAGCTGAGCAGGGCCCGGGTGAGCTCGACCCAGCGGCGCCGCCCGACCTGGAGTCGGTGGTGGAGGGCTGCCACGCGGCTCTGGAGGCGGCCGAGGACATGGCCGAGGTCATCCCGACGAGGCTGGTGATGGGGATCGGGGGATCCCAGGTGCGGGTGGTAACCACCCAGGGATCCAAGGTCCGCGGCCGGGCCCAGGAGCGGGTATCGAAGCGGGAGCTGGAGGAGCTGGTGGAGTCCATCCAGCGCCGCGCACTGCGCGAGGCCCAGGGCCGGCTCCAGGACGAGGCGACCTACGGCGGCGAGCAGCTCCGCCTGGTGCACTCATCGATCACCGCCGCCAAGGTGGACGGCCAGGCAGTTGTCGATCCGCTGCGCTTTCAGGGGCAGAAGCTGGAGCTGACGGTCTTCAACACCTTCACCACTGAGCAGCACATGGCGGCCGTGGAGGAGATCGCTCAGGCGCTGGACCTGGAGCTCCTGGAGACCGTCGCCGAACCCTACGCCGCCGCCCGGCTGGCCTCCACCCCGCAGGTGGTGGAGCAGGGCGCCGTCCTGGTCGACATCGGTGCCCGGACCACCACCGTGACCCTGGTGCGCAGTGGGGTCCTGGAGTCCGCCCGGATGTTCGAGCTTGGCGGGCGGGCCTTCACCCGCAAGCTCGCCCACGACCTGGACCTCACCCTGCCCCTGGCGGAGAGCCTGAAGCTCCGCCACACCGCGGGCCTTCTGGGCGGGGACGAGCGGGCCAGGGTGCGGCGGGCGCTGGGGGAGTCGGCCGAGGTCCTGGCCCAGGGGGTGGCGCTGGTGCTCCACGACTTGGCCAAGGGCCAGCCGCTTCCCGGTCAGGTGCGCCTCTTCGGGGGTGGCTCGTACCTGCCCGAGATCCTGGAGCAGCTCTCGGTGCTGCGGTGGACCGATTACCTCCCCTTCCTGCAGCCGCCGCGCTTCTCCCGCCTCTCCGCGGAGGAGCTCCCCGCGGTCCACGACACCACGGGACTGCTGCAGGGCCCGGCCGACGTCACCCCCATGGGGCTCGCCTACCAGGCCGCAGCGGAGATCGAGGCCCCGCCTCCTCCCGGGCCGACCTGGGAGGAGATGGTCCAGCGGGTGACGGGGTTGATCCGCCGATGAGCTGGCGCTCGGGTGCGGCAGCGGAGCTCCGCCGGCGGCCGGCGGAGGGGGACTGAACCCGGTGTCCAAGCTGCTCTACGTGGAGCCCACCGACGAGATCACCGACATCGTGGACCGGATCCGACGCGCCGAGGGCGACCGGGACCTGGTCTTCGTGGTTCCCCCGGACGGACGGGCGCTGCGGTCATCCCTCGACCTGCAGCTGCTGCTGCAGTACACCCGCGGCTTCCAGAAGCGGGTCTCGATCGTGAGCGGGGACGCCCAGGTCCAGGCTTTGGCGATCCGGGCCGGCTTCCCGACGTTCACGACCCTCTCCCAACTGGAGCAGGGGGTCTCCCTGCGGTCGGCGCCCACGGCGGCGGCGGTGGCCGCCGGGACGGCTCTGGCCGCGGCCGCTCCGCCAGAGGCTCCCCCGGCGCCGGAGCCGAGCAGAGGGTTGGCCCGGCGCGCTCCCTCGCAGCTGGTGGCCAGGCCCGAGGGGCCCCCAGGGCAGGGCCGCTGGGGCGCCTGGTGGCATTCCCCCCGGGGCCGGAACTGGATGATCGGGTCCGGGGCGGGGGTGTTTGTCATCGGAGTGCTGGCGGTGCTGTTCCTGCTCCCCTCGGCCACGATCCTGGTCGGTGTTCAGTCCCATCGGATCAACGACAGCGTGACCATTCAGGGCACCCTGAGCGGCCAGTCCTCCGGGGTCCTGGACGTGATTCCCACCGAGGCGCTGCTCACCCCGGCGGCCACCCAGACCTTCAGCGTGAGCCCCAGCGGGACCCAGGTCCTGCCGCCCACGCCGGCGACCGGGAGCCTCAGCCTGTGCTATTCCGGCAGTAAGAGCAGCGGCCCGCTTACGGTGACCTTCACCAGCGCTCCGACGTTCCAGGACCAGAGCGGCAGTGGCAACGTGGTCTTCACCACCACCACCCAAGGGCAGGCCGGAAATTATCTGGTCTACCCGTGTAAGGCCAACCAGAACTCCAGCCCGCTGATTCCGGTGCAGGCCTCGTCGGACAGCCTCGGGACCCAAGGGAACGTCCCGGCGGGCGATCAGTGGCAGTGGACCAACGCCAATTCGAGCGGCTGCATCGACGGGTTGTGCCCACCCTTCAGCCAGTTCCCCTTCACCTTTAGCGGGGTCAACCCCGCGGCGATGACCGGTGGCCAGGACTCCAAGACCCAGCAGGTGTTCACCTCCTCCGACATCTCCTCCGCCCAGCAGCAGGAGCAGCAGATCGACTCCACCCTCACGGCGCAGGTGGAAAAGAGCCTCAAGACCATGGCCGGCCATGACGTGATCGCCCAGGACGCCAGCGGCAACGGAATCCAGCTCACGGTCACCAACCCCACCCTGCCCACCGTGGGCCAGGCTGGTCAGGCGCAGACCCTTACGGTCTCGGTGACCGCGGCGGCATCCGCCTACAGCACCTCTGCCGCCCGCGCGGCGGTCCTGCAGGACCTGAAATCCAAGGTGCCCGCGGACGGTGAGCTGCTGGCCCACCCCACCCTCGGGACCATCGAGGTCGTGGCCGCCGGTCCCGGCGGCACCCTGACCCTGAGCTCCAACGCCGTCGGGTACTGGGCGCCGAAGGTGGATCTCGCCCCATACCGGAGCCGGGTCACCTTCATGAACCCGGGCAGTGCCAAGACGTACCTGCTCGCCCAGCTGCCCGGAGCCAGCTCGGTGACCATTCATCAATCCCCGTTCTCGCTTCCCTGGCTTCCACTCCTCTCGGGGCGGATCCAGCTCGAACGGGTTTCCCTGAGGGCCTAGGAGCTGGCTTCGACCGGGCCCCCGACCTCCGGACGGCTGATGGCGCTGGACCCCGGCACCACGCGGTTCGGCGTGGCCCTGAGTGACGAGACGAGGACCATCGCCCAGCCCCATGCAACCGTCAACCGCCGGACAGACCAGGACCTGGTGCGCCGGTTGGTGGCCCTGGCCCGGGCGAACCAGGTCGGTGAGCTGGTGATGGGGCTGCCGCTGCGGATGGATGGGTCCGAGGGTCCGGAGGCAGCCGAGGCCCGCCGCGTGGGGGCGCTCTTGGCGGATGCATCCCGGCTCCCCCTCCGGTTCGCGGACGAGCGGCTCACCTCCCGGCAGGCGGAGCGCGAGATGATCCGCCGAGGCGACTCCCGCCAGCGCCGGCGGCAGCTTGGGGACCGGGTCGCGGCGGCGCTGCTGCTGCAGGGGGTTCTCGCCGGGGCCAGAACCAGGCCGTGATCGCGCGGCACCCCTGGCGGCTCTTGGGAATTCTTGTCCTCCTGGCGCTGGTGGCCGGTCTGGCGGTGGTGGCCGTGCTGGGCCGTCGCGAACTCGAGCCGGTCCAGAACAACCACCGACAGCAGGTGGTGATCACCGTGAGCCGGGGGGAGTCCCTGCAGCGGCTGGTGGAGGACCTCGGCAGCCACCGCGTGGTCCGCTCCCAATTCTTCTTCGGAATCTATGCGGACTTTCGAGGACTGGGCTTCAAGCTCCACCCGGGCAAGTTCATCCTGGACCGGGGCATGGGCCCCTCGGAGCTGGTGGCGGTGCTCGAGGGCCCGCCATCCCAGCTGCCCATCCAGGTGCGGGTGCAGGACGGCCTCTCGGCCTTCCAGGAGTCAGCCCTGCTGGCTTCGGATGGACTCTTCACGGCCTCCAGCTACCTGGGCCAGGTGAGCTCCGGGAAGTTCCCGGGGATCTCGGCCCCGGGGGGGGCGCCAGGGGGAGTCGGCTGGGAGGGGATGGCTTTCGGCGACACCTACCAGGTCAGCCCTCGGATCTCGGCTCACCAGTTCCTGCTCCTCCAGCTCCAGGACTTCGAGCGCCGGGTGGCCCCCGCCCTGGCCGCAGGAGCCACCCGGGTGGGCCTAACGCCGTATCAGGCCCTGACCCTGGCCTCGATCGTCTCCGCCGAGGCCACCACCAGCCGGGACCGGGCGCTCGTCGCCGGGGTGTTCTTGAACCGGCTGCGCCTGGGCATGCCACTGCAGAGCGACGTCACGATCCTGTACGCGATGGCGCGCGCCGGCCAGTCCGGTGCGAAGTTCACCACCCAGTTCCCCTCTCCCTACAACACCTACCTCCACCAGGGCCTGCCCCCGGGGCCGATCGACAGCCCCGGGGTGGGGCCGGTGGAGGCCGTCCTCAACCCGACCCAGAGTGACTACCTGTACTTCGTCTCCCTCCCCAACGGCAAGATGCTCTTCGCCGTCACCGCGGCCCAGCATCAGCAGCAGGTTCAGGAGGCCGGGCTTGGCTGACCCCCGCCCCCGCCCGTGAGCACCGCCCTGGCCCTCGGCTGGGCCGCCGCCGGCCTGGTCGGCGGTCTGGTGGCCGGCGAGGCGTCGCTCCGCCTGGAGCGTGCCGCCGGCCTTGTCGACCAGGCCGATGGGCACCAGGACCGCCGGATCGAGAGGATCCTGCTGCCCCTCCTGGGGCTCATCGGGTTCTTCTTCTTCGCCAAGAGCGAGGCCATGGGGCCCGGGCTGCTGATCCACAGCCTCTGGATCGTGGTCCTGGTCCAGATCCTGGGCTTTGATCTGAAACACCGCCTGATCCTGGATGTGGTCAGCCTCCCGGCGATGGTGCTGGCGGTGGCCCTGGCCAGCTTCAGCCCCCATCTCAGTGTCTTCGCTGCGCTCTTCGGGATTCTGGTGGGCGGGGGGCTCCTTCTCCCCTTCGCCCTCATCAGCTCCCTCTTCCATGGCGGGGCGGGGTTCGGCTGGGGGGACGTCAAGCTGGGGATGCTGATCGGCGCCGTGACCGGGATGAGCCTCAGCGCCACCGCGCTCTACACCCTCTGGGCTCTCATCGCCGGGGCCCTCGTCGGCGGGGTGGTCACCTTGGTCCTGCTGGCCACCCGCCGGCTGGGCCTGAGGGACACCTTGCCCTACGGGCCGTTCCTGGTGATCGGCTGCGGGCTGGTGCTCTTCTTTATGTGACCGGGTCGGCGGGGGGAAGGCTCCTGGTCGACTCCACCATCTCCGCCAGGGCGGCGACCGGCTCGGCGGCCAGGGTCCGCCCCTCCTCGCGGCGCATCCGCCGCACCGCCTCGTCGTTGTCCAGCCCGCGGCGATAGGGCCGGTCGGCGGTGAGGGCCTCGAAGACGTCCGCCGCCGCCACCACATGGGCACCGAAGGGAAGGTCTGGTCCCCTCAGGTGGCGGTGGTAGCCCGAGCCGTCGAGCCGTTCGTGGTGGGCGGCCGCCATCTCGGCCACATCGCTGAGCAGCCACAGCGGGGAGAGGATCTGGTGGGTGATGGCGGTGTGGCTCTGCATCTGGGCCATCTCGCCGGCGTCCAGCGGCCCGGCCTTGTCCAGGATGGCGTTGCTGACCGCCAGCTTGCCCAGGTCGTGAACCAGCGCCGCCAGCCCGATGCGGTCGTTCTCCTCGGTGCTCATCCCCATGACCTCGCCCATGCGCCGGGCCAGGGCGGCGGTCCGGGTCGAGTGGGTGGCGGTCCAAGGGGACTTGGCGTCCACCACCCCGGCGAACACCTGGCCGATGCGCACCATGTCGTCGACCGAGGTGCAGGAGACCCGCCGGGGGCGGGGGTCCAGGGGAGCCACCTGCTCCGGGTGGTTGACGGCGCCGAACTGCTCCCAGAGGCGGTCGCTGCGGGAGTGGGCCAGGACCGCGTCCACCAGCTGGGGGTCGAACCAGGTTCCCCGGCGCCGACGGAGGACGGTCTCCACGCTGCGGCGCCCACCGTGGCGCCAGAAGATCTCCGCGGTCTGGCAGAGCAGGGCGATCCTGGAGAGCACCGGGATCTCATCGCCCTTGAGGCCCCGGGGGCTCCCTGAGCCGTTCCAGTGCTCGTCGAGGGAGTAGACGGCCTGGGCCGAAGGCTCAGCCCAGCCCAGCTGGCGGACCAGCTCGGCTCCCCGAGTGCAGCGGGCCTCCACCAGCTCGCTGGCCAGTCCCGGCCCCTTGGCCCCCAGGGCGACCAGCTGGGCCATGCGCCGCGTGATGGGGGCGGTGGGGGCCGTCTGGCGGATGGCGAACAGCAGCGAGCGCCACTGGCTGCTCCAGTCGGAAACCTTGAACTGGGCCTTGGTGCTCAGGTCGTCGGCGCCGAACCAGCGGGTCACGCTGTAGGCGTTGGCCGAGCAGCCGACGTCCTTGAGGAGCAGGGCGTAGAAGAGGTCCTGTCGCTCCTCCGGGCCGAGTCCCACCCAGTCGGCCAGCCGCATCCCCAGCCAGCAGGCCCGGAGGGCGTGGCCCATCGGCTCCCCCTCGGCCAGGTCCAGGGCCCGGGACAGCGAGGCCAGCACGAGCGACGAGGGCATCGACCCTCCGGCCTCGGTGGGTACGTCGACCCGCAGGGTGGTGGCGCTCATGTCTGAAGGCTAGGGCGGGGCCCCCGCCCCGCCGGTGAAGGATCTGCTGCGGTGTTTGAAGACCGTGTAGCGAGCGGTGGAGCGGGGCTGTCGACCGCCGGCCCCTAAGCTGCGATCATCAGAGGCTGCAGGGAGCGGGAAGGTCCGCCCCGGCGCCGCCCTGGCGACCGCAATTCTTGGAGCCGTGCAGATGATCAACGCCGGAGAGCTGCGGGCCGGCACCACCGTGGAGCGCAACGGCCAGCTGCTGGAGGTTCTCTCCTTCGAGCACATCAAGCTGGGACGGGGCACGGCGGTGGTGCGCACCCGGCTGCGCAATGTCGACACCGGAGCCGTCACCGAGGAGACCTTCCGCCCCGAGGAGCGGTTCCCAAGGGTCCGGATCGAGAAGGTGGAGGTGCAGTACCTGTACCGGGACGGGGACCAGCATGTGCTCATGGACACCAGCACCTACGAGCAGTTCCCCATCAGCCAGGAGCTGTTCGAGGCGGCCTCGCGCTACGTGCGGGAGTCCGACACCCTCTTCCTGCTCCGGCACGAAGACCGGATCCTCGGGGTCGAGGTGCCGATCACGGTCGTGCTGGAGGTCACCGCCACTGACCCGGGCTTCAAGGGGGACACGGCCACCGGGACCTTCAAGCCCGCCACCCTGGAGACCGGTCTCGTGATCGACGTGCCGCTGTTCGTCAACGTCGGAGACCGGGTCAAGGTCGACACCCGGTCCGCGCGCTACCTGGAGCGCGCCTCGTGACTGCTGCCCCCACCGTGCGCGAGCAGCCCCCCGGACGCGTCCGGGTGGCCAGTGAGGTGGTGGGGGCGATCGCTTCCCTCGCGGCTCTGGACACCCCGGGAGTGGCCCACATGTGCGAGCTCCAGGGAGTCCCGGTGCCCCGTCCGCTGCGCCGTCAGCATGGCCACCGCGGCGTCAGGCTGGAGATGATCGGCAGCGCGGCCATCCGGCTCGAGCTGGGCATCGCCATCGAGGCCGGAGCCACCCTTCCGGAGCTGGTGGAGGAACTGCAGCGAAGGGTGTCCCGGGACATCGAGAGGATGGTGGGGCTCGAGGTCGTGGAGGTCAACGTGCTGGTCCGCGAGCTCGCGGGCGGTTGAGGCCCCGCCACCGCGCCCGCCAGCTGGCCCTCCGGGTCGTCTTTCAGCTCGACCAGGCTCCTGGGGACTGGCGTCCGGCGTTCGCCTACCAGCTGGCCGAGGACGACCTGCCCCCCGAGTCGGCGGCCTTCGCCGAGGAGCTGGTGGCCCTCGTCCAGGAGCACCGAGCAGAGATCGACTCGGCGCTGGAGGCCGCTGCGACCAATTGGAGGTTGGAGCAGATGGGGAGGGTTGAGCGGGGAGCCCTCCGACTCGGGGCCGCCGAGCTGCTCTGGCGCCGGCAGGACCCTCGGGCGGTGACCCTGGACGAGGCGGTTGGCCTGGCGAAGGAGCTCGGTGGCGAGGACGCCGCCCGCTTCGTGAACGGGGTTCTGGGCCGGCTGGCTCGGGAGGCGGTCTGATGCTGGCGCGCCGCGTCCTGCAGGTGGCCGAGCTCAACAGCCTGATCCGGGCGGACCTGGAGGAGGACCCAGTGCTCCAGGATTTGTACGTCGAGGCCGAGATCGGGACCTGCACCAGGTCGGCGGCTGGTCATCGCTACCTCACCCTCAAGGACTGTCGAGAGGGACGGGCCGACCAGGCCTCGATCCGGGCGGTGCTCTTCCGGGGCGCGGGCGCCGCCCTGGCCTTCGAACCCGAGACCGGCCAGCGGGTCATCGCCCACGGGCGCATATCGGTGTACCCCGCCAAGGGGGACGTCCAGCTATACCTGGACCACCTGGAGCCGGCGGGGGTGGGGGCCCTGGCCCTCGCCTACCAGCAGCTGGTGGCTCGCCTCGAACGGGAGGGGCTCTTCCGCCCTGAGCGCAAACGCCAGCTTCCCTTCCTGCCCCGGCGGGTGGCGGTGGTCACCTCTCCCCGCGGCGCCGCCGTCCGGGACGTGATCCACGTGATCAGCCGCCGCTGCCCCATCACGGAGCTCGTGGTCGTCCCATCCCTGGTGCAGGGGGAGGGGAGCGTGGCCGAGCTGGTGGCGGCGATGGCCCTGGCCGGTCGTTCCGGCGCGGAGCTGGTCCTTCTGGTGCGTGGCGGCGGGAGCCTTGAGGACCTCTCGGCCTTCAACTCAGAAGAGCTGGCGCGGGCGGTGGCCAGCTGCCCGGTCCCGGTAATGACCGGGGTGGGGCACGAAACCGACACCACGGTGGTCGACTTCGTGGCCGACCGCCGCGCCCCCACCCCCTCGGCCGCCGCCGAGCTGGCGGTCCCGGATCGGGATGGCCTGCGCCACGAGCTTGGGGCGAGGCGTCTCCGCCTCGGGAGGGCGGGCTCCGCCTTCCTCCTGGGGCGAGCCGAGCAACTGGCCGGCACGGCTGCGCGCTTGGACCGGCTGGCGCCGCGGCGCCGGCTCATGGAGGGCCAGCAGGACCTGGACCGTTCCGCTCAGAGGCTGGCAGCGGCGGCGGCCCGACATCTGGGGCGGCTGTCAGACCAGCTCTCGGCCCGGCGCCAGCTCCTTAAGGCGCGGGGGCCGGTGCCCCGCGTGGGACGGCTCCAGGAGGAGCTGCGGGGAAGGGCCGGGCGGCTGCTGGCGCTGTCGCCGCTCGCGGTCCTGGAGCGCGGGTACTCGATAACCTGGCAGGAGGATGGCGGGGCGGTGGTCCGCGACCCGCGGCGTCTGCGCCCCGGCGACGGGCTGGTGACCCAACTGGCGCTGGGCCGGGTGCGCAGCCAGGTGACGGGGGTCGAGCCGAGCAAGGAGGTGTCCGATGACCGATGAGCCGAGTCCCGGGTCCGACGAGGACCTCCTGGACTACGAGGCGGCCCTAGCCAGGTTGGACGAGGTCCTGCAGGCCCTTGAGGACGGCAAGGTGGCGCTGGAGGATGCGATCGCCCTCTATGAGCGCGGGGTGAGGCTGGTGCGCCGCTGCTCCACCCTGTTGGCCGGGGCCGAGAGGCGGATCAGCGAGCTCTCCCAGGGCGCTGAAGGCGACCTGGTCGAGCGGCCCTTCCAACTCTCCGTGGAGGAGGGGCCCGCGGGGGGAGCCTGACCGCTGATGGCAGGGCTGCTCTCGAATCAGTATCTTCTGGTACCGCTCCTGGCCTGGGCCCTCGGCCAGCTCCTCAAGATCCTCACCGACTCCGGGCAGCGGCGGCAGCTGAGCCTTCGGCGGCTGGGCACCTCCGGGGGGATGCCCAGCTCGCACACCGCGCTCACCGTCTGCCTCACCACCCTGCTGGGGCGGCGGCTCGGGACCACCTCCCCGGTCTTCGCCGCGGCCGCGGTGCTGACCATGGTGGTGGTCTATGACGCCACCGGGGTGCGCCGTGCCGCCGGGCAGCAGAGCGTCATCCTGAACCAGATGATCGACGACCTCCGGCAGCACCTGGGGCTGCGGTACGAGCGGGTGCGCCAGCTCCTGGGCCACACCCCCTACGAGGTCCTGGCGGGAGCCGCCCTCGGGCTGCTGTTGGGGATGACGCTCTGATGCCCACCCAAGAGGCCCAGTGCCTAACATCTCATTCTCGATGGCCATGCTGAGCGCGGAACCACCGGGCGATCAGGTGGTCGCCTTCCTCCTCCACCCGCGCGAGGCCGCCAATTCGGCTCTCTTGGAGGAGGCGGCGCACCGCTGCCGGGCCGCCGGGCTGGAGGCCGTGGTGGTGCAGTCCGCTCCCGAGGCGGAGCTGGACGCTCTCTCCGGTCGGACGCGGCTCCTGGTCTCGGTGGGGGGGGACGGGACCCTTCTCTATGCCGCTCGGATGGCTGGGCCCCTGGGGATTCCCGTCCTGGGGGTGAACCGCGGCCAGCTCGGCTTCCTGACCAGTGTGGAGATGGATGGGTTGCCCGATGCCCTCACGGCCTACTTTGAGGGGCGCTGCTCCACCCTGGTCCGGCCCACCCTCTCCGCCTCGCTGCTGACGGCCTCGGGGAGGATGACGGCATCCCTGCCGCTGGCGGTCAACGAGGTGCTGGTGCGGGCGGACAGCTTCAACGTGATCCGGATGCGGGTGCACACCGACCACCAGCTGGTCGGGGAGTTCGATGGCGACGGGATCATCATCGCCTCCAGCCTGGGATCCACCGCCTACTCGCTCTCCGCCGGGGGGCCCAGCCTGGACCCGGCGGTCCCGGCGCTGGTGGTCACCCCGCTCAACCCCCACTCCCTGGGCCACCGGTCGGTGGTCATCCCGGACACCTTGGATGTGACCGTCGAGCTGCTGCGGGGAGGGGGCACGCTGGCGGCAGACGGGCAGGTCTGGACCCAGCTTTTGGCCGGACGGCGGTTCGTGGTCGGCCGCGGGCCCCATCTCCACCTGGTCCAGCCGCCGGGCACAGCGGGCTTCTTCGAACGCCTCCGCTCCAAGACGGGGTTCGGAACTGTGCTGAAGCTGGAGGTCGACGACCTCGGGGAGGTCAACCCAGCCGGGGCCGAGGAGCCGGCTCCGGTCCCTGCCCCAGGCGGCTGAGGTGCTGCTGGAGCTGCGCGTCCGCGGGCTGGCGGTAATCGAGTCCGCGCAGGGCGAGTTCGAGGGCGGGCTGACCGTGCTCACCGGCGAGACCGGCTCCGGTAAGTCGGTCCTGCTGGCAGCCTTGGGGCTGGCCCTGGGAGACCGCGGGGACCCTCAGATGGTGCGCCAGGGGGTGGCGCGTGCCCTGGCCTCGGCGACGTTCACCTGGCCCGAGGACCAGACGGAGCAGCTTGCCGCCCTGGGTGTCGCTCCGGCCGAGGTGTTGGTGCTGACCCGGGAGCTGGGGCCGCGAAGCGCCGCCCGCATCAACGGTGGCCTGGTGCCGACCTCCCAGCTGCGCGACTTGGGGGAGAGGCTCGTGGAGCGGCATGGCCAGGGGACCGCCGGCCGCTGGCTCCGCGAGGCGGACCAGAGGGCTGGCCTGGACGGGTACGCGGGCGCTAGGGCGCTGGAGCTCCGGGCCGTGGTGGCGGAGCTGGAGCACCACCACCGACTCGTGGCCCAGCAACTGGCGGTGGCCCGGGACCGGAGCCTTGCGGAGGCATCCCAGCTGGCCGCGGCCCGCTCCGATCTCGCCGAACTGGAGGCCGCGCGGTTGGCCCCCGGGGAGGACGTCCGTCTGCACGAGGAGCGCGAGCGGCTCCTGCACCTGGCGCGGCTGCGAGAGGCCGCCGAGGGGCTGCGCCGGGCGGTGGCCGGCTCCGAGGCGGACCCGGGGGCGGCCGACGCCATCGCGGCCCAGCTCCAGGCCGGCCGTCCCGCCTTCGCCATCGACCCCGAGCTGGACCGGTCCCGGGCCCAGGCTGAGGAGGCTCTCGCGATCCTGCATGACCTTGGGCTCCAACTCGGCTCCTACCTCGAGCGACTCCCGCTGGATCAGGAACGACTCGAGGAGGTGGAGGAGCGGCTGCAACTGCTGGAGCGGGTGGCTCGGCGCCACGGAGGCAGTCTGGAAGAGGCCATCCGGCGCCGTGAGGTGGCACGCCAGCTGCTGGCCGCCGAGGGGACGTTGGGCCTCGACCTGCGGGAGGGCGAGGCCCGGCACCAAGAGCTGGGAAAACGCCTCGCGGCCTGCTGCCAGGAGCTGACTGCGATCCGCAGCCGGGCCGCCGCCCAGCTCGCGGCCGAGGTGACCGGTGACCTCCATCAGATGCTTATGCCCGCCGCGGAGTTCCAGGTCCAGCTCTGGCAGGAGGAGGACCCTGAGGGGGTGCCCGGGCCGGGCGGGGTCCGCTGCCGGGTCTCCGCGGACGGGTGGGACAGGGTGCGGTTCCTGCTGGCCGCCAACCGTGGAGATCCCCCCCGCCCGCTCACCGAGGCTGCCTCCGGGGGCGAGCTCTCCCGGGTGGTGCTGGCGGTGCTGGCGCGGCTGTCGATCCGGGCCGAGGCGCAGACGGTCGTCTTCGACGAGATCGATGAGGGGCTCGGAGGCGAGGCGGCGAACCGGGTCGGCGATCTGCTGCTTCAGGTGGCCAGCCAGCGCCAGGTGATCTGCGTCACCCATCTGGCCACCATCGCCGCCCGGGGCGGCCGTCACCTCCGAGTGCGCAAGACTGAGTCGCAGGGGCGGACGTCCAGCCATCTGGAGGCGGTGGAGGGGGAGGTGCGGGTGGAGGAGCTGGCGCGGCTCCTGGCCGGGGAGGCGACCCCCACCGCAGCGAGGAGTCACGCCGCCGAGCTGCTGGCCGCGGTCGGCGCGGGGGCCGCGAGTCTGGATCCAAGCGATGTCTGACCCGGAGCAGGCGAGCCAGCTGGAGGAGCTCACCGGTCTGGCCGCGGCCCTCCAGCGCCGGGAGGTCGACCCGGCAGAGGTGTCCCTGGCCGACCTCAGCGCCCGGCTCAGGAGGAGGGTGGAGGCCGACGGGGGAAACCTTGACCTGCTGTGGGCGGCCGAGTCGCTCCGAGAGCTGACCCGTCTTGTGGAGCTGAAGCTGGGCCGGTTCGACCCGGAGGAGGCGGAGGCTCCGCTTCCCGCGCTCGCCGACCCCGAGCCTGACCCCGCGCTCCGCCTGGAGGAGTACCGGCTGTTCAAGGCCGCCGCGGAGGTGCTGCTGGCGGACGCCGCCACCGGCCCCAAGGCGTTTCTGCGCGTGTTGGGAGTGCCCGTGGAGCCCCGGCCCACGATTCGCCTGAAGCCCGAGGCGCTGGCGGCCGCCTTTGGGGAGGTGCTCTCCCGGCTGCCTCCCCAGGTGACCTTGGAGGCCACCTCGCCGCGCTACTCGATCGAGATCAGTTCCGCCCGTCTCCTGGGGGACTTGCGGGCACGCGGGGAGCTAATCTTCGACCAGGTCTTCGCCGCCGCCGCCGACCGGCTGGAGGCGGTGGTCCTGTTCATGGCCCTGCTCGATCTACTCAACCGCGGGCTGGCGATCTGCGAGCAGCGGGGCGACGGACCGATCCGGGTGGAGCTCCCCCTTGGCGGCTGAACCGAGGGCTCAGCCGGAGGCGCTGGCCGGAGCGCTGGTCGCGATTCTCTTCGTGCGCGCCGAGCCACTCGGTGTGGCCGAGCTGGCGACCGCCATGGAGGTCGACCGGCAGGCGGTCAGGAGGGCCGCCGAGCTGGCGGCGGTGCTCCTGGAGGGCACCGGGCTCCTGCTGCAGCGCAACTTGGACCAGCTCCAGCTCGTGACCCACCCCGACGGGGCTTGGGCGGTCCAGCGGGCGCTCCAGCCCGAGGTGGCGGGACGCCTTTCGCGGCCGGCTCTGGAGACCCTGGCGATCGTCGCCTACCGCCAGCCGGTGTCCAGGGCCGGCGTGGAAGCCATCCGGGGCGTCAACTGTGACGCGGTGCTGGAGCGCCTTCAGGCCCACGACCTCATCACCGAGGTGGGGAGGGGCGAGGGGCCGGGGCGCCCGCGCCTCTTCGCCACCACCCTGAGGTTCCTGCAGGTCGTGGGGCTCTCATCCATCGACGAGCTTCCCCCGCTGGAGCCTGCTGGAGGCAATGAGTGGCTGCTCCGGGTGGTGGAGAGGTCAGATGCCGGCTGAGCGGCTGGGGCGGTGGCTGGCCCGCCAGGGGATCGCCTCCCGGAGGGGCGCCGATGACCTCCTGCGCCAGGGCCGGGTGCGGGTCAACCAGGCCCCGGCGCCTGCCAGCGGCCAGCTCGTAGACCCGGACCGGGACCTGATCGAGGTCGACGGCCGGCGAGTCGAAGCCGAGAGGCGTCCCCGGAGGTACCTGGCTCTCCACAAGCCCGTCGGGGTGGTATCCACGGTACGGGACCCGCAGGGCCGCCCGACCGTCCTCGACCTGGTCCCAGACGGGGCTGGCCTCTTCCCAGTGGGGCGTTTGGACCGGGACTCGCGGGGGCTTCTCTTCCTCACCGACGACGGCGAGCTCTCCCAGCGGCTGACCCATCCCCGGTACGGCGCATCCAAGACCTACCGGGTGCGCCTGGGCCAGCCGATCTCGCGCCGCCAGCTGCAGGAGCTGCGAGATGGCCCTGTGCTGGTGGACGGCCCGACCCACCCCACGGCGGTCCGGCCCGAGGCCGGAGGCGAAGTCCTTTACGTCACCCTGCGGGAGGGGCGCAACCGGGAGCTGCGGCGCATGCTGGACCAGGTGGGTGCCACCGTCCTCGACCTGGAGAGGGTGGAGTTCGCCGGGATCCGCCTCGGCACCCTCCCCGCGGGCGCGGTGAGGGAGCTGAGCCGGTCAGAGGTGGCCCGGCTCCGCCTTCAGGCCGGCCTCGGGTGACAGCCATGCCCATCTCCGTGACCATCGACGGGCCTGCGGGAGTGGGCAAATCCACCGTGGGGCGGAGGGTAGCTCGCGAACTGCAGCTTCCGTTCCTCGACACGGGGCTTCTGTACCGGGCCGTGGCGCTGGTGGCGGCCGAGCGCTCGGTCGGGCCCGAGGGGGCCGCGGAGCTGGTCCACGGCCTCGGGCTCGCGATCAACCTCGACCCCACAGCTCCAGAGGGGGCGTGGCGGGCGCGCATAGGTGAGCGCGACCTGGGTGCCGAACTGTGGGCGCCTGGAAACGCGGTCCTTCTGGCGAGGGTCGCCGCCGAGCCGGCGGTCCGTGCCGCCCTCCTTCCGCTGCAGCGCAAGCTGGGGAGCGAAGGCGTGGTGGCGGTGGGCCGGGACGCCGGTTCGACGGTGTTCCCCAGCGCGGAGGTGAAGGTGTACCTGGACGCCCCCTTCGAGGTCAGGATGGAGCGCCGCCGCTCTGAGCTGGAGCGGCTGGGCCTCGCCAGCGCGGAGGTCGCGGTGCGCGAGGACCTGGCCGAGCGGGATCACAGGGACAGCACCCGCGAGGCCGCGCCGCTCGCCATCCCTGATGGTGCGATGGTGATTGACACGGCGCCGATCGACGCCGAGGAGGTGGCCCGCCGGATCCTCAGCCGCTGCTATGAGCTTGGGGCTCAACCCACGACCCACCAGCGCAGCTGACGTGGGAGCCCCACCGCTGGAGTGCGGCCCCGGAACTGAGTATGTGGCCTTCGATCTGGAGACGACCGGGCTCTCCCCCCGGTCTGACCGGATCATCGAGGTGGGCGCCGTCCGGTTCACGGAAGAGGGTCCCTTGGCCCAGCTCACCTCCCTGGCGGACCCGGGCCTCCCCTTGCCCCTCGCCATCCAGCGCCTCTGCGGGCTCTCCGATCACGACCTTGCTGGCCAGCCGAGCCCCGCCGAGGTGGTGGCCCAGCTGGCGGACTTCGCCAAGGGCGCGGTCCTGGTCGGCCACGGGGTGTCCTTCGACCTCGCCTTCTGCTCGGCCGTCCTGCCGTCCGAATTCGCCCAGCGCCCGGCGGTGGACACCTCGGAGCTGGCGCGGATCATCTTGCCGCGGGCACCCAGCCACAGCCTGGAGCAGCTCGGTCGAGCCCTGGGCCTGGTCCACGATCGTCCCCACCGTGCGCTGTCCGACGCGGACACCACAAGGCTGCTCCTCTGGCGGCTGGTGGACGAGATGCGCCAGCTGGCCCCCGGCCTGAGAGCCCGGCTGGCGGCGATGTCCGCCGGGAGTGGCTGGGCTTCGGGCGAGTTCATCGCCAGCCAGGTCCAGCCCGTCGCCCCCGGCGTCCAGGACCGGCTCGCGGTCCGGCCGCCGGCCCCGCTCCCCCTGGCGGCCGCCCACCCCGGTGGTCGCCTAGACCCGGCCCAGGTGGCTGCGGACTTTGCTGAGGGAGGGGTGCTGGCGGCGGCCGATCCCACCTTCGAGCTTCGCGAGGAGCAGCAACAGATGGCGGTGGCGGTGACCCAGGCCTTCAACCGGGAGAAGCGGCTCCTGGTGGAGGCGGGGACCGGGGTGGGTAAGTCGCTCGCCTACCTCCACCCGGCGCGCGAGTGGGCCGGCCGGACGGGCGAGCGCGTCCTCATATCCACCCACACCATCACCCTTCAGGAGCAGCTGGTGGGGAAGGACCTGCCCGCCCTGGAGGCGGCGCGCCCCCTGCCGGTGAACGCCGTGGTGCTCAAGGGCCGGGGCAACTACCTAAGCCTGAGGCGGCTGGAGCGATGGCTCCGCTCCGCTCCCTCCGGGGGCCGGCGCCGGGACCTCGACGAGCTGCGCTTCCAGCTGCGCCTGGTGGTCTGGGCGGAGCAGACCGACACCGGCGACCGGGGGGAGCTGCGGCTGGCGGGCCGCGACCCCGAGCTGTGGGAGCAGGTGGGTTCGACCGTGGACGACTGCCTGGGCCCGGCCTGCCACAACTGGCGGGACCGGCGTTGCTTCATGGTCCGGGCCCGGTCGGAGGCTCGCGAGGCGGACCTGGTCATCGTCAACCACGCCCTGCTCCTGGCGGACGCTGACAGCGGGGGGTCGATCCTCCCGGAGTCCCGGCGGCTTGTGGTGGACGAGGCCCACCACCTCGAAGAGGCAGCCACCCAGGCCCAGTCGGGCCGCCTGGGCCCGGGTCGAGTGTCGGCCGTGGTCGACCGGCTGCCGCGGTTCGGCGAGGCGCCTCTGTCAGCTTGGCTGCGCTCGGCCCGCGAAGGGGCCCAGAACGCCTTCGCGGAGCTACGCCAGCTGCTGGAGCAGCGCGCCGTGGAAGGTGAGCGAGGGGCCCTGGTTCTGGACCCGCGGCTGGCCGGGGATCCAGCCTGGGCCCGATGCGCCCGCTCGCTGAGCCGGGCCCAGTCGGCCGCTCAGCGAGCTGCGGTGGGGCTTCGGCAGGCGGCAGTGGCCGCTCCCTTGCAGGAGATGCTCTGGCCCCAACCGGACAATGCCGCTCGGGAGTGCCTGCTGGCGGCCGAGGCGCTCCAGAGCTGCGCCGACTTCCTGGCATTCGCCCTCGCCGCGGTGGCCGGGGAGCCGGCGGTAAGGCAGCGGGTAGTCTGGGCCGAGCTGGAGGCGAGGGGGCGCGCGGTGCTGCGGTCCGCCCCTTACGAGGTCGGTGCCACGCTCGCCGAGCAGCTCTTCTCGCGGATGGACACCGTGGTGCTAACCTCGGCCACCCTGGCGGTGGCCGGGTCGTTCCGATACGTGCGGGAGCGCCTGGGCTTCGACGGTGGGGAGGAGCTGGTGCTGGCATCCCCGTTCGACTTTCTGAGCCAGGCTCTCCTCTGCATCCCGCGGGGGATCCCACCCCACGACGATCCGCGGCATGCCGAGGTGGTGGCCCGGCTGGTCGACGAGGTGGCCACCGGACTGGGCGGCCGCACCCTGGTCCTCTTCACCGGCTACGCCGCACTACGGGAGGTGGCCTCCCGCCTGCGCCCGCGGCTCCAGGCCCGCGGGATCGCCCTTTTGGCCCAGGGCCTCGACGGCACCCGGAACCAGCTCCTGCGTGGCTTCCGCGACCACCCGCGCACCGTGCTCATGGGCACCAGCAGCTTCTGGGAGGGGATAGATCTGCCTGGCGACCTGCTCCAGTGTGTCGTCATCGACAAGCTGCCCTTCCCGGTGCCCTCGGACCCGATCTTCCAGGCCCGGGCCCGGGGCCGTCCCGACTCCTTCACCCAGCTCTCCCTCCCGGAGGCCGTGTTACGTCTCAAACAGGGGTTCGGCCGGCTGGTGCGCGGTCGCGAGGACAGGGGCGCCGTGGTGATCTGTGACCCCCGGATCCACCAGCGCCGCTACGGGCAGAGCTTCGTCGAGGCACTGCCCCGGGCAACTGTCTCCGACCAGCCGGTGGAGGCCGTCGCCGCCCTGGTGGGGGAGTTCGTACGGGCGCGGCGGGGACCGCGGCCTTCCCCCTGAGGCGCCGCCAAATGGGAACCCTCCACGTGGTCGCCACCCCGATTGGCAACCTTGGCGACATCTCCGACCGCGCCGCGCAGGTTCTGCGCTCGGCCCAGGTGGTGGTCGCGGAGGACCCGCGGCACAGCCGCCGGCTGCTCGACCATCTGGGGGTCAGGCCACAGCTGATCTCCCTGCCCGCCCCCCGGGAGGCGGAGCGCATCGGGACAGTTCTCGCGGCCCTGGAGGGTGTTGACGTCGCCCTGATCTCGGACGCCGGCACCCCGGGGATCAGCGACCCCGGCAGGAGGCTGGTCGCCGCGGCGCGGGCCGCGGGCCACCAGGTGCTGGCGATCCCCGGCCCGTCGGCGGTCGTGGCCGCGGTGGCTGCCAGTGGGCTGCGCGCAGACCGCTTCGCCTTCCTCGGCTTCCTGCCGCGAACGCGCGGGCGGATGGCCCGGGTCCTCGGCTCGGCTCCCGAACTCGCCCTGGTCTTCTTCGAGGCCCCGCAGCGGTTGCCCGCGACCCTCGCCCTGTGCGCCGAGCTACTCCCAGATCGGCAGCTGGCGGTGGCCCGCGAGATCTCCAAGCTGCATGAGAGCTGGCACCTCGGCACCGCCGCCGAGCTGGCGGCGCAATTCCGCTCGGCGCCGGCGCGCGGGGAGTGCACGGTGGTGGTGGAGGCCCCGGCCCGGGACGTGCGGCGTGGGTGAGGTCCAGCTGGTGGACGCCCACTGCCATCTGGACGAGCTGGAGCGGCGGGGGATGCCGGCGGAGGAGGCCATCTCCGCGGCCGCGGCCTCCGGGGTGGTGCAGATGGTCACCAGTGGAGACTCCCCGGCCGAGAACCGCCGGGCGCGAGAGCTGGCCGAGGGGAACGAGGGGGTGTTCTTCACCCCCGGCTGGCATCCCGGCAACGGACGTCCACCGTCAAGCGCGGAGAGGAGGGAACTTCGGGAACTGCTCGACCACCCGCGGGCCGTGGCCCTGGGGGAGGTGGGGCTGGACTACCACCGGCGGGATGGTGGCTCTATCTGGGATCCGGGGGAGCAGCGCCACCTCCTGCGGTCGATGCTGGAGCTGGCCGCGGAGGCCGCCAAGCCGGTGGTCATCCACCAGCGGGACGCCGGCCGGGACCTGCTGGAGGTGCTGGACGCCTCCCCCAGGGTGCCCACCATGCTGCACTGCTTCAGCGGCGGGGCGGAGTTCGCCCGGGCCGCCGTCTCCCGGAAGCTCTACTGCTCCTTCGCCGGCAACCTCACCTTCAGGTCCGCCGCCCAGCTCCGGGAGGCGGTTGCGGTGGTGCCGCCCGGGCTGCTCCTCCTGGAGACGGACTCCCCGTTCCTGGCACCGCATCCCCTCCGGGGCCGCCTCTGCCACCCGGCCCTGGTGAGGCTGACGGCGTCGTGGCTGGCCACCAATCTCGGGGTCGGGCTGGAGGTGGTGGCGGAGTGGAGCACCTCCACCACCCGGGCGTTCTTCCGGCTTCCATTGCCGTGAAGGGGCTGGACCTCTGCCGGGAGTCGACCACCCGGGCGGTGGCCCGGCGCTTCGGCCTCTCCCCCGAGCGGGGTCGGGGCCAGAGCTTCTTGGTCGACCGCGAGGTGCGGGATGCCATCGTGGCCTCACTGCCCGAGAGTCCCCGGCTGGTCCTGGAGGTCGGGCCCGGTCTCGGCGCCCTGACCCAGGGGCTGCTGGAGGCGGGCCGGACGGTCGTCGGGGTTGAGGTCGACCACCGCGCGGTGGCGGCGCTGGGGCTGCTCCGAGTCCGCCATTCCGAGCTTCGGGTGGTGGAGGAGAGCGCCCTCCGCGTCGGCCCCTCGGAGCTGGGGCTGAGCCCGCCCTACATCGTGGTGGGGAACCTGCCTTACAGCATCACCGGTGCCCTCCTGAGCCACCTGCTGGACATGGAGCCGGCCCCACTTAGCTGCCACGTCCTGCTCCAGCACGAGGTGGCGCTGCGTCTGGCGGCCCCGGTGGGACGCTGGTCCCTGGCCACCCTGGCGGTCCAGCTCGCGGCCACCTGTGAGGTGCGGCTCAAGATGGGCCCGGAGAGCTTCTGGCCGCGCCCCAAAGTGAGTAGCGCCCTGGTCGAGCTGGTGCCCCGGAGGGCGCTCCAACGCTCGGCGCGGGAAGCGCTCCTGCAGCTGGCGCGCCCCATCTTCCAGCAGCGGCGCAAGCAGCTGCGGCACGGGGTAGCCGTGGCCATGGGGGTGAGCCCCCTGAGGGCGGGGCAGCTGCTGGAGCTGGCGCAGATCGACCCCGCCCAGCGTCCGGGGGCGATCGACCTTGGTGAGTGGGTCCGGCTGGGAGCGGTGTTGACGGGTGGAGCAGGGGAGTGGCGGTGATATATTCCGCCCCATGACGGCTGTGGGCCAGAGGGTCCCTGGGACCCAGGGGCCCCCCTCCCCTGGCCCCGCCGGCTTCCGCCAGGCTTTGGCCAGCCGGGATTTCCGGCTCCTCTGGGGCGCTCAGGTGGCGGCTCAGTTGGGGGACAAGTTCTTCGCCTTCTCCCTCTTGCTGTCCATCTACTCCCTCACCCACCTGTACCTCAGCGACGCCGCCCTCCTCCTGGCCTACACCATCCCCGCCGTGTTCCTCTCGGTACCGGCCGGCATCTTCGCCGACCGGTACGACAAGAAGGTCCTCATGATGTGGACCAACCTCAGCCGGGGGATCATGGTCCTGGGCGTGCCGCTGCTGGAGTTGACGGGAGTGGCGCAGCACCAGGCGGCCCCGCTCTATGCCATCACCCTGGTGTTCGCGGGGGTGGGGCAGCTGTTCGCTCCCGCCGAAGCGGCCAGCATCCCCAGCCTGGTCCGGCGCGAGGACGTGCCGGCGGCCACCTCGCTGTTCACCGTGACCATCGTCATGACCATCGTCGTCTCGGTCCCCCTGGCGTCCCTGGCCCAGCGGGTGCTCGGGCAGGAGGGCCCCTACTACTTCGGCGCCAGCCTCTTCGCCCTCGCCTCGGGTGCCATCTGGCTGATCCGCGCCCGGCTGGCGGCCACCCACACGGAGTCCTCGCCGGTCTCTCGCGGGATCGGCCGGACCGTGGTCGAGGTGCGCGAGGTGCTGGTGGTGATTCGGGAGAGTCCCATCCTGCCGTTCGCCTTCGGGATGTTGACCCTGGCCCTGGTGATCGTGTTCACGATCTTCGCTCTCTCCGCCGGCTACATGCAGCATGTGCTGCTTCGCCGACCCCAGGACAGCTACATCCTCCTGGTCCCCGCCACCTTCGGCATGGTGCTGGCCGGGACTCTCATCAGCCGGCGCCCCGGGATCGCCGGAGGGGCGAGGAGGGCGTCGCTTGGGCTGACCCTGGCTGGGGCCGCGATGCTGGTCCTGGGAGTTCTGCCTCCCGTCCTCCGGCAGTTGGGGGTGGACGGGGCGCTGGTCCCCCTGGCCATCGGGCTGGCGGTCATCTTCGGAGCCGGCCTGGGCGCCGTGTTGATCCCCTGCCTGGTGCTGATCCAAGAGGGCACCGAGGAGGCGACCCGGGGCAGGATCTTCGGAGGCGCCTTCCTGCTCATCAACCTGGCGATCGCCCTGCCGCTGCTGGTGGCGGGGGCGGTGGCGGACGTGGTGGGGGCCAGCGACGTCATCGCCTTCCTGGGGGTCTGCCTGGTGGCCGCCGGGGGCCTGGCCCTGGGTCGTTCCTGGGGGCAGGGCCCGGTTACAGCCCGGTAGCGGCGTGTGGCAGTCCGTTGGCGGCGGCGCTCACCGCCGCTCCTTCGACTTCAATGGCCACATGCGTGCGGTGGTCAGCTGCGAGGCCTGTGGCTTTCGACAGGAGGTGGCGCGAGACATCCCCCGGCCCACCACCTTCCACCTGATCTGTCACCACTGCGAGCAGAGCCTGCGCGTCACCGTCACGGCCGCCGACATCCGCACCGCCGAGGCGATGGTTCGCCCCCGGACGGCGATCTCCTGAGCCTCAGACGGCCCAGCGCGAGAGTCCCTGGGGCACCTCCTCCCGGGCTCCGGCCAGGGCCGCGATCCTCTGCTCCTCGCCGTCGAAGTCCAGGGGCAGCTGGCGTGCCAAAGGGAGTATCCGACCGCAGCGCGCCCGCTCCCGGAGCCGCGCCCGGCGCTCCGGGTCCTGGGACGAGCAGGCCACGCTGCAATACCGGGCCGTGGGCTTCTTGACCGGGGCGCCGCACCCGGCGCGGGCGCAGATGCGGGGCGGACGGGGGCTGCGAGGAGGTGTCACGGGGGCCCATGTTAAGCCCTGCTTAAGGCCCCCTGTCAATGGCGAAAAGCCTCAGAAATTAAGTGATTTCGGCTCCACGGTCAGGAACTGGCTTATCCTCTTTTTCCCCACTTCGGGTGTGGACAACCCGGCTCCCTCGGGGCTCCAGAGTGTGTCCCCAGGTGCGGGGTCTCCCTGGGCACGGGCAGAACCGTGGCCAGTCGACGAACACCCGTGCCGCTTCGGGCCAGGGGCCGGGTGCCCCCGTGGGCGGTTTGCGACGAGACCACGCCCGCCTCCGTGGGTGACGGCGCGGTCGCTCTCCGCTGCCCCGGGTCAGGAGGTGGGACAGCGGGCGAGCAGGGTGGACACGCCGGGGCCGGTGAGGTCCTCGCAGTAGGCGCGGCGTCCCGCCATGGCCATGGTCAGCGCCAGCGTCGTCCCGCTGACCAGGGGTCCGGCTCCGGCCGCGAAGGGGCCGTCGGTCGCCTCGATGCGGAGCCCCTCCGCGCGGGTGCGACTCGGCACCGCGAAGTTGCGCCGGACGTAGAAGCGGGCGACCTCGGTGACCACTTCCACGGGTGGCGTGCGGGGCATCCCCAGGGGCCGGCGGATGTCATGACTGTGGACCACAATTTCCCCCAACCAGGCCACGGTGGGCCCGGGGGCGGATCTGGTGCTCGTCACAACCCGGCGAAAGCGTTCGAGGGTCTCGGCCGGCCTGGAGCCACGATGCTCGGCCAGGCGCCGATCGTTGTGCCGGTCGAAGTCGAACCGTGCGCTAATGACACTCGCGAGCCAGCGCCCAGGGCCGACGCTGGCGGCAGCGGTGAGGTGGGCGACCACGTCCTCGATCACCCAACGCCCGCAAAGCGACGGCAGCGCCCACTGCACGTCCGTGAGGGATGCAAGTTCCTCGGCCAGCGCGGCACGCTCCATGTGAGCCTCCGCCCAGGCCCGGCCTCCGTCTCCTGCCATCGACACCTCCAGCACTGTCCTCGCCACGCTGGCGGTGGCATGGCGTCGGCACCAAGACTATCGCTAAGTGGCGATCCCCCACACCTGGTGAGCCGCCCGCTGCAGCGGCAGCTCTGGGCCTCCACTCTGGCCAGGGTATTCTGGGACGAATCACCCAAGTTCGTGGTCTGGACGAACCTCAGCGGCACTGGTGGTCCGGGCCGAGGGAATAGGGGTAGGTGTGGCCCACCAGTCCCTTCAGGGCCAGTCGCCGTTGACGCTTGGGATGCCCTTCCGCCGCCGGCTCTCAGGGCTCTGGGAGATGTCCTTCGCCTCTGTCCCGTACCTGCCGCATCGGAAGCCGCAGCCGCTCGTGCCTCCAGCGAGGGGGGGATGACCGCACCCCCGCCACCTCCCGGCCTGGCCGCCAGCCGGTGGGCAAGAAATGCGGCCGCAGGTGCCACATGACTTGGTAGTGGGGCGCCACCCCGAACCACAGCCGGTGGCGCCGGCACTGGTCAAGCAACTCGGCGCCGGAGAATCCGCTGTCCCCCGCAGCCGCACCTCCCCATGCTCCTCGGGCCGGGCGCGCACGGCCTGCAGAACCAGCTGAGGGGAGATCGACCTGTCCGACGCGATCCCCGGCCGCAGACCGTCGGCCAGCACCCGCCGCCGCTCCGCCCAGGTGCGGAACAGGGAGCCAAACCTGAGCTCCCCCTGGTAGTTGTCGGGGGTGCGGTCCTTCAGTTCACCCTGGGCCTCGGCGGTGGTGGAGTCGAGGTCCAGGGGCACCGGGCACCACTCCGGCAGCCCCAGCACTCGGTCCAGCTCCGCACCGGTCCGGGCCAGCTCGGCGACCACCGCCGGGCACTGGCCGGTTGCGCCCCGGCGGCACCTGGCTGTGGTCTCCAGAGCGCGCACCTCCGCCACCGCTCACGGCACCCGACCGGCGTCATCCCCGCGCGGCGGATCCAGATGGGCCGGATGGCTGCCTCCCGCCAGGATCGACTCCGCCAGGCAGAAGAGCAGCTGGGCGCCGCCCAGCCCCCGTCGCCTCCGCTTGAACTGCCGCACTCCCGCAAGCGCGTCGTCCAGTCGCTCCATCAGGTGCAGATTCGGGTTCAGCTGCCGGGCCAGGAGCAGCCGGGGTGGCCGGGGACCGTAGGGTCGTCAGCCCCTCCGTGAACCGTGGGGCCGGATGCGGTGCGCCTCACCCACTGGGTGCCTCCCGCTTGGAGTCGATGGGTTAGTGACAACCCCAATCCTCTATGTCAGCGAGGCACTCACGTCGCCTGCGCCAAGCGCGCTACCGGGCGCTGATTCACCTCGCCAGGTCAGACCTGGTGTGCTAACGTGCGCCGATGGTCATCATGTACGCGCCTCGATTGAAGTTGTTTGGCGCGGTGATCGCCATGATCGGCGGTCTTGCTGGAATTGGCCTGCTGGTCGCATATCTCATCGGGAGTCAGTCAGCCGCAGCCAATGCGGCGAGGAATCTAGTTCCCGTGACCAGCTCCTTGCCCATCATGCCAGGAGACCCGCCCAGCAGGGCGTATCCAGGCACCGGACCCAACGGCTGGACGCCGACAGGCACCCAAACCTATGAGAACGTCCCGCCGGAAAACAACTGCACTCGCAACACGCATACGTTGTTGGGCTTTGCGACCAGCAGCTACTACTACAACGACTCCCCGACCATCAAGGGATCGGATCAAGCCAGCATGACGATCAACACCATCGTGGAGCCCTCGAGTGCCGTGGCAGCGGCGTTGGAGCGGCAAGTGACAACTAACCGATATCGAACGTGCTACGCAAAACGAACCACATACTCACTGAACACGGCGGGACTTCAGGTAGTAGGGGCGACCTCCGTTTCACCGTTGATTATCGACGTCATCCGACCCGGCGTCGCTTTCGAAAGCGAGTCGATGTATGCGAGCGGTCGAGGGCTGCTGCCGTACTACGATGCCACTGCAATCGTTCGTTACGGACAATACCGCGCCGTTGTGGACATCGGCAGGTGCTGCCAAGCCATTCCGCTCTACACACTGCAGAATACGGTGGACCTGGTCGAGGAAAGGATGGACACAGCTCCGGTGGTGCAGGGCCTGAGCCTCCCGTACCTCGTCGCCTTGACTGCTCTGCTGATCGGCTGCTACGTGGTTGCGTTCCTGCTCCTTAAGGGATACTCAGATTCAATCAAGCGAGGCCGCATGGACCTCACAGGAGGAGAAGATCGCGCATCCTGGGGTACACGCAGGCACTGAGCGACGTGGGGCATTCGCCGGCGCATGCGATCCCAGCAGCTTCGCTGTGTTCATCCTGCCGAGTGCTGCCGAATGTGGCATGGCGGCACCAGCATGGTCGTTTTCGGCCATCAGATGTCGCGCGGACCTTGCCTTGCTGGAGGCTGAAGTCAGCAAGACTGACGATGGCGGGCCGTAGCTTGGAGAGTGATAGTGGCGGCGCTGGAGAGGTGGCTTGTCTCCCTGCGCCAGGCGGTCGACATCCCGATTCAGGGATGGGCCGCGGAGGTGGGGCAGTCAGGCAGGCGCCATGACCACCAGCCCGCTGGCCTGCGCCGCGTCCCGAAGACGATCGTCGTAGGTAAGGACGACGCTGAGATCACTCCCGATCGTCATCGCCGCCGCCAGGTGGATGGCATCCAGAGATCGCAGCTTGAAGGGATCCAGGTCCCCGGCCCGGTCTAGCAGCAGCTCGTCGACGCGGAGAAGGCGAAGGGAGCGAAAAAGCCGGCGCGCTGAGCCGACCAATGCGCCGTTGCCCGATCGGCGGAGGGAGCGCACCACTTCGGTCCGCAGCAGGTCTGCCGAGGCGCGCTCGGGCCATCTTGCCAGGGCCATGCGCAGGGCGGCGGACTCCGGCTCCATGACCAGGAGCTTGACGAACGCAGAGGAGTCGAGGTAGGCGACCCTACCGTTCATCCGCACGCAGCTCAGCCAGCGCTGCGGAGGGGAGCGTATCCCCGGCCGCGGTCGCCGGCAGGCCCAGGTTGTCAAGCAGGTCGAGGAGGTCATCCTGCTGTTCTGTGGCGCGCCCCTCGAGCACCAACTGGTCGAGCACACCCGGACGGAGCGGGACAATCCGGGCGATGGGATGCCCGTGCTCAGTGACATCCACTACCTCGCCCGCGACAACCCGCCGGAGCACCGCGCTGGCCTGCTGCCTCAGCTCCCTTATGCCCACAGTGCTACTCATGGTGTCCACACGGTAGCACAATCCCCTCGGCGAACCGCGTGTTCTCCACCTGGAACCGAAGGCGGTGAGTTGGCCCGGCGGTAGCCCACGCCCGGGCCCAGGGGCAGCGGACACCGGAGAAACGGGGTGAGCGCAATTGTCATCCCGCGAATGGAGTTCCCCGCGGCAGCGTGAGGGGCTTGCCGGGAGGAGCCTCGGTGATGGGACGTTCCCCAGCGTCTTCGGGGGTAGCACCACGGTCGGGTAGCAGATGGCGGTCATCCTCCTAAAGCAGGTGCAAGCCGCTCCAGGGACAAAGGTCGAGCTGAGGACGGCAACGCTGTGCATCGGCACCGGCAGGGCGAGGTGGTGGAGAGGGCATCCGGTTGCTCTGTCCCCTTTTCGGGCAGAACCGAGGCCCGAGTCGCCCTGCTCCGCGATGCCCGATCCGTCCGGCGCCGGCTGGAAACCCTGGCAGCCACGGCGCTCTCCGCGGACGACCCCAGCCTGCCCGGCTCACCGAGGCCAGGGAGGCGGTGCAGCGGCTTGTGATCGAACTCACCCATGGCGAGCGGCGCCAGCAGTGGAGCGCGAAGGCGGCGCCTAGGATCCACTGACCTGGTCTGGGAAGGGCGCGAAGGCACACCTGCGGTGAGGAAGGTGAGGTCCCGGCGATCCGACCGGGCGGTGTCAAGACCCCATCCCCCGCACATCGGGGTCTGATGAGGATCGGTGCGAGATTTCGAGGTGCGGATCCCGAGGCGTGGGCCAGACCGCCTGCTTGGGGCAGCCGGGGGACATGGTGGCCACGGTGGCCGTGACCGCCACCGACCTACGTGCTCGCGGCGGGCAACGTCTGCCGGGGGCGGCACGAGGCCGAGGCCGCTGGCGGGGCATCCTCACCCGTGAGCAGCTCGCGGCCGTGGGCCAGCCCCACAACACCCAGAGGCTGCGCCGCTGGCCGCTTTCGGCCGGCCAGGCTGGTTCGGGGTCGACGGCGGCTACGCCTGCGGCTGGCCTCCGGAATGTTCCACAAGGAGGAGTTCTTGGCCCCGGCCCACCTTCGCGTGGACCGGACCGGGTAGGGCACCCGCCACCCGCCACGACCGCCCCCGCGGCTACCTGGGGTCCATGGCGCCCTCGGCGGCCCCTCCACACCTGTTCCGGGCCCTCCAGAACACCATCTGTGACCGGCAGCCATGCCCGCGACCGCGCCCAATTGGTGCGTGCGCCGCATCCCCCAGCCCTCCCGCCAGCCCGCGCCGAGCCTATCGACTGGTTCAGGTCTGACTTGGGGTACGCGTTGGGATGGCTGTTCATTCCCCTGCTCTCATCCCGCAGGGGGCGGGTGATGACGAGTGTGCGTTAGGCTCCGGGCTGGCTCCCCAAATGAAGCCCAACCCAGCAACCGCTCCCGCGGCGGATGGACCGGCGCGGCAGGCTGGTGGGCGCACCAGGAGTCGAACCTGGGGCCTCTACCGTGTCAGGGTAGGCCTCTACCGAGACGTCGCACAAGTGTGCGTTCTGACTGTAAGTGCAAAGGAGTATTCCACAGATGCGCTTCTAAAGAGCGCTACCCATGCGGGGGCTAGGCGCGCCTGACAGGGCGTTAGCCACGAGTGCGGCTACCTCCAGCCATGACCCCCGCGGCGCCGGGGGGGCTGGCCCCGGAGAGTATTCGTCGACGTTGGCTTGCGGGCAAGGGTGGAGGTCGCGGATCGGACCCGGGTTACTTTCGCCAGGGCAAAGGACCCAAAGTAAAGAGGGTGTGACCCGGTCAGGGATGCGCTGCCGTCGCCCGGGCGCAATCTTGGGAGCGAACCTACCGGTGGCGCCCGGGCGCCGCTCGCAGGGAATGCGGAAGGTACTTGGCCTTCGGAGTTGCCACTCGGTTGCCGAGCCAGAGGCTACGGAGGGTTCCCGTTGCCGCCAGGCTCCCAGGGGTCGGACGCCTGCCGTTCGGGAAGAGCCCCGGGAGCCGATGGATCAGTCGCGGCTGAGGACCCTGGACGCAGATGCGCGGTGAAATCCGGACGAACCTCCGGACTGGTGCCGTGCCGGTCGTTGGTTACGAGCCGTCGGAAGCGTCGAATCGAGAGAGGCGAGTGGCGGGGCGGCTCCGTGTCATGGTAGCCGAGCCGCGGCGAAGAAGGCCGGAAGGTAGGTGGACCGGGCAGACCGCATAGACTCCAAGCTGGTCCATGACTGCGGGTTCCGCTGGAGGATAGGGCGTGGCTGAAGTCATCGATGAGTTCAAACTGGAGTTCTACGATAGGCTGCAGCGGGCTGTGACCGAGGGCCAGACGGATTTCGTTATGAAGATCGACAGCCTGGGGCACTTGCGCTTCGGGCCCCCGTGGCTGGGGCGCACGCTCACGACTAGAAGCGGTAGGCATAGGCCAGCGGCCGACTCCATGCAGTGGGAGTGATTGTCGGGCGATAACCTCACAGTCCCGGTTGGTGGAGGTCGAAACCTGCCGCCAAGGCAATACCCTCCGATTACTTTGGGCCCGCCCAGCCCAAGTTTGGGCAATAATAGACTTCACTCACAAGATGTGCTATACTCTGAGGCATGGCAAAGCCCGAAATCAAGACCCTGCTCGAGGCGGTCCGCTACTTCTCTGACCCGGATCGCTGCCTTGAGTACCTCATCGCGCAGCGGTGGCCGGATGGCAAGGTCACCTGCCCGACTTGCGGGAGCCACGAGGTTCACTTCATCGCTACCCGCCGCGTCTGGCGTTGCAAGGCCAAGCACCCCCGGCAGCAGTTCTCGATCAAGATTGGGACCATCTTTGAGGACTCGCCACTTGGGTTCGACAAGTGGCTCCCCGCCATCTGGCTAATCACTAGCGCCAGGAACGGGATCAGCTCCTACGAACTCCACCGCTCGCTCGGCGTCTCCCAGAAGTCCGCTTGGTTCATGCTCCACCGGATTCGGCTGGCCATGAGGACCAACAGTTTCGAGAAGATGAGCGGCCAGGTTGAGGTTGACGAGACTTTCATCGGAGGCAAGGCCAGGTTCCAGCACGAGGCGAAGCGCAAGCACCTGGGGCGGGGTAGTGTCGGCAAGGCCGCCGTGATGGGCCTGCTGGAGCGCACCAGCCCCGAACGTCACAGTGTAGTCCGCGCCAAGGTGGTTGAGAACGTTCGCCGGAAGACCTTGGCCCCCGAGGTCCGGGCTAACGTATCGGCGGGGGTTCAGGTGTTCACCGATGCACTTGCCTCATACGCCGATCTTGACTCCGACTATGTTCACCAAGTCATCAACCATGCGGTGACCTACGTCGAGGGGAATGTTCACACCAACGGGATCGAGAACTTCTGGAGCCTGTTGAAGCGGTCGCTTCGCGGTACCTACGTCAGCGTGGAGCCCTTTCACCTGTTCCGGTACCTCGATGAGCAGGCGCTACGGTTCAACACCCGCGAGGAAGGCGACGGCGAGCGGTTCGAGAAGGTGCTCGGTCAGGTCTCGGGTAGGCGGCTGACCTATCGTGACCTGACCGGCCAAACAGTCATCCCCTGCTAAGAAGCGGCAGGGGCGCGGCAGGAGGGCTTAGGCATGACATCAGAACGGGACGAGGGGGCCCCGGCGGAACCACCGACGGTCGCAGATTTCTTCGACGGCCTTGACAAACGCCTCGGACGACAAGAGTGCCCGATATGCGGGGTCGACGATTGGCACTTTGTCCTCGAGCCGGTCTTCGTCCGTGCTGAGCGGGGGGCGGAGGGGAATGCCGTCCGCGCTGACATGTCGATCGCTATGGCCGTGTGCAAGTCCTGCCGATTCGTTCGAATGCATTTAGGCAATCCCCTTCCTGATGTCACCGTTTGGATGGACCCGCTATCGTAGGTGCTGGCAATCCCCTTCCTGATGTCACCGTTTGGATGGACCCGCTATCGTAGGTGCTGGCAATGACCGATGAGAGCAAGCGGGCGCAGACACCCCTCGACCGTTTTATGCGGTCTCTTCTGGCCGTCCCGGCTCAGGAGATTGCGGAGCAGCGGGAGAAGTACGAGCGCGATAGACGGCCCCATGGGCATCGCGGTCGGCCTTCCGAGCCGCCAGAACAGCCGCCCGACGCATAGCACCCTCGCCGCCCTTCACGCGCATTTGCCGGGCTAGGGCCGGCATCTGCTCGCGAGTAATCACGCTGCCGTGGCGAAGCTTAGAAGACAACGGCTCCCACGCTGGGCGCCGCTCGGACCCGCGCACTCCCCAGATTGGACCGCTTACATAGAGTCGCGCCTCATACGCCAGGAGATCGGCGGCCTGGAGACCGGCATATTCACTAGACGCCCCAGACACCGCACTCCCGAGACGAGCGTTCAAAACTTTGAAGGCCGGGTCCGCATCGCGCCTAAGCGAGTTGTAAAGCTCAACCACTTTGCCAGCACCCTCGCGGTCGTCGAAGACTACCGCGAGGCGTTCGTTGGGGGCAAAGCAGTCAACCTCTTTAGTAGCGCCTTCCAGGAACATCTGGAAGGGGATGTAGAACGGATCTCTCGCGTCGGGACGCAGGTAGGCAACTTCGTCGGCAATGTCGTCCCAGCCACGAAGGTCAATGCAAGCGAAAACCCCGTGAAGCATATTGGCGTTCACAATCTTGGTGAATCTTGCGCGTAGCTTCGCGCGGTCCTTCCTATTGGCATATTCTCCATGGCCTTGCTCACAGTCTTCCGCGTGGAACTCCGAGAGGCCGCAACGCGCTAGTTCTTGTTTCCACTGGTCATCAAAGTGGGACCATGCACGCGCGCTTGCCCAGTAGCCCGCGACGCAATAAACCTCGTGCTCCGTGTAGCTCTCGTCCGAAAAGGCGGTCAGTTCAAGCATGGCGAACAGTCGCTCACGGCTCGACCACGGGTGTACCACCCGGCTCAGCCGTCCCATCACGCCGCCAACTTCCCATGCCGTGGAGATCATGGCACCCCTATCCGGCGTGCGTCAAGTCTATTATTACCCAAGTTTGACTCCAGGGGGGGGGGGGGATAGCGCTACCCGCTTGAACGCCCGACTGCGGTGATTCCGGCGAACTACCCGATCCGCAGAATGAAGCCGCTGGCAGAGGCGGCACCTTGGCAACTGGAACTGTCCCTTCAAGAACTGTAGGCGCAGTTGGGCGCCCCCCGCCCCCCGAAGCCGTTGCTGGAGAGCTATGCCTTGATGACGCTGTACACGATCAGGAGCGAGCGTCAGTTCTGCGGGCAGCTTCGAGTATCGGCGACTGAGAGCGCTGGACGCCGGTACGGAATCAAAGTGGGACGAACCTCCGGCCTGGCGCCGTCGCGGTCCTTCGCCACTCCACGCACTGGCGGAAGGATCGAATCGAGAGCGGCCAGCGTTGGAGCCGTCGCCAGCGCCATGGCTATCTTCCGGAGCGTCCTGGGAGCGATCGGCCCGCCCGAGAGAGCCGACTCGCACAGCCGGGGCTCGGAGACGAGCAGCACGCGATAGCTCGGCCTGGCCCCAGGCACGGCGCGCGAGCTCGATTCGCCAACAGCAGCCGTTCCGGCGCTGCGGGAGCAGCTGGAGCAGACCCAGGGCCTGGAGCTGCCCTTCGAGGACTGCATCGGGCTGCCTGAGGACCGGGAGATGAGCTGGGGGGAGAGCCGGCGGCTGGCGACCCGGCTCAAGGCGGCCAAGCTGCGGCACCAAGCCACGTTGGGGGACATCGACTTCCGGGCTTCAGTGCCCAGGCCGTCCTCTCACGTAAATATCAGAACTCGACCGCTCCTGGTCACCACCAAGGTGATCTGGATCCATTTCCGCCCGATGCTCAGCAGACCAGACCCCGCCTGGGCCCTAAGGCGCACGTGGACAGTTCCCGCCCCATTGATCCACACTCGGCAGCCCACTCGCCTGACCACTCCGAAGTCGGTACCGTCGTTGGCGGGAGAACAGAGGGTCGGCTCCACGCCTGACGACAAAGGTCCGAAGTAGCGAGGTGTCGGCGCTCCGGGGTCGTTGATCACCCACGCTTCCCGACCATTCCAGCACACCTGGGCGAGGAGTCGGACTGTCGGGCCAAAGCCGCGCGCCACCTGCTGCGTGGCCGCGAATGCACCGCAATGTCCATTTGTCATAGCGAACCCGGGATCTGGCAGGGTGACCAGGGTCGCCCCACTTACCGGCATGAGGGCCACGCCGGACAACCACACCGTGAACAGCGCTGGGACGGAAATCAAGGGCAGCCAACGCCAAGTGAGTCGGCCGGCCCGCGCTGGCGAGCCCGCAGCCCGGGGGTCATCCCCTGCAGCGGGAGCCATCCAGACCGTCATCGCAGTCGGCAGCGTGGCCAACAGAACCAGTAGCGCCGCCATGCGTCTGGCGCCTACCGGGTCGGGGACCGCCCAAGTGATCTGCCCATGGAGCACTTGGCTCACGAACCACGCAAGAGCCAGGAGGAGCACTCCCAACACGAAGAACCTGAACGCGAGCCGGTAGGCACGATCTCGCAGCTCCCGACTGAACTCATCGACTCGATCTGCTCGCTGGAAGGCAATCCATCCGGTGCCAGCCCCCAGGGCCAGGACGATGGCGACAATCGTGAGCACCACAGCTATCCCCCACCCGCTCAATGACTCCGGTACGGGAGAGGCTAGGAGGAGCCACAGCGCCCCCGCTATGACCACGCAAGCTCTCCGAAGGTGCCCTCGGCGGCGACCTTTCCAGGTCCTCACCGGTCTGACAACGTTCACGGGAACTGCAGCACCCTGCCGGTACGCGTGAGCGTCACTCGGAGGGTCACAACCCTTGCCATGAAGGGCAAGAACGGAGAGCCAACTCTGGCGGTGTAGACGAAGCGCAGCGTCCCAGTCGTGGAGACCATGCGCCGGCATGCGATGGTCTCTGTTGTGGCTAGCTGGGTGTCGGCCTGCACGCAGTCACTCCGGTTCATCCCATACATTTCGACCGCGCGCCGCCCGTTCCAACAGGCCAGAGCCGCGAGAGGCAACTGAGCCTCGACTAGGATCCCGACGGTCTCCGTCGCTCTGAAGTTCAGACACCGGCCTTGGCTCGGCCGGACGGAGGACTGGGTTGTGATTGGCAGTACGGGCAGTGCGAGACTGGCCAGCACCGGCGCCAGCAGTGATGCGCTCACCATCGCAACGGTCGCCCGTCGCAGCCACGCCAGGTGCCGCGGTGGGGATAGAAACTCGGAGACAGGGTCCGACTGGCCCCAGGCGATCACCATGGCGGGTAGGCAGAAGAGCAGTTCAGCGGAGACGATCCAAAGCCCTCCTCCACGGCCCTGGAACAGCCATGCCCTCGTCTGCTCGGTGGCCACATAGGTGCTGAAGAACAACACCACAAAGGACGCCGCGATGACCCAGTACGCAGTGCGATGGGCCCGGTTGCGCAGCGACTCCTGCCACTCATCGACATGGTCGTCAGGGGCAGTGGCAATCCGCTGGGTGGCCCGCCCCAACAGCACGTCGCAGAAAACCAGGCAGAGGATCCCGAGCCACAGGTAGTAGCCCAGGCCACTTCCGACGACCACCATCAGCAGACAGACTCCGACGATAACTCCGACCAGAGTCCGCCGCGCCACCCGGCGCCGAAGTAGGGACCCTGGCTCGACGGGGACCAGCCTGACCGCCAGAATGGTCACCGCGACGAAGACCAGGTAGACCTTGTACGCCTGCCACCGTCCCGGAAGTGCGAAGGTCAAGGTCGCGATAATCACGGCGTAAAGGGCAAGCACAGCTCCGACCAGGAAGTCGGGGCGGCGGTAGCGAGTTAGACGGGTCGTGGTGCTGGTCACCTCTCGGTCCCAGGCCCCACGGCCGGCGCCCGATCCGGGGCGAAGAGCTGCTGGCTCATCGGCCTCATGGGTCGCCGCGAGAAAATCGCTTCGATCGGGAGTTCGAATACCTCAGCCAGGCGGAAGGCCAGGTCCAGGCTGGGGCTGTATTCGCCACGTTCGATGTAGCCGATGGTCTGGTAGTTGACGCCCACCGCCTCGGCCAGTTCGTGCCGGCTCAGTCCGTGCTCGGTGCGCAGAACCGCGACCCGGTTATGAAGCGAAGTCTGCTTCACGCCAGTCCTACCCCTTCATCGCGGCCTTTCCACACTGGTCTTACGCACCATAGCAGAAGTACAACAAGAAGACAACTATACGGTACACATGGCCCCCCGGGGTAGCGGCAGCTTCAGTACTGCGGCCAGCCGTTCCCGTCCCCGCCAGCCTCGAGTAGCTCTGCCGTTTCCCCCTTCCTACTGCCTCACCCAGTGGTGCCACCAACACAGCGCCGGTTCGCTCGAGCTACTCTGCGACGGCTCGCCTTGATGGCCGCCGCCCAGCAGGTGGGACTCACACTTGAGGAGATCCGGGAGGCGCTTGCGCCACGTCTGGCAGGCAGGACCCCATCCCGGGCCGACTGGCAGGTTCCGACCCAGACTTGGCGTGAGTGACCGGACCCCCTGGCCCGGGTCCAGCTCAGCTGGTACCGCAAACGGGGTACGACAGCTCCAGGAGAGGCGCAATCAATTCGCTACTAGGCCGCTAGCGTCTTGCTTCTGAAGATACTGGTTATAATGGAGCGGTCGTTGGAGGCCTCACAATGAGGGCCAGATCATGCTCCGTGGCCGTCCCAAACCCGACCTGCTGGTCAGCCCGGAGGACCGGGAGCATCTCCTGCGGTGGCGGCGGCGCAGGACCACCTCAAACGGGCTGGCGCGCCGGGCGGACATCGTACTGCGCTGCGCCGACGGGGTCAGCAACCGGGATGTGGCGGCCCAGCTGCGGGTGAGCGCTGCCACGGTGGGGAAGTGGCGAAAGCGGTACATCGGCCGGGGGCTGGCGGGTCTTCTGGACGAGCCCCGGTGTGGGGCCCCTCGGCGAATCACCGACGAGCAGGTGGAGCAGGTGGTGGTGCGAACTCTGGAGACCAAGCCGGCCAACGCCACCGACTGGACCACCAGGAGTATGGCCGAAGCCAGTGGGCTGAGCGACACCAGCGTGCTGCGCATCTGGCATGCCTTCGGTCTGCAGCCGCACCGCAGCGAGAGCTTCAAGCTCTCCAACGATCCGCAGCTGGTGGAGAAGGTGCGGGACATCGTGGGCCTGTACCTGCACCCCCCGGAGGCGGCGCTGGTCCTCTGCGTCGACGAGAAGAGCCAGATTCAGGCGCTGGACCGTACCCAGCCGCTGCTGCCCATGCGGCCCGGGCTCCCCGAGCGCCAGACCCATGACTACCACCGCCACGGGACCACCACCTTGTTCGCCGCCCTGGACATCGGCACCGGCAGGGTGATCGGCGACCTTCACCGGCGCCATCGCAGTACCGAGTTCCTCAGCTTTCTGCAGCGCATCGACGCCGAGGTCCCCGCCGACCTCGGCGTTCATCTGGTACTCGACAACTACGGCACCCACAAGACTCGTTCGGTCCATCGTTGGCTGTTGCTCCATCCCCGGTTTCAGCTGCACTTCACCCCGACCTATTCGTCCTGGATCAACCAGGTGGAGCGCTGGTTCGGACTGCTCACGGAGCGCCAGGTCCGACGGGGTTCACACCAGAGCGTGCGCGCTCTGGAGGACGCAATCCGCGTCTACCTCAAGGCCAACAACGAGCACCCCAAGCCCTTCACCTGGGTCAAGACCGCCGACCAGATCCTCGCCAGCATCGCTCGCTCTTGCGTAGCTACTTCGGAAGCAGGACACTAGCATCAGATCGGGCTGAGGCTTACCCCACCCCGGATCAACGGAAGCGAAGAGGCGGGTCCGCAAATTGCCTCGGTCGGTGTCCGTGGGTGCCAGGGGCGTCCGAGTCGTCCGAGGTTGGATTCCGCGACCCCGACGGTGCTGAGTTCCGGCCGACCTCGGATGGCCGTTGACAGGCGAAAACTCGTCTCGTGCGGGACGGGAAGGTGTCAGGCAAGGTGTCACCGCCGCGGTCTTCCGGTAGTCGTCCCTGGGGCAACGGTGCTCAGGCCGTTCCCAGCCCTTTGTGGCCAGACGGCCCCGCTCGGTATGCGAGACTTCGGGCCTCATGTTCTTGACCGTTACCACGACCCACCTGCCGGCCACCGATCTCGGATTCCTGCTCCACAAGAACCCAGCTCGCGTCAACACGTTCGACGTGTTCGGCGGAGTGGCCCACGTCTTCTACCCGGAGGCGACCGCCGAGCGCTGCACCGTCGCCCTCCTCCTCGAGATCGACCCGATCGACCTGGTGCGGCGGCGAGGCCGTGGGTCGCGGACCCCGGCAGCCGGCGGGGTGGACCACTACGTCAACGACCGCCCGTACGCCGCGACGTCCCTCCTCTCGGTGGCACTCGGCAAGGCGTTCGCGTCGGCCCGGAGCGGGCGCTCGACCGACCGGCCGGAGCTCGCGGCTCAGGCCATCCCCCTAGAGGCGACCATCGCCGCACTGCCGTCGGAGGGAGGCAAGGACCTAGTGCACCGGCTCTTCGAGCCGCTCGGGTATACGGTCGACGTTGCTTCTGAGCTCCTCGACAGCAGCTTCCCAGCCTGGGGCCTATCCCGGTACCACCGAACGACGCTCCGTGGCACGCTCCGGCTCGCGGATCTACTCACTCATCTCACCGTCCTCATCCCAGCCCTCGACGGCGAGAAGCACTACTGGGTGGGAGACGCCGAGGTGGACAAGCTCCTGCAACGAGCGGGGGAGTGGCTGGGGACGCACCCGGAACGCGAGCTGATTGTGAGGCGGTACCTGCGCGACCAGCGCGGCCTCACCCGGGAGGCGCTGCGTCGTCTCACCGAGGAGGACGACATCGACCCGGAGGCGCGGGTCAATCGGGGCGACGCTCTCGAGGCGGGACTGGAGCGCCCATTGAACCTCAACCAGCAACGGCTCCAGGCCGTGGTCGAGACGATCCGCCAAGCGGGTGCGTCCACGGTCGCTGATCTCGGCTGCGGCGAGGGGCACCTCATCGAACTGCTCCTTGCCGACCCGAGGTTCACCCGCATCCTCGGTGTGGACGTCTCGGTGCGAGCCCTGGAAAGGGCGGCACGGAAGCTCCACCTCAACTCCCTGGCCCCACGCCAGCGCGAGCGCCTCTCGCTCGTGCACGGCTCGCTCACCTACCGCGACGAACGGCTCACGGGCTGGGATGCCGCCGTGGCGGTCGAGGTCATCGAGCACCTGGATCTAGATCGCCTGGAAGCCTTCAGCGCCTCGGTGCTGGGCCACGCTCGACCATCCACCGTGGTCGTGACCACCCCGAACGCGGAATACAACCAGCTGTTCCCGACCCTCGGACCCCGGCGAACTCGTCATCCGGACCACCGATTCGAGTGGACCCGCTCCGAGTTCCACGCCTGGGCCGAATCGGCTGCGTCCCGCTTTGGATACTCGGTGTCGTTCCGTCCCATCGGTGACGCTGACGATCGACTCGGGCCCCCTACCCAGATGGCCGTCTTCCAGCGATGACCATCACCATCCCTGAGCTCTCCCTCGTGGTACTGGTCGGCGCGACCTCCTCGGGCAAGTCCAGCTTCGCCCGCAAGCACTTCCTCCCCACCGAGGTTATCTCCTCCGACGCCTGCAGGGCCATGGTGGCCGACGACGAGAATGCCCTCGACGTCAACCAGCCGGCCTTCGCGGTGATGCACGCCGTCGCCTCGGCGAGGCTCGGTCTAAGGCGCCTCGCGGTCATCGACGCGACCAACGTCCAGAAGGAAGCGCGCCGTCCGCTGGTCGAGCTCGCTCGTGACAACGACGTACTCGCGGTGGCGATCGTCTTCGATCTCCAGGAGTCGGTTCTTCAGCAGCGCTCGCGCGAGCGCCCGGACCGGAATCTGGGGCCCCACGTGGTCCGCAACCAGATCTTCCAGCTCCACCGGTCGGCACGGGATCTGCAGCGCGAGGGCTTCCGTTATGTGACCATCCTCCGCTCCCAAGAGGAGGTCGATGCCGCGGTCGTCGAGCGCCAGCGGCTCTGGACCGACCGCCGCGACTGGCACGGGCCATTCGATGTGATCGGGGACGTCCATGGCTGCCATGAGGAGCTGGTCGCCCTCCTCGGCCGTCTCGGCTATCAGCCGGCCGACGGCGGGTACAGCCATCCGGAGGGACGGAAGGTCATCTTCCTCGGCGACCTGGTCGATCGCGGCCCCTCGACCCCCGGGGTCCTCCGCACCGTTATGGCCATGACTCGGACCGGCAGCGCACTCTGCGTCCCCGGCAATCACGACATCAAGCTGATGCGCGCCCTCCAAGGGCGGCAAGTGACGGTGAGCCACGGCCTGGCCGAATCGCTGGCGCAGCTAGAAGCCGAGCCGTTCGAGTTCCGCCAGGAGGTCGCCTCCTTCATCGACACGCTGGTAAGCCACTTGGTTCTTGATGACGGACGGCTGGTGGTCGCTCACGCTGGGATGGCCGAGAGGCTCCAGGGACGCGCCTCCCGCCGGGTTCGGGAATTCGCCCTCTATGGGGAGACGACCGGGGAGACCGATGAGTTCGGGCTTCCCGTTCGCTACAACTGGGCCGCCGACTACCGTGGTGCCGCCATGGTGGTCTACGGTCATACGCCCGTACCCGCTGCCGAGTGGCTGAACAACACGATCTGCATCGACACGGGCTGCGTCTTTGGCGGTCGGCTCACCGCCCTACGTTACCCCGAGCGGGAGCTCGTCGAGGTACCCGCCGCGCGCATGTACTACCAGCCCACCCGGCCGCTGTCGGCTGCTCAGGCTCCCAGCGAGCGTGACAGCCTAGCCCTGTACGCCGCGGACGTCCTGGGACGGCGGACGATCACCACGCGCCTCGTGGGCAACGTCACGATCCCCGACGAGAACGCCGCTGCTGCCCTCGAGGCCGTGAGCCGCTTCGCCGTCGATCCTCGCTGGATCGTCTATCTGCCGCCCACCATGTCTCCCCCGGCAACGACCGCGAACGAGGGCCTGCTCGAGCACCCCGCCGAGGCCTTTGACTATTTCCGTCGCGGCGGGGTGGAACAGGTTGTGTGCCAAGAGAAGCACATGGGGTCGCGCGCCGTCGCCATCGCGGGCCGTGATCCGGGCGCGATCGAGCGCCGGTTTCACATCGCCAGTGACGCGGGGGGGATCGTGTACACACGGACCGGCCGGAGGTTCTTCGCCGACCGCGCCTTTGAGGCGGCTGTTCTAGAGCGGCTGCGCAACGCTCTGGACCGGGCCGGCCTCTGGGACGAGCTCGCTAGCGACTGGGCTGCCCTCGACATGGAGGTGATGCCCTGGTCGGTCAAGGCAGGAGAGCTCTTGGTCAGCCAGTACTCCGCAGTAGCTTCGGCCGCGGAGCAGGCGTTCGCGGCGGCGCTGCCAGCCCTCGACGCTGCGCGTGCGCGCGGAGTCGACGTCGGCGACTTGGCCGATCGCACCCAGGCCAGAGCCCGGCTCATTAGCGGGTACCGGGATGCCTATCGCCGCTACTGCTGGGACGTGAAGTCCGTCGACGATCTGCGGATCGCTCCGTTCCACCTCCTCGCCAGCGGGGCGGTGGTGCATGCAGATCGAGACCATGTGTGGCACATGGCCACCCTGGCCCGCCTGGCGTCGGACGCCGATTCCGTCATCGTCGCCACTGCCCACGCCTCGGTTGACCTCACCGACCCGGTCAGCGAGCGGACCGCGATCCGCTGGTGGGAGGACCTGGTTCAGAGGGGCGCAGAGGGCATGGTGGTGAAACCCCTGCCCTTTGTGGCGACGGGCCGCCGAGGGCTGCTCCAGCCCGCCGTCAAGTGCCGCGGACCGGAGTACCTCCGCATCATCTACGGTCCCGAGTACACGCTGCCCGCCAACCTCAGCCGGCTCCGGGAACGCTCGCTCGGGCTCAAGCGCTCGCTGGCGGTTCGCGAGTTTGCCCTGGGGATCGAGGCCTTAGAGAGGTTCGTCCGATCAGAAGGCCTGCACCGGGTTCACGAGTGCGTCTTCGGAATCCTCGCACTGGAGAGCGAGCCGGTCGACCCCAGGCTCTAGTGGTCCGTCGGTGAATTAAGTTGGGCTAGTGCAGCGCGGCCCCTGCGGACCTTGGCGATGATCTCGTCCGCGGGTGTGTGCCATACAAAAGGCTGGGGGTTGTCGTTCCAGTGGGACACCCAGAGTTTGATGGCGTCGATGAGGGCGGGCACGTTGCTGAAGGTGCCGCGCCGCGGGCGTTTGTCGGTCAGCTCTTTGAACCAGCGCTCGACCAGATTGACCCAGCTGGAGCTGGTCGGCGTGAAGTGGAGGTGAAAGCGACGTCGCTGCGGATGTGCCAACCAGGCCTGCACCTCGGGGGCTTTGTGCGCGGAGAGGTTGTCCAAGACCAGGTGCACGTCCAACTGGACCGGCACGTTGCGGTCAATGATCCGCAGGAAGCGCACGAAGTCCTTGGCGGTGTGTCGATCCCGACAGTCGGTCAGCATTTGCCCGGTGGCGATGTTGAGGGCCGCATACAGGTCGGTGGTGCCGTTGCGCTTGTAGTCGTGGGTCATGGTTCCCGCTCGGCCCGGCCGCATGGGCAGTCCTGGCTGGGTCCGGTCCAGGGCTTGGCACTGGGTCTTCTCGTCGACGCTGAACACCACAGCGCGCTCGGGCGGGTTCAGGTACAGCCCCACCACGTCCACCAGCTTCTCTTCGAAGGCAGGATCATTGGAGATCTTGAAGGTCTCCACCTTCCACGGCTTGAGGTCGTGGTCCTTCCAGATCTGCCCCACACTGTCCTTGCCGATCCCCACTCGTCGGGCCAAGCTCCGAGTGGTCCAGTGGGTGGAGCCATCAGCCGGCAGTTCTTGCTGCGTCAATCGCACCACCTCCGCCACCGTCCCCTCGGGCAGCCACGGCTTGCGGCCCCGACCGGGGCGAATCACTCCCACCCCCGCCACACCCCGTTGTGGAAAGCTCCGCCGCCAACTCCGGACTGTGTTGGAGCACACGCCCACGCGCCGAGCGATCTCGTAGTTGGCCACCCCTTCGCTAGCCAACAGCAGTCCTCGCGCTTGCAGCACCGCTCGGTGACTCCGCGAAGTCGACTTCGCGAGCCTCTCCAACGCCGCCCGGTCTTCCCTGGTCACCGGCAAAGGTTCCGCCGCTGGCATCATCTTCATACTGCCAGCTTATGGGCTTCACCTATTTGGCCGCCGGACCACTAGAAGCCGGAGGACGACCGTGGGACGTCGGCGATCCTAAGCCGGCGCCTGGGGAGATTCATCCCAACCCCTTCCCCGGTTCGCTCCGCCAGGTCCCCGGCGGTGCTCCAAGAGCGGAAAGTTGCAAGACTGGTCCGGACCAAATAAGCTGCACCTATGGCGACGTACTGCTTGGACCGAGACAGCTCTGATCCTCTGTACCAGCAGCTGGCGGCGGCCCTCCGGCTCGAGATCGAGGAGGGACGTCTGCCGCCGGGGGTGGCCTTCCCCTCTGAGCGCAAGCTCATGGCGAGGTACCACGTGACCCGTTCCACGGTGCGCAGCGCGTTGGGGGTGCTGAAGCAGGAAGGGAGGGTGGCGTCCGAGCACGGCTCCGGGAGCTTCGTCCGCGACCCCAAGGCTGAGCGCCAGAGGGTGCAAGCCCGGGCGGTGGGCACCGCCCGGCCGCAGGTCGGGCCGGTTGAGGAGCCGGCAGCTGATCCCTCCACCGGGCGCGCCTTCAAGATTCAGGGGCTGCTGGGGGACCTCACTCGGAGGATCCCGGTCACCCCTTGGGTGGGGGAGCTTCTCCAGGTGGCTCCAGGCACGGTGGTGCTGGTCCAGGAGGGTACCGGGATCGACGTCACCGGGGCCCCGATCCTGGCCCGGGTGTGGCTTCACCCGGTGGCGGAGGAGGAGGCGGGGATCCGGGAAGAGGAGCTGACCGGCTTCTGGCTCCCGGACCTGCTCAAGTTCAGGGGGCTGCCAGGGGAGGAGGGGGAGGACGTGGTAGAGGCCTCCATGCCGACTTCCCACCTGAAGGCGCTGCTGGCGCTACCGGACGGGGTGCCGGTGCTGCAGCTGTACCGGGTGATGCGGGAACAGGAGCAGGTGGTGGCGGTGATCGAGAGCCACCTTCCGGGCGACATGACCACCCTGGTCTTCCCCCGGGTGCCAGAGGGGTATTGAGAACCATCCCCTGACCCCCCGGCCCCTCGGGGCAGATCTCCTCCTAGTAGCTCCCCGCAGCCTCCAAAAGTGGTCCGCGCCACCTCTTGACATCCCTTGCGGACCTGCTAATCTGGACCGGTCCACCCGGGCCGGAGCACCGCCAGCACAGAAGGTGAGAGATGTCAAAGGACCTGCGGAGACCTCGGGGCGATAAGCATGAGGACGAAGACAACGGGGGCCAGGAGATGTGCCACCTGCCCTGGTGGGCGGTGATGCCGGGAGGACGCCCGCCCGAGGGCTGGGAGGGCCAGAGCGGCAGGTGGGGGAGCGGGAGGTGGGGCGATGACCCACGTCGAGCTGATCGGGGTGGTCGCCTCTGAGGTTCGGGTCCAGGAGTTCCTCACGGCAGGGGAGCCGGACCCGCAGGTGAAGGAGAGCGCCCTCTGCGCGGTGTGTCGGCGGGACCGCACCCAGGAGCCGGACTGGGTCGGGTCGAGGCCCGGGGGGCCAGGCGAGGAACCGGGTGCGCTTTATTGGCAAGGGCTCAAGGGTCGCGGTGACCGGCCGGCTCCGCGGCATCTTCTACAACCCGGAAGGCACGGAGGGGGGAGGCCAGCTTCGCCTGGTAGTGGTGGCGGACCACATCACGTACCTCTCGCCTCTCCGGAAGGAGGGTGCCACTGAGACCCAGGCAAGGGCCCGGAAGTGACCGGCGTCCTGGGGGCGATCCTCACCTTCGTGGTGGTGGCGGCCGCCGTCCTGTTCAGCGTCATGGTCGTGCTGGCGGTCCTCCGCTCCCTCCTCCGGGGTACCCCGGGGGGACGCATCGGCTGCTGGGTCCTGCTGGCGCTGCTCCTCGCCATCTGGCTGATCTCGGGCTTCATCGCGGAGGGGAGCCCGAGCCCGCCGCTGCGTGCTTCACATCCGGCCCCGGCGGCCTCCTCGTTCTGATGGGCGGCAGGTACCTGGCCGACCCCAGGGCCCTATCGGATCCCGGGGCCGTCGGGACGTGGCTCCTCGGGCAGCCGGCCGACTGGGTACTGGTGGCCGACCCGGTCGCGGCATCCGAACTGCACTGGGGCGAAGGTGCCTCATCGTGCGGGACCCTCATCGCGGCCTCGGCCGCAGCGCTTCTCACGGTCGACGGGAGGGGCAGGTCCCCGGCGGCCAGACTGCGCCGGGCGATGGTGGAGTGCGGCGTTGTGGGTGTGGACCGGAGGGGCCGGGTGGTGGCGCCGGGAGCGCGGCCAAACGCGAGGTGGCAGCGGCGCACCGTGACCCTGCGTTGGCGGGTGCCGCCCGTGGTCACCCTGTGGGACGTCCCGCAGCGGCAGGAGCCCCTGGAGGCCCGCAGTGAGTGTTCGCTGCGGGTGTGTGAGGAGCGCGGGGGCCTGGTGACCGAGGTGCTGCGGCACCGCATCCCGTACCACCTCGCGTACCGGGAGATGTACAGCTCGCCCCGGCCGCCGGAGAGGTTCCTCATCGGCCTCGGCAGAGGGCGCCGGGGATCCTTCTGGGTGGACCTGAACGCCCGCCCCCACCTCTTGGCGGGCGGGATGACCGGAGGGGGCAAGCCTGTCTTCCTACGGCAGGTGCTCACCGTCCTCTGCCGGGAGCACGAACCGGAGGACCTCCAGGTGGCCGTCATCGACCTCGAAGGTGGGGTGGAGCTCGCCCCTTTCAGGGGCCTACCTCACGCCATCTACCCCCTGGCGGACGGCCTCCTGGCGGCGGCCGACACTCTGGGGCGGGTCCGGCAGGAGGTGGACCGGCGGCTCCGGGAGGTGCGGGAGGCTGCTTCCTCGGAGAGACCGGCTTCCCCGCCGAGCTGGCCCCGGCTGCCGGTCGCGGTGGACGAGGTGGCGGAGCTGACCTGTCTCGACCTGGGCGACGACCGGGCCGACCGCGCCGCCCAGCAGGCGGCCAGCGGGCGGCTCGGGGAGGTCGCCAGGCTGGGGCGGTCGGTGGGGGTCCACCTCGTCTGCTGCACCCAGCGCCAGGATGCCGAGGCGATGCCGGGGCAGCTGAAGGCCCATCTCCAGGGCGCGGTCGCCTTCCGGGTCCGGGCCGCCGTGAACAGCCACATCTGCCTGGACAGCGACAGGGCCGCTCTCCTCCCGCCCCATTCCCCGCGGGCCATCTGGCGGGAGGAGACCCTGGAGGAGTTCCAGGCGGTGGAATGCTCCCTGGAGGGGAGCCACCAGATGCCCCTCGCCAGGTGGAGCGGCAAGGCCCTCTCCCACCACGAGTGCCTGTCACACAGTGGTGGGAAAATACACACTCCACCTCAGACGGGCTCTCGGATCGATCGTGGCGGCAGACCTGAGGATTCCGGCCGCCGGGGTGGACACGCTCCCCTGCTCCGTCCGTGGGGAGCTGCAGGACGGTCTGCTGGTCTTCCTCGAGGCGCTCAAGGAGGAGTCTCAGCGCACCAACGAGTTCCAGGTGGTCCCCTGGGGCGAGCAGTGCCTCTCGGTAGCCCTGCACCCCCACGGCTGGCGGAGCTATCCGTTCTGGGCCAGCTCTCCCAACATGGAGGTGGCGATCGGGGCGCCGTCCCCCTTCCCGCCGGTCTTCATCCAGACCCACTCCGCCTCCCTCCACTCCCAGGGGGTGGATGACGCCGTGGCTGAAATCTCGGAGCGGCTGGCCGCAAACGTGATGCGAGATGAGCCTCTCCCCGGGATCTCGCGACTGGACCTGTACCGCGACACCCAGGGCTGGTTTCCGGCTGTCGAAGACTTCGACACTTCCACTGCCGCGCGGTCCGCCGCCGCACCTGCATGGTGCCGATCTATGCACGGGCCCATCTCCGGGGCCGCCGACCGAGCGGCTTCGTCTTCGGTGGCGTTGCCGTGATGGCCCGCTGCTACGTCAAGACCCTGGAGCTCAGGGGGTGGGGAGGGGAGTGGCCAAAGGCGATCTGGAAGGGTTGGGACCGGGAGCAGCCGGTCTGGCGGGTGGAGTTCCAGTTCCGCCGCCGCTCCCTGGTGTCACTGGGAGACTCCTCTCCGGCCGAGGCGCTGGAGGCGCGCCGGGAGCTGTGGCGCTGCACGACCCAGTGGGTCTCGCTCGAGGTTCCGACCTCGGACTCCCACCGTTCCCGCTGGCCGGGGGCCCGGGAGTGGCAGGTGATCCGGGAGGCGGAGATCGGTTCGCCCGCGTCTCCGCTGGTGCGGGACCTGGTCCGCTCCACGGACGAGCTGCTGATCATCCGGGGGCTGGTCGGCTGCGTCTCCAGACTGCCCGCGATGGGCGCCGCTCACGGCCTCGGCGCCGCGCTGGGGCGCACCGTGCGCGGGGTCTACGACTATCTGGAGCGGCGGGGTGCGACCTTCAGCGAGACCGTCGACCGCAAGGGCCGCCAGAGGATGGAGGTGGCCGCCTCCACGGCCGCTGGCCGGGGTCTACTCGACACGGGAAGTGCCGGGAAAGGAACTGAGCCTCGAAACTCGGGGTTCGAGCCCACTGGGCTGGACCGGCCGTGAGCGTGATCCTGGCGGCCGACCGCTTGAGGTTTGAGATTGCCCGCAGAGGTTGGAACAATGTGGACCTTGCCCGGGCCGCTGGTGTCAGTGCTGCCACCGTCACCACGGCGACAGCTGGACGGCCGGTGAGTCCCAACACGTTGCGGAAGATCGCGGTCGCCCTCGCGGCGGCCCCCCCGGTCTCCGGTGTGGACGAGATCCTGCCAGCTTTCCATGCTCCGAGGCGACCGGCCCCGAAGAGCTGAGGGATCCGACCGGGATGCGGCGTGCCTTGACCCGTCCTGCCGTGGCTCCCACGCAGGGTGACGGTCCCGGGGCGCTCGGGACGGCGGACCGGGGGTCAGGAGAGCACCCTGCCGTCAGCTCCCCTTCCCGAGGAGGGCCGCTGCCATGGCTTCATAGGCGTCGCTGGGGGAGAGGTGGGAGTAGACCTGCTGGATCATTGCCGTGGACGAGTGGCCGACGATCTCGGCGAGCTGGATGGGGTTCATTCCGCGCGTGATCGCCCAGGTCACGAAAGAGTGCCGGAACAGATGCGGATGGACTCGCTGGGGGATCCCCGCCCGACCGGCCGCATGGCGAATGATCTGCTGGATCCCGGAGGTCGTGAGCGGCTCGTAGGTCCCGGTGCGGGGGCTGCGCCGGAGGCTGACGAAGAGGCGATCGGTCCCCGGATCGGCGGGTCTGGTCCGGGCGGCGTAGCGCTGGATCCGGTTGGCCAGGTGGGGCATGACTGGCACCTGGCGCTCCCGGTCCCCCTTGCCCCGCAGGCGCAGGAAGGAGCCGCGGCTGCGCTGCAGCAGGTCTCCGAGGCGGAGGCCCGCGAGCTCTCCCACCCGCATCCCGGTGTCGGCGAGGAGGCGTACGATCAACCGGTCGCGTTCGGTGGCGCAGGCAGACTCGATGGCGGCGATCTGCTCCCGGCTCAGCACCTGCGGGAGGGTCTTGGGCAGCCTCGGGAGTGGAGCGGCAGCCCGGTCCGGTACGGGTTCCCCCTCAGCCCTAGCCCACTTGAGGCAGAGGTTCACGGCCCTCAGGTAGGTGCGGACGGTCTGGCGAGCGAGCGGTCCGCGCCTGCCCCCGGCGGTCAGGAGATCGGCGGCCATCCGCTCCAGCATGCGCGGGGTCAAGTCGGCGATCTCGGTGAGCGCTTGTTGGGCAGCCCAGGGCAGGAAGACGCTCCGGAGCGAGTAGGTGAGCTGGACGATGGTCCCCGGGGCGAGGCCCCGGGCCCGGCAGGAGGTCAGGTAGTCCTGGACGCAGCGCTCGACGGCGGTGGGCGCCGGGGACTCGACCACTTTGAGAGTCGGCATCGGAGGCTCCTTCAAGGTCCGCTCTGCCTGCAGCCGCTTTCAAGTCAAAGCCTCTGCTCCAGAGCGGTACCCATGTCAATATTTGGGCCAGATTAGCACTCCCTGCACTTTCTGTCAAGGGCCCGAAATCCCTTTTGAAACCCGGAAAAAGCGGAGGCTGGTGGGCGCACCAGGAGTCGAACCTGGGGCCTCTACCGTGTCAGGGTAGCGCTCTAACCACCTGAGCTATGCGCCCGCCGCAGGGTTCGGATTATAGCCGCCGCTCGTCCGTTCCCAGAGCGGGGCCCCGCCCCTAGAATGCGAGATCAGATGGAAGGGATCGATCTGGATGTTCTGCGCCACAGCGCCGCCCACCTTATGGCGGCGGCGGTGTGCGAGCTGTACCCGGGGGCCGAGTACGCCATCGGGCCGGCCATCGAGGACGGCTTCTACTACGACTTCCTCTTGCCGGGGGGAGCCAGGATCAGCGACTCCGATCTCCCCGCCATCGAGCAGCGGATGCGGGAGATCCAGGCTCGGGATCCCGCCTACGAGCGGTTGGAGGTGGATCGAAACGGCGCGCTCTCGGAGTTCCGCGGCCGCTCCCAGCGCTTCAAGGTGGAGCTGATCGAGAGGATCCCCGAGGGGGAGCTGATCACCTGCTACCGGACCGGCGATTTCTTCGACCTCTGCCGCGGGCCCCACGTCCCGCGGGCCTCCCACATCCCGGCCTTCCGGCTGCTCCACACGGCTGGCGCCTACTGGCACGGGGACGAGAACCAACCGATGCTCCAGCGGGTTTACGGCACCGCCTTCCTCAGCTCCAGGGAGCTGGAGGAGTACCTGGAGCGGCTGGAGATGGCCCGGCAGCGGGACCACCGCCGGCTGGGGCGAGAGCTGGACCTTTTCTCCCTACCCGAGGAGCTGGGCGGCGGACTGGTGCTCTGGCATCCCCGGGGGGCCGTGGTTCGGACGGTCATGGAGGACTACTGGCGGCGTGAGCACCAGCGGGGCGGATACCAGCTCGTGTACACCCCTCACCTGGCCCGGGAGCACCTCTGGGAGGTCAGCGGCCACCTTGGCTTCTTCGCGGACGAGATGTACGGGCCGATCGCCGTCGAGGGGGATCGCTATCGGGTGAAGCCGATGAGCTGCCCCTTCCACATCCTCATCTACCGCTCCCGTCCCCGCAGCTATCGCGAGCTGCCGCTGCGGCTGGCCGAGATCGCCTCGGTCTACCGTTTCCAGCGCAGCGGCACTCTGCACGGGCTCCTGCGGGTCAGGGGGATCACCCAGGACGACGCGCACATCTTCTGCACCGAGGAGCAGGCCGAGGAGGAGGTCGTGGGGGTCCTTCAGCTGGCCTCGGAGATGCTCTCCCGATTCGGCTTCAAGGAACTGGAGGTGGACCTCAGCACCAAGCCGGCCAAGGCCGCGGGTGCGGATCGGATGTGGGAGCTGGCCGAGGCCGCTCTGGACCGCGCCCTTCGGCGGCGGGGGATGGAGTTCAAGGTCAACCCCGGAGAGGGCGCCTTCTACGGCCCCAAGGTGGACATCCACATCCGGGACGCGATGGGTCGCCGCTGGCAGTGCAGCACGGTGCAGTTCGACTTCAACGAGCCGGAACGCTTCCAGCTGGAGTACATCGGTGCGGACGGCGCCGCCCACAGGCCCATCATGGTCCACCGGGCCTTGCTGGGATCCCTGGAGCGCTTCTTCGGGGTGCTGTTGGAGCACTACGGCGGCGCCCTGCCCTTCTGGCTGAGCCCGGAGCAGGTGCGCATGGTCACGGTCAGCGACGACCAGCTGCCGTATGCCCTCGAGGTGGTGGCGGCTCTGGAGGCCAGGGGAATCAGGATCTCCGCTCCCCGCCCTGGGGAGACGATGCCGGCCCAGATCCGGGACGGGGAACTCGCCAAGGTCCCGTACCTGGCCGTGGTCGGGCGCCGGGAGGTGGAGGCCCACCAGGTCAATCTCCGTGATGCGCGGCGCGGGACCAAGACCCTCCTTGGGATCGAGGAGGTGGCGGCGAGGCTGGCCGAGGAGATGGACGGAGGTTGAAGGCCCCAGGGCGCATGGCCTTGCACGTGATAGCATCGGCCCCTCTGGCCTGAGCTGAGGAGGATGCGTCCATAGCGTTTCGCGAGCTGCACATCAATGACCAGATCCGGACCCCGCAGGTCCGGCTCTTCGACGACACGACCGACGAGGCGCTGGGGATCGTGACCCTGGCGGAGGCCCAGCGGCTGGCCCAAGAGAGGGGACTCGACCTGGTGGAGGTGGCGCCCCAGGCCCAACCTCCGGTGTGTCGGCTCATGGACTATGGCCGATTCAAGTTCGAAGCCCTGAAGAGGGAGAAGGAGGCTCGTCGGGAGCACAACGCCATCCGCCTCAAGGAGATGAAGCTCCGTCCCAAGATCAGCGACCACGATTTCCAGACCAAGTACGGATACGTGCGTCACTTCCTGGAGGATGGCGACAAGGTCAAGCTCACTATCATGTTCAGGGGCCGCGAGCTGGTCCACCAGGAAATCGGGCGGGCGCTGCTGCAGCGGCTGGCCGAAGAGGTGAAGGACGTGGCCCAGGTGGAGCGGCAGCCCCTCCTGGAGGGGCGCAACATGATCATGATTCTCAATCCGGTGCAGAAGAAGCCCAGCAGGGGAGAGGCGAACCACAATGCCCAAGATCCGCAGCCATAAGGGGACCCAGAAGCGCTTTCGGGTCTCGGGCGGGGGCAAGCTGCTCCGCCGGGGAGCATTCCAGTCCCATCTTCTGGAGCACAAGTCGGCCAAGCGCAAGCGTGGGTACGCGCAGATGAAGGCGGTCGACTCCGGGGACGCCAAGGTGGTGCGGCGCAACGCGCCGTACCTGGAGGGCTGAGCGGTGGCCCGGGTCAAGCGGGGCGTGACGGCCCGCAAGCGCCACAAGCGCCTCCTGGAGGAGGCCTCCGGTCTCACCGGCTCCCACAACCGCCTCTACCGGCCCGCCCATGAGGCGGTCATGCACAAGCTGGCCTACCAGTACCGCGACCGCCGCCGCCGCAAGGGCGACTTTCGCCGGCTGTGGATCGCTCGCATCAACGCCGCGGTTCGGCAGAGCGGGATCACCTACAGCCGCTTCATGGCCGCCATCGGCGGGGCCGGGGTGATGCTCTCCCGCAAGGAGATGGCCGAGCTGGCCGTTAGGGACCCCGGGGCGTTCGCCAAGCTGGTCGAGCTGGCCAAGGAGGGGACCACCCCGCAGTGACCTCGGTCGACCTCCAGGAGCTCACCGCGATGGCCCTGGAGGAGATCGCCGGGGCGGACAGCCTAGAGGGGCTGGATGAGGTGCGGCTGCGCTACCTCGGCCGGAGGGACGGTCTGGTGACCCTGGCTGGTCAGCGCCTCCGGGAGCTCAGCCCCGATCAGCGGGCCGCTTACGGTCAGGCGTTCAACCGAGCGAGCGGCGAGCTCCGTGCGGCCCTGGAGACCCGGCAGCGGGAGCTGGCGGCGGGGGAGGAGGCAGAGCGGGAGGATGCGGAGTGGGTGGACATGAGCCACCCCTTCCGGGAGCCAGGACAGGGCCATCCGCACCCGGTGGCGGGGCTGATCCGGGAGATCGAGGATGTCTTCGCCTTCCTCGGCTATCAGTCGGTGGCCGGACCCGAGCTGGAGGACGACCAGCACAACTTCCAGCTGCTCAACATGCCACCGGAACATCCCGCCCGGGATGCCCACGACACCTTTTACCTCAGCCCGCCCGCTGGCGGCTGGCTCTACCGGACCCACACCTCGCCGGTCCAGATGCGGGCGATGCTGGGGTCCCGGCCGCCGCTCCGGATCATCGTCCCCGGAAGGGTGGCCCGCCGGGACAACCCCGATCCCACCCACACCCCGGTCTTCCACCAAGTGGAGGGCCTGTGCGTCGACCGCGGGGTGACGCTGGGGGACTTGAAGGGCACCCTGGAATATGTCATCCGGGCGCTGTTCGGCGGGGATCGCCGGGTGCGCCTCAGGGCCAGCTTCTTCCCTTACACCGAGCCCAGCCTGGAGGCGGACGTCGCCTGCGCTGTCTGCCAGGGCGTGGGTTGCCGGACCTGTCTGCAGAAGGGCTGGATCGAGATCCTGGGGTCGGGGATGGTACACCCCGAGGTGCTGCGCAACGGCGGAGTGGACCCGGAGACCCACAGCGGCTTCGCCTTCGGCATGGGGCCGGACCGGATCGCCGTCCTGCGCTACGGGTTGACCGATCTGCGCGACCTGTACGAGAACGATCTGCGCCTCTTGGAGTGTTTCTGAGTGAGGGTGAGCCACGAGTGGCTGGGGGAGATGGTCGACCTGGAGGGCGTCGAGCCCGCACAGGTCGCGGATCTCCTCACCCTGAGCGGGACCGAGGTGGAGAAGGTCACTGCGTTCGGGGTGGGGTTGGACCAGGTCGTGGTAGGCGAAGTGGTCGGTCTGCGCCGCGTGGAGGGGAGCGACCACCTCTTCCTGGCCCATGTCGCCACGCCCGGGCAGGAGCCCAGGGAGGTGATCTGTGGCGCCGACAACCTCTTTGTGGGGGCGCTGGTGCCATGGGCCCGTCCCGGCACCCGGCTGCCGATCGGGGCGGAGATCGGGCGGAAGCGGCTCCGGGGAATCTGGAGCGAGGGGATGCTCTGCGCCCCGGACGAGCTGGGGCTGGGCTCGGACCACGACGGGGTGCTCATCCTCAGCCCGGACGACGCCGAGCGCGGGACGACGCTGGACCGGCTTTACCCCGCCGACCACCTGTACGAGCTGGAGGTCCTCAGCAACCGCGCTGACTGCCTCTCCCACTGGGGCGTGGCGCGGGAGCTCTCGGCACTGCTCTCGCGGCCGCTGCGAGACCCTGAGGCCAGCCGGCCCACTCGCTCCTCCTTGAGCCCCTCGGTCCAGGTGACCGTCGATTCCCCAACCGACTGTCCGGTCTATCTCGCTGAGGTCCTAATCGGGTTCAGTGAGGCGCCAGCCCCGGACTTCGTCCGGCGGCGCCTGGCGGCTATCGGGCAGCGATCGCTGGGGGGGATCGTGGACCTCGCCAACTACGTCATGTTCGAGATCGGGCAGCCGCTGCACACCTTCGACCTGAACCGGCTGCCGGGGGTGGAGAGGGGGCTTGAGGTGGGAGTGAGGCGCGGCCGGGAAGGGGAGTCCATCGCCTGCCTGGACGGAGTTGCGCGGGAGCTCGATGCCGAGACCTTGGTGATCACCGTGGGGGATGCCCCTCAGGCCGTGGCCGGCCTGATTGGGGGGGAGGCGTCCGCGGTGGGACGGGGCACGAGTCAGGTGCTTCTGGAGGCCGCCAACTTCAACTGGGCGCTGCTGCGCTCCACCTCGCGGCGGCTGCGTCTCCGGACCGAGGCCTCCGGCCGTTTCGAGCGCCAACTCTCGCCCCATCTCGCCAGGCGGGGGGCGGACCGCTTCATCCACCTGGCGGTGCGCCACCTGGGGGCCACCCTGGGACCGGGCGCGGTCGGGGGCGCGCCACTGGCACCGGCGGCGGCCATCCGCTGCGACCCCGTGTGGATCTCCTCAATCCTGGGGATGGAGCTCGGACCGGACGAGGTAGCCAGTCCCTTGCGTCGCCTCCAGTTCGAAGTGCGTCAGGAGGGAGGGGAGGTGCTCGCAACCCCGCCCCCCTACCGCACCGACGTCTCGACAGCCGTGGACCTCGCCGAGGAGGTCGGGAGGATCATCGGGTACCGCGAGGTCCCCGGGACACTGCCCCCAATCCGCCAAGCACCCCCCCCGGAGGCGCTGGAGGAGCCGGTTGCCCGCCTGACCTCCACCACCTGCCGGGCCGCCGGCTTCAGCGAGGCTCTGAGCCTCAGCCTGGTGTCCGGGGAGAGAGAGGCGCTGGCGCCACGTCTGCGCAGGGACCTTCCTCACCTGGAGCTGGCCAATCCTCTCTCCGCGCAGTTGGGGAGCCTGCGCCTGGGCCTGCTGCAGGGGCTGCTCCAGAGCGCCCACCACAACCAGGCGCGCGGCCAGGACAAGGTCCGTCTCTTCGAGCAGGGAGCGGCCTTCTGGGCTCGGGGCCAGGAGCGGCCGGAGGAGCCCTGGATGCTGGCTGTCCTGGACCTGGAAGACGACGGCGCCGCAGATGCGGTCACCCGTCTGCGACACCTCATGGCCCTCATCGCCTCTCTATCCAGCGTCGGCGGTGGCGGGGTGGTGGAATTCCGGCCGGTCACGTGGCCCGCTCTCCACCGGGCCCGAGCAGCCGAGGTGTGGGCCGGCGCGGAGCGCCGCGGGATCGTGGGCGAGGTGGCCCAGCCGGTGGCCGACGCCTTCGACATCCGGGGCCGGGTGGAAGTCGCCGAGCTCCGCCTGGATGGCTGGCTCAAGCCCGGGGGCCGCCCGGGTCGCGCTCCGTCCCTCCCGCGCACCCCGGCGCTGGTGCTCGACCTCTCGGTGACGGTCCCCAGCCGGGCCCTCTTGGGGCCAGCGCTCCGGGCGGTAGCGGCGCTGGATCTACCGGAATTGGAGCTGGTAACCCCCATCGACGAGTTCCTCGGGGACCAGCTCGGCCCGGGATTCAAGGGCTGGACACTCCGGCTCCGCCTCCGTCACCCGGAGCGCACCCTGACGACCGCCGAGGGGGACGGGGTTCGCCAGGCCGTTCTGCGGGTGCTGGAGCTGGAGGTGGGCGCAAGGGCCCGGTGACCGAGGTGGGGCCGCGCCTGGGTCGACGATTCTTCGCCCGCTCCAGCCCCGAGGTGGCTCGAGAGCTGGTGGGGTGCTGGCTGGTCCGGCGGGGTCCGAACGGACTGGTGAGGCTGGAGCTCCTGGAGGTGGAGGCCTATCTAGGGGAATCGGATCCCGCGTCGCATGCCCACCGGGGCCCCACGCCCCGCAACCTGCCCATGTACGGACCGGCGGGCCACGCCTACGTCTATTTCATCTATGGGATGCATCACTGCCTGAACGTGGTGACGGGGCCCGCCGGAGAAGCCGAGGCGGTCCTCCTTCGGGCGGGCCGGCGGACCTCCGGCGAGGTGGTGGGAGGCCCGGCACTTCTCTGCCGCGCCCTCGAGGTGACCCTGGCGGACAATCGTGTGGACCTCTGCTCCGAGAGCACAGACCTCTGGCTGGAGGCCGGTGCGGCGCCGCAGCCGGTGGAGTCCGGTCCCCGGGTAGGGGTACGAGACCCCGCGCCCCTTCGGTACTACCTGGCCGGTACGGTGAGGGGAAAAAGAGGAGCGGGCTCAGTGGCCCGCTCCCATGTGTCACCGGTGCTGTAGGCACCGCGTCCGGCGGATAAGCCGGAACGAAAAACGTGGCGAGACGCCCTCTGCCGGGGCCCAATGCGAAGCGGCGGAACCCTCCGCCGGGATGGCCCCGGGGGGCCGCTCACTCCGCCCTGGTGTGCCTCAGCATGCTCCAGACGGTACGCACTACGTGACACCTCCGTCTGAACCCGGATACCTGAGCCCAACATAGCACTTTCTCCGCAGCTGTCAAGGGACACCGGACCGCGAGGACGCGGTCAGGCCGGCGCGCTCCCGTTCGGGGCAAGTTCAACCACCAAGTCAAGGCCCGAAGCGGTCGCCCTCCCGAATTCATCGTCGACCAGCACCGGCGGTATGTCCGCCCGGTCGAGCAGGCTGGCCGCGACGGTGGCACGGCACCCAGCCTGCCAGTGCACCCAGGTCGGCACCTTCGGGAGGTCGGCGAGGCGAGCCAGCAATCCCCCTACGGGGACCCAAGTCGCCCCGGGCAGGTGCCCGGGCCGCCACTCCTCCTCGGCGCGGACGTCCAGGATTGCCGGGGGCCGGGGAGAGTCGAGCTCGGCCGCCAGCTCCTCCCACCTGGCGACCCGGTACCCGCGGCCTGCGTCGCCGAGGGCTGCCGGGAGGAGGACGGTGGCCGCGGGGCGCTTGATTCCGATCCTGACGAGGTCTCGCTGGGCGCAGGCCAGCTCGGCCTCGGTGCTCGCCGCCAGGGTGATGGGGGTGCCCCAGGGGACCATCCACCCCGGGTAGGTGGTTGAAGGAGGCGGGGTCGTGTTCCACGCCCACCGTGCCCGGGAGGTGCGAGCTGGCGTACTGGCGGCGGGGCCGAAGGTCGACCACCCAATCGCCGGCGGCGATCCAGGAGGGGATCTCCCCCGGGGTCGCGCGGGGAGGCGGCGAGAGGTCCAAGGCTGCGGGGCCGGCTCGGTTCAGAAGCCCCATGTGGGCGTAGAAGCTCGGATAGGCGCCCAGGCCGGCGCGGAGCGTCCGGACGAACTCCGCCTCGTCCTCAATCCGGCAGGCCAGGTTGCTCCGCCGCTCCTCCGACCCAGCTGCGCTGTCCGCCACTGCCGGGCGACGAGGCACAGAAGCCTCCGAAGCCGTGGGTGGGATGGACCTCCAGGGACTCTGGGAGTTCGAAGGCCAAGCGGCGCACTGACCGGTGTTGGGGCCGGCTCAGCTCTTCGGTCCGGTCCGGCGCCACCAGGTCGGTCCGGCCAACTGTGTCGAAGAGCATCGATCCTCCGGAGAAGATGGCGAGATCCTCGGGCCCCGGCCCCTGAACCAGGTAGGCGCAGTGGCCGGGGGTGTGACCCGGTGTCGGCATGACCTTGTTCCGGGCCCGTCCGACCTCCCAGGTGTCCTGCTCGCGCGCCGGGCAGCAGGCGAAGGTGGCCTCCTCTCCGCCGGCCACGACAGAGGTTGCCCCGGTCCGCCTCGAGAGCTCCAGCCCACCGGTGACGCAGTCGTTGTGCAGGTGGGTCTCGAGGACCACCCGGACCCTCCGGCCGTGGCGCTCGACGAGGCCCATGAGGCGGTCCAGGTCGCGCTGGGGGTCGATCACCGCCGCCTCCAGGTGGTCAGCGATCACGTAGCTGCGGTCGCCCAGCTCGGGCGTCTCCAGGACCTCTGTCTGCACCCCAGACCGCCACCGGGGACGGCCCGGCGCCGGGCCACCTCGCGACGTCTGCGCCGGAATGGACCGGCGTCCCCCGGCCCCGACCTGAGGTCGCCCTGAGCGGAGGGGGCTGCACCAGGTGGCCGGTTCGGTAACGTTCCCCGACATGGAATCCAGCATTTCGCTCGCCGACCGGTGGGAAGCCCTGCTGCAGGGGGTGGTGGACTGCGTGGACGCGGCCCACCTGCGGGCCAGGGTGGAGCGCCGAGAGCACCTCAGGATCAAGTTCGGCATCGATCCCAGCGCCCCGGACATCCACCTCGGCCACACCGTACCCATGCGCCTGCTGCGACGCTGGCAGGCGCTCGGGCACACCCCGGTTCTGATCATTGGGGACGTCACCGCGCAGATCGGCGATCCCACCGGGCGCTCCGTCACCCGCCCCCAGCTCGCCTCGGAGGAGGTGGCGGCCAACGCCAGGACCTACCTGGAGCAGCTCTTCACGGTGGTGGACCGGGATGGAGCCGAGGTGCGCTGGCAGAGCGAGTGGTTCGGGAAGTTGGGGCTCCTGGACGTCCTGCGCCTGGCCGGTACCGCGACGGTGGCCCAGCTCCTGCAGCGGTCGGACTTCGGCCAGCGGATGGCCGAGGAGCGACCGATCGGGCTCCACGAGCTGTTGTACCCGTTGCTCCAGGGGTACGACTCGGTGGCGGTGGCGGCCGACGTGGAACTGGGCGGGACAGACCAGCTCTTCAACCTCCTCCGGGGTCGGGAGGTTCAGCGGGCGTACGGGATGGCCCCTCAGGATGTGGTCACCGTGCCGCTCCTGGTGGGGATTGACGGTCAGCGCAAGATGAGCAAGTCGCTGGGCAACGCGGTCGGTGTGGCCGACGCCCCGGACGAGCAGTTCGGCCGCCTGATGTCGATCCCCGATACGCAGATCCTCCCCTACCTGGAGCTGGCAACCCCGACTCCGCTGCGCGAGGCCCGGGAGCTGGCCCAGAAGCTGGGTTCGGGGATTGTTCATCCCCGCGACCTGAAGGAGCTGATGGCGAGGCGGGTGGTCGCCGAATTCCACGGCGAGGCCGCCGCTGAGCAGGCGGCCCAGGAGTTTCTTCGCCGCTTCCGGCTCAAGGAGCTCCCCTCGGAGGTCCCCGTGGTGGCGGTCCCACCGGGCCCTCTGGACCCCCGCGACCTGCTGGTCCGGGCGGGGATGGCGAGTTCCCGCAGCGCGGGCTTGCGCCTGCTGGGCCAGGGCGCGGTGAGGTTGGGAGACCACCGGCTCCCCGCGGCTCCCGAGCCCGTGGAGTTCCCCTCCGGAACCATCCTGCGGGTCGGCCCGAGGCGGGTCGTGAGGCTGATCCTCTCGGAGGCCGGCCGGCCCTGAGCCCCGCTCCGCGGACTGCTAGGCTTGAGGGCAGCGGTACACTTCAGGGAATGCATGTTCGTGCCGGCCGCCCCGGGTGGGGCAGGCGACGGAGGTAGGCGGTGTCAGGGCACTCCAAGTGGGCGGGAATCAAGCACAAGAAGGCGGTGGTCGACGCGCGGAAGGGCCAGACCTTCACCAAGGTGGCCAGCGAGATCACGGTGGCGGCCCGTGAAGGGGGCGGCGACCCAGCCGGCAACTTCCGTCTGCGCCTGGCGATCCAGAAGGCCCGCGAGGTCAACATGCCCGCCGACAACATCGAGCGGGCCATCAAGCGCGGCACGGGTGAGCTCCAGGGGGCGGCCATCGAGGAGATCCGCTACGAGGGCTACGGTCCCGGGGGGGTCGCGATTCTGGTCGACGCCCTGACTGACAATCGCAACCGCACGGTGGCCGGGCTGCGCAACCTGTTCACCCGCTCCGGGGGGAGCCTCGGAGAGACCAACTCCGTGGCCTGGATGTTCAACCGCACCGGGCTGATCACGGTGGATCCCAAGGGAAAGGACCCGGAGCAGCTGGCGTTGGAGGCGATCGAGCTGGGAGCCGAAGATGTCCAGGTCGAGGGGGACCTGGTCGAGGTGTACGTGGCTCCAGAGCGGCTGGAGGAGCTCCGCCAGGCCCTGCTGGACGCCGGGCGGGTGGTGGAGCGGGCCGAGGTCACCATGCAAGCGACCAATCCCGTCGAGGTGGAGGCCAAACATGCCGCGGCGGTGGTCAGACTACTGGAGGCGCTGGAGGAGCACGACGACGTCCGTGAGGTCCACTGCAACGCCATCCTTCCTGACGACGTCCTGGCCGAGGTCTGACCTGCGGGGCGCGCGGAGGCGGGGCGTTGTTGGTCCTGGGGCTTGACCCCGGCCTGGCCCTGACCGGCTGGGCGCTGGTGGATGGTGGGGGAGGGATGCTGCGACTGCAGGGCTCCGGCTGCCTCACCACCCCAGCCCACCTGGGCGAGCCGCAGCGGCTGCTGGCGCTTTCCCAGCAGGCGGAGGAGTTGCTGGGGATGGCGGGCGCCGACGTGGTGGCGGTCGAGAAGCTGTACTTCCGGCGGAACGTCTCCACCGCCATGGCGGTCAGCCAAGCCCGGGGCATCCTGCTCTGCGCCGCCGCGCGCCGCGGGCTCCCGGTGGCCGAGTACACCCCGGGCGAGGTGAAGCGGGCCGTGACCGGGTCCGGGTCGGCGGACAAGCGCCAGGTGGCCCGGATGGTCCAGCTGATCCTGGGGGCCAAGGTGCCGACCTCACCGGACGATGTCACCGATGCCTGCGCCGTGGGGATCTGCCACCAGCACGCCAGCGGGCTTCGCTCGGCGCTCGCCGCGAGCCGGGCTTGATCGCCTCGCTCCGGGGCGCGGTGGGCCGGGTCGACGAGGAGTCGGTGGTGATCGAGGTCGCCGGTGTCGGCTACCAGGTGTTCGTCCACCAGCGGACTGCGGCCCACTTGCGCGCTGCGGTGGGGGAGGTCCGGCTCGAAGTGCACACCGTGGTCCGGGACGACGCCATCTCCCTGTATGGCTTCCTTGACCCCCAGGAGCTGGTGTTCTTTCGGCACCTGTTGGGGGTGGAGCGGATCGGTCCCAAGGCCGCGCTGGCCATCCTCTCGCGCACCGAGTGGGGGGTCCTGGCCGAGGCCATCGCCTCAGAGGACCACGGGGTGCTGGCCGCGGTCCCCGGAATCGGCGTCAAGACCGCGAGGCGGATCGTGCTGGAGCTCAAGGGAACGGTCGACCAGATGGGGATCGTCTCGGCCCCGGGGAGGGCACCGTCCAGCGGGGCCCCGGTGGAGCGGGCGGTCGAGGCGCTGGTCCAGCTGGGCTTCTCCGCCCAGCAGGCGCGGGAGGCCGTCGGAGCAGGTCTTAACGCCGCCCGGGGGGAGGAGTCGCCCACGGTGGAGGAGTTGGTGAGGATCGCATTGCAACGGCTCCGCCCTGCGGCGGTCCGGCGGTGAGCGAGCCCGACGGGATCTACGAGCCGCAGGTCGGCGCCGACGAGCCGGAGCTCGACCGCCAGCTGCGTCCGCAGCGGCTCTCCGAATTCGTGGGCCAGGAGCCGGTCAAGGATCAGCTGGCCATCCTCTTGGAGGCAGCTCGCATGCGTCGCGAGTCGGTGGAGCACCTGCTGCTCTGCGGACCGCCGGGGCTGGGGAAGACCACCCTGGCCAACATCGTGGCGGCGGAGATGGGGGTGAACCTGAGGGTCACCAGCGGGCCGGCTCTGGAGCATCAGGGAGCCCTGGCGAGCCTGCTGACCAGCCTGGGAGAGCGCGACATCCTCTTCATCGACGAGGTCCACAGGCTCCAGCGGGCGGTGGAGGAGAGCCTGTACCCAGCCATGGAGGAGTTCGCCTTCGACTTCGTGTCAGGCAAGGGGGCTGGAGCCCAGACGCTGCGCCTGGCGCTGCAGCGCTTCACGGTCGTCGGGGCCACCACCCGCGAGGGGATGCTCTCGGCACCCCTCCGGGACCGCTTCGGCGCCACCTTCCGGCTGGACTTCTACACCCCAGAGCAGCTGCTGGCCATCGTTTCGCGCTCCGCCCGGCTCCTCCAGGTGGCAGCGGATCCGGAGGCGCTGGCGCTGATCGCGGCCCGGTCCCGGGGAACTCCGAGGATCGCCAACCGGCTGCTGCGCCGGGTGCGCGACTTCGCCCTGGTTCGCGGGGGCGGCGCGGTCACGAGCCGGGCCACGGAGGCGGCACTGGAGCTCCTGGAGGTCGACTCCCTGGGGCTCCAGGACTCCGACCGCCGCCTCCTGCGGCTCATCTGCACCAGCTTCGGCGGCGGGCCGGTGGGGCTCGGCACCCTGGGCGCCGCCCTCTCCGAGGAGCCCCACACTCTGGAGGAGGTGGTGGAGCCCTACCTCCTCCAGCTGGGCCTGCTGCAGCGGACTCCCCGGGGCCGGATGGCCACCGCGGGCGCCTACCGCCACCTGGGGATGGCGCCACCTCCACATCTGGTCGCTCCGCCGCCGGAGCCCCCTCTCTTCCCGGGGGATTGAGGGCCACGCGCCCGTGGCCCGAGCGGGAGCCGCGAGCCCGGACGGCTAGAATCTAGGACTCGCGATGACCAGCAACTCACTCCGGCGGGCACAGAAGACTTGATCCGGATCAACCGGTGGTGGCTGGGACTCGTCTTGGTGCTGGTCGTGGGGGCCATCGTGGTGGACGCCTACCCCCAGATCTACAACCTCTTGGTGCGCCACAAGGCGGTCACTGCCTCCTATCCGGCGAACCAGCACCCGGCCCTGCTGGGGGCCCAGCCCTATATCCACAAGGGTCTGGACCTGCAGGGTGGCACCTCACTGACCCTCGCCATCTGCCTTGGGCCCAACAACCCACCGGGGATCGGCTGCCGCACCGGCCTTCCCAAGGGGAAGACCCTCGCCGAGGCGCAGTCGGCCAGCCTCACCATCATCCAGCGGCGGGTGAACTCGCTGGGGGTCGCCGACACCCAGGTCCAGGCCCAGGGGAGCAATCAGATCCTGGTCCAGCTCCCCGGGGTGGGCATCGGCCAGGCCCTCAAGACCCTGGGGTCCACGGCTCAGCTGCATTTCGCCGTGGCCGTGCCGGGCAAGCCCACGGTCAACGGTCAACCCGGCACCTGCACCACCCAGACCTGCATCGACCAGAACCAGCTGGTCCCCAGCTCGTGCTTCCCCCCGGGGCATGCCAAGGCCAGCTGCCAGTTCAACAGCACCACCTTCTATCCGGTGTCGTCCACCGGAGCCGCCTACCACTGGAAGATCATCAAGAACCTTCCCGCCTCGGCGGTCGCCTCGGCGGCGGTGGGCCAGAACCCGGGCGGCGGCTACGCCGTGGACATCACCTTCGACAGCCAGGGGGCGTCGGTCTGGAGCCAGGTCACCACCAAGGCCTGCGCCAACAACCCCCTCTGCAGCACCACCGGGACGGGCGGCTCCTGTTCGACCCCGCCGCCCCCTTCCGCCCAGGTGGCGATCTTCCTGGACAACGAGGTCCTAACCGCGCCCTGCGTCGAGGGGCCGAGCAGCAACCAGACTGAGATCACCGGGAACTTCACCTTCAACTCGGCTCAGGCGCTGGTCAACAACATCAACGCCGGGGCGCTGCCGGCCCAGATCGGGGTTCTGCAGTCGACGACCGTGTCCGCCACCCTGGGCCGGCAGTCGGTCGCCCAGAGCCTTCGGGCCGGGGCCCTGGGGCTGGCGCTGGTGATCATCTTCATGATCGCCTACTACCGCTTCCCCGGCTTCCTGGCCAGCGTGGCCCTCATCTGCTACGCCCTCATCGTCCTGGCGGTCTACGAGCTCATCCCGGTGGTCATCACCCTGCCGGGCCTGGCGGGGTTCATCCTCAGCGTGGGGATGGCCGTCGACGCCAATGTGCTGATCTTCGAAAGAACCAAGGAGGAACTGCGCCAGGGGCGGCCCCTGGAGTTGGCGGTCGAATACGGCTTTCGCCGGGCCTGGCCGGCGATCCGGGACTCCAACATCGCCACCATGATCACCTGCACCGTCCTGTACTTCTTCGGGGCGTCGGACGTGCAGGGCTTTGCCCTCACCCTGTTCATCGGGGTGGCCGTGAGCATGTTCTCGGCCATCGTGATCACCCACTCTTTGCTGCGCTACGTCCAGCGCTGGTTCGCCTTCGCCCGCCGCCCCACCCTCTACACCCGGATCCTGCCGACCGACCGCCTCAAGACCACCTTCAGCTCGGGCAGCCGATTCGATGTCGTCACCCACCGCAACTGGTACTTCGCGGCCTCGCTGATCGTCATCGTTCCCGGGATCATCACCATCCTCTTCGCCGGCTTCAACCTGGGCATCGACTTCACCGGGGGGGACTCGATCAGCGTGCAGCTACACCAGCCGACCACCGCGGCCGTGGTCCAGAGGGTGGTCACCGACACCTACCGCCCCAGCCACCCTCAGGTGCTGGCGGAGTCCAACAACTACTACTCGATCACCACCCAGCCCATCGCAGCGAGTGAGCTCACGAGGATCAACCAGGCCCTCGACCAGCACTTCGGGATCACCAAGGACCACTCGGGCTCCCTCAACCTCAGTGAGAGCACGGTCGGCCCGACCATCGCCAGCAGCCTCGTGGTCAGCTCGGTCCTTCTGGTGGTGGTGGCCGCCGCCCTCATCTCGGTCTATCTCGGTTTCCGCTTCTCCCAGACGATGATCAGCGCCCGCCGGTTCGCCCTGTGTGCCATGGCGGCCCTGCTCCACGACGTCTTCGTGCTGGTTGGGTTGTGGGCCATCCTGGGGCACTTCACCCAGCTGGGCTCGGTCGACGCCCTGTTCGTCAGTGCGGTGCTCACCGTGGTCGGTTTCTCCGTCCACGACACCATCGTGGTCTTCGACCGGATCCGGGAGAACCTGAGGGTCCAGGGGCCGAGGATGACCTTCGACCAGGTGGTCAACCTCTCGATCGCTCAGACCATGTCCCGCTCCCTGAACACCTCGCTCACGGTTCTCTTCGTGCTGCTCACCCTGGTGCTCCTGGGAGGGGCCTCGGTCCAGGGATTCGTCCTCGCCCTGCTCATCGGCATCTTCTCGGGCACCTATTCCTCCATCTTCAACGCGGCGACCCTGCTCACCGCCTGGCGGCAACTCGACCGGCAGGCGGTGGTGCGCCGGGGCGGCGGGTCTCGGGTAGCGGCGATCCCCGCCACCCGGCGCTGAGGGCTGGCCCCCGGTGGGGAGGTTGTGAAGGGCGAGCCTGGGTCGCAGATCGACCCCACCCGCCTCGGGAGCCTGGTGCGGGCTCCAGTCCTGGAGCTGGGCCTCACCCTGGTCGGGGTTTCCTGGGCTGGGGGCCGCGGCGGCCCGACCCTGCGGGTGACCGTGGACCGTCCCGGCGGGGTAACCGTGGACGAGTGCGGTGCCGCCAGCCTGGCCATCTCCGGGGTGCTCGACCTGCACGGCGCCGAGCTCCCCGAGTCCTACTCGCTGGAGGTCAGTTCCCCCGGGGCGGAGCGGAAGCTGACCACCGATGAGGAGTTGCGCGCCAGCCTTGGGCGTCGCCTCCGGGTGGTGGTGGCGCGATCCGGTCAGGAGGCGGTCGTCGAGGGCCGGCTGACCGCGGTCTCGGACCGGCTTCTGGAGCTGGAGGCTCGCCGCCGCAGCGGGCGTCCCCAGCGGATCGAGCTGGAGCGGTCAGACCTGGTCTCCGTCCAGGTGGTGGTGGATCTTTGACGACCCCGGGGGGCGGCTCTCCGCGCGACCTGGACTCGGCCCTGGCGGCGGTCTGGGAGGAATTGGGTGTCGACCCCGCGCGGCTCATGGAGGAGGTGTCCCTCGCCCTCTCCGAGGCGCTGGCGGAGGCTGGGAATCCGGTCGCCGGCCACATCGCCGTCAGGCTCGCCGCCGGGGGTGCGGTGGAGGTGGTGTCCCTCGGAGAGGGGGAGCCGGCGCCCATCTCCCTGGCGCCGCACGTGGTGGCGCGGGCGGCGCGGCTGGCCCGGGTCCGTCTCGCCCGGCAGCTGGAGGAGACGAGGCGCGATCGTTTGGCCGCGGAGGCGGTCGAGCACCGTGGACAGCTCATGGATGGGGTGGTGGAGCGCCAGGCCGGCGGCACGTGGTTTCTGCGGGCCGGCCATCTCCAGGCGGTGCTCGGCCCGAGTGAGCAGATCCCGGGTGAGCGCCTGGCGCTCGGGCGCCACCTCAAGGTTGTCATGCTGGAGTCCCGCCGCGGGGGGCCGGAGATGATCGAGGTCCGGGCCTCCCGCACCTCCCCGCTGCTCCTGCGCCGTCTCCTGGAGATAGAGGTCCCCGAGATCGCCTCGGGGGAGGTCGTCATCCGCGCGGCCACCCGCGAGCCCGGGGTGCGGGCCAAGGTCGCGGTGGAGTCGCTTCGACCTGGCCTCGACCCCAAGGGCGCCTGTATCGGGCCGAAGAGCACCCGGATCCGGGCGGTGGTCGGGGAGCTGGCGGGCGAGGAGGTCGACATCGTCGAGTGGGCGGACGACGCCGCCACCTTCGTGGCCCGGGCTCTGGCTCCGGCTCCGGTGGTCGGCGTCCGGCTGGACGAGGACGGCCACCGGGCGGTGGTCGAGGTGGCCCCGGAGCTACTCTCGCTGGCGATCGGCAAGGAGGGCCGGAATGCCCGGCTGGCGGCCCGACTCACGGGATGGCGCATAGACATCCGGGTGCCCGAGACAGCGCAGTGATCCGGGGTGCGGGGGCGGCGGTCACCAGGTGGTCCGGCCCCGGCCCGAGTCGGACGTGACCCCGGCGTTCCCGGCTCCGGGGAGCGGGCCCTCCCCGAGGTCACCCGAGCATTGGCCCCTGCGAACCTGCGTCGGCTGTCGAGAGACCCACTCGAAGTGGCAGCTGATCCGGCTGCGCCGGCTCGGCGAGACGCTGGACGTGGACGCGGGCGGGCGGGCCGCCGGACGGGGGGCATACATCTGTGCCAAGATGGAGTGCTGGGAGGCGGCCAGGCGTAGGCGGGCGTTGCAACGGGCCCTGCACCTTCCGGCCGGAGTGCCAGTTCCAGAGCGTGTGGCTGGCCTGGTGGCCAGTATGATCTCCAATTCAGCCCCAGAGACCGGATGGGGCCCAGTCCGGGGGCAGGAGGAAGTGCAATCGCGAAGCTGAAGAGGGTGGAACTCCCCGCCAATCTCACGGTCAAGTCGCTGGCCGAGGCTCTCGGGGTTTCCTCCGCCGAGGTGTCGAAGGCCCTGCTTCAGCGAGGGATCCTGGCCACCATCAACCAGTCCATCGATCTCGGCACGGCCCGGCTGGTGGCCGAAGCCCTGGAGATCGAGTTGGCCGAGGCCGGTCCCCAGGAGGCGCCGGCCACGGGGCGGGTGGTGCGGGACGAGGGCCGGAAGGGCCTCTCGCCCCGGCCTCCGGTGGTGACCGTCCTGGGGCATGTCGACCACGGCAAGACCAGCCTGCTGGATGCCATCCGCGAGTCCAACGTGGCGGCACGGGAGGCTGGTGGCATCACCCAGCGGATCGGCGCCTCGGTGGTGCGGCGGGAGGGGAGGCTGATCACCTTCATCGACACCCCGGGCCACGCCGCCTTCACGGCCATGCGGGCCAGGGGAGCGAACATCACCGATCTGGCGGTGCTGGTGGTGGCTGCCAACGACGGGGTCATGCCCCAGACCGAGGAGGCCATCCAGCATGTGCGGAACTCCGGGGTCCCCATCCTGGTGGCGATCAACAAGATCGACCTGGAGGACGCCCACCCCGACCGGGTGAAGCAGCAGCTCGCCGAGCACGGGGTGGTGGTCGAGGACTTCGGCGGCGACGTGGTCAGCGTCCCCGTCTCAGCGAAGACCGGAGAGGGATTGGATCACCTCCTGGAGATGATCCTTCTGGTCACCGACCTGAATCCCCCGATGGCCGATCCCAAGGCTCCCGCGGAGGCGGTGGTGATCGACTCCCAGATGGATCGAGGGCGCGGTCCGGTGGCGTCCGTCCTGGTGCAGGAGGGGACCCTGCGCCGCCAGGATCACTTCGTGGTGGGGGCGGTCGCGGGACGGGTCCGGGACCTCATAGACGACACCGGAAAGCGCATCGACGGTTGCCCTCCCGGGCTGCCCGCCCAGGTGGCCGGACTGCCAGAGGTGGCCGTCGCGGGGGACCGACTCCTGGTGGTGGCCAGCGAGAAGGAGGCGAAGGCGCTGGCCGAGGGCGCCAGGGCGGCCGTTCGCCAGGGGCGCGTGGATGCCCGTCGGGTGAGCCTGGCGGAGCTCAGCCGCCAGGGGGAGGAGCAGCTTCGCGACCTGGACCTGGTCGTCAAGGCGGACACCCACGGGGCCCTGGAAGCGCTCCGCTCCACTCTGGTCAAGTTCTCCGATCCCACAGTTCGGCTGCGGCTGGTCTATGAGGGCGTTGGTCCGATAAGCGAGGCCGATGTCGATCTGGCGGCGGCCGCCAACGCCATCGTCGTCGGCTTCAACGTCCGGCCCGATGTCGGTGCCCGAGCTGCTGCCGAGCGGCAGGGAATCGACGTACGGACCTACGACGTGGTCTACCAGATCACCGACGACATCGAGCGGGCCATCCAGGGTATGCACGAGCCCACCTTCGAGGAGGTGTTCGAGGGCCGAGCCGAGGTCAAGATGGCCATCCGGGTGCCCCGGAGCGGCATGATCGCCGGCTCGCAGGTGACAGAGGGCAAGCTCACCCGGGGCTCCACCGTGGTCGTGAAGCGGGATGGCAAGGAGGTGCAGCGGGCCCGGATCGAGTCCCTGCGCCGGTTCAAGGACGACGTGCGCGAGGTGGCCGCCGGCTACGAGTGCGGCATCGACCTGGGCGCCTACCAGGACTTCGCTGAGGGTGACGTGCTGGAGTCCTATGTGGTGCAGCAGCGCAATCGCTGATGGTGGTGGCGGAGTCGGCGCATGAGCCCCTCCTCCCCGGGCCACCGGCGAGAGCGGCTCAACGCGCAGCTGCGCCAGGAGCTGGCGGTGGCGCTCGCCCAGGACGTCAAGGATCCGCGGCTGAACCTGGTGTCGGTGCTCGAGGTGGATTGCGCCCCCGACCTGTCGGTGGCGCTCGTGCGGGTGAGTTCCCTGGGCGACGACGCCGAGCGGCGGCGCACCCTGGCGGCCCTGAAGGGGATGACCGGGTATCTGCGCCATCTTCTCGGGGACCGGCTGGAGAACCTCCGTCGGGTTCCCCGGCTCGACTTTCGGCTGGACGACTCCATCGTCCGCGGCACCAGAGTGAACCAGCTGCTCACCTCCCTGGCCGCCGATCCCGGGGCTGGATCGGATGATTGAGAGCCTGGCGGCGATCACCGCGGCTCTGGATGAGAGTGAGGACTTCGTACTGGTCGCCCACCAGGACGCCGACGCCGACTCCCTGGGATCCGCCCTGGCCTTTGCCGAATACCTGGATCAGCGAGGGAAGCGGGTGGCGGTGCTGGCCCCCAGGCCGGTGCCCCAGGGGCTCTCCTACCTGCCCGGCTTCCGGCGCGTCAACCAGGAGGACATCACCCCGGGTTCCACGGTGATTGCCTTCGACGCCGGCAGTCCGTCCCGCTTCGGCGACCTGGGGCAGCGCATCGCCACGGCTCCTCTCACCATCCTCTTCGACCATCACATCAGCAACGACGGCTTCGGGGATCTCGGGGTGGTCGACCGTCAGGCTGCCGCCACCGGGATGGTGGTGCTCTCCCTCCTGCGCCAGTGGGGGGCGGAGATCACCCCGGACATGGCGACCAACCTGTATGCGGCCATCTTCACCGACACGGGTGGGTTCCGGCATGACAACACCTCGGGACCGGTGCTCCATGCGGCGGCCGAGCTGGTGGACCTGGGGGCTGACCCGGCGTTCGTGGCACTGCGCTCCTACAAGTGGAGACCGGCCACCACCCTGCGCCTTCAGGCGCTGGCCGCCAGCGCCGCCCACTACGAGCTGGGGGGGCGACTCATCTGGACGGCGGTGACCCAGCAGATGCTGCGGGAGGCTGGGGCGGCCCTGGAGGAGACCGAGGGGATCATCGACCTCCTCCAGACCCTGGACACCATGCGCTGCGCCCTCCTGTTCAAGGAGGCGGGTGAGGGGCTCACCAAGGTGAGCCTCAGGACGCGCGGGAGGCTGGCGGCGCACGAGCTGGTGGCCGACCTGGGCGGTGGGGGCCACTTCAGGGCAGCGGGTGCCGAGCTTCGCTCCGGACTGTTGGAGGCCGAGGATGCCGTGCTGCGGCGAGCGCGCGCTGCCGTGCTGGACGAGGGCGAGGTTTGACGGCTCCGGTCGACCTGGTTCCCAACCCGCTCCGCCGCGCCGGTCGGCCGCCGGGAGTGACCGGAGTGCTCAATCTGGCCAAGCCCGCCGGCATCACCTCGTTCGCCGCCATTCGGGACGCCCGCCGGGCGCTCGGGGAGCGGCACATCGGGCACGCCGGCACCCTCGACCCGGCTGCCACCGGGGTGCTGCCCCTGTGTGTGGGGCGGGCCACCAGGCTCGTGGAGTACATCCTGCGCGAGCCCAAGACCTACCGGGCGCGCCTCCGACTCGGAGAGACATCCGACACGGGTGATCTCGAGGGGGAGGTTCGGCCCGGATCCTCCGCCGCGGCTCTGGACCGAGCCCTGGTGGAGAAGGCGCTGGAGGGCTTCGTCGGCAGGATAGAACAAGTTCCGCCGATGCACTCCGCGGTCCGCCATCAGGGTCGCCACCTCTACGAGCTGGCGCGGCAGGGGGTGACCGTGGAACGCAAGCCCCGGGTGGCCGAGATCCACAGCATCCGGGTCCTGGCGTTCACCCCTGGGGAGGTGGCCGAGGCGGAGGTGGAGGTCGTCTGCGGCAAGGGCACCTACCTCAGGGTGCTGGCGACTGACCTGGGGGAGCGGCTGGCCGTGGGTGGGGTGCTGGCCTGGCTGGAACGCACCGCCTACGGACCGTTTCACCTGGAGCAGTCGGTGTCCGTCTCCCAACTGCTGGAGGCGGACGACCCCCGGTCGCTCCTCCTGCCCCCGGAGGCCGCGGTCCAGGGGATGCCCCGCGTCGACCTCCTGCCCGGGGCCGCGGCCTCCGTCCAGCGTGGCCAGGGCGCCTGGCTGCAGCGTGGACCCCAGGGACAGCCGGCGGCGGGGGAGGTGCGGGCCCACGGCCCGGACGGCCGGCTCTTGGCGGTCGGCACCCTGGCCGGCCTCCGATTCCAGCCTCTCAAGGTGGTCGCCCCCATCGGTGGCTGACCTTGGGGTCGGGGTGCCGGGGGTCTTCGGCACCCCTCTGAACGGCCCGCCCACAGATGGCCCGCCGGTGGTTCTGGCGGTGGGCAATTTCGATGGAGTGCACCTGGGCCACCAGCGGCTCCTCGGGGCGGCGCGCCGGATCGCCGGTCCGCGGGGGATGGTGGTGGCCGTCACCTTCGAGCCCCATCCGGCACACCTCCTGCGTCCACAGGCGGTGCCCGGCCTCCTCACCCCGCTGCGGCTTCGCCGACGACTGCTGGCGGAGGCCGGCGTGGACCAGGTGCTGGTCATTCCCTTCAACGACCGGCTGCGGGCGCAGGAGCCGGCTGAGTTCCTCTCGCGCTTGCGTCATCAGCTGGCGGTCGTCGGGTTGGCGGCCGGGCCCCGACTCTCCCTGGGTCGGGATGGCAGCGGGGGGGTGGACTTCGTCCGCGCCTACGCTCGAGAACAAGGGCTGCAGCTCGAGGTGGTAGACCAGCTGGTGGTCGGGGGCGTGGCGGTGAGCAGCTCTGAGCTTCGGCGCCTTCTGCAGGAGGGCCGCGTCTCGGAATACCCGGCCCTCGCGGGGCATCCCTTCCAGGTGATGGGGGAGGTGGTGAGGGGTGAGGGGTTGGGCCGGGTCCTGGGCTTCCCGACCGCCAACCTGAGGACCCTGCCCGCTCAGCTCCTGCCCCCCGACGGGGTCTACGTCATGACCTGGCGGCCGGCCTCTGGAGGAGAGCCGAGGCCGGCAGTGGGGAGCGTCGGCACACGACCTCACTTCTCGGGGCGCGACCGGCGGTTCGAGGTCCACGGGCTCGGCCCCACCCCCGACCTCTATGGGCAGGAGCTGATCGCCGAGGTCCTGGAACGGGTCCGGGGCCAAGAGACGTTCCGCTCCGACGCCGAGCTGGTGGCCAAGATGGCCGAGGACCGTCGCCGGGCGGAGGAGTTCTTCTCGGGCAGCCCCTAGGCAGAATCGAGATCAGGCCGTGCGGGGGCGGGTCCCCGCGGTGGCCAGGGCGGAGAGGATCACCGCCAGTACGATCGCCACCAAGATGCTCCCGTACTTCCCGGAGGTGTGGCCCTCACCCAGGACCGCGAGGGTGACGAAGCCGCCGATGAGGCTCCCGGCCAGCCCGGCGATGACCCGGATGGTCGCCGCCGCTCCCCGTGACTGGCGAATGTAGAGGGCCCCGATGACCACTCCGATGACGATGAAAGCGATGACGTGGAGCACTTGGTTCAACCTCCCTCTGGCAGTGAGAACGGCTCTGGCGTGGACGCGGAATTGGAATTTAGCAGAGCGGCCCCTCCGGGATGTGGCGGGGGCCCCGGCGGCAGCCCCTGGAGCTGCGCCTCGCCGACCGTTTCTCCCTCCTCGGCTCTCGGCTGGCGGCTCATCGCGTCTCCGCCTCGGCCCATGGTAGCGAGGTGGGAGGCGGCGACGAGCTCATCGATGGCTGCCGCCCGGGCCTGCATCTCCCGGGTACGCTCCCGGGCGGCCTCCAGCATCCGGCCCACGTCCCCCATCTCCCGGGAGATGCCGGTCACCGACTCCCCGATGCGCGCGGAGGCCTGCGCCGCCGAGTACTGCGCCCGGAACACCTCCTTTTGGCTCCGGAATTCTTCCACCCTCGACCTCAGGCGCTGGGCGGCCAGCTCCAGCCGCGCCTCCTGCTCGCGGAGCTCAGCTACCTGCGGTTCCAAGGAGGCCAGCTGGGCGGCGGCGGCCTGGGCCCGGGTCAGGGACAGCCGGGCAAGGTCCTCACGCCCGGACAGAAGAGCCTGGCGGGCCTGATCGCGGAGCCGAACCTGGCTCTGGCGAAACCCGTTGGCCTGGAGCTCCAGCCGCTTGTGTGAGGTCACCACTTCGGCGATCCCTCGTCGTGCCTGCTGGAGGGCCTCGGTCTGGCGGTGGTAGGCGAGATCCAGGGCGTCAAGCGGATCCTCGGTCCGGCTCCTGAGGGCGTGGGCCCGCTGGGAAACGAGGCGGGCGAGGCGACGGCCCACCCCGGTCCGCAGCCCAAGGGCCAGCACGCCCAGGGTGAGTCCGGCAATCAGGGCATCGACTAGCAACGGGAAAACCACCTCTGCGACCTGCTCCGGCCCATGGTAGCGCCGCCGGCGAGGCGGCCCCGAAGATGCCCTTCTGCGTCGGTTGCCGGGAAACGGGTATATAGAGAGTGCATGCAACGCAAGTTGGGAACCGACGTCGGGCTCACGGCTCGGATGTTCCTCACCCTCTTCCTGCTGGCGGTGGTCTACCTGGCCTTCGTCGGGGTGCTTCTGCTGCTGCACACCGGCATCGTCACCATCGTCTTGGTGGTGGCTGTGCTGCTGGTGGCCCAGTACTACTTCTCGGACCGCATGGTGCTTTCGGCGCTCCACGCCCAGATCGTCACTCCCCAGCAGTACCCGCAGCTGCACGACATCGTGGGACGGCTGGCCCAGCTCACGGGGATGCCCATGCCCAAGGTGGCTGTGATCCCGTCGCGGGTGCCCAACGCGCTCGCCACCGGCCGCAACCCCAAGCACGCCGTGGTGGCCGTGACCACCGGCATCCTCGACCAGCTCGAGCCCAAGGAGCTGGAGGCGGTGCTGGCCCACGAGTTCAGCCATGTGATCCACCGCGATGTCAAGGTCATGGCCATGGCTGGCTTCTTCGCCACGGTAGCCTCCCTGATCGTGCAGTCGGGGATGTGGTTCGGCATGTTCGGCGGCTTCGGCTACGGCGGTGGGTACGGCCGGGGGCGGGGCTCGGACGAGGGTGAGGGGATGATCATCATCATCCTGGTGGCCGCGGTCGTCTGGGCAATCAGCTTCGTCCTGATCAGGGCGCTCTCCCGCTACCGGGAGTACGCCGCAGACCGGGGCTCGGCGATCATCACTCAGGAGCCCTCCCAGCTCGCCTCGGCGCTGCAGAAGATCAGCGGCGTGATGACCAGGATCCCCAGCCGGGACCTCCGCCAGGTGCAATCAGCCAACGCCTTCATGATCTTCCCGGCCATCGCCGCCGGCAAGGGGAGTCTGGCAGAGGTGTTTTCCACGCACCCCTCCCTGGAGCACCGACTGGCCAAGCTCCGCGAGCTGGAGGCGAGGATTTCCAGTTAGAGTTGGGGCATGGGCTTCCTCGACTCGATCCTCGGCCGGACCAAGCTCCCCAAGTCCAACGAGGACAAGATCTTCGCCATGAGCACCGCCATGCTCACCCTGGAGACCGCGGCCGGACTCAAGCCCACGGGACGGTTGGGGGTGGTGTTCCGCTCGCTACCCAGCGGCCGGTTCCAGCAGCTGACCGCCGACACGGTGGCCATGCTCGGCTTGCAGGACCAGGCGTCGCCAGAGGACGCCCTCAAGGTGCGGGAGGTCAAGGACGACCTTGGCTTCGAGTGGCTGCTGGTGGAGGGCAGTCAGTTCGACACCCTGCTGGCCGCCCTGCACGCGGTCGCCACCGGACTCTTGGACGAGGGCTTGGGAGACTGCCTCCTGGCGGCTGTGTTCCCGTTCACCTCGGCGTCGGGGCCGGCCTACTGGATCTACGGCTACAAGGAGGCCACCTTCTACCCATTCGTGCCGACCGGGGACCGGCGTCGGGACAATGCCACCGAGATGCGGCTGGCAGCGGTGGCTAAGGAGGACCTCCCGGTGGAGCCCGACCTGGAGCGCTGGTACGCCCTCTGGGGAGTGCCGGTCTGAGCTCAGGCCGGGCTGGCTGGGGCGTCCACCACGTTGCCGTCTTCGGACAACAGGGCGGTGGCCTCCTCCAGGGTCATGTCTTCGGACGGCAGGACCACGTCGGAGGGCACCAGGTCGTCCGCGGGCACCTTGGTTCCATGGGCGCGGACGAAGTTGAGCAGGGCCGCCAGCGCCGTCCGGTAGCTGTCCTGGTCCTGCCGGGATATGGCATCCGAGAGGGCCCGGTCCAGCGGCTCGAGCTGCGGCTGTTCGGAGACGGCCAGCCGGTACTGGTCCTCGCCCTGGATGCGCACCACCACCGTGGCTCTGGTGGTGTCCGAGGGAGCGGCCGCTGGCGCCGCTGCGGGGGGTGGTGGGGGGGCCGGCGCAGCCGCCTCTAGCTTGGGTGCTTCGGCCGGGGCCCCAAGCACCTCCTGCTTCAGCTGGGCGAGTTGGGCATCCACCTCGGAGGTCGCCAGCCCGCTCTGGAGCTGGCGCTCTATGTCGTCCCCGGAGGTGATCCCGATCTGGTCCAGGGTGCCGCTGTCCACCAGGGAGTCAATGGCGGCTGCCCTTGCCTGCATCTGCTGGGTCTTGTCCTGGGCGCGCTCCATCATGAGGTTCACATCGGCCATGTGCTCGCTGAGCCCGGTCACCGCCTCGCCCACCTGGGTGGTGGCCTTGGCCGCCGAATACTGAGCCTTCATGGTCTCGCGCTGGGTGCGGAAGGCCTCGACCTTGGCCTGCAGCTTCTGGGCGGTCAGCTCCAGCTTCTGCTCCTGGTCCTTCATTTGCGCAATCTGGACTTGGAGGCTCTGGAGCTGGTTCTGAGCGTCCTGGGCCCGGGTCAGAGCCAGGCGGGCGAGGTCCTCTCGGCCCTGTTGGAGGGCCAGCTTGGCCTGCCCCTGGAGCTTGTCCTGGCTCTGCTGCAGCTGGGCGGCCTGGATCTCCAACCGCTTCTCCGAGGTGAGGACATCGGCCACGCTCCGCCTCACCTGCTGCAGGGACTCCATCTGCTTCTGGTAGGAGAGGTCCAGCGCTTCGACCGGGTTCTCCGCCCGATCCAGGACCTTGTTGGCCTTCTGCTGGAACAGGTCCGACATCCGCCGCATGATGCTCATGGCCGTCTCCTTGGCACAGTTGGACTCCTTCCCTCCAGTTGGGATGTTAGCGGTTCCCGAGTCCGGGCCCCCAATCACTCAGCCCAGGCGCCAGCCCCGGGTGCCCGCCCGATCCGCGCGGACAAGCACCACCTCGCCCGGATCCTGAGGGTTGATCATCCCCAAGATCAGGACCTCACTTCGAAACCCGGCCACCCGCCGCGGGGGCAGGTTGACCACCGCGAGCACCTCGGATCCGACCAGCTCCTCGGGCCGGTAGTGGCGGGTGAGCTGGGCGCTGGACCGGCGGATACCGATCTCCGGCCCGAAGTCGACCTCCAGCTTGATCGCCGGTTTGCGCGCCTCGGGGAACGCGGTGGCGGCCGTGACCACCCCGCTGCGGATGTCAACCTCGCTGAAGTGGCCGAAATCGATCTCCGGCAGGGCGCCGTCGGGCATGGCTGAGCTCACCTCCTAGAAGAACAGGGGCGGGGTCGACTCCCGGTATACTCGCCGGCGGGCGGGTACCGAAGTGGTCAAACGGGGCTGACTGTAAATCAGCTGGCGTCGCCTACAGAGGTTCGAATCCTCTCCCGCCCACGCCCAGGTAGCTCAGTGGTAGAGCGCTTCCTTGGTAAGGAAGAGGTCGCGGGTTCAATCCCCGCCCTGGGCTCTTTGGATCTAATTGGGACCACATAAGTGAACATTTGGCGACTTGGCTAGTGGGGCACAACGCTCTAAGACCAGTTACTTGTGGTGCGCCCTCAGGCCATGGCAAGGCGGCCCAAGGCATTCAGTCCCGATCTCAGGACGCTCCGGGAGGCGTTCCTGCCCACCATGGAGGCTGAGGGCAAGAGCCCGGCCACTCTCGCCAGCTACGGATACTCGGTCCGGAGCTTCCTTGAGTACTCACAGGCGAACGGTCTGCCTCTGAGGGCGGCGGAGGTGACGCGCCCCAAGATCGTTGAGTGGCTTGCCCGCCTCCAGCGCACCACCAGGGGCTCGACCCCCGCCGGACGGCTGACGGCAAGACCTTCACCGCCATCCTCCTTGGCGCGCTCGCCGATCAGGACGTTGCCGCCGCTGAGGCCGAGGCCCGCGGTCGGGCTGGGGCGGAGGCCGCTGCGCGGAAGGCGGCCAGGATCGAGCTGGCGCAGCTCCAGCGCGCATCCGCGGCGGAGATCGCCAGACTCCAGCGAGAGCTGGCCGAGGCGGACCGTGCGGCGGAGCACCAGCTCCAGGCCGTGGCGGCCGATGCCTACCACCCAGGCAGGCTGGAGCCGGACCCAGAGCTGGCCCGGGAGCCGCGGTGGTGGTGGCAGGCGGCTCCGGCGCTCTTCAAGTGGCGCGCTCAGGTGGACGAGCTCGCAGACCAGGTGCTCGACTACCTCGGCGAGCATGAACGGGACTTCTTGGCACGGGACCAGCACCGGCGGTACGTGGAAGCGGTGCGCGAGTACCGTGGAGCCATTGACCGCTGCTTGGAGCTGGCCCTGGAGCCGCTGCGTGCCATCTGGGCGTCCGCAGCTCCAGGGCCAGGGTTACCATCAGGCTGCACTGGATCCGCCCGGCTCCCCACAAGCGATCAGAGGTGAGAGCATGGCCGATGAAGTAGCGGTGGAATCCGCGGAGAGCGGCAAGGCGAAGGCTGAGACAGCCGCGCCCGTAGCCGCGCTCGCGCCCCCCACCATCCGGCTCGGTGATCTGGGCCACGCCCTGACCGCCTGTGAGGCCTTCCAGCCCGAGGGCTGGAGCACGTGCATCACCCGCGAGCTCGAGGCCCGCGGGTATCGCTTGGAGGCGGGGGCTGCCGAGCCCAAGGCGGCGGGGCCCGAGGCTGCAGCCGTCAGCGACAAGGCCGAGGCGTCGGAGGCCCTGTAGCCGGCCGCCCCGTAGTCGGTCAGCGCCAGGTGCTCACCCCTCGGGCTCCTGGCCCAGGGCTCGTGCCACGTCGCGCGCGATGGCGGCGGCCAGCGCATGGGTCAGTGCCAGTCCCTCCGGGCAGGCGGCGGTGTTCCCCTCGCGGCACGTGTCGCAGCCCCTGATGTGCGCCTCCAGCAGGGCCGCGACGGTGATGACGGTATCGCCGCCGTCGCCTGGGTTGGAGATGCGGTGCAGCAGGTCGGGCATGGAATTTGCGTCCGTAGCGGGTGGCCGGTTCCACTTCCGCCATCGGGGCCCGGGCCGTCCGCATGGGGACGATGGCGCCTCAGCCCTCCCTCGCGCTCGCCTCAGCAGCGGTCAGCGTCGGTACCCGCTGGCACCGGCGGTCGCTTCGTGGCATGATTGACGTGCTATGGCACAGACCGAGGTAAGGCTCGGACCCCAGGGCCGGTTGGTCATCCCAGCGGCGATTCGGCGTGCGCTTGGCTTTGAGACAGGGGCGCGGCTCCTGGCCAGAACAGAGGAGGGACGCCTGGTCCTAGAGTCACCCCAGGGGGAAGCCCATCGGCTGCGGGGAGCCTGGAGGCGGTTCGCAGACCATCCGGAGCGCGTCATTGACGAGCTGGAGGCCGAGCGACGAGCTGAGGCCGAGCTGGAGGCTGCGGAAGCGGATGGGGACTCGTCAGCGGCTGCGGAGGCCCACCGGCGGCTGTCTCGGTAGTGAAGCAGGTCCTTGACGCGTCGGCCCTGCTCGCCTTCTGGCTGGACGAGCCCGGCGGGGAAGTGGTTGAGACGGCCATGGTGGATGGTGTCGCTATCTCCACGGTGAACCTCGGGGAGGCGCTGGCGCGCCTGGTCCGGGACCGGCCGGATATCGCCGACAAGCTGGCTGGGGCAGTGAAGCCCGAAGCGTCGCCCGCTTGGCTCACCAGTCTCGGCACTGGTGAGGGACTGATGCTCCCTGGCTCTGTGACAGTCGAGCCCTTCACTCTGGCCGACGCCGTGAACGTCGCAGTCCTGGTTCCTCCCACGCGCACTGCCGGGCTGTCGTTCGGGGATCGGGCCTGCCTGGCCCTTGGCCTCCGTCTGGGATGGCCGGTGCTCACCGCCGACCGGAGCTGGGCCAGGCTTGACGTGGGGGCGACTGGTGTCGAGGTGCGGATGCTTCGCCACGATCCAGGGTAGGCGTGACGGGAGATGGCTCCCGGCCCCTAAACAATGGTCCCCGCCCGACCTGCCCCGGTCCGAGTTCAGCGGGGCCTGGTCACGAAGCGGTAAACAAGGGGTCAATTGTTTGGGGGACGGTGCGAGTACTATCAGCTTGATGTACTCGCACAGGACATCGTGAGTACGAGCCGTGCCTGTACGTTGGTGCCCGCAGTGCCAGAGAGCCGTTACTCCTGCTGCGGACCATCCGTTCCTCGTGACGCTCGATTCGCTGGCATGCGGTTGTTTCATGTTGATTGGCACAGCAGCGTTACTTGTCATCGTGGTAGGCAAGTTGCTTCACGGGCGCCTCACGGACGGATGGGCTCTGTACATCGTCACGGCCAGCTTCCTGGGAGGCGCGCTCTTGGTCTGGGCGCGATACCGGAAACATTTGGACAAGCGGGGAGTCTGTCCCACGTGCAAACTGCGACTCTAGGGTAGCTGGCATGCGGCGGGCAGTTGGGTGTGTGCCAGGTCTCGTTTTGTCCGGAATCGTTGTGATGGGCGCGCTGGCAGCGGGTCGTTTCATTGTGCCCCGGATTCCTGAAGCGTTAGCGGTGGTAGCTCGGGGAGTCGAGGAGTTACCAGCCGAGGTCCACCATCTTCAGTCCGAAGCGCAACCCTCTCCTCGTCCGGCCAGCGGCAAGAAACATCGATCCCAAACAAGTGCGCAGACCAGCCTGATCCAATTGAGGGCAGTAGCGGCAACTGACATTTCCGGTCTAGTGGAGGTCGACGCCAATCATCATTACCTCTACGATGAGCTGTGCACGGCGTGGCCGGTAGGATCAGGCTACTTCCTCACCGACTACCACTGTGTGTATGGCACCTCATCGGCGCCGGGCTTTCTCGGAAGATTGCTGGGCGAGGGTGTTGCGTTGACGCCGCTGACGACGAATGACTCGGTTCTGGCCGCGAGTTTTAACGCCGTGGTGGTTGAGGTCGACCCTTCTCATGACCTGGCACTGCTAAGAATCGAAGGGCCAAACCTTGCGGACTGGCCTGCCTTGGCCAGGGGCCTGCCGCTTGACCTGAACCCGGTGCGGCTCGGCGAGCCATTGGTCGCCCTCGACTTCCATGCGATCAATCAGCGGCCATTCGCCACCTATGCCCGCGTGGAGCAGACTAGCGTCAACTTGAGTCCTGACCCGGCCGCCACCGCCTATCCAGGTGAGCCGAACGATTACACCGACATGGTCGAGATGAGCGGGACCATCTATGCCGGGAACAGCGGCGGGCCGGTGCTGAACTCCAGGGGACAGGTGGTGGGGCTAGTGGCCCTGGGCGGGAAGGGGTTGCCGACGTTCGAAGCGACCCCAATGGCGCTGGTGGGGTCCGAAGTCGAACGGTGGCTGGGGCGGTGAGCCGCGCGTCCGAAGCAGTCCACCGCCGGTCTCAAGCCGGGCGGAGCCTCGCGACGACATGATAAGTGGACCCAAAATGGTGGGGCGGCTGAACTCGGTAGCACAGCGCGAGGGCCGGAACACTTGGTAAGGAAGAGGTCGCGGGTTCGATCTCCGCCCTGGGCTCGGGTGCAGCCTGGGCAACCACGCAATCAGCCAGCCGGCTTTCCGTTCCCTCGCAACCCGGCGACCGCCAGCGACCCCGGGCGCCGATGCGGGGGTCTATGGAGGGGTCCCCGGACGGCCCCGCAGGATCTCGGGGTGCCGGGACCTCTTTTTTGCGGGACCCGGGGCGTGGTGTATTATGCGACCGACAGTCGGTCGGTTATTGAGGTCGCCCTTGCCCCGGACAGTCAACACCGAGACGCGCGCGATCAGGCGGGAGGCCTTCGTGCAGGCCGGGCTCCGTCTCATACAGGCGAAGGGCTACGAGCAGATGAGCGTGCAGGATGTGCTGGACGATCTGCATGCCTCGAGGGGCGCCTTCTATCACTACTTCACCTCGAAGCGGGCCCTGCTCGAGGCAGTGGTTGATCACGTGGTGGCCGCGGCGCTGGGGACCGTGGCTCCCATCACCTTTGAGGAAGGACGGTCGGCCATCTCCAAGTTGGAGGGAATCTTCACCGGCATCGCCGGATGGAAGGCGGACCGCCGGGAGCTGATGCTGGCGCTGGTACGAGTCTGGTACTCGGACGACAACGTGCTCACCCGGGACAAGCTGCGCGGTCACCTGATGCTTTCACTGGTACCGATGCTGGCGGAGATCATCGCGCAGGGAGTCGAGGAGGGCGTGATGTCACCCGGCTCACCGGACGGCGCAGCTCGCGCCATCGTCTCCCTCCTCCTCGGTGCCCAGGACGCGGCCATCGAGTTGTTCGTCGCCAACCAGGAGGAGGAGGTGCCCTTCGAGGTAGCAGTGGGGAGGTTGGCGGCGTACATCGAGGCCATCGAGCGGGTACTGGGGCTCCCCCCTGGGTGCCTGAAGCTGTTCAACGAGGAAACCCTGAGGCACTGGTTCGGCCCGGAGGTCGAGAAGGGCCCGCCGATCGCGTCGAGGAGGTAGCAGAGCATGGCTGTCGCGATCCGCACTGAGGGGCTCACCAAGGCCTATGGGCAGGCGCGCGGACTCTTCAATCTCGACCTGGAGGTCGCGGCCGGGGAGGTCTTCGGCTATCTCGGGCCGAACGGAGCGGGGAAGACCACCACCATCCGGCTCCTCATGGACATGGTCCGCCCCACCCGTGGCCGGGCCGAGATCTTCTCCATCGATTGCCAGGCCCAGCCGGTCCAGGTGAAGCGAATGGTGGGCTACCTGCCAGGTGAGATGCCCCAGTGGGGAGGGATGCGCGGCAGCGAAGTCGTGGCCTACGTGGGAGGCCTCCGCGGCAGGCTCGACCGGGCACGCGTGGGCAACCTCGCGGAACGGCTGGACCTCGACCTGGGTCGTCGATACCGCGAGTACTCATCGGGCAACAAGCGCAAGCTCGGGCTGGTGCTGGCCTTCATGAATCCGTCCCGGCTGCTGGTCCTCGACGAGCCGACCACCGGCCTGGACCCCCTCATCCAGCAGGAGTTCTACCGCCTGGTCCACGAGGAGGCGGCGGCCGGGGGCACTGTGTTCCTCTCCTCGCATGTCCTCTCAGAGGTGGAGCGCGTCTGCCAGCGAGTGGGCATCCTCCGTGGGGGCCGCCTGGTCCAGGTCGCCCGTCTCGACGAGCTGCACAGCCTGCGCTATCACCGGCTGGAGGCCGACTTCCGAGGGGAGGTCCCGTTGGAGGCGGTGCGCGCTCTCCCGGGTGTGGAGGGCGTCACCGGCGAGGACCACCATCTGAGCTGCGCGGTGCGGGGCGACTTCGGGCCGCTCCTAGAGGTTCTCGGGCAGTGCCGGGTCCTCAACTTGGTCACCCACGAGCCGACCCTGGAGGAGGTCTTCCTGGCGGTCTTCCGTGATGACCCAGCGATGGCTGTGACTTCCCCCGGGGAGAAACCATGACGGACGCCCCGCGATGGCCCAATTCACCCGGCGTCTTCGCCGACCTCCGGTCCCGGGATGGTGTCCTCACCGCCCTGCGCTACGGACTCCGGACCCACCGCTGGGCCCTTGCGGGAGTGGCCCTCCTCGGCTTCCTCTCACCCTACACGACGGGCGCCGCCTACCTGGCCGCCGCTGGGACGGCGGCGGCCAGGGCCAACTTCGGGCGGCAGACACTCGCCCTGGGCCCGCAGCTCGCCTATCTCATTCCCTTGCCACTCCGCCCCGACACCGTTGCCGGGTACCTCTGGTGGAAGGGACTCGCCTGGATGACCCTGGTCTTCGCCACCTGGGGGCTGGCCGCCGCCACCGGGGCGATCCGCAACGAGGAGGAGCGCGGCCGGATGGAAGCCTGGCTGGCCTTGCCCCTGGGTCGGGTCCGCCTGGTGCTCTCCCGGGCGGCCGCCTTCGCCCTGGCAGCGGCGGCAGCGGTCGTGGTCACCGGGCTCGGCACCGCCGCCGGGTTGGCCGCCGGGAAGAGTTCGATCGGTGCTGGCGCACTCGTCGAGCAGGCGCTCCCGCTGCTCGGCATAGCCCTCGTCTGCTTCGGCGCCGGACTGGTGGCGGCGCAGGTCGCGACCACGCGGCGCGGGGCCGTGGGCCTGGGTGGGTCGGTGCTGCTCGCCCTGTACGCGCTCGATGCGGTGGCCCGTGTCAACCGAGGACTCGACGGGGTTGCGGCCGTTTCGCCCTTCCACCTGGCGGACCTCACCACCGCGGTAGTTCCCGGGGGGCGGTTCGAAGCGGCTCCGACCCTGGCCCTCTATCTCATCGCTGCCGTTCTCATCGGCCTCGGGGCGGTGGCCTTCCGCGAGCGGGACCTGGGGGCCAGCCTGCTCCCTCCGCGGGCCGCCACCGCCTCGGTGAGGCGCTTGCCATCGGTGAGCCCCTTCCTACGGCTTCCCGTGCTGCGCAGCCTCTGGCAGCAGCGGCTGGGACTGATCGGCTGGGTGCTCGGGACCATGGTGGGCGCCGCTTTGATCGTCTCCCTCGCCCGCAGCACCGGCAAGCTGCTGGGCTCCGCCTCGGGGTTCACGCGATTTGTCCAGGCCGCCGGCACCAGCAACGCGGCGACCGCCGTGGTCAGCTCGGTCTGGCTCAGCATCGCGGCGCTGATCGTGGCCGCCTATGCCATCAACCAGACCGCCCACTGGGCGGCGGAAGACGCCGAGGGCAGGCTGGAGATGGAGATCGCCCAGCCGGTCGCGCGCTGGGCGGTGGTCGCCGAACGGTGCGCCACCTTGATGGTGGGGGCGCTGCTGGTGACGACCCTCGGGTCCGTGGTGGCCGCCGCGGTGGCACCAGGTCAGGGGGTCCACCTCGACCCCGGCCGGTTGCTCCTGGCGACTGCACTCCTGGCGCTCCTGGCGCTCACCTTCGGCGCCCTCGGCGCGCTGGTCATCGCGCGCCTCCCGCGGGTGGCGGTGCCAGCGCTGGGAGTGGTCGCTGTCGCTGGCTTCTACCTACCTCTGCTGGCACCGCTCCTGCGGTGGCCCAGCTGGGCCCTGGACCTCTCGCTCTTCCACCTCTACGGCACCCCGCTCACCGCGGGGGTGTACTGGAACGGGCTGTGGGTGATGGTGGCGGTCGTGGTCCTGGGTTTCGGAGGCGCCATGGCGGAGATGCGGGTCCGAGAGGTCGGTCGCTGAGGCCCCGGCCGCGGCGCCGCGGCACCCGAAGCAGGGGCAGGTGGTGCTGGCGACCAACGAGAGCGCCTCAAGCCGTCTGACTCCCAGCTGGACCGGGAGGTCGGCGCGTCTCACCCCCGGCCGTCGCCACCACCCGGGGGCTCGCCGTGGGACAGGAGCGGGCCCCATCGGCTGGATCGCGGCACCCGTCGTCGGGGCTGCCCCGCTGGCGCCGCCCCACGGCAGGGCCCACCTCTGGGGCGTTGGAGGCGCCCACTCGCCGGAGGCCGACTCCGGGGTAGACCATGGCGACCGCGCCTCCCCGGCGTGACGGGCCCGACGGCCGCGACGCCGGAGTCGGCCCCGGGACCGGCATCGAGGTAGGCGTCGAGCTGCTGGATGGCCGCGGACGATTCCCCGGCCACTGGGAGGGGGGCCGCCACGGGGGCCGCGGCGTCGGCCAACGCGCCCGGCACCGGATGGTCAGCCTGGACGGGCCCGCCGGTCGGCGTGGTCAAATGAGCCTGTGTTCCGGATGACGAGGGTCGGAGGGGTCCTGGTGTTGGCGGCCGCCGTCGTCGCATCGGTCGCTCCCACGGGAGGGCCGCCCGCACCGCCGCGATCTATCCCCTCCCCACGCCTCGCCGATTTCCAGGTGGACGATCTGCACATGGTCAGCACCCGGGTCGGCTGGGCGGTGGACGGCGTCACCGGCGATGTCCTCCACACCGTCGGAGACGCCAGCGTCTGGCGAGTGGCTGACCCGCCCGGCAAGCCTCCCATCGGGTACCTTGCCCTGCCGGTAGCCTTCTTCGGAGGAAGGCACGCCTGGGCAGTGATCGCCGGCAGTGGCCCCTCTCAGATCGCGGTGGCGAGAACCGCCGACGGGGGGAGCCGATGGACCAGGGGGCCGAGCCTGGACCCCCTGGGCGGGATGGAGGCCGGCCTTCCCCCGGGGGACCTGATGATCATCTCCATAGTGAGCCTGGACTTTGTGACCCCTCAGGAAGGCTGGCTGGCGGTCTCCTTGAGCGAGGAGGCGACCTCGGACCAGGGCATCGCCGGGACGGGAGTGGGACTGGTCCTTTATCGGACCACGGACGGCGGGGCCGCCTGGTCAACCGAGCTTAGGTTCACCCCGTTCACGCTCCAGGAAAGCGGGTTGAGCTCGGGCTGTGCGTCTTCCCAGATCGAATTCACCAGTCCGAGCCAGGGGTGGGCGCCCGGATCCTGCCTGGAGATGACCCAGGATGGCGGAGTCACCTGGCGGAGCGTCTTTCTGCCGCCCCCCACGGGGATATCGATCCAGCGGTGGCGGGGCAGCTCCTGCGGCAGCAGCCCGCCCAGCTTCGCCACCGCCGGCACCGGCTGGCTGGCCCTCGATTGCGCGGTTCCCGGGGCGGCGGGAGAGCGGCGCGACGTTCAGGTCCTGTACCACACCTCCGACGCCGGGCTGAGGTGGATCCCCCGGCAACCTCCGGGCCGCTGGCCCCAGCTGCCGCCCACCTACACCACCCCTGACGTCCACGACCTCGGAGCGCGAGCCTGGCTGCTGGGCGCCACCGCGTCGGCCTTCAACAGCGGGGGGCCGGGTGCCACCTTTGCAGCTCTCTACGAAACCGCCAATGGTGGCGCCAGCTGGGACCTGGTCAATCCGGCGCTCCCCGCCTCGGCGATTGACTTCGTCTCACCAGGAGCGGGCTTCGCGGTCCGCGCGTGCTTCGGAGGGGTCGCCTGCGCGAGCCCCATGCTCTTGGCGACCAGGAATGGCGGCGTGAGTTGGAGCCGGCTCCACCCCCACCTGGTGAGCGGGCGGCTTGCCTCCGCCATCCCGTTCAAGTGACCGCTGACGGGTCCGATGTCGATGGCAGAGGGCGGCCATCGCGATGTAGCGATCTCAGGGCTCGCCCAGTGCCGGCCTCACGGCTCCGCGGAGCTGGGGCTCGCGCCCCGGTCGGTGCCGAGCCGACTGGGTGGTGGCTCGCGGTCCCAGGCAAGGGGCCGGGCCCCGACCGGCCGCCGCGGGCGTCCGCGTCCCGGCCGCCGGGAGCGCGCTCACGGGAGTGAGACGCCGTCCACGGCGGAGAACCGAAGGGGAAGCTCAAGCCACCTCGACCCTCCGTCCACGGTTCGGAAGAGCGCTCCAGCGATCACCATCCAGCCGTCGCCCGCGCTGGTGAATCCGACGGCGGACAGGACAGAGCTGGTGGGCAGGCTCCGCACCTCCCGGGCCCACGTGCCCGGCCCTCCGACCCACACCGTGAGCACGGGGCGGTACCACCAGCCCCTGGTGCCCAGCGCCCACACCGATCCGCCAGTGCTCACGGTCACCGCCTGGGGAAGCAGCGGCCCCCCCACCGCCACCGACCGGGGCGCGGAGTTGCCGGTCCACGTCCGCCAGCCCCATCCATAGAGGGTCGCGACCACGGTCCGGCCTCCCGTTTCCGTGGCTGCGAAGTCGGAGGGGGTGAGGGGCGGCGCGAGATCGGCGAGCCGCAGCGGTGTCCACTGGCGACCGCCGTCACCGGTCTGAAGAACCTCCACCGCGCCCCGGCCGGCATCGACCTCCGCCCACCCCCGGGCGGCATCCTGGAACTCCAGGGACACCACCTGGAGTCCCTGCCCCGTCCAGGGGAGCCGGCGCCACGCCCGGCCGCCGTCGGTGGTCTTGAGCAGCGTCCCCGAGCCCTCGACGGCATACCCGACCTGGAGGGACGCCCAGGCGAGGGCCGAGGGAGTGCTGGGCGGTAACTCCGGTCCTGCCTCCCAGGCCGCACCGCCGTCGGTCGTCTGCAGGCTCACCTGGGTTGCCCCCACCCGCACCTGGGCCACCCCGATTCGAGAATGGCCGGCGAAGAAGTGCACCGAGCTCAGCTGCGGGGGAGTCACCCGGCCCTGCAACTGCCAGCTCTTGCCGCCGTCCGCCGAGGTGAGGAGGAGCCCCTGGGCCGTCACAGCCAGCAGGTTGCTGCCCGGCCCGGCGGCGAAGACGGATGGCTGGAGCGCCAGATTAGTGGGTGCCGTGAGCCCCCCGGGTGGGGCAATTGTCAACAGGGTTGGGTAGCAGCCGGACATGGCGAGCGATCCACACTCCGGGTCGACACCCGCTCCAACCTCCGCCAATCCGGAGCCGGAGAGGGCAACTGCGGTGAGCGGAAGGCCGCCGTGGCCGTGGAGGAGCTCTGCCTGCCAGGTCCGCCCGCCGTCGGAGGTCTCCAGCACCTCCTGCCCCGAACCAGCGGGCGCGGGTCGGATGGAGCACCCCGGGGTGCCACCCACGGCGACTCCCTCCAGTCCCGCGCTGGCGATCGCGGCCACCGGTGCGGGGGAGGTGGCCACCAGATGGAAGCCCTGCCCCCCGTCCTGGCTCATCTCGATCACCCCCTTCCCGCCCTCGGACCCGCCCACCAGGAGGTTCCCGGCCCCGGTGACCGTCGCGGTCGGGAACACCCCTCCGGCGGGCAGGCTACCGAGCTCCGACCACCCGGCTCCGGGACGGTAGGCGAACAGCGGCAGGGATGTGAGGGTGGTTGGCGGGGGCGGCTGCCCCATACCCGCCTGCGGGCAAAGCTGGGCCCAGACCGTGAGCGCCCCGGGGGAGGCAACGCAGAGCGCACCGGAAGGAGCGCAGCTGAGGGAGTCGTAGGTGGCGGGATGGACTCCGGATATAGGGGTCGCCGTCCAGGACGCCCCGGTGCTCACGGAGCCTTGGATCGACAGAAACCGGAGGCCGCCGGCCGCGAACTGGTAGCCCAGGCCGAACACTCGGCCCCCACTTAGCAGCGCCGCGGCGGTCAGGTCATAGCCCAGGTGGCGCATCTCCCAGGGCCCCGAAGGCGACGGGCGGAACGCCAGCAGGTTGCACCACGCGAAGAGCTGACCGTACGAGGAGCTGACCGCCACATAGCTGACCGGAGGCCCACCGGTGACTTGTGCGCCACCTCCGGGAGCGGTCTGCTGGCAGTTCGCATTGGCGGCGGGCGGTGCGGTGGGCGAGAACTCAAGGCTGGTCGGGACCCGGGGCGAGACCGAAGATCCGCAGCCGGACACCGCCAGCACCGTGATCGCGGCCGCCCCGGCCAGGGCGGCCGCCCAGCGCCGGGAACGGCCGCCAGTTGCCGGAAGGGGGCTGGCACTCACGTCCGAGCAACGGCCCGGATCGTCACCGGGTTTCGGAGTTGCCAGCAGCGGGGACGCACCGTTCAAGGAGGTGCAGGGGTGTCGGTCTCCCCTGGATCGGCTGGTGGTGGTCGGCCGCGGTGCCCAAGTCGACACCGTCGGGCTGCTCGAGTTCACCCGGGAGCTGGGCGCCGCAGCCTGGTCCCCGAGTGGTGGCCGGTCGGCTGGGCCGCCCCTCGGGCGCGGGACCGGAGGGGTGCCGGCCGCCCTCCGGCCCATCGATCTCCGTCGGCTCCGCGCGGTGTGGTGGACCGGGGGGAAGCACCAGGTGGGCCCGCCCCAGAGTTTCCTCCGTGCCTGACCCGCCCGACCCACTCGGGGGTCACGTCCCGTATGTTGGTGTAAATAGCGGGACCCGATCTGGCCCTGAGAAGGGGCAAGAGAGGGCCACCGTGCCACCGACCCTTTCCACAGACCAGGAGGACACGATGACCCCTGCAAGCAT
>JAJYET010000063.1 GCA_021785655.1 bacterium | reverse complement strand
GAACCACGGGCTGGGGTTGAGCACCTCCCCCACCGGCTCGCCGTCCATGTCCGTGGCCACGACCATGACCCCCAGCATCTGCGCCGCCAGCTCGATCATCGGCAGCGCCGCCCGGGTGGCCGCCGCCATGACCTCCCGCCCGGAGGTCGGCGCCCCGGAAGCGCGACCGGGGCGGGCGCTCAGCAGGAGGTCTATCTCGTGGGAGGGGAACCTCCACTGGCGGCCGATCTTCCGCGCCGGGAGCCACCCGCGTTCCGCCATCCGGTAGACCGTCGAGCGGTCGATGGACAGCAGCTGGCCAACCTGGGCCGCCCGCAACATCTCCTCGCTGTCGTGCCTGTCATGCACCAGCCACGTGGGACTCTGCATGTCTTGCATGCTGGAGGCCGGCGCGGCCGCGGCACAGGGCGATTCCCCCCGCTCCGCATCTAAGGAAACCCCCGGGCTGGGGTGGGGCTGGGCCGGATGGTGGGGTTGAGGGAGGCGGCGCGGCAATCGCGCATCCCAGGGCGGGATGGGCTGGCCGCTGGGGCGCCCGCGCTCCGGGGCGCCCCCGGCGATGGGGCAGCTCAGCTCTCGTGGAGCCGACCCTCATCTCCCCCCGGCCGGGCGCCGGATCGCCGGGGCAAGGTGCGACGGCCCCTCGGGGGCCGTCGCCAAGGGCGCATCCCCTGCAGGGCAGCCAATGGCGGGGCCGAGGTCGTGCGCGAGGGGGGCGGGAAAAGGGCCACCGTGCGGAACCCCTCTTCACAGACCGGGAGACAAGATGACCCCTGACGGCATGCCGCCGGACGCCCCTTTTGGCCAGCTCCGAGATCAGGACGGCGACACCCGGCACCGGATCCCGGCCCGGGCGTAAAATAAGGTCATGCCAGTCGGATTTAACTCGCAGACCCCGGTGGCGATGCGGATCTCCTCCCGGGCCCACTACGGCCTGCGGATGATGACCGAGCTGGCCCGGGTCCACGGGGGCCCACCCCTCAGCCTGGCGGAGATCGCCCGGCGGGAGCACCTGCCGCTCGCCTACCTGGAGCAGCTGGTGAGCCCCCTGCGCAAGGCGCAGCTGGTGGAGGGGACCAGGGGACTGCACGGTGGCTACCGGCTCCGGCGCGATCCCGAGCGGGTCACGGTGCTGGAGATCGTGGAGCTCATGGAGGGCCCGGTGGCCCCGGTGGAGTGCCTCGCCGAGGGCTACACCGCGGGCGGCTGCCTCCGCGAGACCGAGTGTCTCAGCCGGCCTCTCTGGGGCCGGCTGCAGCAGGCGGTGAAACAGGTCCTGGGGGGCACGACCCTCCGGGACCTCCTGTCTGAGCCCGCCCCGGCCTGGTGCCCGGGGGAGCAGGTCGGGGCAGTCGCGGTTGGGGAGGGCGTGCGTGTCTGATTTGCTCGAGATCTCCGGCCTCCAGGTGGAGGTGGAGGGGAAGCGGATCCTGGACGGGGTGGACCTTACGGTCCCCACCGGCGAGGTCCACGCCCTGATGGGCCCCAACGGGGCCGGGAAGACCAGCCTGGGCTACGCCGTGATGGGCCACCCCAAGTATCAGGTGGTGGGCGGGCAGATCCTCTGGAAGGGGGAGTCGGTGCTGGGCACCCCGCCGGAGCAGCGGGCCAGGAGGGGCCTCTTCCTCTCCCTCCAGTACCCCACGGCCATCCCCGGGGTGTCGACCGCGAACTTCCTGCGCTCGGCCTTAAAGGGGCTGGGGAAGGAGCTGCCGGCGAGGGAGCTCCTGAAGGAGGTCAGGGCCCAGCTCTCGCTTCTCAAGATGGACCAGGCCTTCCTCTCCCGCTACATCAACGACAACTTCTCCGGTGGGGAGAAGAAGCGGATGGAGATCGTCCAGCTGGCGGTGCTGCGGCCGGAGATGGCGATCCTGGACGAGACCGACAGCGGGCTGGACGTGGACGCCCTGCGCACCGTGGCCGAGGGGGTCAACCGGGTGCGGGAGGGCGGGATGGGGGTCCTCATAATCACCCACTACCAGCGCATCCTGGAGTACATCACCCCCGATCGGGTGCACGTCATGGCCGCGGGCCGGGTGATCGCCTCCGGGGGCCGGGAGCTGGTGACCGAGATCGAGCGCACCGGGTACGACCCGATGCTCCGGGCGGCCGGCATCGAGGAGGTCCTGCCGGCGGCGGCGGTCAGCGGCTAGAATACCTACCAGGCAAGTCGGATTTTGCCCCGCGTGGGGTTTGTGAGGGCAGACGGATGGCAGTTGCAGCCAAGGACCTGACCAAGGACTACAAGTACGGCTTCAACGACGGCGACGAGTTCGTCTTCCGCGCCCGCAAGGGGCTCTCGAAAGAGGTGGTCGCCGACATCTCCCGGCGCAAGGCCGAGCCGGAGTGGATGCTGGAGTTCCGGCTCAAGGCGCTGGAGCACTTCCAGCAGCGGCCCATGCCCACCTGGGGGCCCGACCTCTCCGGCCTCGACTTCGACGACATCTACTACTACGTGCGCCCGGCGGAGGAGCAGGGCAGGACCTGGGACGACGTCCCCGAGGGGATCAAGCGGACCTTCGACCGCCTCGGCATCCCCGAGGCCGAGCGCAAGTTCCTGGGCGGGGTCTCGGCCCAGTACGAGTCCGAGGTGGTCTACCACTCCATCCGCAAGGACCTGGAGAAGCTGGGGGTGCTGTTCTCCGACTGCGACACCGGGCTGCGCGACCACCCGGAGATCTTCCGCAAGTTCTTCGGGACGGTGATCCCGCCCAACGACAACAAGTTCGCCGCCCTCAACTCGGCGGTTTGGTCGGGGGGGTCGTTCGTCTACGTGCCCAAGGGGGTCCGGGTGGAGATCCCGCTGCAGGCCTACTTCCGGATCAACACCGAGAGCATGGGCCAGTTCGAGAGGACGCTCATCATCGCCGACGAGGGCAGCTTCGTCCACTACATCGAGGGCTGCACCGCCCCCACCTACAGCCGGGACTCCCTGCACTCGGCGGTGGTGGAGATCATCGCCATGCGGGACGCCCACGTCCGCTACACCACGATCCAGAACTGGTCCAACAACGTCTACAACCTGGTGACCAAGCGGGCCATCGCAAGAGAGCACGCCGTGGTGGAGTGGATCGACGGCAACCTGGGGTCCAAGATCACCGCCAAGTACCCCTCCATCTACCTCATGGGGGAGGGGGCGCACGGGGAGATCCTCTCGGTGGCCTTCGCCGGCGACGGCCAGCACCAGGACGCCGGGGGCAAGTGCATCCACGTCGCCCCCAACACCACCTCGACCATCGTCAGCAAGTCGGTGAGCAAGGGGACCGGGCGCACCTCGTACCGCGGCCACCTCAAGGTCTACCCCAAGGCGCACGGGGTCAAGTCCTCGGTGCGCTGCGACGCCCTCCTCCTCGATGAGCAGTCGCGCTCCGACACCTACCCGTACATGGACATCGAGGCCGAGGACGTCCAGATCGGCCACGAGGCCACCGTCAGCAAGGTGGGGGACGAGCAGCTCTTCTACCTGCAATCGCGGGGGATCACCGAGCAGGAGGCCACGGCGATGATCGTCAACGGCTTCATCGAGCCCTTCGTCAAGGAGCTGCCGATGGAATACGCCCTGGAGCTCAACCGGCTCATCTCCCTGCAGATGGAGGGCAGCGTGGGGTGAGCTCGGGCTGTACCGGGAGGCCCTCCTCCCGATGACCGAGGCCACCCTAGGAGCAGCGCCCCTCACCCGGGAGTCGGCCCTACCCGCCTCCCTCGAGGGCGGGGAGCCCCTGGCCCTCTCCCGCCTTCGGGAGCTGGCGCTGGCCGCCTACCGGGAGATGCCCTGGCCCTCCTCCACCAGGGACGAGGACTGGCGGCGCACCGCGCAGATCGACAAGCTGGACCCAGCCTCGTTCTCGCCCAGCTCAGCTTCCCCCTGGCTGCCGGAGCTGGCCGGGCCCGGCCCGAAATCGTCCGCGAGCCTTTTCACGGGGGCGCCCCAAGCCGGGGTGGAGTCGCCCGAGGCCCGGGGCCTTCGTGGGGCGCTCACCTCAGAGCCCGATCGCTGGGTGCAGCTCCTGGGCTCGGTCGCCCCTCCGGGGCTGCGCAAGCTGGTGGCCCTCAACACCGCGCGGTTCGTGGACGGAGCTCTGGTCCACGTGGGTCGGGGGGAGCAGCTCGAGCTGCCGATCCGGCTGGTGCACGGGGTCGGCGACGGCGAGGCCAGCTTCCCTAGGACGCTGATCGTCCTCGAGGAGGGGGCCTCCGCCACCGTGCTCGAGGAGTGGCTCTCGCCGCCCGACGCCCGGGGACTGCTGGTCCCGGTCGCCGAGGTGATCGTGGGCCGGGGCGCCCGCCTCACCCACCTCGTCTCGCAGCGGCTGGGGGAGAGGAGCGTCCTGCAGTCCACCCTCCGCGCCCGGCAGCTGGAGGGCTCCTCTTACGACCTGAGCTTCGTCCTCCTCGGCGGCTCCTGGTCGAAGAGCTACCTGGAGGTGGAGATGGCCGGCGAGGGCTCGGAGTTCCGGTCGGCCGGGCTCTGCGTCGGCCGGGGCTCCCAGCACTTCGACATCCAGACGCTCCAGGACCACATGGCGCGGGGGGCGGTCTCCGACCTCCTCTACCGGGCGGCGGTGGCGGAGAGGGCGCGCTCGGTCTTCGCCGGGCTGATCCGGGTGGAGGAGGGGGCGCAGAAGACCAACGCCTACGTCCAGAACCGCAACCTTCTGCTCAGCCCCACGGCCAAGGCGGACAGCAACCCCACCCTGGAGATCCTCGCCAACGACGTCCGCTGCACCCACGGCACCGCCGCCGGGCGCATCGACGAGGAGCAGCTCTTCTACTGCCAGTCGCGGGGCGTGACGAGGGAGGAGGCGCGCCGCCTGGTGGTCGAGGGGTTCTTCGCCGACGTCGTGGACCACTTCCCGGAGGGTGAGCTGCGGGAGGCGGCGCGGGGCTGGGTGCTCGACGCCCTGGACGAGCTATCGCGCTCCGGAGCGCTCTCAGCCAGTCCCGGCTGATGGGGCGATGGCTGCGCATCTGCGAGGCGGAGGCGATCCCCGAGGGACACGCCGCGCGGGTGGAGGTGGGGGAGCTGCC
>JAJYET010000034.1 GCA_021785655.1 bacterium | reverse complement strand
ACGCTAACTGCCTGTGGAGCCGACCGTAAGCCCGGGCCTCGCCCGGCAGGTGGCCGTGAAGCAGGAACCGGGACCGCCCCGGAGCCCACCGCCTCGACCGGTGGTCCGAGCACACGGACAGACGCGTATCGCGTCCTGTCCGTTGCCTAGGAACGGATGCGGATCGTCAACTGCGTCAACCACCCCTGGCACCAGTGGCTGGACGAGACCAAATGGGGCCGCCACGTTGACACGGTCGAGGCGCTTGGCATCAAGGTCATCGGCGGCTGCCACACGCCCTCCATCACCGGATCGATGGTCGCCGAAGCCTTCAAGTTGATCCGCCAGGTGCCCGCCGCCGCCAGCTGGGAGGTCCCCAACCAAGCGGTCCTCGAAGCGTGGTGGGAAGCCGGCGTCGCCGTGGTCAACGGCACCCCCGTCGACCCGGCCACCACCCTTTCCTGCCCCCTCGAGCCTTCCCCATGAGGCCCGGACCCGAAGAGCCCGTCGGCGCGCACGCTGCAGTGCCAGCGGCCGAGGTACTGGCCACCCTCACCGACTACATCACGCGACCCGCTCTCGAGGCGGTGACTGCATTGGGGATCATCGATCTTGTGGCACCCGGGCCGCGCACCGCAGAGGACATCGCGTCAGCCACCCGAGCCAACGCCGCTGCCGTGTATCGAGTTCTCCGCTATCTGGCGAGCAAGGGCGTTTTCACGCAAGTGGGCGACCGGGCGTTCGCGCTCACCGAGGTGGGGGAGCTGCTACGCAGTGACGTGCCGGGCTCGATGCGCTACATCGCCATCCGCAACGAGGGCCGCGACCGGGGCGATCTCGCCATGCGAGAGTTGCGATACACGCTTGAGACTGGGCTTCCAGCCTATGAGCATGTGTTTGGTGAGTCCCTATTTGCGGCCATCCAGCGCGATCCTGAGTTGCGTGCCGATTGGCACGCTCAGATGCGGGCGCATGGACACCGCGTGGCCGCAGCGATCTTGCCGAGTTTCGCATGGGACGAGTTTGCGACTGTGGTTGACGTGGGCGGCAACACGGGCGTCGTGCTGGCCTCACTCCTGGAGGCGCACCCGTCGATGCGCGGGATCCTTTTTGACCTGCCCGAGGTGGTGGAGGAGGCTGCACCCGTCCTCGAAGCCCATGGTGTGGCAGGTCGCTGCGAAGTGGTCGCTGGTGATTTCTTCGCCGCGGTGCCCGACGGTGGGGACTTGTACGTTCTGTCCCAGATTCTCCACGACTGGGATGACGCGCGAGCCTCGACGATCCTGGCGAACTGCGTGAGGGCGATGAGACCGGGGAGCCGAGTGGCGGTGATCGAGCAGGTGGTTCCCCCCGGAGATTTGCCGCATCCGTCGAAAAGGATAGACCTGGCACTGATGGTGAGTTTTGGCGGTCAGGAACGCTCCGAGTCAGAGTTCCGAGTGCTCTTCGCACAGTCGGGTGTAGAGCTTTCCCGCGTGATACCGACGGCGGGGTCTTGGTCCATCCTCGAGGGCATGCCATTGAACGCCGGCTCATCGATCCTCGCCGCGAGCCTCGCGTGACCGGTCGTCGCAAGGCAGCCCTGCCGACGGAGCGCATCTCGCCTGGCCTGGATGAGGGCCATTGACCGTACCCCGTTTGCGGTACCAGCTAACGTGTACCCCGGTCAGTGGCCCACCCATGTGAGAGTCGTGGCCGGGTTGTCGGTCGATGGTAGCCCCTCGAATTCCTCGGGCGTGAGGTAGCCGAGGGAGCTGTGACGGCGCCGCGGGTTGTAGAAGTTGACGATGTAGTCGGCGATGGCGGTGGACAGCTGCACGTGGGTCATCCAGGCTTGGCGGTTGAGCGGTTCTATCTGCATAGAGCCCCAGAAGGACTCCGTGGGAGCATTGTCGAAGCAGTCACCAACGGTTCCCATCGAGCCCAGGATGGAGTGGTGCCTAAGGTTCTGCGTGAACGCCCAGGAGACGAACTGGGAGCCGTGGTCGCTGTGCAGGATGGTTTCGGGCGAGGTGGTGCGTGACTTGGCGGCCATCGTCAGGGCATCGTTGACCATGGCCGCCTCGTTGCGTCTGTCGATCGCCTAGCCCACCACCGGGCGCGAGTAGAGGTCCAGGACGGCACAGCAGTACAGTGTGCCCTCCGGGGTCTTGTGTTCGGTGATGTCGGTCAGCGAGACCCGGTTCATGGCCGGGGCCCTGAAGTTGCGGGAGAGCAGGTCTTCAGTGGTTGGCACGTTCTTCAGCTGGCGCCACTTCCGCCGGCGCATCGGAAGCCCGTGCAGCCCCAGGCTGGCCATGATCCTGGCCACCAGCTTGTGGTTGGCCACCACGCCATGCTCATGGAGCAGCGCCGCCGGCACTCGGCGGACTCCGTAGGTCGCCCGGGAGGCTTCGTGGACCCTCCCGATGGTGTCAGCGAGCAGGGTCCTCCGGACCTCCTGGTTGCTGGGGCGGCGGCCCAGGTACCGCCTCAGGGTCGAACGGTTCAGCCCGATCACCTGGCACGCGTACCGCTCGGAGTACCCCAACTCGGTCAGCCCCTGGGCGATCGGGAGGAGCCTTTTGGGCGGAGGGCATCCTCCCCGTTGAAGGGCGCGGTGGCGGCCTTCACGACCTCCAGCTCGCGCTCGAGGTCCTTGATGGGTTGGCGAGCCCGTCCCAGTTCGTCGGGCTCGTAGCTTTTCACTCCCGGCTTCTGGCCCGCGTCCACCAACGCCTGACGCTTCCAGCGATACAGCGTCGCCTGACTCACCTCGAGCTCACCGGCCACCGCCTCGACCCGCTCTCCCGCCAGCATCCGCCGGCACGCCTCGGACCGCACCTTGGTTCCGTACCTCAACACCGCCTCACCTCCAGCTGTTGGGGCCAGGCTCTCACATGGGTGGGCCACTTTTCGGGGTACACGTCACTACACTTCCCGCGAGACTGCCGCTTCGGTGGGAGGACGAGTTGGTGATAACCGGGATATCGATCGTGTCGGTGTGGGTGCTGGACCAAGACCGGGCCAAGGCCTTCTACACCGAGCAGCTGGGCTGCACGGTGACCAATGACCTCCAGCTGGAGAATGGGATGAGATGGCTCACGGTGCGGCCCGCCGGCAGCACCGGGCAGGAGCTGCTCCTCATCGACCCCGACCACTCGATGTTGGATCCCGAGACGGCGGCCCAGGTGAGGGCCCTCGTGGCCAAGGGGGCACTCTCCCCGGGGGTGATGGCCACCACCGATTGCCGGGGTGACCACGCTCTGATCCAGGCCCGCGGTGCCGAGTTCCTGCAAGCGCCGGAGGAGCGCCCCTACGGGGTGGAGGCGATCCTCCGCGACGACTCGGGCAACTGGTACAGCTTCACCGAGCGCCCCCAGCTGGACGGGTAGCCAGGTCCACCCACCGCCGGGGGCCGTCCACCGTCGGAGACGGGGAGCCGGGACCACTCGTCGGCGGATGGCGGAGGCTCACTCCGGGTGTCGCGTCCCCAGCGAGGCCCGGCGTGGAGAACAGCCCCAGGGCCGTCCCTGGCGCAGGCCCAGATCACCAAGGGTGGCGGGGAGTCAGGGAGGATACCGACAGGTGGCTCCGAGATGGAGCTCAGGCGGAGCGGCCCAGCCGGCGCCAGCGCCGCCGCCGCTCCTCGGCGAGCACCAGGCGGGCGGCGTTCCGCCCCGGCGCGCCCATCACCCCACCGCCCGGGTGGGTGCCGGACCCGCAGAGGTACAGCCCCTGGACCGGCGTGCGGTACGCCCCGGTCTGGGGAGCCGGTCGGAAGGAGAAGAGCTGGTCCAGGGACATCTCCCCCTGGAAGATGTTGCCTCCGATGAGGCCGAACCCCCGCTCCATGTCCGGCGGGGTGATCACCTGCCGGTCCAGGACCGCGCCGGGAAGGTTGGGGGCGTACTCGCCGAGAAGCTGCACCACCCGATCTCCGAGCCGTTCCCGCTCCTGCTCCCAGCTGGACCCCGTGAGGTCGAACGGGGCGTACTGGACAAAGCAGCTGAGGATGTGGCGCCCCGCAGGCGCCAGGGAGTCGTCCTTGGTGGTGGGGATGACGCAGTCCAGCATCGGACTTCTGCTGAAGATTCCGGACCGGGCATCTTCAAAGGCCTGCTGAAGGTACCCCAGGGAGGGGTTGACGATGAACTCGGGGTGCTGGGGCCCGAGCTCCTTCCCCGGCAGCGCCCGGAAGTCCGGGAGCTCGGCCAGCGCCAGGTTGACCTTGGCTGACCCCGACCGGCTGCGATAGCGGCGCAGCTCGGTGACCAGGTCGGAGGGCAGCTGGTCGGCCCCGAGCATGCCCAGCATGGTGGTGACCGGGTGGGCGGATGACATGACCCGATCCGCGCCGATCTCCGTGCCGTCCTCCAGCACCACCCCCGTGGCCCGGCCGTCACGGGAGAGGACCCGAACCACGGGTGCTGAGGTCCTGACCTCTGCACCGAAGGCCCGGGCGGCTCGGCTCAGCGCCTCGGACAGCGCCCCCATCCCTCCCCGCACGAAGCCCCAGCCACCCCGCTGGCCGCCCGCCTCCCCCATCCGATGATGGAGAAGGACATACGCCGTCCCCGGGGTCTCCGGCCCCGCCCAGGCTCCGATCACCCCGCCCGGGGAGAGCGCCCCCTTCACCGCCTCGTCGGTAAACCACTGCCCAAGGTAGTCGGCGACCGACATGGTCATGATGTCCACCAACCTCGCCCAGGTGCGGGAGTGCCGCAGCAGCTGGCGTCCCAGGCCGAGCGCCTCAAGGAAGTCGCCCGCTCGGTTGGGCGGGAGCTGGGGAGGGATCCGGTCGAGGAGCGGCCGGACCAGCGCCACCAGCTCGCCGAGGGTGCGGTCGTAGTCCAGCAGGGCCAAGGAGTCCCGCTGCGAGAAGCGGGCGACCTCGGCCGCAGCTCGAGGGACGTCCTCCCAGTACAGGAGATGGCGACCGTCCGGGAACGGCATGAAGTAGGCGGGATCGAGGGGATAGACCTGGTAGCCGAACCGGCGCAGCTGCAGCTCCTCGACGATCGCGGGCCGAAGCAGGCTCACCACGTAGGAGAGGACGGAGACGAGGTAGCCCGGCCAGACCTCCTCGGTCACGGCCGCCCCGCCCACCCGCTCCCGGCGCTCCAGCACCAGTACCCGCTGTCCGGCCCGGGCCAGGTAAGCCGCACAGACCAGCCCGTTGTGGCCCCCGCCGATCACCACGGTGTCGTATCGGGTCGCCCCGCCCCAACTCGCGCTCACCCCGCAATCCTCGCAGACCCGGGGGCGGTTCTGGCCGGGCGAGGGGGCGCGGGACGGCCCCAAAATGGAGGCGTGGAGCAGATGAGTAAGGCACCGGAGACCGTTCTCGTGGTCTTCGGGGCCTCCGGTGACCTGGCGCGCCGAAAGGTCCTGCCCGCCCTGCAGGCGGCCCGCGCCAGTGGCCAGGTCCGCGGTCCGGTGGCGGTGCTGGGGGTTGGCCGCTCGGACCTTGACGCCGATAGGTTTCGCGGGCTCCTGGCCTCGGATCCCCTCACCGCCGCGCTGGCCGAGGACTCCAGTTGGGTGCGTCTCGACTACGCCGACGAGCTTGCCTACCAGCGGTTGGAGGAGAGGCTGCGGGGGGCGGCACAGGTGGTCTTCTACCTGGCCACCCCACCTGAGGTGTTCCCCGTCATCGTGGGAGGACTGGCGGCTGTCGGGCTCACGCACCGGGGGGACGACAGCCGGCGGGTGGTGGTGGAGAAGCCGCTGGGCCGGGACCTGCTCAGTTCCCGGGAGCTGAACCGGGCCCTGGGTCGGGCCTTCGACGAGGCCCAGATATATCGGATCGATCACTACCTCGCCAAGGACACCGTGCAGAACGTGCTGGCCTTCCGCTTCAGCAACCCCCTCTTCGAGTCGGGGTGGAACCGCAACCTGGTGCAGAGCGTGCAGGTGACCGCCGCCGAGGAGGAGGGGATCGGTAGCCGGGCCGGCTACTACGACAACGCGGGCGCGGTGCGCGACATGGTGCAGAACCACGTCCTCCAGCTGCTGGCGCTGGTGGCGATGGAGCCCCCGACCACCTTCGACGCCCGGGACATCCGCAAGGCCAAGCTGGAGCTGCTCCGCGCCGTCCAGACCATTGACCCGCAGTCCGCGGTGCGGGGGCAGTACCGCGGCTACCTGGACGAGCCGGGGGTGAGCCAGGGGTCCCGGCGCGAGACCTTCGCGGCGGCGGCCATCCGGGTGGAGAACTGGCGCTGGGACGGGGTGCCGTTTTTCATCCGCACCGGGAAGGCGCTGCGCCGACGCTCCACCCAGGTGGTGATCCGCTTCCGGGACTCACCGGCGCTGCGACTGGAGGGAGTGCGGCAGCGCCCCATCCCCACCCTGCTTCAGCTCCGCATCCAGCCCCACGAGGGGATCACCCTCAGGATCGGAGCCAAGCGCCCCGGCACCCGCTTCGAGATGGTGCCTGCCGGTCTCGACCTCGAGTATCAGGGACTGGCGGGCGCTCCCCTCCCCGACGCCTATGAGCACGTCCTGGCGGAGGTGCTGGCCGGCGTCCACACGGTCTTCCCGAGCGGCGAGGAGATCGACCGCTCCTGGGAGATCGTCGGCGATCTGATCTCCGCCTGGGAGGCGTCAGGCCACCCCGAGCTCTACAGCCAGGGATCTTGGGGCCCCGAGGGCTCCCAGGAGCTGGTGGCCCGGCTGGGAGGGGCGCGTTGGCTGAACCCCGAGGACACCCTGGGAGGGGTGGGAGGCGGCTGACCTGCAGCCGGGGCCAGGCCGCCTCAGTTGACCGGCGGCGCGCCCACTCCGGGTGGGGCCACGTCGTGGACGCGGAACTGGTGCTGCCGGGGTGGGGAGATGCCCAGTCGGGCCACCACCCGGTAGTCGCCAGCCGCGGGGAAGACCAGGTTGAAGGTCAGGGCCAGGGAGATCCGCTGCGGCTGCCCCGCGGGGAGCCCCGGGGGACGCTGCTGGTTGATCTGGGTCTGCATGCCCGCCACCTGGCGGCCCTGGTCGTCCTCGATGGCGACGGCGAGCTGCTGGGGGATGGCTGGGGCCGAGGGCGGGACCACCACCGTGACCGCCACACCGAGGTGGCTCACGATCGGTGGGCCGCCGGGAGGGGGCTCGGGCCGCCAGTGGTCGGTCCATCCGCCCCCAGCGATGTACAGGAGCCCGTTCACCGCCTCCACGTGATTGGCGAGGATGAGGTTCTCGATCTCGGGCATCTCCACGTCCCCAGTTTGGCACCTCCAGGGTCCCGCGGCGCGGACAGCTCAGGCCAGCCTCTCCATCTCCTGGCGCAGTTGGTCCAGACCCAGACAGCCCAGCGCCAGCGCCTGACGGTGGAAGGACTTGAGCTCGAAGCGCGCGCCCTGGCGGCGGCGGACCGCCTCCCTGATCTCCAGCCAGACCCGCTCACCCAGCTTGTAGGAGATGGCCTGGGCCGGAACTCCGAGGTAGCGATCAACCTCCCCCCTGCAGAACTCCCGGCTGCGGCGGCTGGACGCCATGAGGAACCGGACGGCGAGCTCCCAGGTCCAGCGCTCTCCGGGATGGAATGGCTGGCCAGAGGGGATCGCGAGCTGGAGGTGAAGGCCGAGGTCGACCACCACCCGGGCGGCGCGCATCGCCTGGGCCGACAGCATCCCCAGCCGGTAGTCGTCGACCTGGAGGAACCCGAGCTCCCCCATCAGCCGCTCCGCGTACAGCGCCCAGCCCTCGAGATGACCGGAGACAGCCCCGCGCAGCGTCTGGAAGGGGCCGAGGTCGCTCTGGAGGAAGCAGATCGTCCCCAGCTGGAGGTGATGTCCTGGGAGCCCCTCGTGATAGGAGGTGGTTACCTCCTGCCAGAGCGGGAAGCGCGTCCTTCCCAATGTCGGATACCACGTCCGGCCGGGCCGGGTGAAGTCCGCCGACGGAGGCGTGTAGTACATGGCGGGGCTGCCACCCGGGGGGGCGATCATCGCCTCCACCCGGCGCACCGGAGGAGGGATCTCGAAGTGAGCGCCGTGGAGCCGGCTCACCGTCTCGTCAAGGAGCTCCTGGCTCCAGGCCCGGAAGCGGTCGACCCCTTCGATGGCCCGGGCGGGGTCGGCCTCCAGAAGAGCGACGGTGCCATCCACGCCCGCGCCCGGTGCGATCCGCTCCGCCACCTCGGCCATCTCGGCGGTAAGGCGGGCCAGCTCGGACCAGCCGAATTCGTAGTCGGCCACCGGGTCGAGGCGGGTTCCGAGGTAGCGGCGGGCCGCCAGGGAATAGCGCTCGGTCCCGACTCCGTCAGCCGCCAGCGCCCGGGGAGCGTAGCTGCGCTCCAGGTGGTCCGCGAGGTCAAGGTAGGCCCGGTCGGCGGCTGCGGCACCTCGGGTCAGATCCGCTCCCAGGGCTCGGGCGGTCCCGGGGTAGGTGGCGACCAGCGAGGTGAAGTATCCCGAGGAGGCCCCGGAGCCACCGCCCCAAGCTCGGCACTGGGTGGCCGCGACCAGCGCCTGGCGGCGCGCCGCCAGCAGATGGCGCTCCAGGCCATGCTCCAAGGTCCGGCGAAAGCCCAGGAGCGTCCCGGGCACCTGCCGGAGCTTTAGGGCGATCACCTCCCACTGCTCCTCGGTGGCCCTGGGCAGCAGGTCGAAGCTCTGCCTCACCTGAACATGGGGGCCGAAGACATGAAGCGCCCGGGCCCATTCACCGGCCTCGAAGAGGTCCGACGCCACCTGCAGGCGGTCCAGCATGGCCCCCCGGGCCACCCCCTCCTCTTCGCCGGGATCTGCCTCGGCCCGGCGCAGGTACCGACGAACCAGCTCATGGCGCTCCCGCTCCGCCTCCGGCGAGAAATCGGTGAGCTGTCCGGAGTAGCTGAGGTCTCCCCTCATGAACGCTTCGATCGGATCGAGCCGGTCCGCCTCCTCGCCGTACTCCTCGGCCGTTCGGTGGGCGTCCATCCTCACCCCCTCCCCCAAATGGGTCGACGGGGTCTCAGTCCAGCGCCTCCACCACCGCCGCGATCCCCTGCCCCACCCCGATGCACATGGTGGCGAGGCCCAGTTGGGCCCCCCGCCGGCGCATCTCGTGGACCAGAGTCACCAGGATCCGAGCCCCCGAGCAGCCCACCGGGTGCCCCAGGGCAATCGCGCCACCGTTGACGTTCAGCCGGGGGTCCGAGGGGTCCAGCTCCCACTCCCGCAGGACCGCCAGCGCCTGGGCGGCGAAGGCCTCGTTGAGCTCGATGAGGTCGATGTCGGCGAGGGTCAGGCCGGCGCGGTCCAGGGCCTTGCGGGTGGCTGGTACCGGTCCGATACCCATGATCCTCGGCGGCACGCCGGCCACCGCCAGCGAGCGCAGCCTGGCGATCGGCCTCAGTCCGTGCGCCCGGGCGGCTCCCGCCGAGGCGAGGAGCAGCGCCGCGGCGCCGTCGTTGAGCGGGCTGGAGTTGCCGGGGGTCACGGTGCCCCCGGGACGGAATACGGGGCGGAGCGCGGCCAAGCGCTCCAGGGAGGTGTCCGCACGGGGGCACTCGTCGACAAGGACCTCCCCCTTCGGCACCGGGACCGGCAGCAGCTCCTCCTGGAAGCGCCCTGCGGCCTGGGCCGCCACCGCCTTGTGGTGGCTGTGGAGAGCGAACTGGTCCTGGGCCGGGCGGGGGATGGAGTACATCTCCGCCAGGTTCTCCGCGGTCTCCCCCATCGACTCGGTGCCGTACAGCTCCTCCATCCTGGGGTTCACCAGCCGCCAGCCCAGAGCGGTGTCCTCCATCTGCTGGGGGCCGCGGGGGCGAGGACGGTCGGGCTTGGGCATCACCCAGGGGGCACGGCTCATGGACTCCACCCCCGCGCCGATGCAGAGCTCGGCGTCGCCGACCATGATCGCCCGCGCGGCCTCGGCGACGGCCTCCAGCCCGCTGCCACAGAGCCGGTTGACGGTGCACCCGGCCACCTCCACGGGGAAGCCGGCCAAAAGGAGCGCCATCCGGGCGACGTTGCGATTGTCCTCCCCTGCCTGGTTGGTGCAGCCGCAGTACACGTCCTCCAGCTCCGCCGGGTCCAGCCCGGCCCTGGCGACCACCCCGGCCAGCACCCGGGCGGCCAGGTCGTCCGGCCGCACCGAGGCCAGGACACCGCCGTAGCGACCGATCGGGGTGCGAACCCCCTCCACGATCACAACCTCTGTCATCGCACCTCTCCCATGAAGCGGCTCCCACCCGCCTTGCCGGGCCCGCCGCGGGCAGGGGTTGGTCCCCGGCCCAAAGGACCGGGCCTCAGAGGTGGCCAGCCAGCCAGGAGTGGACCTCCCCGATGCGGGTGGCAGCGACGGTCAGATGGCCGAGCGAAGGCTCGAGGTGGGCCTCGGCCCCGGGTATGTGGACCGCCAGCCAGGCCCCGTGGGCCGCCGGGACCATGAGATCCTGCTCCCCCTGCCAGATCTGCACGGGCACCGTGATCGAGCCCACATCGAAGCCCCAGGCGCTGAGGAAGGCCAGGTCGTCGTCGGCCGAGCCGGCGCCGCTCCGGGCCAACCCCTCCGCGGCGGAGGCGGCCAGAAACGCCCCGAAGGGACCCTCCACCACGGCGGCGTCCACCGGGGTGAGGAGTTCGGCCATCTCCCGCGCAAACTGCTCCGGCCCCGCGTGCCGGAGGGACTCGGCCATGGCGTCGGCGGACGCCAACACGCCCGCCCGGTCTCCGGAGATCGCCATCTGGACCTCCTGGAGGTCCTCCTCGCCCATTCCCTCCACCCAGTCCAGCCCCTCCACCCCGTACGGTGCGACCCCGGAGATGCTGGCGGCAGCCACGACGCGGTCGGGAAGGAGGGCGGCACACGCCAGGGCGTGGGGTCCGCCACCGGAGAGCCCCCAGGTGGCGAAGCGGCCGACCCCGAGGTGGTCGAGGACGGTGGCGACGTCGCTCGCCACCTGGCCCACGGTCCGGCCCGCCAGTCGATCGGACCCGCCGTACCCCGGCCGGGAGTGGCTGATCAGCCGGAGCCCTTGGGCCGCGGCGTCCTCCACCCATTCTGGGGCCAGTACGCACGACCCAGGTGAGCCGTGGTGGTAGTACACCACCGCGCCCGTGGGGTCTCCGGCGTCCATGACCTCGAGGCTGCGACCGTCCGGGGTCCCCACCCGGCGCCTTGTGGACTCCATCGCACCATCCTCCCCCCATCCTCCGCCGGCTCAGGCAGCGTGGAACCGATCATCGCAGGTCGCTCCGGTCACCCCGGCAGCTTGGGAGAATCGAACCCATGCCGGAGAACCCCCGAGCGCGGACCCCGTCGCGGTCCTGGCGAGAGCTGGGGGTCGTCGTCAGCGCAGTCACCGCCATCACCCTGCCCACCTTCCTCGTGGGGACCCTGGCGGTTCAGATTCGAACCAGCATGCACTTCGGGGCCCCTGAGCTGGGGGTGGTGGTGGGCTTCTTCTATGCCGCGGCCGCCCTGGCCGCCGCCCCCTCCGGGAACGTGGCGGAGCGCGTAGGAGGCTCCCGGCTGCTCCGCAACTCCGTACTGGCCAGCGCCGCCAGCCTGCTGCTGGTCGCGGGGGTGGCCCGCAGCTGGCCCGAGCTGGCGGCGATCATGTTGCTCGCCGGGCTGGCAAGCTCAGCCGGGCAGGTGGGGTCCAATCTCTTCCTGGCCCGCCGCATTCCTGCCGCTCGCCAGGGGCTGGCCTTCGGGGTGAAGCAGGCGGCGGTGCCCCTGGCGGCGCTCCTGGGAGGCCTTGCGGTACCCGCCCTGGCCCTGACCGTGGGCTGGAGGTGGGCCTTCGTGGGCGCAGCCGCCCTGGCCCTGGTCTCGGCTCTGGCCCTGCCCCGGCCCCGTCTCACCTCGGCGCAGCGCCAGGCCGCGGCCCGCGCCCGGGGCCCGCGCGAGCCCGTTGGCCCCCTCATCGCCCTGGCCGTGGGGTTCGGCCTTGCCCTGACCGCCTGCTCCTCCCTGGGCGCGTTCCTGGTCACCTCGGCGGTGGCCAGCGGGGTGCCGGTGGGGATGGCGGGACTGCTGGCGGCCCTGGCCAGCGGGACGGCGGTGGCCGTGCGGGTGGCGGTCGGCGCGCTGGCTGATCGGCGGCAGGGCCGGCACCTGGTGTTCGTGTTCGGAATGATCGTGGTGGGGGCGGCCGGCTTCTCTCTGCTCAGCCTGGGGTCAGCGCTCCAGCGGCCGCTGCTGCTGGTCCCGGGGGCGGTGCTGGCCTTCGGGGTCGGTTGGGGTTGGAATGGTCTCTTCAACTTCGCGGTGGTCCGGGCCCATCCGGCCGCCCCCGGCCGGGCCACCGGGATCACCCAGACCGGGGGCCGGGTGGGATCTGTCCTGGGCCCCCTGATCTTCGGCGTCCTCGCCGCCCACCTCGGGTACGGGTGGGCCTGGGGGCTGGCAGCCCTGGAGGCGCTGTCGGGGGCCGCGGTCCTCCTGGGGGCGCGACGCATGCTCCGCACCAGATTGCTCCGCCCAGTCCCCGGCTGACGCCCAGGCCATCTCCCAAATTCAGCCCGTTGGGGGATGGCGGGAACTGGCCGTTTCACACCAACGGGCGATGACGCCGCTCCCCGGCGCTCCTAGCGTTCGGCGTGATCGGGCCGACGAGCCCGAACCGGTTGCCGCTCCAGTTCTGGGAGGTGCCAGGGAACATGAGACGAGTCACGTGGCCCACGATTCTGCGACCACTCGGCGTAGCCGTCGGCGTGGTCCTCCTGCTCGCGGGATGCGGGGGAGCCGTGTCCAACCACCGCACCACGACGGGGGGAGTGGTCACCTTCGCCGAGGGACCGAGCGCCCCTCCCAACTACATCTTCCCGCTGGAGCCCCCGGCGGACTTCAGCGTGACCAATCTCAACCAGTTCTCCTACCTGATGTACCCACCTCTCTACTGGTTCGGGAACAAAGGCCAGCCCACTTTCAACCCCGACCTCAGCATCGCCAACGCCCCCACCTTCTCGGCGGGCAACACCGTCGTCAACATCACCCTCAAGCACTGGCAGTGGTCCAACGGCCAGCCACTCACCTCCCGGGACGTGATCTTCTGGCTCAACCTGCTGAGCGCCGCGACCGACCCCAATTCCCCGGCCATCGGCTCGCAGAGCGCCCCTGGTCCGGGATGGGGCGCCGAGGTGCCCGGAGGGTTCCCGTTCAACGTCGTGAGCTACGCCGCCACCGGGACCTACTCGCTGCAGCTGCACCTCAACGCGGCCTACAACCCCACCTGGTTCCTCTACAACCAGCTGAGCCAGATCACCCCGATGCCCCAGGCGGTATGGGATGAGCTCTCGGCCTCCGGGCCGGTGAGCAACTACGACGCAGCCGCCGAGACCCGGGTGCCTCTGCCCGGCACCAGCCCCACCCAGTACGTCCCCCAGGACCCCGGCACCGCCACCAGCGGCGCCCTCGGGGTCGCCCAGTTCCTCAACTCTCAGTCTCAGGAGCTCGGCACCTACTCCAGCAACCCGCTCTGGCAGGTGGTGGACGGGCCCGTCCGGCTCGCCAACTTCACCACCGCCGGGTACGCCAAGCTGGTCCCCAACCGGGACTACTCGGGCTCACCCAAGCCGACCATCTCGGCGTTCGTCGAGGAACCCTTCACCTCCGACACCGCGGAGTTCGACGCCCTGGCGTCGGGCAGCCTGACCATGGGCTTCATCCCCAACCAGGACCTCTCCCAAAAGACCACGCTGGAGCGCCGCTTCAACTATTCCTTCCAGCCCTGGTACGACTTCGGGTTCACCTACTTCCCCTACAACTTCACCAATCCCACGGTGGGGCCGATCTTCCGCCAGCTCTACTTCCGCCAGGCGTTTCAATCGCTGGTCAACCAGACCCAGTACATCAAGGACTTCTACCTCGGGTACGCCACGGTGACCGACGGCCCGGTGCCGACTTACCCGGCGCACAACGCGGACGAGAGCCCGCTCGAGGCCGGGACCCCGCCCTACCCCTACAACCCCAGCCGGGCGGTGAGCCTGCTGCGGGACCACGGCTGGACGGTGGTGCCCGGAGGCACCAGCTCTTGCTCCCGACCGGGCACCGGGACAGGTGAGTGCGGGCCAGGCATCTCCTCAGGCGAGAAGCTGCAGTTCAGCCTCCTCTACCAGAACGGAGTCGTCGTCCTCACCAACCAGATGGAGGCGCTGCAGTCGGCGGCGCGCAGCGTGGCCGGTATCGACCTCACCCTCTCCTCCGCTCCCTTCAGCCAGGTCCTGGCCACCGCCTTCAACGGATGCACCATGGCCAGCCCCTGCTCCGGCTGGGAGCTGGCCAACTGGGGCGGAGGCTGGTCCTACGCCCCCGACTACCTGCCCACCGGCGGTGAGCTGTTCGGCTGCGGCAGCACCAGCAACGCCGGCGACTGGTGCAACGCCACCACCACCGCCAACATCACCGCCACCCACATCGCCTCCGGCCAGACGGCGGAGATAGCGGCGCTCTACCGTTACGAAGACCAGCTGGCCCTTCAGCTGCCCGTCGTGTACACGCCGAGCGTCCCCATCGACAACGAGCTGGCGATGTACAAGAGCTCGCTCCAAGGGGTGCTGCCGCTGGATCCCTTCGGCAACATCTACCCGCAGATGTACCGGTTCTCGAGCTGATCTTTCCCACCCCGCCCTTAAGTGCCCGCTCGCCCGCCCCCCCTGGCGGGCGAGCCTGGGGGTCCGGCCCGCTGGCCGGGCCCCCTTGCGCCTCGGGCCGAGGGCACGAGCGGCAGCTCCGCCCTCCTAGGCGGTCCGGCATCTCACCACTGGTCAGGGCCCGGCGCGCCCGGAGGCTGAGGCTCTCACTCCAGCTCAGCGAGCAGGGCTGGAGCCAGCGCCGGATCGCAGCTCACCTCGGTCTGGCCCGTGCCACCATCCGCGGCTACCTCGCTGCCGCCCGGTGCGCGGGACTGGACGCGGCGGGGGCCTCCGCCCTGCCCGAGGCCGAGCTCCTCTCCCGGGTCGAGACGGCCCGGCAACTTGGGCCTCCTGCCCCTCCGGTTGGTGAGGACTTCGCGGCAGCCCTCTGGGCGCTGAAGGCCGATCCCCGGGCCACCATCCGGACCGTCTGGCTGCGCCTCGGGGTCCGGGAGAGGTGGGGGGAGTCGCTGGCGGAGTTCTCGCATCGCTACCGGGCCTGGCTGGCGCGCCAGCCAGAGCTGGTCCGGCTCCCCGACCGTGGCGGGCAGCGCCTGGTGACCGCCGTGATCCCGGTGCCGGGGACCGGCGGCCGCGAGACGTTCGTCTACGCCGCCCAGGTGGGGGCCAGCGGGGTGCTGCTGCTGGAGCTGGGGGAGGGCTTGGGTGAGGATGGCTGGCACGAGTTCGTCGGCACGGTCCTCCGGCGGCTGGGTGGGAGGCCGTTGTGGGCAGTGCCGCCCCTGGTGCTCACCGCCCGGGGCTCGGGCCAGCGAGTGATCGGGGAGGTCATGGGCTGCCGGATCGCTGCCCCGGACCCCCCGGCTGAGCGGGTCCTCCTGGCCCGGCTGGAGACGGTTCGAGGTCAGACATGGCCGGCTGGTTTCGGCACCGGCCCGGGCCGCTCGGATGCCCTCCTGCGAAGCTGGGAGGACGAGGTGAACGGGTCACCGCTCCCGGGGCTGGGGCAGACCAGCCGGGAGCTCTTCGAACAGCTGGACCGAAAGCGCCTGCGCCCGCTGCACCCGGGGCGCCCCTCCGACTAGGGCCCCTCGGCAGGAAGTCGGGTTCCCGCTATGGTCATCCGGTGGCCGCGACCTCAGGACCCGAGACGTCCAGCTCCGCGGTCCATTTCCTGTACCCCGACCCCCAAGCTGAGCTCGCCGGGGTGGCCCTGTTCCAGGAGGTCTTCTGGCCCCGGTCCGGCCCGGAGCTGACCCGCACCAGGGACGGGTTCTCAGTCGTGGTTGCCCGTCCGCCCGTGGACCGGATGGAGTACCTCTTCGAGCTCCGCCACCCGGACGGCAGCCGCCAGCTGGTCTGCGACCCAGCCAACCCGAGAAGGGCCCCCTCCCCGTTCGGGGACAAGTCCGTCCTTGAGTTCCCCGAGTATCGCGCGCCGGAATGGTCGCGGGTCGCGCCCCTCCCCCGAGGAGACTCGGTCGATCTGGAGATCCCCTGTCCGGGACTGAACGCCTCGATGCGCGTCCGGATCTGGTCCCCCTCGGGGGTCAGCCCAGCCCGGCGCCTTCCTCTCCTGCTGGCCCTCGATGGGCTGGAGTACGACCTCTACTCCCAGCTCACCCAGTTCCTGGACTACGGGGTGAACGGAGGAGTGCTTCCGCCCCTGCGTGCGGCCCTCCTCCACCCGGTGCGCCGGGACCAGGACTATTCGGCGTCGCCGGAATTCGCCAGGGTGCTTGCTGAAGAGGTGATCCCCCAACTCGAGGGACTCATCCCGGTGCGGACCGGACCGTCCGGCCGGGTGGCGATGGGTGCCAGCCTGGGGGCGGTCGCGGCCCTGCACCTGCAGTGGGAGAGACCGGGGGCCGTGGAGGGGCTTCTGTTGCAGTCGGGCAGCTTCTTCAACCACCATTACTTCTCCCAGGAGCTGCCCTTCGACCCCGTGGAGCGGATCTGCATGTTCACCGAGCGCATCCACCAGGCTGTGACCGCCGTCGCCCCCGTCCCCACCGCCCTCACCTGCGGGGTGGTCGAGGAGACCCTTCTGGCCAGCACGGCGATCGCCAGCTCCCTCCGCCGGCTCCGGTACCGGGCCGAGCTCCACCGCCTCCGCGACGCCCACAACTGGGTGGCCTGGCGGGATGCCTTCGACCCGCACCTCAAGGATCTCCTTCTGCAGGTCTTCGGGTGAGTCAGCGGTGAGAAGGGACGAGGTCTGGCTGGACGGGGGGCCCATGGGCGCGCAGCGGGTGATCGCCCACGGCCACTTCGGCCGCCCCTTCCTGGTCTTCCCCACCGACATGGGCGCGGCCACCGACTTCGAGGAGCGAGGGATGCTGGACTCGGTGGGGCAGCTGGTCGACGGGGGCCGGGCGAAGCTCTACTGCCTCGACAGCTTCGACCGCTCCTCCTGGCGCAACCCCCAGCTCTCCCTGGAGCAACGGGCCCGAGCCCACCTCGCCTTCGAGGCCTTCGTCGTGGACCAGGTAGTCCCCCAAATCCACCGGGACTGCGGCGGGCCCCAGGAGGTGGGGCTCCTGGGGTTCAGCTTCGGCGCCTTTCACGCGGCCAACTTCTCTCTCCGGCGCGCCGACCTCTTCCCCCTCTCGCTGTGCTTCTCCGGCGTCTACGACGTCTCGGTGGTGGGAGGAGGCTGGGAGCGCGGTGATACCGCCTACTTCAACAACCCCATGGACTACATGCGCCATGCCCAGGGCGACCACCTGGACTGGCTGCGGCGGCGCTGCCGCCTCCTGCTGGTGTGCGGGCAGGGGGCCTTCGAGGACACCACCGGGGCGCTCCAGTCCACGCGCGACTTCGCCTCCCTGCTCCAGTCCAAGGGCGTCCCCTGCGAACTCGACCTCTGGGGCTGGGACGTCCCCCACGACTGGCCGTCCTGGAAGGCCCAGCTGGCCCACCACCTGCCGCGCTTCTGCTGACCCCGGCTCAGCCGGGAAGTGGGTTCCGGACCCCCTGAACTGTCTCCGCCGCCAGCTGCTCCACCACCGCCACCAGTGATCCGGTCCGCCGGTAGGTGGCCAGCTGGCGGTCAGCACTGGTCCCCTCGCGGCAAATCTGGTGCAGGTACTCCACCTCGGACCTGGACCCCAGCTCGTCCAGGACGTCGTCCACGAACTCCAGGAGCTCGACCGCCAGCTGCCGCATGGGCACCTCGGCGGCGCGCCCGAAGTCGATGAGCCGCCCGTCCAGCCCGTGGCGAAGGGCCCGCCACTTGTTCTCGGCGATGAGGTTGGGCAGATACTTGCGGAACCCCAGGTTCTGGCGGCGCAGCTTCACCAGCTTGGCGCAGATGGCCTGCACCAGCCCCGCCAGGCAGACCACCTCCTCGACCCGGGTGGCGGCGTCGCAGACCCGGAATTCCAGGGTGGGGTAGAGGACATGGGGGCGGAGGTCCCACCAGATCTTCTTGCCGTCGTCGATGCTGCCGGTGCGGACCAGCAGCGCCACATAGTTCTCGAACTCCTCCGGAGAGCTGAGCTCCGGCGGGATGCCGGTCCTCGGGAAGCGCGACCAGACCACGCTGCGATAGCTCTTGAGGCCGGTCTCCCGGCCCATCCAGAAGGGACTGGAGGTGGAGATGGCCAGCAGATGGGGGAGGAAGTAGCGGGCCTCGTTGGCCACCTCGATCCGCAGGTCGGGGTCGGGGATGGCCACATGCACGTGGAGCCCGAAGATGAGCAGTTCGCGGATCACGTCCTGCATCTCCTCCTCCAGCACCTTGTAGCGCTCCAGGCGGGTGACCTCCTGCTCCTGCCAGCGGGAGAAGGGGTGGGTGCCGGCCGAGACGATCCGCAGGCCGTGGGGCTCCAGGAGGTCGCTCACCGCCGATCGCAGCCGCACCACCTGGCGGCGGACCTCCCGGATGTCGGCGCAGATGGGGGTCGCCACCTCCACCACCGACTGGAGCATCTCGGCCTTGACGTCGTCTCCCAGGTGGGGCCCCAGTTGGGCCAGGAGGGTCTCGATGTGGGATCGCAGGGCCCCTTCCCGATCCACGATCTGGAATTCCTCCTCCACCCCCATGGTGAGCCAGCTGGCGCTCACGCGGCGTCCTCCACGACGAAGGCCGGGACCACGCTGCCCGTCCCCGCGGTCACGTTGAGAAGCGCCGAAGACGAGAGGCGGGTGAGGATGCCTCCCACCCGCCCGTTGAAGAGGTAGGGGTCCATGTCGCGCCCCAGCTCCAGCTCCTGCACGGCCTCCCCCACGGCCACCGGGTAGCGGTCGCGGGGAACGGGAATCGCCTCCTGGACCACGTATGACTGGCTGAGACCCACGGTGAGGGCCTGCTCCCACTCCCGGCGGGTCACGGTCCAGCCCAGGATGACTCCCTTGCCGCCGTACTCGTCATTGGGCTTGAGGACCATCTCCCGCTGGTGGGTTGCTACGTGGTCGAGCAGGTCCGGCACCCGGCGTCCGTGCCGCTCGGTGGCCCCCTCTCCGAGCTTCCGGGTCCAGGGCACATGGCGGGCGATGGCCCGCCGCTGCCGGGGGGTGTAGAGGTGCTGCCAGCGCGGGTCCGAGAGCAGCGCCAGGCTCATCTTCTTGTGCAGGAGCTTGGCCCGGAAGGAGTTGACCACGCACACCGCGCCCTCCAGGTAGGCGGTGCACAGCGGCTCGGCCGCCTCCTCCTCGGCCAGCAGCTCCGCCTCCAGGACCCGTCGGTAGACCAGGTTCACGACCTCGCCGGAGGGGCCGCGCAGCTTCCCCCCCGAGAACGCCAGCTCCGCCGGCTGGCAGATGATCGCCGGCACCCCCCGGCGGAGGAAGGCCTGGCGGAAGAGCTCGAACTCAGCCAGGGTGGGGAGGCCGGCCCAGTCCACGATCGCCACCCGGGGCGGAGCCGCCCCCCCCCAGGCCCGGTAGGCGGCCAGCATCACCTCCAGCTGGCGCTCGGCGCAGCGCAGGGGGCGGAGCCTGAACCGCTCCCGGAGGCGGAGCATGGCAGGCATCTCCCAGAAGATCCGGCTCAGCTCGTCCCCGTAGGCCATGCCCGCCGGGGACTCGGCGTTGTACTCGACGTAGCCGATCTCCGGGCCGGCGAAGCTGTCCAGGCGTGAGCTGGGCGAGGAATGCGGATAGCCGGGATCCGCCAGGGCCAGCCGCTCCTCCTCGGGCCGGAGGTCCAGCTCCCCCCGGATTCCCTCGTCGGAGAGGAGCGCCGCCTCCAGCCGGGAGAGGGCACCGAAGACCGTCTGGGCGGCGAGCTGGGCCTCCCGGTACTCGTCCTTGGTGATCAGCTCTGGGCGCAGCGAGACACAGAGGGGGTGGGGGCCGAAGTACAGCCCGCGCTCGCGCTGGCCCTCGCGCAGCCGGCCCAGGCTGTCCGCCAGGACCTGGGGGTCCTCCAGCTGGCGGTCGTACAGCTGCCGGGCGCGCCGCGCCGGCGTGGTGCTCAAACGAAACGCCACCAGCGGTGGGCCCCGCGCCAGGGCGGGTCGAGTTCACCGGTCGCGTAGCCGATCACCAGCTGAGTCATCTTGGAGAGGACCCAGTTGAACCCCGCCTCCTTGATGGAGAAGCGGTCGAAATCGGGCGCGGGGTTCAGGAAGTCGATGGCATAGAGCACCCCATCGCGGACCGCGAACTCCACGGTGTCCACGTCGTAACCCAGGGCGTCGGTCAGGGTGCGGGCCTGCTCCGCGGCCAGCTCCGAGAGGGCGTGGGGTGGCGGGTCATCGGTGACGTAGCGCTCCAGGAAGGGCCGGTGGGGGTCGTAGCGGAAAACCAGGACCTCACCGCCGATGACGATGCAGCGGAGGTAGTCCTGCCACTGGATGCGCTCCTGCAGGATCATGGTCTTGGTCCCGGTCCGGTCGTATGCCGAGATCAACTCCTCGGGGGTGTCGATCATGTAGACGTCCCGCCAGCCGCCTCCGGTGTTGGGCTTGAGGACCGCGGGCAGCCCCGTGTACGAGAGGATCCCCTCCCAGTCCAGGGGATACTCCAGGTTGCGCAGCGACCGCTCGGGCTCGATGTAGGGGATGTACTCCTTGTTGGGCAGGATCACCGTCCGCGGGACCGCAACTCCCAGACGGCGCGCCAGGGTGCACTCGAAGAATTTCTCGTCCGCCTCCCACCAGAAGGGGTCATTGATCACAGCTGACCCCTGGAGTGCCGCGCTCTTGAGGTAGGCGCGGTAGAAGGGGACCTCATGGGAGATGCGGTCGACGATCACCTGGTAGCGCTGGCGCCCCTCCAACTCGCGAGTCCCGCCCAGCCGGCACATCTCGGCCACCACCCCGTGGGCCCGGCCCCGCCTGTTGACCAGGGAGATGAAGGGCTCGGGAAAAGTGTTCTCGACCCCGACCAAGAGCCCGACCCTGGCCTCCATCCTTGGTCCCCCGTGAACGGCTCGGGGCGCCCGCTGGCACCCTCAGCGCCACCATAGGGGAGGGGAGGGCTCCTGGCAATAGGCGGGGCGGCCGAGGTTGCCTGGGCATCCCCCTTGCACCCCGGCCCAGGGTGGGTCTATGGTATTGCCTACTCAAGTAGGGTGGAGTGCCACACCGGTGCCCTTTTCCGTTCGGATGCCAGCGATCCCACGGCCGTGAGGCGGGTCGTTCGGCATAGCGGGGAGGTTCCGGGCGGCGCCATCCGGGAGCGGCGGGGCTGTCTCCCCGGCGGAGGACTGGGGCACCCTATCGGGTGTCCGGGCGCAGCGACATGGAGGGACGGAGATGCATAAAGCCCTGGTGTTACCCCTGGTGGGGGTGATGGCGGTGGTGGCCGGTTGCGGCTCCACCGCCTCCACCGGCAAGGCGATCAAGCCTGGGCCGATCAACATCGGGGTGATAGCCCCGTTCAGTGGACCGGCGGCTGAGTTCGGCACCCTGATCTCAGCGCCCTGCTACGCGGCTGGCGACCTCATCAACCAGGCCGGCGGGATTCTGGGGCACAAGGTGCAGTGCACCCCGGTTGATGACACGGGCGACCCCGCTGACGCGGTGCCCAACGTGACCCGGGCCATCGCCACCATCTCCAACTTCGACCTGGCGGTGGGGCTGGAGACCAACACCGCCGCCACCACCGTGCCCCTGGTCAACCGCGCCCAGATCAACATGGTGACCACCAACGGGCTCACCAACTACGACACCACCACCGACAAGTACTTCTGGCGCCTGACCCCGGCCGACGACGCCAACGGAGCCGCCATGGTGCAGTACGCCTACAACAAGGGGTACAAGCGGATCGCCGTGGTCTTCGAGAACAACTCCACCGACACGGGCAACACCCCGGGGATCGAGAAGGCGGCGGCCAAGCTGGGGGTCAAGCTGGTGACCAACACCACGATCCCCGCCGACGCCAGCTCCTACTCCAGCGTCGCGTCCAGCGTGATCAGCCTGCATCCCCAGGCAATAATCTTCGACGCCGACCCCCAGTCCACCGCGACCTTCCTGTCCAACTACTCTCAGCTCACCGGGGGCAAGCTGCTCCCGATGATCACCGCCACCGACTCCCTGACCCCCGACTGGTACAACGCCGTCTCCGCGGCCGTGGGCACCAGCTTCATCTTCAACAAGGTGGACCTGGTCGGCTCCTACTTCAGCACCACCACCCAGGCTTTCTACACCTACCGCAACGCCCTGCTGGCCAACCCCAAGACCCATTCCCTGGCCGACACCCTGGCCACGGTCGGGCCGCCGGCCTCGATCTACGACGGGATCAACATCATGGCCCTGGCCATGCTGATGGCCAAGAGCGCCGACCCCACCGTCTACAACGCCTACGTCAACGACGTGGTCACCCCCAAGTCGGGTGCGGTGGTGGTGGACACCTTCGCGGCCGGCAAGAAAGCCCTCAGTGAGGGGAAGAAGATCCAATACGTGGGGGTCCTTGGCCCGGTCACCTTCAACAAGTACCACAACTTCGCCGGCGCCTTCGCGGCCGCCCGGTTCACCGGATCGACCACCTCGGTCAACGCCGCGATCATGCCCGGGTCGGAGATCTCTAAGCTGCTCGGCTAGTTCCTGACCCTCGCCGGGGGCGGGCCAGGCCCGCCCCCGGCTCATCTTCAAGGAGGCCTAGGTGCATCTGCTGGTCCAGTCCATTGGGTTCGGAGTCGCCGCCGGGGCGGTGCTGGCGCTGGGGGCGGTTGGCTTCACCCTCCAGTTCGGGATCAGCAACGTCCTCAACATCAGCTACGGGTCCCTGATGAGCGTCGGTGCCTTCCTGGGGCTCTTCATGCTGGGGCTGGGCCTGAACATCTGGCTGGTCATGGTGATCGGCGGCCTGGCGGTTGGTGCCTGCTCGGTCGTTCTCAACCGGGGGCTCATCACCCCGCTGGTGCGCAAAGGGATGGCCCCCTTCGGACTGGTGATCGTCACCGTCTCCGCCGGGATCGTCCTGGAATACGTGATCGTGGCCGTGGCCGGCCCCGCCACCCAGACCTATGGCAACCGCAGCGGTGCCACCCTCAACTTTCTGGGCTGGACCCTGACCACCGCCCAGGTGGTGATCTTCGCCATCGCCGTGGTCCTCATGCTGGGCCTGCACCTGCTGCTGACCCGCACCCAGCTGGGAAGGGCGATGCGGGCCACCTCAGCCAACCGAACCCTGGCCCGCAGCTGCGGCATCGCCACCTCCCGGATCAGTGACATCGCCTGGTTCATGTCCGGGACCTTCTGCGGGATGGCCGGCATCGCCTTGGCCATCACCATCGAGTCCTTCGACTTCACCCTGGGGTCGATCTTCCTAATCCCCATGATCGCCGCGGCGGTGCTGGGGGGAGTCGGTCAGCCCTACGGGGCGATGATCGGTGGCTTGGTGGTGGGAATCGTGAGCTCGGTCTCCTCCGCCTACTGGGACCCCGCCTACCAGAGCGTGGTCGCCTTCGGGATCATCATCGTGATGCTGCTGGTCAGGCCCCGGGGGCTGTTCGGCAGCTCCACCGCCACCCGCAAGCTGTTGGCATGAGAGGGGTGGCCGACAGCAGGACGAGGAGGGCGCACCATCACTGGGCTTGAGTTCTACGCGGTCGTTCTCCTGGTCTATCTGGGCACCGACCTCCTGGCCGCCTGGGGGCTGAACCTGGAGTTCGGAGTCTCCGGGGTGGCCAACCTCGCCTACATCGTGGTGATCGCCGCCGGCGCCTACACCTACGGGATCCTCACCCTGGGGCCGGACACCGGCAACGGAGGCTTCCAGCAGTACGTCCTGGGCTACCGGCTGCCCTTCTTCGTGGCGGTGGTCGCCGCCGCCGCGGTGGGCGCTGGGGTGGGGGTGCTGATCGGGGTGACCGGGCTCAAGCGGATCCGCCAGGACTACCAGGCCATGGTCATGCTGGTCATCTCGATCATGGCCGCCACCGTCATCGGGGCCGCGCCCAGCTTCCTGGGCGGCGAGCCCGGGCTGAGCCTGATCCCCAACCCCTTCGCCAACCTCAGCCCGGTCACCGGAGACTGGGCCTACGTAGCGATGGTGGCCTTCGCCTGCGTGGTCGGCTACCTGGTCATGCGCCGCTTCACCAGCGGCCCCATGGGGAGGGCGCTCCGGGCCATGCGCGACGACGAGCACGCCGCCGCCGCCATGGGCTTCAGCGTCATAAAAATGCGGCTCCTCACCCAGGCAGTGGGGGGGGCTTTCGGGGGGGTGAGCGGCGCTTTGCTGGTGGCCTTCATCGGGGGCTGGTCACCGGGGGCCTGGGCCTACGTGGAGACCCTGGCCCTCCTGACCGCGGTGATCGTGGGGGGGATGGGCAACGACTTCGGAGTGAGCCTGGGAACATTCGTCATCGCGGTCCTGCTTCTCCAGGGGGTTCAGTTCCTACCCCAGATCCGCTCCCATACCGGCCTCACCGAGGCCATCGGCTGGATGACTCTGGGGATCATGACCATCGCCTTCCTGTGGCTGAGACCTCAGGGGGTGTTCCGAGAACGGCGGCCCCGATACGGACAGCCCGCGGTGGGCAACGCCGCTGGCGGTGAGGTGGCGGAGGGCCATAGTTGAGCTCCGCTTCGATCGGTGGTCCGGGCTCTGCGCCCGTTGCCGAGGCATCGACGGCCACGACCGGGCCCGGCGCCGGCGCCGGCCCGATCCTACGGGTCGCCAACCTAGCCCGCCAGTACGGGGGGGTGCGCGCGGTCGATGGGGTTTCCTTCGAGCTGCAACCGGGCACCATCACCGGGATCATCGGCCCCAACGGCGCCGGGAAGTCCACGGTGCTCACGGTGGTGAGCGGCTTCATCTCCCCGAC
>JAJYET010000033.1 GCA_021785655.1 bacterium | reverse complement strand
GGTGCGGGATGCCCCGCCGCTCCCCGGGCCAACCTTGGCGCCGGATGCGCCGCTCCGGCGCCGGGTCCGCTAACCTTGAGAGGTGCCCGGTTTCCCCTTCGCCGAGGTGGACCGCCTGCCCTTCACCTCGGACCCCGAGGCCGACCGGCTGCTGGTCCAGGAGCCGCTGGCGCTCCTCATGGGATTCCTCCTTGACCAGCAGGTGCCCCTACAGCGTGCCTTCTCCGCCCCCAAGGAGCTGCGGGACAGGGTCGGATCCCTGGATTCCCAGGTGCTGCTCCAGCTACCTCCGGGAACCCTGGTGGAGGCGTTCCGCCGTCCCCCGGCGCTGCACCGCTTCCCACAGATGATGGCGGCGCGGCTGGAGGCCGCCCTTGGGCTCCTGTTCAAGGAGTACGGGGGCGATCCGACCCGGATCTGGGAGGAGGCTCCCGATGCCCGCGAGCTCCGGAGGAGGCTGTTGGCCCTCCCCGGGTGGGCCCGATGAAGGCGGAGACTCTGCAGGCGTTGCTGGCTCTGCAGCTGGGGGTCAGGCCCCGGGGCTGGGAGGCGTTCCTTCCCGACCACCCGACTCTGGCCACGGTCCGCAGTAAGGAGGACCTGCGCGGCTACCAGGCCCACAAGCGGGAGCGCAAGCTGGCCGGGCGCTCGTGAGCGAGAAGGGGCTCCGCGAGCTGGCGGCTGCCACCGACCGGGTGTGCCTTCTGCTCTGGGTGCTGCGGTCGGCCGAGCCCGAGATCCTGGAGCTCATCGAACGGCGCGGGTCTCATGGATATGTCCACTACCTGACCAGCCGACTTGGGCTCTTGCCGGAGTCGCGGTGGGCGGCTGCGGTGCGGATCGTGCCCCCAACCCTGGTGGAGCACCTCCTCCCCCGGTGCCGGGAGCTGGAGCCGAGGAGCTATGTGGAAGAGTCGTTGGTGGCGGCTTCCGCCGCCCTTGAGCGGCGGCACCCGGCTCCCCTTCCCCACGGGATGGAGCGGTTGGTGCGCGGTGAGGTGCGGGGGGAGCTCGGCGCGGCCTTCGCCGAACTCCCTCGAACCGGGGAGCGGTACCGGGACTTCCTTCTGGACTCCATGGCGCTGCGAGAGGAGCGGAGCCATCTTCACTTCCAGGCCGGGGCGGAGGCCGGTTGGTCCGACCTGCAGCTGATGCTGTTCACCGCAGCCTTCAGGGGCAGGTCGCCCCTGAAGGTGGCGGCGCAGTTCCGCTGGCCCGAGGAGGAGGCCCGCTCGCAGCTGGTGGCGCTGGTCGACCGGGGGCTCTTGGACGAGGAGGGTGGGCTGACCCTGGAGGGCCGGGACGCGCGGGAGGCGCTGGAGCGCGAGACCGACTCCCGGGTGGCGGCGGCGCTGGCGGCTCGGGGCGTCGCCGATGCGGAGGACGAGATCTCGCGAATCGTGCCCGTGCTGCGGGAGGGCTGAAGGTGGTTGCGACCGGAGCGTTACCCGCCGCCCCCGCCGCCGGTTCTATCCTTGTGGATGTAGCGGCCCCCATCCTCGGGCTGGAGTTGGAAGATGCGCAGGACTAGGCTGGCCTGGGGTGGGTTGGGGGCGCTGGTGGTGGTGGCCCTGGCCGCCGACCTCTCCCTGGGATACGTCCAGAGCCACACCCTCTCCAGCCAGCTGAGTTCGACCCAGCGGCTGGTGACCCGGGACGCCAGCCTGGGGCTCTCGACGAGGGATTCCCACCAGCTCCAGGACGAGCTGCGGGCCATCGACGTCTCCTCGTGGTGGGACCCCGCCTTTCTCGCCCAGGGGCAGTCGCGGGCCCTGGGTAAGGTGCGCGCTGAGGCCGGCCATCTCTTCCATCTCGCCCTGGAGCGCGACCGGGCCGCCGCCCACGCCACCCTGGAGGCCTACCTGGGCTACGTGTCCAGCAACTCCGCCTGGCTCGCCGACCCACCCAGCAGCCGGCAGCTCACCTCCCAGCTCGATCTGGCCAGCACGCCCGGGGCGCTGCTGGCCCTAGAGGCGCAGCTTGACCTGAAGATGCAGCAGGCTCGATCGGCGGTCAGGTCCGCCCAGGCCAAGGCGGCTGCCAGCGTGACCCTCGCCCAGGCCCCCGGAGGGCTGCTGCAGCAGGCCTCCGAGTTGGAGGCGATCGCCTCCGCGGACAACCTCTCGAGCCTCGGGGTTCCGGCGGCGGCGGCGGCGTTGAGGGCCGTGCTGGCCACGGGCGGGACCGGGGCCACCCAGAGCGCCGCCCTCACCACCAGTCTCACGGAGCTCAGGGCCGAGATCGGGCTCAACAACCAGGTGGCCTCCCTCAACCACTCGGTTCTGGAGGTGGTGGACCAGGCCGCCGCCGAGCAGACCCCGGGCTCCAGCGGGTACCTCTCCCAGTACCAGGCTGAGCAGCCGGCCTTCACCGCCGCCCAGACGGCCACCCAGCTGGTCGCGGTCCAGACAACCCTCAACACCCTCCAGTCGGCAGCCCAGCAGAGCCTTTCCGCCAACTCCTGCGGCCACACCAGCCTCCCGGGCAAGTCGATCTACATCTCCCTCTCCCTGCAGGAGATGGTCTTCTACGACAACGGCTGCGCCGTGAACGCCACCCCCGTGACCACCGGCCGGCCCCTCCTCCGCACCCCTACCGGGACCTTCCACATCTTCGACAAGCAGTCGCCCTACGTCTTCATTTCCCCCTGGCCGCCGGGCTCCCCCTTCTGGTACCCCACCAGCCCGGTGAACTGGGTGATGGAGTTCGACCAGGGCGGCTACTACATCCACGACGCCCCCTGGGAGCCCACCGACCAGTATGGTCCGGGAAGTGAGAACGAGATCCCCGCGGCCAGCCATGGCTGCGTTCAGACCCCCGGTGCGGTGATGGCCTGGGCCTACTCCTGGACCCCCATGGGCACGCCGGTCGTGATCACCAACTGAAGGCGGTGGACCCCCAACCGGAGAGGGACGAGCCCTTCTCGCCCAGCCCGGCCCTGCTGGAGCAGCTGGCATTCCGCAGCCAGCTCCGGTACTTCTTCCGCCGGGCGCTCACCGCTCTCGACGCCAGCGTGGCCGACCATGGCCTCTCCCCGATGGGCTACCACGCGGTTCTGGTGCTGGGTGGGGCCGGGCCCCAGGGGATGTGGGAGCACGAGCTGGTGGACAACCTCAGCTCCAGCTCCGCCCACACCTCGGTGCTCACCCGCCAGCTGGTGGCCCAGGGGCTGGTCGCTCGAGACCGGGAGGGGCCGGACCGCAGGCGGGTGACGCTCCGACTCACCTCCCAGGGATGGAGGGCCCTGGCCGCGATCGCCGACGAACACCAGCAGCGGCTCCACGAGCTGGTGGAGGGGTGGGACCCCCGGGCCTTCGAGGGGCTCCTGGAGCGGATCATGTCCGTCTACCTGGGGCTGGAGGGGCGGGTGAGCGTGGAGACGCTCCGCCCCACCGAGATCGCCTGAGAGTCGGACCGGTCGGGCCCCCTGATAATTGGGGGAGGTCACGACCCGACAGGGCAGCGCCCTCAAAGGGTGCCCCTGGTCGCGAACCGCGACAGGAGGGGATTCATGCCCAGGCCTGAGATCCCGCCCTCCCTGAGGGCACAGATGGACGGACCGGCCTATCTCGGTCCCGCCACCTTCGCCAAGGTGGTGGGGATCACCGAGGAGGAGGAGCTGGACAGCTGGCAGCCGGATGCCGCCGTGGTGGGTGCTCCCTACGACGACTCCACGACCTACCGGCCGGGGGCGCGCTTCGGCCCCCGGGCGATCAGGGTGGCGAACTATCAGACGCCGGAGTGGCACCTGGACCTGGAGGTGTCCCCCTTCACCGACCTCACGGTGGTGGACTACGGGGATGCCGTCTGCCCTCCCGGGGACGTGCACGCCTCCCACGAGGCCATCCGCCAGCGGGTGTCTCAGGTGGCCAGCCGCGGGATCGTGCCCCTGGTGCTGGGGGGTGACCACTCCATAACCCTGCCCTCGGCGACCGCGGTGGCGGACTCGGTGGGGCGGGGCAGGCTGGGGATCGTCCACTTCGACGCCCACGCCGACACCGCCGCCGAGAGCTTCGGCAACCCGCTCTCCCACGGCACCCCGATGCGCCGGCTGGTGGAGTCCGGGGCGGTCCCTGGGAGCAACTTCGTGCAGGTGGGGCTCCGGGGCTACTGGCCCCCCAGGGACGTTTTCGATTGGATGCGCGCGCAGGGGATGCGCTGGCACCGCATGGAGGAGGTCTGGGAGGAGGGGATCGCCGAGGTGATGCGCCGGGCCGTGGCGGAGGCGCTGGACGGGCCGGAACTGATCTACATATCCGTCGACATCGATGTGCTGGACCCGGGCTTCGCGCCGGGGACGGGGACCCCTGAGCCGGGGGGAATGAGCCCGGCGGACCTGCTGCGCGCCATCCGCCAGGTGGCGCTCTCGACCACGGTGGTGGCCATGGACGTGGTGGAGGTGGCCCCGGCCAACGACCCCGCCGAGCTGACCGCCCAGAACGCCAACCGCTGCCTCACCGAGCTGATCTCCGCTCTGGCCCACAGGAGGGTCCACGGGTCGGGCGGCGCGCTGGGGCGCTGAGCCACCAGGGAGCGCCCGGTCTCCGGGTGGCCGCTTCCGGGCCGCCAGCGGTCGGCGGTCAGCCGCCCAGCAGCCGACGGATCCGTCGCCAGAGGACTCCCAGCAGCAGGGAGAGGGCGCCCACGGAGCTCTCCTGGGGGGCCGGCTGAGGAGGCAGGTTGTGTTCCGGGGCCTCGGTGCTCGACTCCTGGGCCAGGGTCCGCTCCAGGCAGGTGGCGAACTGGGAGAGCAGGCGGTCGGCGACATCCTGCATCAGCCCCCGTCCGAACTGCGCCACCCTCCCGGTGATGGCCACCTCCGACTCGATCCTTCCCAGGGAGCCGCCCGCACCGTCCTCGATCACCGTCATGGTGATGGTGGCGGAGGCGGTCCCCGCCCCCTGAGGGTCGCGCCCCTCACCCCGCATGACCAGCCGTCGGGCCGCCCGGTCCACCTCGAGCACCGTCATAACCCCGTCGTACTTCACCGTGACCGGGCCCACTTTGACCGTGACCCGGCCCTTGTAGGTCCGCTCGTCCACCCGCTCCTGGATGGAGGCTCCGGGGAGGCAGGGCGCGATCCTCTCCAGGTCCTCCAGCAGGGGCACGAGGAGGTCCGGAGCGATCGGTAGCTTGAGGGTGTTGTGGAGCAGCAAGTGCGGCCTCCTGAGATGTTGACGGCACCGCGATGATCCCAGAGGGGAGCGGGCGGCCGCCAGCCCCGGTGTCAGGGGGTGGGCTCGACCCTCTCCTCAGGGGGGCGCACCCGGAACACCAGCCAGCCGCCCAGGACCAGCGCCAGCGCGAAGAAGCCGAAGATCAACGGGAAGCCGAGGTTGTGGCGCAGGCCGTTGCCGTAATCCAAGAGGGGACCGGCGATGGCGGTGGCCAGGATCCCCGAGCCGGCGGTCGCCAGATTGGAGATCCCCATGTAGCGCCCCGCGGCGCCCTCCGGCACCAGGTCGGCCACGAAGGCCCAGTCGACCGAGAGCAGCATGCCGAAGGCCGCACCCACCAGGGCACCCAGCAGGTAGACCTCGAGAAGCGAGTTGGCCAGGATCAGCCCCGCCGTTCCCAGGGCCCCCAGCCAGCAGGCGGCGCGGACCACCACCCGCCGGCCGACCCGCTGGGAGTAGCGGGCGGCCGGTAGGGTCACCACGATCGCCAGCACCACGACCACGGCCAGCAGGGCCGAGGTGGCCCCCGAGGCGCGGTCGGCCACCGCACTTCCCGATCCGGGGAAGTAGTAGGCCTTGATGTAGAGCAGGGCGAAGTCGGTGAGACCGGCGATGCCCATGAGGGCCAGCAGGCGGGAGCCGAGGAGCCAGCTGAAGTCGGGGTCCCTCCGGGGACGGAAGGCGAAGATGCCGAGAAGGGCGCGGCGGCGGCTGGCGAGTGGCTGCCGGGCGGGGGAGTCGGGCACCAGCCACAGGGTGATCGCGAGGGTCAGCACCAGGACCACTCCGGCGCTGGCCAAGGCCAGCTGGATATGCCCCAGGGCGATCAGCTGGCCGGTGAGTAGGAAGCCGAGGGCGGTCCCCACGAAGACGGCCATGCCGTAGTAACCGGCGGCCCGACCGCGCTGGCCCGTGGGCACCTGGTCCGGCAGCAGCCCCTGGTAGGCGCCCTCCGCGGTGTTGGAGCAGACCTGAAGGGCGCAGTAGGGGAGAAGGAGGGCGGCGTAGCTCCCGGCCAGGGCCAGGCCCAGAAGGCAGAGGAGGTCGCCCAGGGTGCCCGCCAGGATGTAGGGCTTGCGCCTGCCCCAGTGGACCCCGCAGCCGTCCGACAGTGCGCCCGCCGCCGGCTGGACCAGGATCGCCAGCACCGCCCCGGAGACCGACACCGCGCCCAGGGCCAGTCCCCGGTGGGCGGCGGGAACCAGCTGGATGATAAGGCGGGGGAGGATGAGGGCACCCATCCCCTGCCAGAGGTAGTTGATCGCCAGCCAGTAGGCGGAGAGGGCGAGTAGCCGGGAGGTCGAGAAGCGCACGGTGATCCGGGAAGCGGGCCGGGCGATGCTCATGGGGGAAGGCTGGCGCGCGCGCCCCGGTCTGTCAACCGCCTGGGGCGGTCCATCTCCTGCCGGCCGGGTGCGAGTTGGGCGAACCTATCCGGCCAGCTCCAGCGCCCCCCCGAACTGGCTCTCGTAAAGGTCGCGGTAGACCCCCGGGCGGGCCATCAGTTCCTGGTGGGATCCCTGCTCGACGATCCGCCCCTCGGCCATGACCACGATGGTGTCGGCGTTGCGGATGGTGGAGAGCCGGTGGGCGATGACGAAGCTGGTCCGCCCGTGGCGCAGCCGGGCCATCGCCTCCTGGATCAGAACTTCGGTGCGGGTGTCGACGCTGCTGGTGGCCTCGTCCAGGATCAGGATCGGGGGATCGGCGAGGAAGGCGCGGGCGATGGTCAGCAGCTGGCGCTGGCCGGCGGAGATGTTGGTGGCGTCCGCATCCAGAAGGGTGTCGTAGCCGCCGGGGAGGGTGCGCACGAACTGCTCCACGAAGGCGGCCCGGGCGGCCTCGATCACCTCCTCCCGGCTGGCGCCCTCACGCCCGTAGGCGATGTTCTCGAGGATGGTGCCGGCGAACAGCCAGGTGTCCTGGAGCACCATGCCGAAGCGCCGGCGGACCGAGTCGCGTGAGAGCTGGGCGGAGTCCACCCCGTCCAGGTAGATGTGTCCGGAGTCGATGTCGTAGAAGCGCATGAGGAGGTTCACGACCGTGGTCTTGCCGGCCCCGGTCGGCCCCACGATGGCCACGGTCTCCCCCGGCTGGACCTCCAGGGTGAAATCCTCGATCAGGGGCCGGTCGGGCTGGTAGCGGAACCCCACCCGGTCCAGGAAGACGTGACCGAGCGCCTCGGGCACCGCCACGCTGTCGCTGGCGGCCGTCTCCTCCTCGGCCGCCAGGAACTCGAAGACCCGCTCCGCCGAGGCCAGGCCGGACTGCAGCATGTTCATCTGGCTGGCGATCTGGCTGATGGGGTTCGTGAACTGCCGTGAGTACTGGATGAAGGCCTGGATGTCGCCCAGCGACATCGAGCCGGTGACCACTCGATAGCCCCCCACCGCGGCGATCGCCACGTAGTTGAGGTTGGCCAGGAAGAACATGGTCGGCTGGATGATCCCGGAGAGGAACTGGGCTCGGAAGCTGGGCTCGTACAGGGCCTGGTTCTGGCGCGAGAACTCCTCCAGGGTGCTGCGGCTGCGCCCAAACACCTGGACCAGCGCGTGTCCGGTGTGCGTCTGCTCCACCAGGGAGTTCACTGTCCCGGTGCGCTCCCACTGGTGCCCGAACTGGACCTGGGAGCGCCGGGCGATCAGCAGGGTGGCACCCAGGGAGAGGGGCACGGTGATCAGCGAGACCGCGGCCAGCAGCGGGCTGAGCAGGAGCATCATGGCCAGCACCCCGAGAATGGTCAGGATCGAGGTCAGCAGCTGGCCCAGCCCCTGCTGGATCGTGGTGGTCAGGTTGTCAATGTCGTTGGTCACCCGGCTGAGCACGTCCCCGTGCGGGTGGCTGTCGAAGTAACGGAGCGGGAGCCGCGTCAACTTGGCCTCGACGTCGCGCCGCATCCCGAAGATGGTCCTCTGGGCGACCCCGGCCATGATGTACCCCTGGCCCCAGGAGAACGCCGCCCCGGCCAGGTACAGCAGGGCGGTCAGGCCGAGGAGCATGCCCAGCCGGTTGAAGTCGATGCCTCGGCCGGGCACGGCGGACGTCCCTTGCAGGAGCTGGGCCAGCTGGGCGTGCCCGTGGGTTCTGAGGTAGACCTCGGCCTGGCGCAGGGTCATTCCTTTGGGGAGCCGCTTGCCCAGTACGCCATCGAAGATGACGTTGGTGGCGCCGCCGATGACTCGGGGCGCGATCACCACCAGCGCCACCCCGGCGGAGGTGAGGACGGTGGCCAGCACAATCGCCAGGGCCTCCGGGCGCAGCCGGGCCATCAGCTGGCGGAGGGTGGCCCGCAGATCCCGTGCGCTCTGGGGCGGGCCGGGCATCATCATCCCCCGCGGCCCGCCTCCCCGCGGCCCACCGCCGGGTCCCCTCATCATGCCGCGGCCTCCTCTCCCAGCTGGGAGGTCACGATCTCCCGGTAGGCGGGGCAGGTGCCGAGGAGCTCCCGGTGGCGGCCGACGCCCACCACCTTGCCCGCGTCCAGGACCACGATCTGGTCGGCGTCCAGGATCGTGCTCACGCGCTGGGCGACGATCACCACCGTGCTCTCCCTGGTCTCCTCGCGCAGCGCCGCTCTCAGGCGGGCGTCGGTAGCCGCGTCCAGCGCCGAAAAGCAGTCGTCGAAGAGGTAGATCCGGGGGCGGCGCACCAGCGCCCGGGCGATCGAGAGCCGCTGGCGCTGCCCTCCCGAGACGTTGGTGCCTCCCTGGTCGATGGGGTAGTCCAACTGGCCGGGCATGGCGGCCACGAAGTCCCGGGCCTGGGCGATCTCCAGCGCCCGCCAGAGCTCGGCCTCGGTCGCCGTCTCGCGGGCGAAGCGGAGATTTTCGCCCACCGTGCCGGAGAAGAGGTAGGCCCGCTGGGGCACGAATCCTATCCCCTGCCAGAACTCCTCGAGCGGCTGCTGGCGAGCGTCCACCCCGTCCACCAGCACCTGCCCCGAGGTGGGGTCGTAGAAGCGCGCGATCAGCTCCAGAAGGGTCGACTTGCCCGACCCGGTGCCGCCGACGATCGCCGTGGTCTGGCCCGGGAGAAGCTCCAGGTTCAGCTCGGAGAGCACCGGCGCCTCGCCGCCGGGGTAGGCGAAGGAAAGGTGGCGGAGGGCCACCTCACCCCTGCGGGCGCTGGGTGAGGTGGGGGACTCGGGGGAGGCCAGAGCGGGCTCGGTCGACACCACCTCGCGAACCCGGTCGGCGCTGGCCTGGGCCCTGGGCACCAGGATCACCATCATCACGGCCATGAGGACCGACATCAGGATCTGGAGGATGTAGGCCAGGAAGGCGGTCAGGTTGCCGATGGGCATCTGCCCGCTGCCGATCAGCGCCCCCCCGAACCAGAGGACCGCGACGCTGGTCAGGTTCATGATCCCCATGAGGGCGGGCAGGGCCAGTACGAAGAGCCGGTTGACCCGCAGGCCGGTGGAGGTGAGGTCGGAGTTGGCCGCCGAGAAGCGCTGGCTCTCGAAGTCGTTGCGCACAAAGGCCCGGATGACCCTCACCCCGGTGATCTGCTCCCGCAGCACCTGGTTTATGCGGTCGATCTTCACCTGCATCGCCTGGAAGAGCGGGACCGCCCGCGACAGCATGAGGGAGATCACGACGGCCATCAGCGGCACCGCCACCACCAGGACCAAAGAGAGCCGCACGTCCTCGCTGAGGGCCATGAAGATCCCCCCGACCATCATGATCGGGGCCCCCACCATGAGGGTCAGCGCCATCTGCAGGAAGATCTGGATCTGCTGCACGTCATTGGTGTTGCGGGTGATCAGGGAGGGGGTGCCGAAGTGGTTCATCTCCCGGGCTGAGAAGGCCATCACCCGGGTGAAGATGGCACCCCTGAGGTCGCGCCCCACCCCCATCGAGACCTGGGATGCGAAGTAGACAGCGATCACCGCCACCGTCCCCTGGGCCAGGGTGAGGGCGAGCATCACCGCCCCGGTGTCCCAGATGTAGCCCACATCCCCTTTGGCGATGCCGTTGTTGATGATGTTGGCCGTGAGGTTGGGCAGGTAGAGCCCCACCGCCGTCTGCAGGGCGGTCAGCAGCACAACCACGGCGACCTGTCGGCGGTACGGGGCGAGGGCATCCCGCATCAGCCGCACGAGGTTCATCGGCGGTCCGATCCCTTGGCCGCAGCCACCGGCGCCTCGAAGATCATCACCCGAACTCTAGCCGGGCGTTCTCGCCCCGCGCCCCGGGCGCGCCTACCTCAGCGGAGCACCAGGAGGAGCCCGCTCCGGGGAAGCTCCCGGTAGGGGGTGCATCCGCCCTCGAGAGCCCCCAGCTCAGCTGCCGGGACGATGATCCCCAGATGGGCCTGGAGGAGACGTTTGGCCCGGCCCGGAGGCTCCCCCGCCTCCGGGAAGCCGACGGTCGCCCCATCGTCGACGACTCCCAGGTCGGAACCCAGGGCGAAAGCCAGCACGTCGGCGACATCCCAGAGCTCCCCCTCCGCCACCTCCTGGCTCAGCTCGTGCCAGGGGGGGAGCCGGAGGGTCACCTCGGCGCGCTCCTCCCGGGCCGGGGCGCACACCTCGAGCCAGGCGGGGCAGCCCAGCCAGATGAGGGGTTCGCCGTGGAGCTGGGGCGTCCCTCTCCCGCCGCCGATGGCGTACCTCTCCCTTCCCGGGTCGGCCGTGACCCCGGGGGGACCCCCGAGTGAGGCGCGCGCCCGGGCTCCGATCCAGGGTCCGGCGGTCCTCAGTACGCTGAGCGAGATCGTGGTCTCGCCGGTGGTCGGAAGGCAGCAGGACCAGCGCGGTTCCGGGTCAGCAGATCCGGAGACAGCTGGCGCCACCACCAGATCGTACGCGGCGGCGGAAGTCGGCTCATGACTCCCCATTCCCAGTCCACCACCGCGGCCGCGGCCGCGGTACCCTTGGCAGGCGCCCGGCGGTGCCGCCACGCTGCGGTCCTCGCCGCCGGTGGTTGCGGAGGCAGAGATCGTGAGCGCACAGCTAGAAGGCCCGCCGCGGGCTCCCGAGTATCGCGAGACCCTCCTTGATGGCGTCGACCATATCGAGTTCTTCGTGGGCAACGCCCGCCAGGCCGCCCACTTCTACCGGTCGGCCTTCGGCTTCGACGTGGTGGGTTATTCCGGGCCCGAGACCGGGGTGCGGGACCGAGCCTCTTACGTGCTCCGCCAGGGCGAGGTGGTGCTGGTGATGACCGCACCCCTGGGCCCGGATGGGGAGATCGCCGACCACGTGCGACGTCACGGGGACGGGGTGCGCACCCTCGCCTTCCAGGTGGAGGATGCGGGAGCGGCCTTCCAGGACGCGGTGGCCCGAGGGGCTCGCCCGGTTGCTGAGCCCCACGTGGTGGAGGACTCCGACGGAGCGGTGCGGCTGGCCACGGTGCGGACCTTCGGGGACACCGTGCACACTTTCGTCGAGCGGGAGGAGTACCAGGGGGTGTTCCTTCCCGGCTACCGGAGGGAGTTCAAGGCCGGCTCAGGGTCCGGCCTCCACGTGGTGGACCATTGCGTCTGCAACGTGGAGCTGACCCGGATGGACGAGTGGGTTGCCTGGTACAACCGGGTCTTCGGCTTCGACGTGTTCCAGGAGTTCGACGAGCAGGACATCGCCACCCAGTACTCAGCCCTGCGCAGCAAGGTCGTCCGGGGGGGGCGAGGTGGGAGCATCACCTTCCCCATCAACGAGCCGGCCAAGGGGCTGAAGCGCTCCCAGATCGAGGAGTACCTGGACTACTACCACGGCCCGGGAGTCCAGCACATCGCCCTCCACACCGGCGACATAGTGGAGACCGTCGGCTGGCTCCGCCAGCAGGGAGCGGAGTTCCTCGCCGCCCCCCGCGCCTACTACGAATCGCTGCCGGACCGCATCGGCGACATCGACGAGGACCTGGAGAAGCTGCGCGACCTCAACATCCTGGTGGACCGGGACGAGCACGGTTACCTGCTCCAGATCTTCACCCGCCCGGTGGAGGACCGGCCCACCCTCTTCTTCGAGGTGATCCAGCGCAAGGGCTGCCGCGGCTTCGGCAAGGGGAACTTCCAGGCTCTGTTCGAGGCCATCGAGCAGGAGCAGGCCGCCCGGGGCAACCTCTGACTCCAGGGACTGCCAGGAGAAGGTGAGCGTGGCGGCTCAGCCCGAGGAGAGGGTCCGGGGACCGCTGTCGGTCGCCGAGGCGCGGCGCGAGATGGTCGCCGCCGTCCCGCCCCTGGGCTCTGAGCTGGTCCCCGTGGGGGCGGCCCTGATGGGTCGCTACCTCACCAGGCCAGTCACCGCGCGGGTCACCCTGCCCCCCTTCGCCGCCAGCGCCATGGACGGCTACGCGGTTCGGGCCGCGGATGTCACCCGGGTGCCGCTGGCTCTCCCCGTGCGCGGTGAGATGCAGGCGGGCAGCCCTCCGGACTCACTGGAGCTGGCTCCGGGGACCTGCGCCAAGGTGATGACCGGGGCACCGCTTCCCATCGGGGCGGACTCGGTTGTCCCGTATGAGTGGACCGATCGCGGGTCCGAGACGGTGCTGATCCACGAGCGGCCCAGGCGAGGCAACGCGGTGAGAAGGGCCGGGGAGGATCTCAGCCCGGGAAAGGATGTCCTGCCCCAGGGCCGTCGGCTGCGCGCGGTGGACCTGGCCCCGCTGGCGGCCAGCGGGCAGGGGGAGGCCGAGGTGGGCCGGCAGCCGCAGGTGGCGGTGGTCACCACCGGCGACGAGATCCGCCCTGCGGGCTCCACCCTCGGCCCCGGGGAGATCTTCGACACCGCGGGGCCGGCACTGGAGGCGCTCATCGTGCGAGCCGGGGGCCGGGTGGTGCGCCGGGCCACGGTAGGGGACGACCCGCTCCTGGTCCGCCGGGAGCTGGAGGCGGCGGCCGAGGTGGCCGACCTCCTGGTCACGGTGGGGGGGGTCAGCATGGGCGACCACGACCACGTCCGGGCCACCGTCCAGGCCCTCGGCCGGCTGCAGTTCTGGCGCGTGGCCATGCGCCCGGGCCGCCCGCTGGCCTTCGGCCACTTCGGGAGGTCCGCCTTTCTGGGGCTCCCGGGGAACCCGGTCTCGGCCTCGGTCACCTTCATTCTCTTCGGGATGCCCCTCCTGGCGGCGATGCAGGGGGCGCCGGAGCCGGACCCCGGGACGGTGGCCGTCGAGCTCCTGGAGGACATCGAGAAGCCGGAGGGGCTGGAGACCTTCCACAGGGCCACCCTGCGGGCCCGCCCGGGGCGGCTGCCCGGGGCCAGGCTCGCCGGGAATCAGAGCAGCGGCGTCACCCTGTCCCTGGCGCGGGCCGACTGCCTGTTGTGCCTTCCCGCCAAGGGGGCGGCGGTGGCCCGGGGATCCATAGTGGCGGCGATCCCCCTTCCCTGAGGCGCCACCCTCAGTCCAGCTCCAGATCCTCGCCGGCCGTGCCGGCCGCTGCGGCGCTGCTCACAGCCAGCTCCAGCATCCGGAGCCGTCCCTCGCGCGAGAGGCCCGCTGCGGCCCGGCCCGCAAGGTAGGCCGCCAGGGGGGCGTACGGGCGCGCGCCGGACGTGTGCGCGGTCTCACCGGCCAGCTTCAGTACCAGCTGAGCCTCATCGGCGTGGAGGACTGAGTCGCCTGCTCCCAGGGACTTCAGGTAGCGGTCGAACCAGCTGTTCATCTCACTCCTCCCATCTGCCGGCGGCCAGGCCCACTGCGACCGCCAGCTCCCTCGGGGTGTCGCAGTCGGTGAAGGAAGCCCCCACCGGGTCCAGGCTGCGCCACTCCGGCTCCGTGACCTCGTGGACCCGGACCAGGGCCAGCGCCTCGCGCATCGACGGCCCGCGGGCCGTCCCGCGCCGGCCGGCCCCCGACAGTTGCGACACAGCCCGGGTCCGGTAGACGGCGAACATCGCCTCCGGCCCCCGACTGGTGACGGGGACCACCACGTCGGCCTCCGGATCGGCCGCCGCCAGCTCCAGGAGGTGCGCGGCCAGTTGGGGCTCGGGACAGGGGAGGTCGGCGGCGACGACCAGGGCCAGCTCGGTCCGACACCCGGCCAGCCCCCCCAGCAGCCCGGCCAGCGGCCCCGCGAAGGCGGGGTGGTCCGCCACCAGCCGGGCGGGGAGGCCGTAGGTCTCGGGGGCCGCCACCAGGCACTCGCGCGCCGCCCCGCCGAGCCGGCGGTGGATCTGGTGGATGATGGGCGGGTCCTCGGGGCCGGGGAAGGGGATCGCCGCCTTGTCCCTTCCCATCCGGGAGCTCCGCCCGCCCGCCAGGATCAGGAGCGAGAACTCAGGCAGGCTCACGCCAGTGCCCCGGGCCGCGATGTGAGCCTCTCGGGGTGGGTGTAGACGTTGCCGCCCCCGGGCCGCAGGAATCCAACCAGGGTGACCCCGGTCAGGTTGGCCACCTCGACGGCCAGGGACGATGGGGCCGAGATCGAGGCCACCAGGGAGATCCCGGCCGCCGCCGCCTTCTGGACGATCTCGAAGCCGGCCCGGCCACTGACCACCAGGCAGGAGTCGGTGAGTGGGAGGCCGTCCGCGAGGAGCATCCGGCCGACCAGCTTGTCCACCGCGTTGTGGCGGCCCACATCCTCCGCGACCTCCAGCTCATCCGACCCCGGGAGCAGCAGTCCCGCTGCGTGAAGTCCCCCGGTGATGCGAAAAAGCTGCTGCGAGGACTTCAATAGGTCGGGTAGCTGAAGCAGCCCTTGCAGGTCGAAGGTTGCGCTCCCCCCTACCCTCCGGTGGGTTCGGCGGATGGCGTCGAGGGTGGCAGCGCCGCAGATGCCGCAGGCGCTGCTGGAGGGAAGTGACCTCTGCCAGCCTGAGGACCCCGGGCGCCGAGGGTGCCGCAGGCGGACATCGACGAGGTTCTCAGCCTCCGGGTCCAGCCCGACCTCCAGCCCGTTGGTGCCCAGCGTCCCCTGACCACTCGGCGCCAACCTCACCCCAGCCACCTCCTCGCGGGAGCGAATGATCTGCTCGGAGTGGAGCAGGCCCAGAGCCAGCTCCAGGTCCGCGCCCGGTGTCCGCATCAGGATCCCCAGAGGCTCTGAGTCGACCAGGATTTGGAGTGGGTCCTCGCGCACCACGCGGTCAGTGGCCGCCAGAGGGCCATCCGCCGACAGCCGCGTCACCTCCACCGTGACCTCACCCGCTCGGGCCACGAGGTTGGGGGATTGCACGCGGCGATCCTACATCGCCGAGCGGGGGCGGTCGTTCAGGCGGTCTCGTCGTGGGGACAGCTGCCCACCGGCTCGGCGTGGTGGCAACCGCAGCTCCCGGCGAGCTCGAGCAGCAGGAGTTCGCCATCGGGGTAGTGGAGGCGCGGGCCAGGGCGCTCATCATCCACCGACACCGGTGTCGCCCGGCGCACGTAGGCCAGTCGACCTTGGTGAAATGCGGCTGCCAGCATGTTGGGGTCGCCGGCCCGCACCAGGCGGTCGGCGGTGATCACTGACCCTAGGGTGTCGATCCTCCGGTGGCCCACCGAGGTGAAGTAGGACCCCTTGGAGAGGTCCATCGGCTCGCCCGGCGATCCGCTCAGCGCCTCATCCACCACCCGCGGCAAATGCCGCCAGGCCAGCTCGGTGAGGCGCCGGGTCAGGGTCCCGGCGGTGTCGCGGGGCCGGACGTCCTCCGCCGCCTGGAAGAGGAGCGGGCCGGCATCGATGCCCGCTGCCACTCGCTGGAAGCTAACCCCGGATTCCTGCTCGCCCTGGGCGATCGCCCAGTACACCGGCTCCGGGCCGCGGTAGCGGGGGAGGAGCGAGGGGTGGACGTTCACCCACCCCATTGGAGGGATCTCCAGCGCCCGCCGGTGGAGGATCTGGTCGAAGCTGGCGACGACGAACAGGTCGGCCCCGAGCCGGCGGAGCGCGGCGAGGGAGTCGTACTCGTTGACCCGGGCCAGTCGCAGCAGCGGCACCCCCAGGTGGTCCGCGACCTGGCTCAGCGCGTTCTCCCCGGCGATGGCGGGGTTGGCCCCAAGGCTGGTGGCCAGCCCGACCAGCTGCACCTCGGAGCGGAGCAGGCCGAGGAGGACGAGGAGGCTGTAGTCCGAAGGGAAGCCCACAAACCCCACCCTCCGGCCCCCAGCGTCCATTCGTCCTGATCCCTTCGAGGGGATCGGGACCACCAGGTCGGGGACCATCCGGAACTCGGATTTGGCCAAGAGCCACTCCTCCACCCCGGCCAGCCAGGGGGTCAGGGCGCGCGGAGCCGGGTGAGAAGTGGGCAACTCCGCCATGTTAGCGGTGGGGGTGCCCTAGTCCTCTCCCTCCCGTCACCGAACCGTTTAGCTCTCGAAACTCGAATGCGGTAAGGAGCTGTCACACTGCGGCCCAGATGGCTCAGGAGCTCCGAGCGCACGCTGCGGTGAATCCGCTGACCCAAGGTCTGGCCGACATGGCCCAGTCCTGGGCGCGGCTGGCGGCGGAGCTGGTGCCTCAGGTGCCAGAACTCCCTGGCCTCATCCAGCAGGCAGTCGCCTCCCTGGACGGGCAGGACATCACCGAGGAGCGGCTCGAGGCCGCCGCCCGGGACATCGCCTCCCACGTGGAGGAGGCAGGCTACTCAGCGGAGGCCGCCCAGCTGCTGCGCAGGATGGGGCGGGCGATGTACGAGCTGCTGCTGGTGCTCGCCACCCAGGAGGAGCTCCGTGCCATGGGCATGCTCCTCGCGGTGGCGCCGAATCCCCTGGCCGAGCCCCCACGACCCACGCCACCGGCGCCTCCACCCCCGCGCCCGGTCACCCCGGCGCCCGGGCCCGGAGCCGTGTCCGCACCATCTATGTCCCCACCTGCCGTTCCGCCATCCCGGGCAAGTGACAGGCCGCCCGCGCCCAACTCCGGGATGTCGGCTTCCCGGGCCGTTCCCCCTTCCCCGTTTCTTGCCCCCGTGCCTCTGCCTCCAACCTCCACCGCCCAGCTTCCCCAGCGACCCCCGGCATCACCGCCTGGCTCCGCCCCTTTCGATGCCGGGGCCGGTCCGTCAGCCGGCACTCCCCCGGCCTCGGCAGGGGCGTCCACCCAACCGGTTGGAGCTGCCCAGGCGCCTCAGGCGGTGCGGGCGGTCGCCCCGCCTTCCCCGCCAGTCCCAGCGGCCCCGCGGTCGCCGGGAGAGCGTCCGCCCACCACCGGGCGCGTCTCCGCGCCGGCGCCCAATGGCGTGACGCCGGCGGCTCCACCGCTGCCAGTCAGCGGCGCCTTGGGGGCCGCCCGGCCATCGGGCCTGGGGCCGGCGCCCTCACACACCGCTCCCCGGGCACCGGAGGCTGGGCCAAAGCCGGCCGCCCATCCTGCTGCGGTCCAGCCTCCGCCGGTGGCGGCCCCAGCCGTGGTCGCGCCAGCATCGCCCGGCCCGGCGCCCACGCCGGCCCGGCCGGTGTCCTCTTCACCCCCGATTCCCACCCCCGCCTCCGCGGCGGCGGAGGGCTCTCCGGCGCCGTCCGGAGGGGCTGCCGCTACCGCGCCGATCCGGGGTGTGCAGGAGGTACCCGAGGCCGACCTCTGGGGGTTCGACCCCTCCGAGCGGGAGCCGGAGCCGACGGTCGAGGTCCCCCCTCCCGGGCCGGCCCTGGAGGTGGCGTCCACGCCGGTGGAGCCTCAGGCGCCTCCGGCCGCTCCGCGTCCGATACCAGGTCCAGGCGTGTGGACGGTGCGCCTGTCGCCCCGCCGGGCCCAGGCCCGGGACCGCAAGGTGGAGGCCCGCCGCCAAGAGCTCAAGCCGCTGATCGAGGAGATCGTGCGGCAGGTCCACGAGCAGCGCCGGGCCGTCTCCGACCGGGGTCCGGCGAGGCAGGCGGTTCGGGCTGCCGCGGAGGCGGTGCCGCCGGCGGACCTGGCGGTGGCGGCGGGCCAGCTGGACGACCTTCTCCAGGCGGGTCAGCACGAGCGCGCTACCGCCCTCGTCCTCCGAGTCACCGAGGCCTTCCCTGGCGAGGCGTCTGCGGAGCTGGCGTGCCGGGCCGGCGAGGCCTGTCGCGCGGTCAAGCAGGACGACCTGGCCGTCCTCGACCTCACCACCGCGGTGCTGGCAGCTCCTCCCTTCGAGCAGGCCTGCTGGCAGCTGGCGGGGATGGCGCTGGAGAACAAGGACCCCCAGTTGGCGCCCATCTGGCTGGAGTTCGTGGCCCGGTTGCTGCGGGTCCGCGGGGCCGACGAGGACGCGGTGGTGGTCTACCGACAACTGGTGAATCTCTGCCCCCGGCGGCAGGACGTGCGCGAGATCCTCAGCTCCGCCTCTCTCACCGGCAGTCTGCCCGACTGATCCCGTCCGCCCGGCATCATGGGGGGATGGAGTCGTCACCCCGCGCCAGATGGCGCCCGCGGGGAGCCGGACCCGGGCCCCTGGTGGTGGCCCACCGTGGTCTGGTCGGCCCGGCACCTGAGAACACCTTGGAGTCGATCTCCGCCGCCATCGCCGCCGGCGCCGACGGGGCCGAGGTGGACGTCCGCCGAGATCGGAGCGGCCGCCTGATCCTGGCCCACGACCCCCAGCCGGGCGGGAGGGGAGTTCTGGATCCTTCACCTGCCCTGGTGGGGACACCGGAGCCCGTCGAACTGGGCGCCGCGCTGAAGCTGGCGCGGGGCCGGCTGGGCCTGAACCTGGAGTTGAAGGATCCGGGGCTGGCGGTGGAGGTGGCCGGGGTCATCAGCAGCCTGTCGTCACCGCACGAGATCCTGGTGAGCTCCTTCCTCGAGTCCGAGATCGCGACGCTGGCCCGGGTTCTGCCGGAGTGCCCGACCGGGCTGGTGCGTGGTGCCTTGGGGGTCGGTGGGCGAGGGCTCCCCGGCGTGGTCCGCCAGGCCTTGGCCTGTGGAGCCACCCATCTGGTGATCGAGCGTCACCGTGCCCGGCGCAGGGTCCTGGAGGGAGCTGTCCACTCTGGCCTCCAGGTCCTGGTGTGGACCGTGAACCAACCGACCCAGCTCCGCCGACTCCTCCATGACGGCAGGGTTTCCGGGGTGATAACCGACCGAGCGAAGCTGGCTCTGGAGCTGCGCTTGCCCGGCTGACCAGGGGGCTCTCGGCGGGGACTGCGGATTGCCCGCGCCGCCCGCGCCGGGCTGGTTGTTGTTCCTCCCGGGGCGTGGTACATTTGTTCGATGAGCGCCGGACACCGGGTGAGCGCGATCCCCGAGCCGATCCCTCAGATCTGGGAAGCGGTCCTGGACGACCCTCGGATCCAGGAGCTGATCGTCCTCGACCGGGAGCTTCCCCCCCAGCCCGCGCGCTCCGAGCCGCTCCCTCCCTCCCTCCACAGCGCGGTCCGGGAGGCGCTCACCGCACGGGGGATCACCGAGCTGTACAGCCACCAGGCGGAGGCGGTCGCGGCCACTCTCGCGGGGGAGGACGTGGCGGTGGTGACGCCCACCGCCTCGGGGAAGTCGCTCTGCTACCTGCTTCCGGTGCTGGACGCTGTGGCCCGGGACCCCGACGCCACGGCCATCCTCCTATACCCGACCAAGGCCCTGGCCCAGGACCAGTTCCAAGCGGTGCGGTCGCTGTCGGGGTCGGCGGGGATGGACCTTCGCACCTTCACCTACGACGGCGACACCCCCCCGGGCGCGCGGGCGGCCCTGCGGCAGGCGGGACAGGTGGTGCTCACCAATCCCGACATGCTGCACACCGGGATCCTGCCCAACCACACCAGCTGGGTCCGGCTCTTCTCCGGGCTCCGCTATGTGGTCCTCGATGAGCTGCACACCTACCGCGGGGTCTTCGGCAGTCACGTGGCCAACGTGCTGCGCCGCCTGGAACGGATCGCGGGCTTCTACGGGGCCCGCCCCCAATACATCTGCACCTCCGCGACCATCGCCAACCCCGGCGAGCTGGCGGCCCAGCTCCTCGGCCGGCCGGTGCGCCTGGTGTCACAGAGCGGAGCCCCCACCCCCCGGCGCCGGCTGGTGGTGCTGAACCCGCCCCTGGTGGACCAGAGTCTGGGGATTCGCCGCAGCGCCAGCCTGGAGGCGCGCCGGCTCGTGCCCAGGCTGGTCGAGACCGGTGCCCAGACCATCGTCTTCAGCCAGACCCGCCTTCAGGTGGAGCTGCTGGTGAACTACCTGGGGAGTGAGATCCCCTCGGTCCCGGGTTCCCCGGGACCGACGGTGCGCGCCTATCGCGGTGGGTATCTTCCGCTGGAGCGTCGGGCCATCGAGGCCGGGCTGCGCTCGGGTGCGGTGCGCTGCGTGGTCGCCACCAGCGCCTTGGAGCTGGGGGTGGACATCGGTCAACTGGACGCCTCGGTGCTGGTGGGCTTCCCCGGCACCATCTCCAGCTGCTGGCAGCGGCTGGGACGGGCGGGCCGCCGCACCGCGGACGCCCTCCACCTGCTGATCACCGGGGGCGGGCCGCTCGACCAGTTCATCGCCCACCACCCGGAGTACCTCCTGGAGCGGGCACCGGAGCGCGCGGTCATCGACCCGGACAACCTGCTGGTGCTCGCCGGACACCTTCAGGCGGCGGTTTTCGAGCTGCCGATGCGGGACGGGGAGGCCTTCGGAAATGCGGATGTCTCGGGGCTCCTCCAGCTGCTGGCGGAGGACGGGCTGGTGCACCTGGGAAGCGGCAGCTGGCATTGGACGGCGGACGCCTTCCCAGCCGAGGCGATCAGCCTCAGGACCGCCTCCAGCAGCAACGTGGTGATCATCGATACCTCGGGATCGGCCGCGGGGCCATCTCAGGGGCCCCAGGGGCAGCGCTCAGGGAGCTCCCTCGGGCACTCCGGGACCGGTGCCCGGGTGGTGGGAGAGCTGGACGAGTGGTCCGCGCCCATGCTGGTTCACGACGACGCCATCTACATGCACCAGGGCCGTCAGTACCACGTCGAGAGGCTGGACTGGGAGGAGCATCGGGCCTACGTCCACCCGGTGTCCGTCGACTACTACACCGACGCCGACCTGCGGGTCGGGCTCCAGGTCCTGGAGCGGATGGCCGGCCCGCTGGTGGACCCTGGCCGGGCCACCTCCAGGTCGCATGGCGAGGTGCGGGTCAGCGTGCTGGCGGCGATGTACCGCAAGATCCGGCTGCTCACCCATGAGACCGTCGGGGCCGGCCCGATCCGGGTGCCGGAGCGCGACCTGCAGACCAATGCCTACTGGTGCTCCCTGCGGCTCGGACCGTCCTGGGCCGGCCTGGAGATGGGCATAGAGGGATTCGGCCACCTCCTCGGACAAGCCGCCTGCCTGTTGGCGATGTGTGACCACCGGGACCTCGGGGTCGTGACCGAGGTCCGAGCCGCGCTGGGGTCCGTCCCAGCGGCCCGTCGGGCGACGGCGCCCGCCGAGTTCACGGTGGCGCCGGGCCGGGGGGGGGAGTCGGCATCACCCCCCTCGGAAGCCGATGGGGCGGCGGTGTTCATATACGACTCCCATCCCGGTGGGGTGGGGCTCAGCGCCAAACTCTTCGACCTGCACCAGGAGCTGCTGGCGGCTGCCGCTAGCCTGCTGCGGGAGTGCGACTGCGCTGCTGGGTGCCCCGCCTGCGTCGGTCCTATCGCCGGCCTGGAGCAAGGTGCCAAGCTGCTCACCCTGCGGCTGCTGGAGGGGGCCGGGTGGTGACCCAGTCACTGCGACTCAGGCTCGCCGCTCTGCAGGGTGACGGCCGGCTGCCGCTGGCGCCGCGTCGCCTTGGCCATGGCCACGACCCGAGGGCGGTGGAGGCAGAAGGGGCCATGGGGATCCGCGATCTCGGGTTCGCCTGGGACGAGGCGCGAGAGATATTCGTCCTTCGCGACGACATTCAGCTTGCCGAACTGGGGCTGAGTCCCGGGGCGTTCGAGTTCGCCCGGCTGGGAGCGGTGTCCCCTGCCGTGCCCACGGAAGGTGGCCGGCTGCTCCTCTTCGATCTCGAGACCACCGGCCTCCAGCGGGGAGCGGGGACCGTGCCTTTCCTCTACGGGTGGGGGTGGCTGGAGGGTTCGCGACTCCACCTGGAGCAGTGGCTGCTGCCGCAGCTCGGTGCGGAGGGTCGGCTGGTGGAGGCGGCGCTGCACCAGCTGAAGGCGGCGGAGCTGCTGGTCACCTACAACGGGGGCAGCTACGATCTGCCCCTGCTCCGCTCCCGGATGGTGATGTCCGGGGTGGACCGGGCCTGGCCAGCTACTCCCCACCTCGACCTTCTACCGGTGGTTCGGCGCCTCTTCCGTCACCGCCTGGAGCGTTGCACTCTGAGGTCCGCTGAGGTGGAGCTGCTGCACCTGAAGCGAGAGGGTGACCTTCCCGGCCGGGAGGCTCCGGAGCGCTTCTGGGAGTTTCTGCGCAGTGGCGACGCCCTTCCGCTGGCGGCCGTGGTGCGCCACAACCGCGAGGATGTGGTCTCCCTCCTCCGCCTGCTGGACCACGTGGTCCGGCACTTGGAGGTGGAAGATCCCCATCCCACCGACTGGCTGAGCCTGGGGCGATTCGCCGAAGCCCGAGGGCGTCTGGCGGAGGCGGATGCCAGCTACCGCCGGGCGGAGGAGCGGTCGCCGGCGCCCCTGGATCAGGCGGGAGCCCTCCGACGGGCCCGCCTGCTGCGCCGACAGGGCCGGCCGGCCGAGGCCTACGCTGCCTGGACTTCGATTTGGGAGAGGTGGCGCGACCCAGAGGCCGCCGAGGCACTCTGCGTCGACCTGGAACATCGTCAGGCGGACCCGGCGTCCGCGCTGGAGCTGGCCAAGCTGGCCTTTCGCGAGGCACCGGTAGGGTGGGACCAGCGGTTCGCCCGGCGGATCTGGCGACTGGAGAGCAGGGTGGGCGGCCTGCCGCAGCGGCCCGACCCGGGTGCCGACCGCCCGTGGGCGGCGTGGCTTCCGGGAGGGGCCTCGTACCAGGCCTGGCTAGCCCTCCGGGGGCCCGACCGGGGGAGGCGGGAGCGGCGGCTCACCGCGGTGGGGTAGGGGAGGACGCGGGTCGCTGGACGGCGGAGGGCGAGGGGGGAGTCGCTCCGCGATGAGAAGGTGGAAGTGGGGCTCCGCCGCCTGCCGCTGAAAGAGGAGGCGCAGGCGGGTTAAGGGGTCCCGGAGGGCCGCTTCGACCTCTCGTTCGGCCATCTCCCGAAGCAGCCTCAGGTCTGAGATCGAGGCCCCGGTGGTCTCCAGGAGCTCCTGGATGAGCGCCATGGCCAGGAGGTCGTGACGGCTGAAGTGGCGTCGGCCCCTCGGATCGCGTGACGGGCGCACCACGCCAAGCTGCTCCCAGTACCGCAGGACGCGCGCGCTGACGCCGATCTCCCGGCTGGCGTCGGCGATCAGCCGCTGCCGGTCCTGGTCCTCGCGGTCACCGTCCTGACGCATCAATGGCAAGACAAAGCTCCATAACGATCATGAGTATGAAGTACACTTTACACGAAGATGTTAAGTGTGATTCTGCTGGGGACCCTCTTTGCCGGGGTGTGCGCGGCCACCCTGGTGCGACCGCGCGGCCTGGGCGGCGGGTGGTGGGCGGGGGGCGGCGCCGCCATCGCCCTGATGACCGGGCTGGTGCCGCTCTCCTCGGCCCTCACCGGGGTGGGGAACACCTGGGAGGTGCTTCTCTTCTTCGCCGGGCTGGTGCTCCTCACGGTGGCGCTGGCCGAGGCGGGCGCCATGGAGTGGCTGCTGGACCTGGTGGAGCAGTGGTCGGGCACCAGCCCCCGCCGGCTCATGGTGGGATCGCTGGTGGTCACGGCCGCGGTGACGACCCTCTTCTCCAACGACGCCGCCGCCCTTCTCGTGGCCCCCGTCGTCGCCCGGCGGGCGGCTCGGCGAGGGCTCCCCTCGGCCCGGTTCGTGGTCGGGATCGCGGTCATGGCCAACGCCGCCTCCCTGATCCTCCCGGTCAGCAACCCGGTGAACCTGCTGGTTCTCGAGCGCGATCATATCCCGCTCTCCTCCTACCTGCTGCAGGTGACCCCGGCGGCCCTGCTCGCGGTGCTCGTCGCCGGGCTGGCCCTGAGCTGGTTGCTCACCCGGCGCATCCCCGCCCGGTCTTCATCCCTTGCGGTCCCGGGCTCGGAGAGGGACGTGGGCAAGCTGGTCGCTCTCGGTGCGCTCCTGGGAGTCCTGCTCGCCGTGGACCTCTGGGTTGGCGGGCGCGGGCTGTCCCTGGGGCCCCCGACGTTCGCCGGAGGGGTGCTGGCGGTGATGATCGGGTGGACCAGGGGTGGGGTGTCGCCCCTGCGGGCCGTCCGGGCCGGCAGGTGGTCGCTGCTCCCGCTGGTCGCCGGGCTTGCCGTCCTCGGTGCGGGGCTGGAGTCCGCTGGGCCGCTGGCCGCGCTGGCCCACCAGCTGGTGGGCGCCGGAGGCGTCGGGGCGCAGGTCAGGGTGGGCCTGGCGACCGCCGGCGCGAGTGCGATCGCCAACAATCTCCCGGCGGCCTTCCTGGGGATGGCCGGGCTGGGGGCCGTCGGGCAACTCCGCCGGCTCGGGATCCCGCTCATCGCCGGGGCCGACCTGGGGGCCAATCTGGCTCCGACCGGCTCCCTCTCCACCCTGATAATCCTCGCCCCCGGGGGCGGGGCAGCTTGCGTGCGCTCCCGGCACTTCTGGGCCGCCGGATGGTTCGCCGGGCCGCTTGGCCTCGCCGCAGCCCTTTCCATCGTGGCACTGGTGCGGTGAGGCGTCTGCTATCCTCGACCTGGCCGCGGGAGTGGCTCAGTGGTAGAGCGTCTCCTTGCCAAGGAGAAGGTCGCGGGTTCGACCC
>JAJYET010000032.1 GCA_021785655.1 bacterium | reverse complement strand
CCCCATAGGCTGACCGCTCGACCAGGAACAGCGCGCCCGCGATGCAGGTCTGCCCAGCCCCGATGAAGGCGGAGAACGCCGCCCCCCGGGCTGCCTCCTCGGGCGGGGTGTCGGCAAACACCAGCACCGGGGTCTTGCCCCCGAGCTCCACGGTGCAGCGGGCGAAGTGCGAGGCCGCGAGAACGGAGACCTGGCGTCCGGCCTCGGTGCCCCCGGTGAAGGTGAGCTTGCCTACCCTGGCATGCCCCGCCAGCGCCGACCCGGCCACTGGTCCCCGGCCGGGGACCACGTTGAGGACGCCAGGGGGGATTCCCGCCTCCAGGGCTATGTGGCCCAGCTCCAGAGCGGTGAGCGGGGTGCGCTCCGATGGCTTCAGCACCACCGAGTTGCCCGTGGCCAGGGCCGGGGCCAGGCTCTTGGAGGCGATCATCAGCGGGTGGTTGAAGGAAGCCAGGATGGCCGCCACCCCGATGGGGAAACGCTCCACGTAATTGAGGTAGGGCCCGGGCATGGGGGCCACGAAGCCCCGGTCGGCCAGCAGCAGCGCCGCGTTGTAGCGGTACCACTCGGGCAGGCGGGCCAGCTGGGCCCTGGTCTCGGCCACCGGGCGTCCGTTGTTGGCGGTCTCCAGCTGGTAGAGGCGATCCAGCCTCTGCTCCAGAAGGTCCGCGAAGCGCTGAAGTGCCCGGGCCCGCTGGTGGGGAGCGAGCCGGGACCAGGACCCGCCGGCGAAGCTCTCCGCCGCGGACTCGACCGCCCGGTCGATGTCAGCGGTGTTGGCGCATTCCACGGTGGCCAGGGGACGCCCGGTGGCGGGGTTGAGCAGCTCCAGCGGTCGGTCCCCTCCGGGCCCCTCCTCACCAGAGATCAGCAGCCCGGACTCGGAGCTTGTCCCCGCAGTCTCCCCGCGCAGCGCGTTGGCGGACGTCTTGCGCTCCCGGCCTAGTGGTGGTGGACCGAGGTGGCGCCTGCTTCCGACATCCCGAGGAAGAGAGTGCCAAGGTCGCTCATGGCCAGCAGCTCCGGGGCACTTCGGTCGAGCCGCAGCTGGCCGTCGGTGAGCACGTACCCCCAGGAGGCTATCTCCAGCGCCAGGGCCACCCGCTGCTCGATGAGCAGCACGGCCCGGCCCGCGAGAGCCAGCTGGGCGACGATGTCCTTGAGAACGTGGGTCGCCACCTGGGGGGCCAGGTTGGCGGTGGGCTCGTCGAGGATCAGGAACTTGGGGTCGGCCATTAAGGCCCGGGCGATGCCCAGCATCTTCTGCTCCCCTCCGCTCATGCTGCGCGCCAGCCGGCGGCGGAGCCCCTTGAGGGCCGGGAATGTTTCGAGGACAGCCTCGACCCGGTGGGGCACCTCACGCTTGGCCAGCCGGTAGCCGCCCATCTCCAGGTTCTCCATCACCGTCAGGGTGGGGAACACGTCGCGGAGCTGGGGCACGTACCCCATCCCCAGAGCCATCCTCTCGTCCTCGCCGAGTCCGGTGATCTCCCGGTCCCCGAGACGGATCTGCCCTTCCAGCAGCTCCAGCTCCCCGGTGACCGCCTTCACCAGGGTGCTCTTCCCCGCCCCGTTGGGCCCGACCACGACGACGATCTCCCCGAGCCCCACCTGGAGGCTCACACCGCGGACCACCGGCACCTGGCTGTAGCCGGCGCTCAATCCGGTGGCCACGACGTGGGGCGCGACCCGCTCGGTCAACTCCTCGCCTCCCCCCGCCGGACCCAGCTGGGCATCAGGAGAGGTAGGCGGCCTGGACCTGGGGGTCCGCGACCACCTCCTCGAACTCGCCAGCGGCGATCACCTTCCCGAAGGCCATCACCACCACCCGGTCGCAGAGCCGGCGGACGACCTCCAGGGCGTGCTCGACCACCAGGATGCCGAGGCCCTCCGCGGCGATCGCCCGAAGGTCGTCGATCAGCTTTCCGGTGAGGTGGGGCGCGACCCCAACCATCGGCTCGTCGAGGAGAAGCACCCGGGGATGCCGGACCAGACAGCGCATGATCTCCACCAGCCGTCGCTGACCCCCGCTGAGCTCCCGCCCGTACAGGTCAGCGGTGTGGGTCATCTCGAAGCGTTCCATGATCCCGAAGGCGCGCTGCGCCAGCTCCTGCTCCCGCAGATGGGTGCGGCCGGGGTGGAGGATCACCGCCTTCAGCGAGGCGCCGGAATCGCCCTCCGCGGCCGTGACCAGGTTCTCGAAGACCGTCATCCGGGCGAACTCGCTGGTGGTCTGGAAGGTGCGCACCAACCCCAGCCGGGCCCGATCGTGGGGCGGCAACTGGCTGACGTCCCGAGACCCGAGCAGGATCTGTCCCCGACTGCGCTTCACCTGGCCCCCGAGGGCGCCCAGGAACGACGACTTGCCGGCACCGTTGGGGCCGATGATGCCCACCACCTCCCCCGGACGGATGGCCAGCGACACCCCGTCAACAGCCCGGACGCCGCCGTATCCCACGGCGACATCGCGGGCCTCCAGGACCGGCGCCCCCGGGATCGGAGCCACCAGAGGATCGGCCGCGCCGAGGGCCATGGAGCCGCCCACCTCAGGCGCTCCCTTCCGCCGGTGCCGTCTCCAGTGGGGAGGCGGGGCGGGCGGCCTTCAGCCTCCGCTCGGGGATGATGCCCCGCGGACGGAAGAGGAGACACAGCATCCAGGCGAGGCCCACGACCACCCACTCCAGGGAATCGGTGAGCCCGGGGTACCCGATGGCAGGGAGGAAGCGGGGGATCTCCAGGAAGATGATCGGTACCAGAAGGGTTCCCACCAACACTCCGCGGTAGTTGCCCACCCCGCCGACGAAGATGGCGGTGAAGATGACGAAGGTCTCGGCGTAGCCCCAGGCCCCGGGCGACCAGGCCCCGATGTACTCCACCAGAAGGCCCCCGCTGAGGCCGGCGATGGCTCCGCCCAGGACGAAGACCTGCAGTCGCAGCGAGGTGATGTTGAGCCCCATCGCCGAGGCCGCGTCCTCGTGGTCGCGCATCGCCCGCAGCGACCGGCCCCAGGGAGAGCGAGACAGCCAGATCACCCCCAGGCAGACCAGCACCCCGATGACCGCCGCGTATCCCAGGTACAGGTATGGCGACCCGGTGGCCGTGGCCCCGAAGAGCTGGCCGAACGGCCAGGTGACCCCGGTCAGCCCGTTGGAGCCGTTGAAGAGCGGCACGTCCGCGGAGACCACCTGAAGGGCGATCAAGGAGACGATCAGAAGGACGGCGGCCTGGTAGTCGCGCCGCATCCGGCGCAGGGCGAACAGCCCGACGACGAAGGAGAGGAGCGCCCCGGCCAGGGTCGCGGCCAGCAGGTCGAGTGGGAACGGCAGGTGGCTCCCGAGGATGTACTGCTGGAAGGAGGCCGGGCCGCTGGGCCCGAGGGTGACCACGGCGGCGACATACGCGCCCGCCGCCTGGAAGACGATGAACCCGAAGTTGACCACCCCGGCGTAGCCGAACTGGAGGTTGAGGGAGAAGGCGGAGAGGGCATCGACGACGAAATAGACCAGGAGCGTCGTGATGTAGAAGGACCAGGCCCCCATCTCAGCGCAGCCCCCCGAAGGGGGTGTCCAGCGCGCTCACAGGACGAGCTGCCGGTCCTCGGCCCCGCCGAAGACCGCTCCGGGGTGGAGCAGGAGCACCACCACCAAGATCGCGAATCCCGCGACCGTGCTGTAGGCCGCCCCTCCGAAGCCGGCCACGATCTCCGTCACCAGGCCCATCACCAGGGAGGCCACCACGGCCCCCCGGAGTGACCCGACCCCACCCAGGATCGCCGCGGCGATCACCAGCGGGAGGAAGAGCTCTCCCGTGGTGTAGTCGACGCTCTGGGTGCTGATGATGTACACGACTCCGGCGAGGCCGCAGAGACCGCCACTGACCAGCCAGGTGACCAGCACCACCCGGCTGGTCTTGATCCCGCACGACCGCGCCAGGCTGGGCTCCACCGCGGTGGCGCGGAGGGCCTTGCCCAGCTTGGTGAGGTGCAGCGCCGCCTCCACCGCCACCAGCAGGACCAGGGCGATCCCGATGATCCCCACCTGGATCGGGGTGACGGCGATGGGCCCCATCCGGATCGGCTGGGCCTGGAGGACCGTGTATCCGTAGATGGCGTTCTGGGAGATGGCCTGGATCCCATAGTCGATCACCAGGGACATCCCCAGGGTCACCATCATCATCTCGAACAGCTGGGTGCGGCGGCGGGCGTACAGCCGCAGCACCCCTCGGCCCAGCAGCACCGTGGCCAGGGCACCCGCCAAGGTCCCGAGGGCCAGCCCCAGCCAGGGGCTGAGGCCGGCCACGTTGACCAGGTAGGCGGTGAAGCCCCCGATGGTCATCACCGCTCCGAAGCTCAGGTTGAGCACGTTGGTCAGACTGAACTGGAGGGTGAATCCCATCGCCGCCACCGCCAGGATCGCGGCCACCACGATCCCGTCGGCGGCAGAGCTGAGCAGCTGGGCCAGCACCTTAGGCGACTCCCTTGACCCGCACCGCCTCGATGGCGGCCACCGAGACCTGACCCAGAGAGACGGTCTTGCCTGATGCCGACAGGGTGACCGCCTCCTGGTTGCCGAAGGAGTTGTGGTACTTGTTGAAGTCGATCAGCCCGGTGGCGCCGAAGTACTGAATCTGCTTGCCCGCATTGAGCGCCTTCACCCCCTGGGCGAAGTTGTACACCACCGTCTTGCCGGGCCCCGGGTTGGCCACCTTGGGGATGTAGTTGTTGTAGACCGAAGGGGTGGTGCTCTTGGCGGCCACCATCGCCAGCGCCAGGGTGATGATCCCGTCGTAGTAGGTGATGGCGAAGGGGTTGTTCTCCGCGGAGTTCACCGAGACCGGCAGCTGGTGGGCGGCCCCCTTGACGGCGTCGTTCCAGGCGGTCACCGCGGCGGTGGGCTTGGAGGGAGCGGTGATCAGGGAGGTGAAGTACTGGTGGAAGTCGGTGGGCCCAATGGCGTTCTGGACCGCCGTCAACCAGGGCGTGGTGTAGGTCGCCTCGGTGCCGATGATCGGCACCAGGCCGCCGAGGGACTTGAGCTCCCCGAAGAAGGTGCCGGCGGTCCCGGCGTCGGACTCGGTCATGATCACGTCCGGGTGGGCCTGGATCAGCTGGCTCACGGACGACTGGTAGGAGCTCTGGTCAGGGGTGAGGCTGATGTTGGCCACCACCTGGATGTGCATGGCCTGGAGGCTGGCCAGCACCCCGGGGAGGTCCCCCTGGGAGCCGGCGTCGGAGCCGAACACCGCGGCCACCCGGGTGTAGTGCTTGCGCTGGGCCCAGATCGCCATGGCGGTCCCGTTGGCGGAGTCCGGGGGGAAGAGCCGCCAGAAGTACTGGTACTGGCTCTGGTCGTAGGCCGACTCGCCGGCCACCGCGGTCATCGGAATCTTGGCGGCGTTGAGCACCGGGACGATGGTCGGGGCCGACGCCGTCCCCGGGCCGGCCACGGCCACCAGGTTGCTGGTGGTGGCCAGCAGCTGCTGAACCGCCGGGAGAGCATCGGCTGGGTCGCCGCGGGTGTCGACCCCCTTGTAGACCAGCTGGTGCCCCAGAACGCCGCCGGCATGGTTGATCTCATAGAGGGCGGGCAGCACCCCCTCGGACTGGTTGGAACCCTCGAAGCTGCTGGTACCGGTGATGGCAATCACCCCGGCGACAACCAGCGGACCCTTCTTCCCGGAGCTGGCGGTGGACCCGCAGGCCGCCACCAGGGTCGAGAGCGCGGCCAGCGCGACCGCCACCGTCAACTTGCGCGCTTGCACCTTGGACCCTCCTCAATCGCAGGTCGGACGTCAAGACCCCACTCAATGGCACTGGAGCGGTGGTGGGGAAGGCACCGCCGGGTTGGCTGCAGCAATGGGAGCCACCTGCCTCTCGCCGGGGTGGTCTCGCAGGGGGCGCTCACTCGGACACCCGGTTGATGAGCCGTCCCAGCCCTTCGATCTCGATCGCCACCTCATCGCCTGGGACGAGGAATCGCGGCGGGTCGAAGCCCGCCCCCACCCCCTGGGGAGTGCCGGTGGCGATCACGTCACCGGGCAGAAGAGTGATCCCCGCGGAGATGGTGGCGATGAGGGCCGGGATGCCGGTGATCAGCCGGGAGGTGTTGGATTCCTGGCGCAGCTCCCCGTTCACCCAGCAGCGGACGTCCAGCCGGGTCCCGTCCACCTCGTCACGGGTGGTGATCGCGGGCCCCATGGGGCAGAACCCATCCAGCGACTTACCGATGAACCACTGCTGGTGGTCGCGCTGCAGGTCCCGGGCGGTGACGTCGTTGAGGATCGTGTAACCGAAGACGTGGTCCATCGCGGTCTCGGCGGGGATCCGGCATCCCCCTGCGCCGATGACCACCGCCAGCTCCCCCTCGTAGTCCAGCGCGCGGGTGAGATCCGCATGAGCGGGAATCGGGTCGCCCGGACCGATCACCGCGGTGGTGGCCTTGGTGAAGATTGCGGGCTTGGGAGGAGGCCCCTGGTTGTGGCCGACGAAGCCGCTACGCTCGATCTCGGCCACGTGCTCGGCGTAGTTCTTGCCGACGCAGAAGACGTTGCGGCGGAGCGGAGCCAGCGGCGCCAGCAGCCTCACCGCGTCCAGCTCCGGGCCCTCACCGGCCCGGGCCGCCTCGCCCAGCCGGTCTCGCAGCTCCGCTGACCAGTCGGATATGAGACCCGACATGTCCGAGCCCGAGCGCCTGGCTAAGTCCTGGGCCATCGGCACCACCCTCTTTCCGTCGGAGGAGAGCACCCCGAGCCCCGCTTGGGATCCGGCGGCGAAGCGTACCAGCCTCATGCCGGAACCAATGCAACCAATCGGTTGACGGCCCACCATTTGGTGACATTGGTCATGAGGGTGGTATCCTAGGGGCCAACCCCCCGCGTGTCAAGGAGTGCATTGGACCCCGGCCCAGAGGGAGCGAGGAAGGGACAGCCGTGCTAGCATCCGGCCCCAAGACGATGGTTGCCACCGTGACCTCCCCGGACGCCGTCACCGCTCTTCTGGAGCGCACCATCCGGGAAGCGAGTCTTCGCCCGGGGGACAGGCTCCCCACCGAGCGAGAGCTCGCCGCGACCACCGGCGTCGGTCGGGCCGCCGTCCGGCGGGCTCTGGGCTGCCTCGAGGCCGAGGGCCGCGTCGTCCGACAGGTGGGCCGGGGGACGTTTCTGGCCATCCCCACCGAGCGCCCCACGGAGGAGGGTGAGTTCGACGTGAGCCCGATCGAGATCATGGCGGTCAGGTCGATCCTGGAGCCAGGCTTGATGCCGCTCGCGGCCGTCGCCGCCAACGGGGCTGACTTCGCGGAGATGGAGCGATGCCTGGCCGGGGGTGATGAGACCGACGACTACATGGAGTGGGAGGCCTGGGATGCGGCCCTGCACCGGAGCCTGGTGCTAGCCACCCACAACAGCTTCCTGGCCAGGATCGGGGAGCTGGTCTCGGCGGCCCGCCTGCACCCGGCCTGGGGGACCCTCAAGCGCCGGAACTCCACCCCGGGCCACCTCGCTCTCTACCGAGCCGATCACCGGACCATCGTCCGGGCACTGGTGGAGCGGGACGCCGACCTGGCGCAACGCGCCATGCAACTGCACCTCCAGCGAGTCCGAGGACACCTGCTGGGGGACCACGGCGGGACTTCCCCCTTCCCGCCCGGGGAGGTGGACCCGCAGCCCGGTTGACGTCAGCCGTGGCCGACCCGAGACCGGGCGTTGCCCGGGTCGCTGGGCACCGCGGAGTGCCCGCGGCGGCGGGGCCGGCATTCGGTTGGAGGGAGGGCCGAGTCAGTGTCGACGGGACGCCCTGACCGGGACCTCCACCGACACCCCGCGCCCGCCGGTCGTCGGTCAGCGGCCTGGGGGTGCCGCGTGAGCCGCGCGCATCAGGTCTTTCAGGGTCCAACCCGCGACGGTTACCCTGGCACGGCTCGCTACCGGATGCGGGGCGGCTCTTTCGAAGGCCTCCTCTCCACCCTCCATCGTGGTCAGCTCGCCGCCCCCATCCCCCGCCGCGTCTCCATCGCCCTCACCCCACCTCTCGTCCACCGCTTCCCAGCCCTGCGGGGTCGGCTGGCAGGGCCCGGCGACCATCCAGCACGTCGTCTTCCACGTCGTCTTCATCGTGATGGAGAACCGCGCCTATTCGCAGGTGATCGGCTCTCCCGAGGCCCCCTACATCAACCATCTGGCATCGCTCTGCGGGCTCGCGACCGGCTACCAGGCGGTGGCCCATCCAGCCTTCCCAACTACCTGGCCCTCACCTCGGAGTAGGCCCAAGGGGTGACGGATGACGGTGGGCCCGACCAGCATCCGCTGTCCGCGCCAGCATCTCCAGCCTGCTGGGTAGCAACTGGCGCTCCCTGGAGCAGGGGATGCCCGCGAACTGCGACCTGCAGAGCGGAGGGGAGTAGGCGGTGAAGCACAACCCGGCCGCCTACTTCACCTCGATCCGCTCGGCCTGCCAGAGGCAGGATGTGGTCCCCCCACCCCTCCGGATCTCTCGGCAGAGTTCACCTTCATCACGCCCATCCTCTGCAACGATATGCACCTCCGTGCCACCACCGCCGGGGACAGCTGGCTGGCAGAAGAGGTGCCCCTGCTGGTGGTCGCACCGACGGTGCCCCGGGGGGCCCGGGTGGCCAGCTCCTTCAACCACAACTCGCTCCTCCGCACCGCCGAGCAGCTCTTGGGGCTGTCTCCGCTGGCGGGCGCCGCCACCTCGGCCCCCAGCATGGTCACCGCGTTCAACCTTTGACCGTGTCTCCGGGCCAACCTGGCCCGGGGACCGGAGCCCCACCTCTCAGCTGCTCACCAGCCCTCTCAGCCCATCCAGCGTCTCCTCCGTCGTCCCGTCCGGCAGGGAGCACCCGGGCGCCACCACCAGCCGATCCCCAAGCTGCCCCAGCAGCTCCCGGAGGTGCCGGCCCTCTTCATCCCCGGGAGGGCCCGCCTGGAGTTCCGAGATTCCTCCCATGATCAGCCGTCCGGGGAGATGACCCGCGCCTTCCAGGAGCCCCACGGGGCTCTCCACCTCGCTCCAGCCGACCACCTCGACCGGATAATCCCGGTAGCGGGAGGGAGGCCTCAGCACCGGGCCGTGGAGATGCAGGAGGCGCAGGCGGGCCCGGTCCGCCCCGCGCAGGCCCGCCAGATCGTATGGCGTGCCGAGCTCGGCGTAGTCGGCGTCCGAGAGCAGATCCTGGCCCCAGCAGGAGTAGTAGACACCGTCCGCGCCGGCGGCGACACAGGCACGGGCCAGCTCCGCCACCAGGTCGGCTAGCGCCCAGAGGACCTCGTGGGCCACAGCTCTCGGTGCCGCTGCCAGCTCGGGTATCGCCCCCGGTCCGCACCATAGCCCCACCAGCGCCAGCGGCGAGAAGACTGTGGCCAGCAGCATCTCCTGGCGATCGAGAAGCGATCTGGCGTGGGCCACCGCGGCCAGGTACTCCGCGGCCCGACCCACCGTCCGGACGTCACCGAAGCGCCTGAGGTGGGCGACCTGGGAGAAGGAGTTCAGGGCGAAGTCCGGGAACAGGATGGGGATGTCCGGCATGAGCTTGGCCGCCGCGAGCCGGTGGCGGCGCTGAAATGCCACCGTGAGCTCCGCCAGCCGCCTCGGTTCGTCCACCCGGAAATGCTTCCACAAGAGCACCGGGGCGCGGTCCCCGCCCTCCGGTCGCAGCCCGGGATCCGGCGGTGATGGCACGGGACCATCATGCCCCATTCTCGGTCCCGCGGCGACCGGGGATGCTGCGATACTGCAGGCGCGCCGGCGCCCTGAAGGAGTCGCCATGACCGTAACCCACAAGCTCATCGGCACCTCGACCCAGATGGTCGTCTGCCAGCTGGAGGCCGGTCAGACCGTGTACGCGGAGGCCGGTCGCTTCCTCTGGAAGACCACCAATGTGTCCCTGGAGACACGTCTCACCAAGCGCGGGGCCCCGACCACCGGCGGCGGCCTCCTGGGGATGGCGATCGAGGTGGGCAAGCGGGTGGCGGCCGGACAGAGCCTGGCGTTCCAATACTTCACCGCCCAGGGCGGCAGCGGGCTGGTCGCGTTCTCAGGGACCCTGCCCGGCGAGCTGCGGGCACTGGAGCTCGACGGCAGTGCGGGTTGGTTCGCGGAGCGCGACACCCTGCTGGCCGCCGAGGGATCGGTGAACCTGGACATCGCCTTCGCCGGGCTGCGGACCGGGCGGCGTGGAGGCACCGGGTTCATCCTCGAGCACTTCACCGGCACCGGGACCCTGCTGATCGCGGCGGCGGGGAACCTCATCGAGCTGAACCCCGCCCGATACGGCGGGAAGATTCAGGCCCACACCGGGGCGGTGGTGGCCTTCCAGGACACCGTCCACTACGGGGTTGAGTACATCGGCGGCCTGAACGCCCAGACCGCCATGACCGCCCTCCTGGGAGGTCAGGGAGTGAACCTCGCCACCCTGGAGGGGGATGGAACCGTCCTGCTCCAGTCGGTGAACCTGCATGGGCTGGCCGAGAGCATGGAGAAGCTGATCGGGGACGCCGGTGAGGAGAAGGGGCGTTCCGGGATCCCGGGGATCTTCGGGTAGGGTCGTGCGGGAAGGAGGACGGTGATGGGATTGATGGACAGGCTCAAGGTCCAGGCCGAGCAGCTGGCGGCCCAGGCCAAAGAGGGCACCGCCCAGGTGCAGGCACAGGTACAGGCCAAGGTGGATGAGGTCCAGTCGCGGCGGACCCGGGACGCGCTGCTCCGCGATCTCGGCGCCGCCTACTTCGCAGAGGTACGCCAGCAGGGTCCGCACCAGGCGGTGGAGCAGGCCCTGGCGGCGCTGGACTCCGCCCCGCCCGCGACCGTGGACGCGGCCCCGGTGTCCGACGCCCCCGCCGCGGGGGTGCCGGGGACCACCACTGCGGAACCGGGTCAGGACTTCCGCCTGGACGACATCTGAGCCCACTCCGTTCCACCCTGCGGGCGCGGTCCTGCACCCCGAACGGTCGGGGCGTGGCTCGTACGACCTCCACCGGATCCGCCACGGCTGTCGATGCCAGTAGCCGGGGGCAGATGCCCTGGCAGTGGCCGGTGGACCACCCGTCCCGCCGGGCCCCCACCCGGTCGGGCGGGATGGTCTGAATTCTCGAGGTCCGGAGTCTCTGACTCGACCACCTGCCCATACCCGGCCCTGGTCCGCTCATGAACGGGTCCCAGGGCCCATATAATGCCGACCCTATGCCGACGCCCGAAGTGCGGATGACAGACGGCCGCACTCCGATAGGGCATCCGGCTCCGTGATCGGCTCCCTGCGCCGCTACGGGTCGGTCCTCCGGCACCGCGACCTCCGGCTGCTGCTGACCAGTGAACTGGTCTCGGCGATCGGCAGCTGGGCCTACAACGTGGCCCTGGCGGTCTACGTGTACGACTCCACCCACTCCGCACTCTGGGTCTCATCCGTCTTCCTGGCCCGGTTCATCCCCTCCATGTTTCTCTCCGCGTACGGGGGAATCCTCGCCGAGCGCTTCGAGCGGGTGCGCCTCATGGTGACCGACGACCTGCTGATGATGCTCTGGCAGGCGCTCCTCGCCGTCTCCGTCCTGGGGCACGGGCCGGTCGCCCTGGCCATAGTGCTCGCCGGGCTCACCTCGGTGAGCTCCACCTCGTACACCCCGGCGGTGGCGGCCATGATCCCCCAGCTGGCCGGCGAGGACGACCTGGCCGCCGCCAACGCCCTCAACAGCACCATCGACAACCTGGTGATCATCCTGGGCCCCGCGGTGGGGGCTCTCCTGCTCCTGGCCAGCAGCCCAGCGGTGGTGTTCGGCGTCAACGCCGCCACCTTCGCCTTCGCCGCCGCCATGGTGAGCCGGCTGCAGGCCCGCTCCCATCCCAGTGACGTGACCGAGGCCGGTTCCGCGGGGCCGGTGCGGCAGATGTGGCGGGGACTTCAGGCCATCGCCGCCTCCCGGCCGGCCCTGGCACTGGTCAGCTTCAGCGTCCTGGCCAGCTTCGTGTACGGGACCGACACCGTGCTGTTCGTCTACATCAGCAAGCTCCAACTGGGCACCGGAGCCACCGGGTACGGGTACCTCCTGGCGGCCATGGGCGTCGGGGGCATCCTGGGGGCGCTCTTCGTCAACCAGCTGGCGGCTCTGCCCCGGCTGGGCCCGGTCATCACCGCCGGAATGGCCGTCTACTGCCTTCCGACCTTCGCCCTCATCTGGGTTCACTCCCCCGAGCTGGCCTTCGTGTTGGAGGTGGTCCGGGGCAGCGGGACCCTGGTGGTGGACGTGCTGGCCATCACGGCGCTGCAGCGCTCGGTCCCCCCGCAGATGGTGGCCCGGGTTTTCGGGGTCTTCTTCGCGCTGGTGCTCGCCGCCATCTCCCTCGGGTCGCTTCTGGCCGCGATCCTGGTGGGCTCGGTGCGTCTGCATCCGACTCTCGCGGTCCTGGGCCTCGGGGTCCCGGCCCTCGCCGTCCTGGCGTATCCCTGGCTGCACCGCATCGACAGCCTGGCGGCGAGGGGACTGGCCGAGATCCGGGGCAAGGTGGCGCTCCTCAGCACCCTTGGCATCTTCTCCGGGGGTTCGCAGGGAACGCTGGAGCAGCTCGCCCGAGCCTGTGTCGCGCTGGAGGTCTTGCCCGGCACGGTGATCATCCGCGAGGGGGCCCCCGCGGACTCCCTCTACATCCTCCGGGAAGGGGAGGTGGACGTCAGCTCCCGCGGTGAGGAGGCGCAGACCCGGCATCTGCGCACCATGGGTGCCGGGACCTACTTCGGCGAGATCGGCCTTCTGGAACGGATCCCCCGGACCGCCACGGTGGTCGCCAAGAGCGCCTGCCGGCTCTACCAGATCGACGGCGCGGCCTTCCTCTCCGCCCTCACCTCGGCCGCCGCGTCCCCAGGATTCCTGGAGGGCACCCGGGCCCGGCTTTCCATGAGCCATCCCACCTACAGCCCTCAGTTCGGCACGGAGCCGGCACCGAGTTGAGCTGCCGGGCGGCCGGAGAGCCGGCCTAGATGGACGACGTGCCCCCGGACCCATGGCAGGAACCGGTGCGCGGCCAGACGTCGGACCTCGCGGCCCTGACGCTGTCCGGGAGAGAGCAGGTGCTGGCGATCCGGGACGGCAGCCTGCCCCTGCCGCCTAACGCCCGCCTCACCGGGCGCCGGGTGGTGGAGGTGAGCGGGGCCGGGGTCACCTGTGCCCTTCCGCTCAGCCCCTGGCTGCAGGGCCCCAAGGGGCGGATCCATCCTGGGGTTCTGGTTCTGCTCGGCGACTCGGCGCTCACCGCCGCCGTCCTGACCGCCCTCCCCCCGGGAGTCGTCTTCTCGACCGCCGAGCTTTCGATGACCTTCCTGGGAGAGATGCCGACTCCCGGTGGCGAGCTCCGGGCGGTGGCATCCGTGCTGCACACCGAGCCGCGCAGCGGGCTGGCGGTGGCCGACCTGCTCGGTCCGTCCGGAGAACGGCTGGGGTTTGGCACCGCCCGGGTTTTTCTCCAGCCCCCCCTGGACGTCTCGGGCCTGCCGCCCTTCTCCCCCGCTCCACCCGAGGCCGCCTGGCCCACTCCGGACCCGTGGGCCCGTGTCCTGGAAGAGGAGCTGCCACCGCTGGCGGGCCACGGACTCCAGGATCTCGATGAGACGCGGGCCGGCCGCCGCCCGCGGCCCGCCATCGACCGGCTCATCGGGATCCGGTTGGAAGAGGTCGGCGAGGGGGAGGTCGCCTTCACGATGCCGGCATCAGGGTGGCTCAGCAACGAGCTGGGCACCGTGAGCGGGGGGATGCTGGGGCTCCTCGCCCACTCCGCCACCTCGGCGGCGGGCCAGAGCGTCGCCCGGGCGGGCTCTCGCTACCGGGCGCTGGACGTCAAGATCAACTTTCTGGAGCAGGTGGAGCCGGACGGAGAGCCGATCACCGCCACCGGGCGGGCGATCCACCGCGGCAAGCTGGTGGTCGCCAACACCGAGGTGGTCCACGGTGGGCAACTGGTGGCAACCGCCACGGGCTCCACCGTTCTGGGGAGCTGACCGTTCCGCGCGACCGTCGGGCCGCACTCAGGGATGCGGCGAAGGCGACAGCCTCACCACTTCGCGCCGGCGAGCACTCTCCCGGGCCGCCTCCACCACCTCCAGGGTTCGGAGACCATCCTCGCCGGGCACCGGCACCTCGGTCCCATCCACCAAGGCGTGCCACATCCCAGAGTAGAAGTCGCGGTAGCGGCCGGGGGGGAACGCCAGCTGTTGGTCGCCCCCGGCCCCACCCCAGAGGGCCCATTGCTCCCGACCGGAGCGCCGGCCGAAGCCGGGGTCCAGGGGTGAGACCCCGCTTCTGAGCTGGGCCTCCTGGGGATCGAGCCCGGAGGTGGCCAATCCCCCACGGGTACCCAGGGCCAGCAACCGCGGGCCGGCCACGGCGGCCACCGCGCTGACCCAGAGGTGGGCCTGGAGACCCGCGGGGAAGGTCAGGGACACGAAGCCGTCGTCATCTCCGGCCGCGCCCCGGCGATTGCGGACCTCGGCATACACCAACTCGGGGGCGCCCCCCAGGATGAGCGCCTGGTCGATGAGGTGAGTCCCCAGATCCAGAAGCAGGCCCCCCCCGGCGTCCGGCGCCTCCGCCTCCCGCCAGGCCCCCGGGCTCAGCTCGGGCCGCCAGCGCTCGAACCGGCTCTCCAGCCTCTGTATTCGCCCCAGCCTCCCCGAGTCCACCACCTGGCGCAGCAGCAGGAAGTCGTCGTCCCAGCGGCGGTTCTGGAAGACAGCCAGCCTCAGGCCGCGACGGTGCGCCGCCGCGATCATCTGGGCGGCCTCCTGGGAGCTGAGGGCCATGGGCTTGTCCACGACCAGATGCAGACCGGCCTCCAGCGCCGCCAGTGCCTGGGGGAGGTGGTAGCGGTTGGGGCTGGCCAGGACCAGCAGCTGGAGGTCCGACGCGGACCCCAGGAGCTCGCGCAGGTCGGCGGCCAGCCGCGAGTCCGGGAACCTGGAGGCGGCGGCCCGTCGGCGCCCGGGGTCGGAGGTGGCGATCGCCCTGAGACGCAGCCCCGGGGTGGCGGCGATCAGCGGGGCGTGGAACACCTGCCCGGCCAGCCCGAAGCCAACCAGTCCGACGCCCACCTCCTCCATCCCGGGGAGAGTGTAGGTGCGATCGTGGTCCCTGACCCGGGCCGGGCCGAAGTCGGCCGCCCCCTCTCCTTCAGTCTTCGGTGCCCGGCGCCCAGACGGGCCTCCCGCTGTCCCTGGTCAGGGATGCCCGGGCCCTTAGCTGCGACAGCCGCCCCGCGCGGTGCGGGCGGGCTCTCGCTGACCGCCGGGGCCACCCTGCAGCCCTCATGGCCGATGGCTGCTTTTCCCTGGGCATCTCCGGCACGGTGGCGGCGGGAATGCTGGCCCTCTGACCGGGAGCCCGCCACCTCGTAGACGCCGCCGGGACCCGCCTTCTGGTGGTTCCCGCGACGATGCTCCTCTTGGGCCGGGTGGGCCGCTGGCCTCCCGCCTCGCCGCACCTCCTCCTACCGCATGAGGGGCCAGTTGGGGCCCGGGCGCCGCGCCCGAGCCCGCCCCGGGGGCTTCCCAGGGCCCGCGTCTCAGCTTCGCATCATGATCTCCGCGATCACCGCCGCGAAGTCGACGTCGGGTCCGAACCGCCGCTGCGCCGACTCCAGCCAGGTGAGGGCCGCCCCGCCCACCGGCACCTGCACCCCGGCGCCCTCGGCGGCCTCCCGGATCAGGCGGAGGTCCTTCACGGCCAGACCCATGCGGAGTTGGGGCGGGAAGACTCCCGCCTCGATCATCCCCCGGCGCGAGCGCAGCAGGGCTCCCCAGGGCGAGCCGGAGATGACCTCCGCCGCCACCCCGGACTCCACCCCGAGCGCGGTCGCCAATGCCATGGCCTCGCCCAGGGCGGTGGCCACCCCCATGAGAGAGAGGTTGACCGCGAGCTTCAGGGCGGCACCGCTGCCAGGACCGCCAACCAGCCGGCACGTGCCCATCGCCCCCAGCACCGGAGCCACCCGCTCGAACTCAGCCGGGCTCGCCCCAACCATGATGACCAGGTGGCCCGTCTCCGCCTCCGGCAGGCTGCCGAGGACCGGCGCGTCCACCACCCCCGCCCCTGGCCCCAACCTAGCCGCGAGGTCGCGAACTGCGCTGGGGCCCACGGTGGACATCTCCAGCACGAGCGCCCCGGGCCCGAGGGCCGGGGCCGCTCCGCCCAGCCCGAAGAACACCGATTCCAGCGCTGAGGGATCGGCGACCATGGAGATCACCAACTCGGCTCCCGCGACGGCCGCCGCTGGGCTCCGGGCGGCCCGGGCCCCGGCGGCGGCCAGCGGCCGGCAGCGCTGCTCGAGAGCGTCCCAGACGGTCAGCTCGTGGCCGGCTCCGAGCACCCGGCGGGCCATCGGTTGACCCATCCTTCCCAGGCCGAGGAAGGCGATCCGGCTCAAGCCTTAGATCCAGCAAGCGCGAACACTGGTCGCAGTCTAGTGGGGGGCGGATGGCCGCTCCGCGGTGGGTGCCCGTGGACGGAGGGCGCAGCCAGCGCCCCCGAGAAGCTGTGAGGCCCCTCCCAGCCCGAGGACCGCCGCCCGGGTCGATCAGCGGCCGGGAAGCATCCCCTGGGGGGCTGTCCCGCCCGTCCGGCGGAGCGCCCCGCTCCCGGCCGGGACGTGTCGCCTCCGATCACGCTGATGATAATCTGAGGTTCAGTGGAAGCCAAGCAGCGAGCCGGCGCTCCCAGGTCGCTCATTGACCGGTACTCGGCGCTCTTCATCGCCCTGGCAGCGGCCATGTGGGCGGCGGACGCCTACTTCCGGCCCGCCCTGGTCAGGGACGGGCTGTCGTCGAGCCAGATCGTCCTGGTCGAGGACCTGCTCATCAGCCTGTGCTTCCTGCCAATGGCCCGCGGTGTGGTCCGCGAACTTCGGCGAGCTTCCTGGAAGAGCTGGGTGGCGCTCGCGATCATCGCCGCCGGGCCCCAGGCCTTTGCGACCGTGCTGTTCACGCGCTCCCTCAGCTACGCCCCCACCCCCGGGGCCGAGTCCGAGGTCTACCTCCTCTACCTGCTGCAGCCCGTGTTCGGACTCGGGATGTCCTGGCTCATCCTGAGGGAGCGCCGCGGAGCCGCCTTCTGGCCCCTGGCCGCGGTCGCGCTGGGCGGAGCCGCCCTCATCGTCACCGCCCAGGTGCCGGGAGCGCCGACCGGGGCCCTGCTGGCCGCGGTCTTCGTGATCGGGGCGGTGGTGCTCTGGGCCGCCGGGACCGTCCTCGGGCGGCTGGCCCTGCACGACGTGTCCTTCACCACCACCACGGCGATGCGCTTCACCCTCGCTTTTCCCATCCTGTTGCTGCTCCTGCTGACCAGCTCGGGGGGGCAGTCACCGCTCGCCGGGTACACCGTGGGCGAGCTGCCCGCCTTCCTGGGGATCGCCCTCATCCCCGGCTTCCTGGCCCTCCTTCTGTACTACCGGGCACTCTCCAGCACCCCGGCCTCGGTCTCCACTCTGGCCGAGCTCGGATACCCCGCGGCGCTGTTCCTGGTCTTCTCGCTGCCGGCCCCATACGGTTTCGCGGCTCCGCTCCACCCCCAGGAGCTCGTGGGAGCCCTGCTGCTCGCCTTCTCCGTCACCGCCATGAACCTGCTCAAGGGCCGGGGCAATCTGGTCACCCTGAGAGGCCGGACCGGGTTGTCGGCCGAGCCCGAGACCGGCTAGGGGGTGGCGGGCGCAGCGGCGGACCCGAACTCTCGGCATCGCGGGTGACGGCGGGGCCTGCTTCCCCGCCGGACCTGCCGGCCACGGCGGTTCCCGTCGCCTTCTCCTGGAGCGCCGGGAAGGATTCCGCCTACGGGCTCATGGCCGTGCTGGCGGACGGCGGGTTTCGGGGCGTGGGTCTGCTGACCACCCTCACCGAGGGCTACCGGCGGGTGACGATGTCCGGTGTGCGGGAGGCGCTTCTCGACCGGCAGGCCGAGGAGCTGAGGCTCCCTCTCACCAAGGTGTGGATCCCGCCCGGCTGCCCCAACCAGCTGTACGAGGCCCGCATGGCGGCCGGTCTCGCCGAGCTGGGCGCCCAGGGTGTCCATCACCTGGCCTTCGCCGACCTCTTCCTGGAGGACGTGCGCTCGTACCGGGAAAGCTGGCTGGCGGGCCTGGGCTGGAAGGGGGTGTTCCCGCTCGTCGGGCGCGAGACGCTGACCCTGGCCCGGGAGATGATCGCGTGGGGCCTCCGGGCCACCCTGGTGTGCCTGGATCCCAAGGTGATGCCGTTGTGAATCAGTGAACATTGGTAAGTCCACCGTTCACAGCCGCCATTGGCTGGCAGCGCTCCGGGGCAATCCCGGTTCCTGCTTCACGGCCACCCGCCGGGCGGGGCCCGGGCTTACGGTCGGCTCCACAGGCAGCTAGCGTCTCCGCCGCACTGGCGGTGACGGCCGGGTGATAACACCCGGCGAGGTTGATCGCGGCGTTGAGATCCCGATCCAGGATCAGCCCGCAACTCTCGCAGCGGGAGGTGCGCTCCGAGAGCGAGAGCCCCGGTTTGACCGTCCCGCAGCCCGAGCAGCGCTTGGAGCTGGGGAACCAGCGGTATGCGGTCACAGGATGAATCCCTTGACCCTTAGCTCACTCTTTCAAGTTCATCGTCACTACTTATAGTCCGTCGCACGAGCAACTGTTCGCAACCCCACAAGCTCGCCGGCCGGGCCTTCGACGCCACGCTGCTGTCCTCCCTGCCGCCGTCGGTCGACCCCTGTGGCGAGCGGGCGGAGTTCCACACCTTCGTCCGCTGGGCGCCGATCTTCCGTAGCGCCATCCCCTGCCATCCGGGCGAGGTGGTGGAGCGCGGTGGATTCGTCTACTGCGATCTGGAGGCCGACTGATCCGGACCGGGGAGTCGGAGCAGCCGGCGGGCCCGGGCCACCACCGCGTAGTCCACGAACTCGCCGTCCACCACCAGCGCCGACCGGCCCTCCCGCTCGGCGGAGTCGAACGCGGAGAGGATGCTCTGCGCCCATTCCTGCTCCTCCTCGGTGGGTGCGAACACCCTGGCCACCACCTCCGCCTGGCTGGGGTGGATGCAGGCCTTGCCCTGGAACCCGAGCTGCCGGGCGGCGATCGCCGCAGCCTCCAGTCCCGCGAGGTCCTGGAGGTCGAGATGCACCGGGTCCACCGGCGCCCCCACCCCCGCGCTTCGGCAGGCCACCACCAGCTCCACCCGAGCAGCGGCCAGAAGGGGACTGGCCGGCCCGATGCGGGCGCCGAGGTCCGCGGCCAGGTCAGCCACACCGAGGGCCAGGGCGCAGACCCTCGGCGAGGACCTGGCGATCTCCCCCGCCACCTCCAGCCCCGAGGCGGTCTCCAGCAGCGGCAGGATCGCCACCTGGCCCTCGGACACTCCGCGCTGCCGCTCCAATCTCGTGAGAGTCCAGTCCAGCACCTCAACCTCAGCCGCGGACCCGACCTTCGGCAGCATCACCCCCGCGAGCTGGGGCACCACCACCGCCTCCAGGTCCGCCCTCCCCTCCCCTTTCGCCGTGGAGTTGATGCGGACGAAGGCCAGGGGGCCGCCGCCCTCCCGACCGCTGAGCAGCTCCCGGGCGGCGCTCCGCCCCTCCACCTTGCGATCCCGGCTCACCCCATCCTCCAGGTCGATGACGGCGACGTCGCAGCCCCCCGCCAGCGCCCTGCGGCTGTGGCGGGGACTGGTGGCGGGGGCGAACAGCCAGGTGGCCAGCCGGCCCTCTCGGCTGAGGGAGGTGGCGGTCAGACCACGCCCTCCTCCTCCAGCCCCTCGTACTCCGCCAGGAGGCCGAGCTCGGCCAGGATCTCCCGGGTGTGCTGCCCCAGAGCTGGGCCAGTGGTGAGCACCCGCCCCGGGGTGCGGCTCAGCTTGGGAACCACGTCCACCAGCCGCATCGGCCCGAAGTTCGGGTCCTCCACCTCCACGAACGAAGGGCGCTCCCGGAAGCTGGGGTCCTGGTGGATTTGGGGGATGTCCTGCACCGGGCCGACGGCGGCCTCGGCCCTCTCCATGATCTCGATCACCTCGGGAGCGTCGTGGCGCCCGATCCACTCCCCGATCACCGTGTCCAGCTCTGCGACGTTCTCCAGCCGCGAGGCGTTGTCCGCGAATCGCGGATCGTCCGCCAGCTCCGGCCTGCCAATGGCAGCGAAGACCCGCCGGGCGATCGAGGGGGTGCTGGCGGAGAGCGCCACCCAGTTGCCGTCCCGGCAGCGGTAGACGTTGCGCGGTGCGACATGCACGCTGCGACTCCCGGTCCGCTGCCCGGCGATCCCCAGCTGGCTCCAGTCCAGAAGCGAGGGCTCGATGAGACGCAGGATGGAGTCGCAGAGTGAGAGGTCGATGCGCTGGCCCAGGCCGTCCCCCCGCTCCCGAGCCCGCAGCGCCAGCATCACCGCGAAGGCTCCCATGATCCCCGCCACCCCGTCCGCCAGCCCCATGTTGGGAAGGGTGGGCGGACCCTCCGGCTGGCCGGTGAGGTGGGCGAAGCCGGAGCGGGCTTCGGCCAGCGTGCCGAACCCGGGGCGGCGGGCCAGCGGCCCTGTTTGTCCAAACCCGGAGATCTCGAGCAGGATCACCGAGGGGTTGGCCGCCGCCATCCACTCGTAGCCGATCCCCCAGGATTCCAGGGTGCCGGGGCGGAAGTTGGCGATCACGACGTCGGTCCGCCCGACCAAGAGGCGGAGGATCTCCGCCCCCCGGCGGGTGCGCAGGTCCAGGGTCAATGAGCGCTTGTTGCGTGAGATCGACTTCCAGTAGACCGACTCGCCGGCCTTCGTGGTGCCCCAGCGCCGCTGCGGGTCCCCCTCCCTCGGCTTCTCCACCTTGATCACGTCGGCGCCGAACTCGGCCAGGTAGGCTGCAGCGGCGGGAGCCGCCATCATGGTGGCGAGGTCCAGGACTCGGACACCTTCTAGGGGTGGCGGAGCCTTAGGACCGCTCTCAGCCACCTTGAGCCGCCGCGGAATGCCGCGCCCGCGAGTCACCCGGGCGGGTGCGCTCCAGGCCCGCCTGGACGGCGCGGCTCCGCTCCAGATAGCGTTCCAGGCTGAGGAAGTGGGCCGCCCGGCTCCCGCCCCCACCCGCCAGCTCTCGCACCCGGCGCCCCAGCTCGGCCAGCCTCACCTGGTCGATGCCGGTTTCGAACCCCTCTGCCAGGAGGAGGTAGTTCAGGTCCTCGGTCGCATAGTTGCCGAACTCCAGCGACGGGTGCAGGAGCGCGATCCCCGCGCCCACCCCGCCCACGGCACCCTCCAGCATCTCGGCCCCGGCCCGCAGCGCCGCCAGGGCGTTGGCCGGGGCGAGACCTGCCAGGGTGTGCAGGTGGACCCCGAGGCGCAGGCGCGGAAAGCGCTCTCTGAGGCCCGCCACGCGGTCGCCCACCAGGCTTGGCCAGGCCAGGCCGACGCTCTCCCCCAACCAGAGCTCCGTCACTCCCAGGTCGGCGATCCGGCCCACCAGCGAATAGAGTTGCCCAGGTGGGATGACGCCCTCGTAGGGGCAGACGAAGGCGGTGGCCACCGCCGCCACCATCTCCGCCCCGGAGGCGGACACCGCTCGGAAGACTTCAGCCCCCTCCTCCAGCCCCCGCTCCTGGTCCATGTTGGAGTTGAGCCGCTGGTAGGTGGGGCTGGCCGCTATCAACCAGGCCAGCTTGGAGATCCCGGCCTCCAGCGCCCTTCCAGCTCCCCGCAGGTTGGGCACCAGGGCCCGAAGCCGGGCTCGCGTGCCACTGGCCAGGGCTCGCCGGGCCAGCTCGTCCGCGTCGCTCAGGTTCGGTATGACCAGGGGGTGGACAAAGCCGGTCACCTCCACCTCGGGTATCCCGCAGGCGTCCAGCTCACCCAGGATCTCAAGCTTCACCGAGGTGGGGATGCGATCTCGTCCCCGGTCCCGGTCGACCGCCTGGAGGCCGTCCCGGAGGAAGACGTCAGCCACCAAGGGGGCGCGGAGCGCCCCGGGCGTCGAGCTCATTCCCTCCCGTCCCCGTGAGTCGTCCCTGCCAGCCCTCCCCACTGGGTGGTCCCCCGCCAGCCCGGCCTATTCCACATCGTGGGTGCCATGCTACGATGTGGAATAGCGCAACGCAACCCCGGGGAGGCGATGGCAGCCAGCTCAGAGCGGATCCTGGTCCTGGGCAAGGCCCGAGACCTGCTGGACTGCTTCAGCCCGGCGGAGCCGGAGCTGGGGTTCGGGGAGCTCCGGCGTCGCACCCACCTCCCTCCCTCCACCTGCTCTCGGCTGGTCTCGAGCCTCACCGAGCTCGGATTCCTGGAACGCCGGGGGGAGAGCTATCGGCCCGGCGCCCGGCTGGTGCGCTGGAGCGCGGCGCGGCTGGCCTCGGCCCCGGGCCTCCAGGAGCTGGCCCGGCGACGGCTCGAGGAGCTGAGGGACGAGACCGGCGAGACCTCCCGCCTCTATGTCCGGGACGGGCTGCTGCGGGTCTGCGTAGCGGCCGCCGAGACCCGACGGCCGGTTGGGCGGGCGGTTCGGGTGGGCGAGGTGCTCCCTCTCTACGCGGGCGCGGCGGGCAAGGTGTTCCTGGCCTTCGACGAGATGCTGGACGTCCCGGAGGCGCTGTCCCAGGCCAGGCCGATGACCGCCGCCACCATCACCGAAGACGGGGCCTGGGAGCAGGAGCTGCGGCGGATCCGCAGGGCGGGGTACGCAGCCTCCTTTGGAGAGAGGGAGGGAGAGACGGCGGCCGTGGCTGCCCCGGTCCGCGACCCCACCGGTAGGGTCGTGGCCGCCCTGGGCATCGGCGCGCCCCGGTACCGGCTGGGGCCCCGGACCGCCGCCCGGCTGGCACCCCTGGTGGTGGAGGCGGCCGAGAGCCTGTCGAGCGATCTCGGCGCCAACCGGTAGAGGCGCGGACAAAGCGGCCTCACCCGACCGTACCGGACCCGGACCGACCGGGTGAGGAGCTGCCTGGGCCGGGCAGCGATCCGATCCGCGCCGACGAGCACGGGCGCTGCCGGCCACAATGGGGGGGATAGATCAGGACTACGAGGTGCCATGAGCGTAGCTGCAGAGAACCCCAACCAGGCGGTGATCCGGGAGTTTCGAGCCAACCAGGGCCGGGTCGGCGGAGGCTTCGAGGGAGCCCCGCTGCTCCTCCTCCACACCCGGGGGGCCAAGAGCGGGGCGAAGCGCGTCCACCCGGTCATGTACCTCGCCCACGAGGGCCGCACTTTCGTCTTCGCCTCCAAGGCCGGCGCCGACTCCCACCCCGGCTGGTACCACAACCTCCTTGCCCATCCCGAGGTCGAGGTGGAGATTGGAGGCACGACTCGCTCTGCTCGGGCCGTCCCCGTGGCGGGCGTGGAACGGGATCGGATCTACGCCGAGCAGGTGAACCGCTTTCCCGGGTTCGGCGAGTACCAGTCCAAGACCGCCCGGGTGATCCCGGTGGTCGAGCTGGCGTTCGGGGACTGACCCCGGTGCCGGCGGGGCATGGTGCCAGCCGACGCCGACGGTGATCACCGCCGGCGTCGACCTAGCCAGCAGGGCCGAGAACACCGGGGTCTGCGTGCTCCGCTGGGATGCGGGGCAGGTGGGGATAGAACGCCTGGATGGTCGTCTGGAGGACAGCGACCTCAGGGCGCTCCTTGGGCCCCCGTCGGACATGGTCGGCCTGGACGTGCCCCTGGGCTGGCCCCGCCAGTTCGTGGAGCTGGTGCACCGACACAGCGAGATGAAGTCGGTCGCCGGGGGCGAGATGAAGCGCCTCAGCCACCGAGCGACCGACCGCTGGGTGCACTGCGAGTTCCGGCGCTTGCCGCTCTCGGTGTCCACCGACCGTATCGCCTACCCCGCGCTGCGCGCCGCCCCCCTCCTGGAGGGGATGCCCCGGGACGGGTCGGGGGGGCTCGTGGAGGTGTACCCGGCGCTGGCCCTGCAGAGGTGGGGGCTCCCGCATCGCGGATACAAGGGAACGGCAGGGAGGGCAGAGCGCGAGAAGGTGGTCGAACAGTTGCTCTCTGCCCTGCCCCGGCTCAGGGAGAGGGGGACCCACCTGGACAGGCTTCGGGACAACGACAACTGCCTGGACGCCCTGGTGGCGGCGCTGGTGGCTAGGGCCGCGGCCTTGGACCTCTGTGAGCCGATCCCGATGGAGCACCGGGATGACGCCCGGGTCGAGGGATGGATCCACGTCCCCCTGGCAGGCAGCCTCGCCCGGCTGGAGGCGGGAGCTCCTTAGAGCGGAAGTCGAGCCGCGCCCAGGAGCATCCGCGGGCCGGGGAGCGGGATGCCCAGCACCGTGGTCCCCAGCTCCCGCAGCTCCTCCACTCTCAGCCCCACGCGCGCCACCTCCAAGTCAGACTCCCGGTTCAGGTGACATCCGCCGGCGATCCTGGACCAGAGCGGGTCCAGCAGGTCCTCCAGGGCACCGCCCACCCCCGGGCCCCGGACATGCTCCAGAAAGCGGAACTCGCCGCCCGGGCGCAGGACCCGCCGCACCTCTTTCAGTGAGCCCGCCAGGTCGTCCACCGAGCAGAGGACCAGGGCCGACACCACTGCGTCCTGGGAGCCGTCCGGAAAGGGGAGGTGCTCCGCCACCCCGGCCAGCACCTCCACCCGGACTCTCGCTCGCCGGGCGGCCCGATGGGCCAGGCGGCGAAGCATCGGCTCCGGCTCCAGGGCCGTGACCCGTGACACCGCGCCGGGGTAGTGGCGGAAGTTCAGGCCGCTGCCGCATCCCAGCTCGACGACCGAGCCCCGCAAGCCCAGGAGCAGCTCCCGGCGCGCCCTGGCCCCGCCCCCGACCTCGGTCAGGGGAGCCAGGGCGCCGTAGACGCGGGCGAAGATCGGATGGCGGTGGCCCGGGGGATGCTGGCCCATCCGCCCGATGGTCGCACGCCCAAGGGGTGGACCCGGATGGCGGAGAGCGGACAATGACCCGGTGACAGCGCAGGAGGAGTGGGCCCGGGCACTCGCCGCCTGGGCCATCCCCCCGGAGATACTTGCCCAAGCGCACGAATCCCCCTGGGAGCTCCCACCCCAGGCCTTCGCCGCCCGAGCGGAGAGGGCCCTCAACTCGGCCCCATCCCCGACCCACCAGAGGGCGCTGGAGGCTCTCCCTCCCGGCGGCACGGTTCTGGACGTGGGCGCCGGAGCCGGTGCGGCCAGCCTGCCCCTGGCCGGTAAGGCCGCTCTCCTGGTCGCCGTGGACCAGAGCCAGGAGATGCTGGAGCGGATGGCCGAACTGGCCAGGGGCAGGATTCGGCTGCGGACGGTGCGGGGAGTCTGGCCGGAGGCCGCGGCGGCGGTCGCCCCGGCGGACGTCGCGGTCTGCGCCAACGTCGCCTACAACGTCTCGTCGCTCGATCAGTTCGTGCGCGCCCTCAGCGCCCGCTCCCGGCGGCGGGTGGTGCTGGAGCTGACCTGGCGCCACCCGCAGTCGTCCCTCAACTGGCTCTGGGAGCGGTTCTGGGGGCTGGCCCGCCCGGATGGCCCCACCGCCGCTGACGCTGCAGCGGTGATCGAGGAGACTCTGGGCCAGCCGGTGGGGGTCACGCCTTGGCAGCGGACGGAGGCGGGGCCCCCCAGCCCGGGCCCGGAGGAGGTCTCCTGGGTCAGGCGCCGTCTCTGCCTGGATCCATCCCGGGAACCGGAGGTTGCCGCCGCGCTGGCGGAGCGGGCCGATCCCGGCACGGCGCGCCAGATGGCCACCCTCTGGTGGGACGTGACCGCCCCAGGGGCCGAGCCCCTGCCGGACTTCGGGACCTAGGCGAGACGCTCCTTCCTCAGCGGGTGCGCACCACCTGCGTGCCGGCCAGCTTGTCCATCCAGCCCTGCTTCTTGGGATCGAACGCCGCCCAGATGTATCCCAGCAGGAAGGGAAGGCCGGAGATGAGATAGCCGATGTAGCGGACCACCGCCTGGGAGGGCTTGAGCGGGCCGAAGGGCTCCCAGTCCACCACCCGCATACCCACCAGCTGCTGCCCCAGGCTGGCCCCCCGGGTGGACGAGAACCAGCTGAAGTAGGCCAGCTCCAGGATGACCATGATCGCCGTGGGAAGTGAGGCACCGGTGCGCACCGTGATCGCCAACCCGCCGACCACCTCGGTCGAGGTGGAGGTGAAGATGGCGCCGAGCAGCAGTTCGACCACCAAGAAGATCAGCCCGTCGAGGAGGAGCCCCGCAAAGCGCGCCCAGAATCCGGCGAGTTGAGCCACCGCTTGCCCTGAGGGCGCCCCGCTACCGCTGGCCGGAGGCAGGGGAGAACCCCCGCCGCTCCGGGCATCGCCAAACCCGCCATCACCAGGTGGGCTGACCTCGGTCATGCCGGGTTTGCTCCTCGTGGGCGCCATGGGCGCGGCGCTGGTGGAACGGGACCATACCCAGGGTTGGGAACTGCTGAGCCGGATAAGACACTAGGCGGCGTACAGGTGTATCATGGGGCCCGATGAAGCTGAGCGAATGGGCTCGAACCCAGGGTGTTCACCCCCGGACCGCCCTGCGCTGGTTCCA
>JAJYET010000031.1 GCA_021785655.1 bacterium | reverse complement strand
GCGGAGGTGAGCGCGAAGGCGTCCTCCGCCCCGGCCACGCTGAGGTACGGCGTGAACGTCGCCCCGGGCAGGACCAGAGGGGCGTGGATCTCATCGGCTACGACCCGGACCGCGTACCTGCGGGCCAGAGTCGCGACGGCCGCGAGCTCCTCCGGCGTGTGCACCACCCCGGTTGGGTTGTGCGGATTGCTGATCAGGTAGGCCACTCTCCCCGCCCCTGCCCGCGCCAGCCTGAAGGCCGATTCCAAAGAGTTCAGGTCGAGCCGCAGGTCGGCTCCGAGAGGGGCCTCGATGACCCGGCGCGAGTCGTGGCCCACGAAGGCGTAGAAGGGTGGGTAGACGGGGGGGTTGACGACCACGGGGTCGCCCGGGTCGGTGACCAGGCGGATGACCTGGACGATCCCCATCATGACGTCGGGAACGCTCGCCGTCCGGTCGGCGGGAACCCCGTCCCAGTTCCAGTGCCTCTGGCCAAAGGTTCGCAGCGCCTGCGGGTAGTCGGCCCCCGCCGGATAGCCGGTATCCCCTGAGTCCACGGCCCGATGCAGCGATTCCGCGACCGCCGGTGCCAGCCGGACGTCCATCTCGGCTACCCACAGCGGCAGAACATCGGGGGGATACCTCCGCCACTTCATGCTCGTCCGCTGCCGGAGCTGCTCCAGTGAGAGTTCCTCCAAGGGGTTCGCCCTGGCCGCATGCCCGGCAGGGTGCCGGCTGTGGCTCACCAGCGCCGGCCCGCCGGTCGGGCACCAATCCGGATGGCAGTCACCTGTGAGTTGTGCCGCCACCGCCACCAGGCGGGGGGAGGCCCGAGCGGACGCCCGAGCCGGGAGAGGCGCGGCCAGACCGAGCGCGGGGTCGCACCATCCCCCCCGTCCGGGAGCGGCCCGCACGATCCGTGAGCTGACCCCTCAGCTACCCCGGCCATCAAGAGGCACGCAGTTGGCGCGCGGAGCGGTTGCGGACGCCTGGCGGCTCCCTCACCGGGCGCCAACCCCCTGCCGGCGGAGTTCACGACTGGACTCACATCAAGTGCCCGGTGGCGCAGGGCGCAGCTCAACCCCTGATCCCCCCTTCCGCTCCGAGTAGCCTCTCGCCGCCCGGCCTCGCTGGGGCCGCCACGTTTGAGCGTGGCCGCGACTCGAGACGCGCCCCACCGACCACGGCCCCCCCAACCAGGTCGGGCGCTCGGGCCAGTCCCCATGGCGAGGGCTCCACCTCCATGGCCAGAGTGCCGCAACCTCTACGGCTGAGAGCCTTTCGAGCTGCGCCGCCGACCGCGGACCGCCTGGGCCCCAACTGCCCCATGGATGACCGTAGGGCTGGCGAGCCCAGCCAGGCGGCAGGGTATCTCGGCGTCCTCGTTGAGGTGGTAGCTGGCGCAGATCCGGTGGTAACCGTCCGCCACGGTGAGAGGAACCTCGCGGCTCAGCTCGCCGCGCAGGAGGAGCACGGGGGACAACTTGCGGCCGGCGCGAACCTCGCGAAGATCGCGGGAGACGTCAGGGTCCTTGGCCGGGAGCAGCGGCAGCCGGCTGGCACGGAGCAGATCCTTGGCCTTGTATCGGACCAGTTCCGCAGAGCGCAGCCCTTGCACCGCTCCATCCACCACCTCCGGCGGGATGAGGAGAGAGAGGTAGTTGGCGGCGGCCGGATAGTCGTGCTCATCGGGCTCCGCCTTCCAGTTCTCCTTGGACTTGCTCACCTTTCTCACCTCCCGCCGGAATCCCTCCGGCTCCCATTGCCGCGCCGGTCGAGCTTACTCAGGCTTCGCCGGCGGCCCCAGGGGATCGAGGGCCCCCTGGGCGGCCCTCATCGCGGTGAGGTCCCCGCCCGGGCCGCGAAGGATGTAGGCCGCCCCGACGGCCAGGAGCGCCCCCGCAGCCGGGCCGACCAGATACACCCAGAAGTGGGCGAAATCCCCACTCACCAGGGCGGGTCCGAAGGATCGCACCGGGTTCATGGAGGCCCCGCTGATGGGGCTGGACCAGAGCCCGGCCAGGGCGATGTATCCGCCCACCGCGAGGGCAGACAAGGTGCCGACGTTCTGCGCCCCGGAAGCCGTCCCCAGGATCGTGCTCACCAGGCCCATGGTGAGGAAGGCCTCCATGGCCATCGCCTGGAGGTCCCCAACACCGGAGCCGGGGAGGGTGGCGCCCAGATGGGCGTACCTGCCGACAAGGGCCCAGAGAACGAGGCAGGCCAGCACCGAGCCCGCCACCTGGGCCGCGAGGTAGGCAGGAATCCTTCGCCAGGGGAACTCCTGACGAAGGGCGAAGGCGAGGCTGACCACCGGGTTGAGGTGGGCTCCGGAGACCAGCCCCATGAAGAGGATGATCGCCATCACCATGAGCCCGGGAGCGGTGACGACCGCCGCCTGGGAGAGAATGCCCGGGTACCGGGCCGCGACGGTGGGCGCCCCCGCGGCCACCAGCACCAAGAGGAAGGTTCCGAAGAGCTCGGCGAAGACCCTCCTCCACTCGTGGCTGAGGTCGTTGAAGTTCCGCCCCCAGCTGGGCTCCACCCCCAGGATGGCGCGGTTGCGGATCTCGCGCCGAGCGGCCGTGACCTGCGCCTCCGGGCTAGCCACGGTGTCCCTCGCTCGAGATGGGAAGGGGGCGGACTGGGGCGCCGGGCCTCGCTCCCCTCATGGGATCTCCAGGACCACTTTGCCGGTGGCCCCTGACTGGACCGCCTCCTGGGCTTCGGCACAGCGCTCCAGGGGGAAGCGGACCATGGGCAGCTCGGTGAGGGCGTGCTCCCCCAGCGCCCGATGGACTGCGGCCGCCGCCGCCTCCAGGGCCGGCCCGGGCACGCCGTACAGCAGCACGAAGCGCATGACGAGGTTGGCACCCATGCAGGCCCGGACGGGCAGCACCGGATCGTCGAGGTCGGCCGCGTAGACCACGACCACCGTCTCAGGGCCGGCGAGGCGCAGGTCCAGCTGGAGGTTGGCCGCCAGGTTCACCTCCACGATCCGGGCCACCCGTGAGGAGAATCGCTGGAGCTCCGCCGGCGCCCCCGGCTCCCGGTAGTTCACCACCACCTCGGCCCCCGCTCGCCTGGCCAGCTCCGCCTTGACCTCGCCGCTCACGGTGGCGGCGACTCGGGCCCCACCCCAGCGGGCGAGTTCGATGGCAAAGTGCCCCACCGCCCCAGCACCCCCCGAGACCAGCACGTCCCTTCCCGACACCGGGCCGTCCGCGAAGAGGCACCGGTGGGCGGTCAGGGCGGGAACTCCGAGACAGGCGCCCAGCTCATACGAAGCGCCGGGAGGGAGGGGGGTGGCCCGCGCGGCCGGGACGACAGTCCACTGCGCCGCGGTACCCCACCGCTGGCCGGCCGCCGCCAGCCAGACCCAGACCCTCTCCCCCACCCGTTCGGCCGGAACCCCCTCACCCACGGCGTCTATCTCTCCGGCGCCATCGTGGTGGGGAATCTGAAACCCCTCAATGGGGCGAGGCGTGGCCCCGGCGCGGGCCTTCCAGTCGGTCGGATTCACCCCCGAGAGGCGAAGGCGCACCCGCACCTCACCCGGTCCCGGCTCCGGCCGCTCCACCTCCTCCAGCCGGATGACCTCGGCGGCAGCGCCGGTCGCCCGGTACAGAGCCGCCTTCAACTCTTGGCCCTCACGCTCTCGCCGGGCCCCAGGAGTCCACCATGCGCCGCGTCCCCCACATTGATTCGGTGGCCGAGATCGTACCGCCGCGGATATGCTGAGCAGAGCCGCCCAGCCCCATATGGTGTAACAGCTTGCCCTCTGAACGCTCGCCCTCCTCGGAATCCCCGCCTCCGAGTCACCTCTCGGGAGTTCGGCTCGTGGTGGTGGGGGCGGGCGCTATGGCCGAGGCCATAGTGGGGGGCCTCTTCGCACGCCGGCTGGTGAGCCCGGACGAGGTCACCTGCACCCACCCGCGTCGAGCGCGACGGGAGGACATGGAGCACCGCCTCGGTGTCAGGGTCAGTTCGGACAACCGCGCGGCCGCGGCCGCCGCTGACCTCTTGGTCATCTCGGTCAAGCCCCAGGTTCTCCGCCGGGTCATGCCCGAGCTCAAGGGGGCGATCGCACCCGGCACCCTGGTGCTGAGCATAGTTGCCGGCGCCTCCACCCGGACCCTGGGCGAGGGATTGGGGCACCCGGCCGTGGTTCGGGCCATGCCCAACACCCCAGCGCAGATCGGGAGGGGGATGACTGTCTGGTACCCCACCCCGGAGGTGGACGAGATGGGACGCCGGCGCACCCGCCAACTGCTGGGCGCCCTCGGTGAGGAGCTGGAGGTGGAGGACGAGGAGCAGGTGGCGATGGCCACCGCCGTCTCCGGCACCGGGCCCACGTACACCCTGCTGTTCATCGAGTCCCTGGTGGACGCCGCCGTCCATCTGGGATTCCCCCGGCACCTGGCCAGGAAGTTGGTCCTGAGCACGGTGGAGGGTTCCACGGAATTCGCCGCCCAGAGCCAGCGCCACCCCAGTGAGCTCCGGGACATGGTGACTTCTCCGGGGGGCACCTCTGCTGAGGCGCTCGCAGCCCTGGAGCGGGGACGCTTCCGGACGGTGCTGGCGGACGCGGTCTGGGCGGCCTACCACCGCACCCGGCAGCTGGAGCAGGCGCTGGATCGCGGGGTTCCTCCGGGGCCGCCCCAGCCCCGCTAGGCGGTCCCAGCCCTGGCCGCAGGGCGCGCGCGGCGACGGTCGCGCGCTCTCAGGCTCTGCTCCAGGACCACCTTGCGCAATCTCACCGAGCGGGGCGTCACCTCGGCGCACTCATCCTCGGCGATGAACTCCAGCGACTGTTCCAGCGAGAGGTTCAGGGCCGGACTCAAGCGCTCCAGCTCCTCCGCGGTGGAGGACCGCATGTTGGTCAGCTTGCGCTCCCTGGTGGGGTTGACGTCCATGTCCTCGGGTCGGGCGTTCTCCCCCACCACCATCCCCTCATAGACCTCGACCCCCGGACCGATGTGCAGAGTCCCTCGCTCCTGAAGCGACATGAGCGCCTCGGTCGTGGAGAACCCCCTCCGGTCCGCCACCAGCGAGCCGTTGCGCCGCGTCTTGAGCTCCCCATGCCAGGGCTCGAGCCCGTCGAAGACGCTGTGCAGCACCCCGGTCCCCCTGGTCTCCACCAGGAACTCGGTGCGGAACCCCACCAGCCCCCGGGCCGGGGCCCGGTACTCCAGGCGCACCCACCCGGTCCCGTGGTTGACGATCTCCTGCAGCCGTCCCTGGCGCAGGGCCAAGAGCTGGGTGATGACCCCGAGATACTCCTCCGGGGCGTCGACGGTCAGCCGCTCCATGGGCTCGTGGACCACCCCCTCCACCACCCGGGTCACCACCTGGGGCTTGCCCACGGTGAGCTCGAATCCCTCTCGCCGCATGGTCTCCACCAGCACCGCCAGCTGCAGCTCCCCCCGCCCCTGCACCTCCCAGGTGTCGGGGCGCTCCGTGGGAGCGATGCGCAGCGACACGTTTCCGACCAGCTCGGCATCCAAGCGGTTCTTCAGGAGGCGGGCCGTGAGCTTGGTGCCCTCGCGACCGGCAAGGGGCGAGGTGTTGATCCCCACCGTCATGGCCAGGCTCGGCTCGTCCACCAGGATCGGCTCCAGCGCCTCAGGAGCCTGCGCGTCGGCCAGGGTGTCGCCGATGGAGACGTCGGGAAACCCGGCGACCAGCACGATCTCCCCCGGCCCCGCGGACTCCACCGCGACCCGCTCCAACCCCTCGGTCCCGAAGAGCTCCACGACGCGGCCCACCTCCACCTCGCCGGCGGCACGACACAAGGCGACCGTGGCCCCCCGCAAGATCTCGCCCCGATGGACGCGGCAGACGGCCAGCCGGCCCAGGTAGGGCGAGGCGTCGAGATTGGTGACCAGCGCCTGGAGGGCCCCCCCAGGCTCGTGCTGGGGCGCCGGCACCCGGCTCAGGATGGCCTCGAAGAGCGGCTCGAGGGAGGTGCCGGTGGTGGCGGGAGTTGACGAGGCCCAGCCCTCCTTGGCGCTGGCATAGAGGATGGGGAAGTCCAGCTGCCCCTCATCGGCGTCGAGGTCCAGGAAGAGGTCCTCGACCTCCCGAACCACCTCGGCCACCCGGGAGTCGGGCCGGTCGACCTTGTTCACCACCACCAGCACCGCCATCCTGGCCTCCAGGGCCTTGCGCAGCACGAAGCGGGTCTGGGGCAGCGGACCCTCCGAGGCGTCCACCAGGAGCAGCACCCCGTCCACCATCGCCAGGGCCCGCTCCACCTCGCCGCCGAAGTCCGCGTGGCCCGGTGTGTCGACGATGGTGATCCGGGTGCCCCGGTAGCGGACCACCGTGTGCTTGGCCAGGATGGTGATGCCCTTCTCCCGCTCCAGGTCCCCGGAGTCCATCACCCGGTCGGCGACGACCAGGTTGGCCCGGAAGGCCCCGGTCTGGCGCAGCATGGCGTCCACGAGGGTGGTCTTCCCATGGTCGACATGGGCCACCAGGGCCACGTTGCGCAGGTCGGACCGCGTCTCCACCGCTCCACCATAACTGGGACGGCGAGGCGGGCCCGGGCGCGGGATCAGCTCAGCGCCAGCGCTGTCCTGTCCACCTCGACGGCGGAACCCAGTACCACCAGCAGGTCGCCCCCGAGAACCACCTGGCCGTCACCGGGCCCTACGAAAAGCTCCCCGCTCGGACGGCGGAGGGCCAGGATCCGGGCGGTGCCGCGGTCCGCCAGGCCCGCCTCGCGCACCGTGGCCCCCGCCCGGCGCCAGTCCTCCGGCACCACGATCTCCTCCACCCCGAGGGCCGCAGAGCCGGACCTCAAGGTGTCGATCACCTCGACCACCCCGGGCCGGAGGGCCATCTCCGCCATGCGGTGACCTGCCATCTGATACGGCGAGAGCACCCGGTCGGCTCCCGCCAGCTGGAGCCGGCGCAGGGACTCCGGCTGCCCGGCCCGGGCGATGATGAACAGCCTGGGATTGAGCGAACGGGCGGCCAGGGTTATGTACACCGCGCGCTCGTCCGCGTCCACGGCGCACACCAGCCCGCGGGCGCGCTCCACGCCGGCCCGCCGCAGGACTTCCTCCGAGGCCCCGTCGCCCTCCAGGAACAGCCGGCCCTCTCTGGAGAGGCGGCCCACCGCCTCCGGATTGTTGTCGATGGCGAGGTACGGCACCCCGGCCCGCTCGAGCTCCGCCACCACCTGGGTGCCGATGCGCCCATAGCCGCAGAGAATGAAGTGATCCCGAAGTGCCGAGACGTCCCGCTCCAACTGGCGCGCCATCCTCCACAGGCTCAGCTGGCCGCCGCTCACCAGCTCGGCGAAGAGCCCGAGCGAGTAGAGCATAGTCCCCACCCCGACCACGATCAGGCTGATGCTGAAGAGCCGGCCCGCCAGGGAGAGGGGATGGACCTCCTGGTAGCCGACGGTCGAGACCGTGATCACGGTCATGAAGGCGCTGTCCGCGAGGTCCCACCCCTCGATGAGCATGTACCCGACGGTGCCGCCCACCAGCACCGCGGCGAGCAGCAGAGCGGGGCGCGTGAAGCGCCGAAGCGGGTGCTGGGACCAGCTGCCGTGGGCCGCGCTCATCTGGCCAGTTGTAGCCGTCCGGAGCCGCCCGCACAAGTGCGGCGACCGCCCCACCAGGGGTCAGCGGCCGGAGCCCCCGGGCCCGGCCGATATCCTGGGCGGCTGATGGTCAACGCCTCCGGGGCTCCCGCTCTCGCCCAGCGTTGGGGCGCGTCCTGGCTCGGCCGCCACCCGCAGCGCAACCTGGCCTGGGCGGCGGCCATCCTGGGGCTGGCCATCCGCTGGACAACCCTGGTCGTAACCGGCCACCTGACCGGGTCCTGGGAGTACGACGACGCTGTCTACTTCGGCACCGCGGTGCAGCTGGTGCATGGCCTGCTCCCCTACCGCGACTTTGTTCTCATCCAGCCGCCAGGGGTGCCCCTGGCTCTTACCCCGGTGGCCCTGCTCTCCTACCCCCTCGGCACCCATGCGGCTCTGGAGGTCGCCCGGGCCCTGGTTCCCCTCGTCTCCTTCGCCAACGTGCTCCTGCTGGGACGGCTCCTGCGCCACCGATCCCCGCTGGCGGTGGCCGCCGCCTGCCTGGTGCTGGCCCTTTTCCCAGATGCCATCCTGGCCTCCAGCGCCCTCCTTCTCGAGCCCTTCCTGAACCTCTTCTGCCTCCTGGGACTGCTGGCGCTCTTCTCCGGGGACCGGCTCACCCAGCGGACCGACCTCACCATCTGGGCGGGCCTGGCCTTCGGTGTCGGGGGGACCATGAAGACCTGGGCCGTCATCCCCCTGGCCGCCGTGGCCGTGGTCATGCTCGTGAGGGGCAGGGTCGCCCAGGTCGTCGTGCTGGCCGTGGCCACAGGGATCGGCTTCCTTCTGCCCTGTCTCCCGTTCGTCCTCCTGGCACCTGGGCCGTTCATCCACCAGGTCTTCCTCGATCAACTGGGCCGGACGGGCCAGGCCGGACAGCCGATCCTGGTGCGCCTCGAGTTCATGACCACCGTGTGGCCAGGGCTGGGGGTGCCCCCGGGACACCGCTACCAGGTGCTGGCGGCCGGCGCGGCGGGCGTCTTGCTCGCCGTCTTCGCCGCCGCCTTCGCCGTCCTGCCCGGCGAAGGGAACCGCCGCATGCCCACCCAGCTTGAGGCCTTCGCTCTCCTCAGCGTACTGCTGGTGGGGGTCGCCCTCTGCTGGCCGGCGGAGTTCTTCTACCACTACGCAGCCTTCTTGGCCCCCTTCCTGGCTCTGTTGCTGGGACTAGCGGTGGCCCGGCTGGAGCGGGCAAGACCCCAGCTCATCGCCGCCGTCGTGGGCGTGGTGTTCGTCGGGGGACTGCTTCATGCCGCGGCCATCCCCGCCCTCCTGCAGCGGGCCCAGGACCCCTCGGCGCTCCTGGCCAGCACCATCCCCCAAGGGGCGTGCGTCGTCACCGACGAGTCCGAGTACACCCTGAACGCCGACCGGTTCCTGGCCCGAGAGAAGGGCTGCCCGGTCGTGGTGGACGCCCTGGGAACGACCATCTCCATCTCCGGCAGCCAGGTACCCTCCAGCCCCCAGGCCCAGGCCGCCGCCCCCGCCTGGCTCGGGTACTTCTCCGGCGCCACCTACCTCCTGATAACACCGCTCAGCGCCGACCGCATCCCCTGGAACCGGCAGCTCGAGAGCTACGTGGAGCGCAACTTCCACCCCGTGCTGGAGAGCCCGGTTTTGCTCCTGAAGCGGAACCCCGCCGTCCCCGTCCCCCTGCACCTGCCCCTTCCGCCGGTTTCTCCGGCTCCCTGACCAGCTATAGTTGTATGGACAATCATCTCTTTGGTGCGGATACCGTTGAGGAGGACACCCGTGAAGCGATCCGACCTGGGGCTCTTGGCCCTGCGCCTCGGCGCCGGCTCGATACTGGCCGCCCACGGCCTACCCAAGCTGATGGGGGGAGAGGGACGGACCGCTCCCACTTGGCTGAGCCGCCTCATGGGCCCGAACTACCAGGCGGCGTGGGAGCGGAGCGGTCCGGTGAACTTTGGCAAGAGCCTCTCCAACATGGGCTTGCCGATGCCCGAGATGGCGGCCAGGGCATCTGGCCTGGCGGAGCTGGGCGGCGGCCTGGGCCTCATCTTTGGTGCGGGCACGCCGGTGGCAGGCCTGGTGGCCGCCGCCAATATGGCGGTCGCCGCCCGGACCGCGCACTGGAAGCAGGGGTTCTACGGCCAGGGCGGGTATGAGTTCCCCCTCCTCCTCGGGGCGGCGGCACTGGCCCTCGCTCTCACCGGTCCCGGACGTATCGCGGTGGACGGCCGGCGCTGATCGGCGACCTCAGAATTCCCTCTGGGGATAGTTGATCAGGGCCACCTCCCCGCACTTGGGGTAGACCATGGCATGCACCAGCACCTTGCGCTCGGTGGCCTGATTCAGGAAATTGAGGAGGCCGCTGCCGAGGAGCGGGTCGGCGCCAGCGCCGAAGCCTCGCTGCAGCCCCCGGTGCGGATGGTGTGGGGCCCTCGGTACTGCATCCGGGTCTGGCACCCGGCGCAGCTGTGGGGCGGCAGCTCGGCCCCCGGCCGGTCGCCGCCCATTCCCTTCGCCATGAACTCGAGGTTCTTGACGAAGCTCACTTCGGCACTCCTTGAATCCCGCGGCGGGGCCGTCGTGCTTTGCGGCCTACCGACTCCGGCTCCGCAGCCACGATTGCAGCACTTTCGCCGCGGAAAGCTCGGGCTGGCGGGTTGCCGTCACCAGGGTGAGTGGGCCCTCTTCCCGCAGCTCCCCGATCCGGGCCAGAGGTGCCGCCCACTCGGGTGAGCTGAGCTCTGCCTGGTACCGACGGGAGAACTCGGAGAAGAGCTCCGGCCGGTGCCCGTACCAGGCGCGAAGTGCAGAGCTCGGAGCCACTTCGGGCATCCAGGAGTCGATACGCCCATCGGCCCGGGAGATTCCTCGGGGCCAGAGCCGGTCCACCAGCAGCCGGTGCCCGTCCTCCGGAGAGCGAGCTTCATAGAGGCGGCCGATTCGGAGGGGATGCGCGTGAGGGGCGAAAGCGGGAAAGTGCTCCTCCACCGCTTCGAAGAGCTCGCACCGAACCAACCACTCCCGGGCCTCCCCGGGAGTGACGGAGCGGAGCGTCTCGCCCGCGACGTCGTCCCTCCACCGCCTTACGACCCAGCTCCCGGCAGCCGTCAGGCCCAGCGCCTCGTGTTCCTCGGAGGTGCCAGTGGCGAAGGACACCTGGTTGCCGGCGGCGCAAGTGGCCGCCTCCGGGAACCACTCCTCAACAATGTCCGCCTCGCCCACCTGCCCAATCCCCAGAGCGTTCGCCTTCTGGAATCCCCGCCAAAGCATAGCCCGATCCCCCGGCCGGGCGGGTTCGCATCCGATGCACGCCCCAAGGGCCGCTTTTTACACCTTCTTGATGCGGGAATGGCGATGCTCCGGGCATGGCTGACCTCCTGCTCGTCTTCGGATCTCTGCTCTTCGTCCTCCTCTGCCTGGCCGCGATCGCCGGTCTGGACCGCCTGTGACCCCGCAGCAGATCGTCTTTCTCGGCCTGGCCGTCGTCCTCTTCGGCTACCTGGTGTACGCCCTGCTGCGCCCGGAGCGCTTCTGAGGTGCACTTCGCCCTCACCCTGCTGCTCCTGGCGGCCGTGCTGGCTCTCACGTGGCGGTACCTGGGTAGCTACCTGGAGGCCGTGTACTCGGGTCGCGTGGGCTGGCTGTCCCGGGTCGAGGGGGTCATCTACCGCCTCCTGGGGGTGGATCCCAGCCGAGAGCAGCGCTGGCGCCAGTACGCCGTGTCCCTGGTGGTGTTCTCCGGAGTCTCCCTCCTCCTGACCTACGGCCTGCTCCGTCTGCAGGGGCAGCTGCCGCTGAACCCCCAACACCTCCCGGCGGCTTCACCGCTCCTCAGCTGGAACACCGCGGTGTCCTTCATCACCAACACCAACTGGCAGAACTACGCCGGCGAGACCACCATGTCCTACCTCAGCCAGATGGCCGCCCTCACCGTCCAGCAGTTCACGTCGGCGGCGGTGGGGATGGCAGTGGCGATCGCCCTGGTCCGCGGCTTCAGCCGGGCCGGAGCCAGCACCATCGGCAACTTCTGGGTCGACACCGTCCGGGGGTGCCTCTATGTGCTCCTGCCCATCGCCTTCGTGGCCGGGGCGGTGTTCGTAGCCCAGGGAGCCGTCCAGACCCTCGCCGGGCCGGCTTTCATCCGCGACGCTCTCAACGGCGCCACCCAGCTGATCCCCAGGGGGCCGGTGGGCTTCATGGAATCGATAAAGCAGCTGGGGACCAACGGCGGTGGGTTCTTCAACGCCAACGGTGCGGACCCCCTGGAGAACCCCAGCCAGCTCACCAACCTCCTCTCGGTGGTGCTGCTGCTCAGCATCCCCGTGGCCCTCACCTACACCTTCGGCAAGATGGTGGGCTCCCGCCGGCAGGGACTGGCTCTGCTGGCGGCCATGGGTCTCATCTTCGCCGTCTGGACCGGTTTCACCGGGTACGCCGAGTCCCAACCCAACCCGGCGGTGGCCGCGGCCGGGGTGGTGGCCCAGCCGCAGGGCAACATGGAGGGGAAGGAGGTGCGCTTCGGGGTGCTGGACTCCACCCTCTACGACGTCGCCTCCACCCAGACCTCCACGGGGTCGGTGGACTCCACCCCGGACTCCTACACCCCCTTGGGAGGCTTTGGCCTCCTCACCGGGATGATGTTGGGGGAGATAACGCCGGGAGGCGACGGCAGCGGCCTCTACACCCTGCTGCTATTCGCCATGGTGGCGGTGTTCATCGGCGGGCTGATGGTGGGCCGGACCCCCGAATACCTGGGCAAGAAAATCCAGGCCCGGGAGGTAAAGCTGGCCAGCCTCGGCGTCCTGGTCATGCCGGTGGTGGTCCTGGTGACCACGGGGATCGCCACCGCGCTCCCCGTCGGGCGGGCGGGGGCCTTCAACTCCGGGCCCCATGGCTTCACCGAGATCCTCTACGCGCTGACCTCCCAGGCCAACAACAACGGATCGGCCTTCGCCGGCCTCAATGGGAACACCGCCTTCTACAACCTGGTCGGCGGCATCGACATGCTCGTCGGCCGCTTTGGGATCATGCTCCCGGTGCTGGCCCTGGCCGGAGCTCTGGCCGCCAAGCAGACGGTTCCGGGGTCCCTCGGCACCTTCCGGACGGACAACGCCACCTTCGTGGTGCTCCTGCTGGGGGTGATCCTGATCGTGGGTGGGCTCACCTTCTTCCCCGCCCTCTCGCTGGGGCCGCTGCTGGAGCAGCTGAGTCACGGGAGGTTCTTCTGATGCTGCGCGCGCCACTGAGGGGCGCTGGCCACGCCCGAGGCCGTGGGGTGGCCCAACGTCGTGGCCTCTTCGACGTGTCGATCATGAAGGTGGCCCTGCGGGGGTCGGTCCTCAAGCTCGACCCCCGGGTGCAGGTCCGCAACCCGGTGATGTTCGTGGTCCTGGTGGGCAGCGCGGGGACCTTGGCGGAGGCCATCATCCACCCCTCGGTCTTCACCTGGAGCATCACCTGCTGGCTCTTCCTCACCGTCCTCTTCGCCAACTTCGCGGAGGCGATGGCGGAGGGACGGGGGAAGGCCCAGGCCGACACCCTCCGGCGTACGCGGTCCGAGACCCAAGCCCGCCGGCTCCGCGCCGACGGCTCGGAGGAGATGGTCCCCTCCGCCCAGCTCACCTCCGGAGAGCTGGTGGTCTGCGAGGCCGGCGACCTCATCCCCTCAGACGGCGAGGTGGTAGAGGGGATAGCCTCCGTCGACGAGTCCGCGATCACCGGGGAGTCCGCGCCGGTGATCCGGGAATCGGGTGGAGATCGCTCGGCCGTCACCGGCGGTACCCGGGTGCTCTCGGACCGCGTCGTGGTCCGGATCAGCGCCACGGCCGGCAATACCTTTCTGGACCGGATGATCGCGCTGGTCGAGGGAGCCAACCGCCAGCGGACCCCGAACGAGATCGCCCTCTCCATCCTGCTGGCCGCCCTCACCGTCATCTTCCTCCCGGTGGTGGTCAGCCTCTATCCCTTCGCCAGCTACGCCCACTCACCGGTGTCGGTGGTGGTCCTGATCGCGCTCCTGGTCTGCCTCATCCCCACCACCATCGGTGCCCTCCTCTCCGCGATCGGGATCGCCGGCATGGACCGCCTGGTCCAGCGCAACGTCCTGGCCATGAGTGGGCGGGCGGTAGAGGCGGCCGGGGACGTCCAGACTCTGCTGCTGGACAAGACGGGCACCATCACCCTCGGCAACCGCATGGCGGCCGCCTTCCACCCGGTGGGGGCATGCCCGGAGCGCGAGCTGGCCGCGGCCGCCCTTCTCAGCTCGCTGGCGGACGAGACCCCAGAGGGGCGCTCGATCGTGGCCCTGGCCCGGCAGCGGCACGACCTGGCACCCACCTCGGCCCCCTCCGAGGCCCAGTTCGTCCCCTTCTCGGCGGCCACCCGGATGTCGGGACTGGATCTGCCCGGGCGCCAGGTGCGCAAGGGAGCCGCGGACGCCGTGCGGGCGTGGGTCGCCGAGCAGGGCGGCAGCGTTCCCGCGGACCTCGAGCCGACGGTGCAGCGCCTGGCCGGAGCGGGGGCCACCCCCCTGGTGGTCGCGGACGGGCCGAGGGTCCTGGGGGTCGTCGAGCTGAAGGACGTCGTCAAGCCGGGGATCCGGGCTCGGTTCGAGGAGCTCCGTCAGGCCGGCATCCGCACCGTCATGATCACCGGCGACAACCCCCTCACGGCCGCCACCATCGCCCGGGAGGCCGGGGTGGACGACTTCCTGGCCGAGGCCACCCCCGAGACCAAGATGCGCCTCATCCGTGCGGAGCAGGAGGGGGGCAAGCTGGTGGCCATGACCGGGGACGGGACCAACGACGCCCCAGCCCTGGCCCAGGCGGACGTCGGCCTCGCCATGAACACCGGCACCCAGGCCGCCAAGGAGGCCGGCAACATGGTGGACCTGGACTCCAGCCCCACCAAGCTCATCGACGTGGTGGAGGTGGGCAAGCAGCTGCTCATCACCCGGGGGGCCCTTACCACCTTCTCCATCGCCAACGACGTCGCCAAGTACTTCGCCATCGTCCCGGCGCTCTTCGCCTCCTCGTACCCCCAGCTCCAAGCCCTCAACATCATGCGACTGCACAGCCCGCAGAGCGCGGTGCTGTCGGCGGTGATCTTCAACGCCCTGATCATCATCGCCCTGATCCCGCTCGCCCTCCGGGGGGTCCGCTGGCGCCCCTCCACCGCGGCCGCCATCCTGCGACGCAATCTCCTCATCTACGGGCTGGGCGGCATCGTGACCCCGTTCCTGGGGATCAAGCTGATCGACCTGCTCCTGACCGCGCTCCATGCCTACTGATCGGAGGGTCCTAGCCGTGATCACCCAACTGCGTTCCGCGGTGCTGCTGGCGGTAGGGGCAATCCTCCTGTTCGGGCTGGCCTATCCCTTGGCCGGCACGGGGATTTCCCAGCTGCTCTTCCCCCACCAGGCCAACGGGTCGCTGGGCCCCAACGGCTCCACCCTGGTGGGCCAACCATGGACCGGACCGCAGTGGTTCCACGGCCGCCCCGACCCGTACAACCCTCTGCGCCTCGACGGGGTGTCCGGGGCGTCCGGCGGGAGCAACCTGGGGCCCCGATCGCGGCAGCTGGTGGCGGCCGTCCGGGCGGAGGGAGTCCGGCTCCGCCGGATGGGGATCAACCCGACGGCCGACCTGGTGACCACCTCGGGAAGCGGGATCGACCCCGACATCACTCCTCAGGACGCCGCCGCCCAGGTGCCGATGGTGTCAAGGAGCACCGGGATCTCGGAGTCCCGGCTGCGCCGGCTCATCCGCTCCCTCACGGTCGGCCCGGAGTGGGGCTTCCTGGGACCCTCCTACATCGACGTGCTGCAGCTCAACTCGGCGCTGGCCCGGCTCCGCTGAGGCTCGTGGCCCTGGGCAGGGCCCTCTCCCCCAGGATGTGGACGTCCAGCTCGCGGCACCGTTCGATGACCGAAAGCGCCACGGGCTTGTCCCAGGGGAGGCGGCGGCGCCGACGCGGAGCGGGCATGAAGATCTCCGTCACCTGGTGCTGCTCCGCCCACTGGACCAGCGTCTCGGCCACCCCACCTGCAAGTTGGAGCGGCTCCAGCCTCACCCCGTGACGCTGGCACAGTCCCGCCAGCCGCTCCAGCTGGCGCGTCTCGGCGGGATCAGGGCGAGGAGACACGGCCGCGATCACGACCAGGGAGGCATCCTCCCGACGCGCCGCCAGCAGTCCCGCCTCCAGCAACGGCCCGGCCTGGTCGATGCGGTCGGGGCGGAGCGCGATCATGATCCGCTCCTGCACTGGCCACAGACCGTGGGCGCCCACGGTCCCGGCATAGCGCGCCCGTCGCCGCTCGGTGTGGGTGGCGACGATCCGGAGGGCGGACGCCCGGAGCTCTTCCAGGAGGGGCTCGGAGAACACCTGCAGCGCCGATCCCACATCGACCGGGGCTGTCACCCAGCCGGAGCGGATGCGATCTCGGAGCTCGGTGGGGGGCAGGTCCACCAGCTCGATCTCATCAGCCCGCTCCAGCGCCTCCTGGGGGACGGCTTCGTGGTCACCGTGCTCCTGGCTGCGGAACCGGCCCAGCACCTCGCGCACGGCCTCGAAGCCGGGCAGGTCGATCACGCCCACGGTGGCCACCACGTTGATCCCGGCGTCCTGCAGGCGCCACACCTGCTGATACCGGGGCCTCCCGGTCTGGAGGTCGCGCAGGCCGAGATCGTCGACGCAGACGACGCTGGGGTTCCGCTGCAGGATGCCATCCACGTCTATCCCCCCCGTGGCCGGTGAGGGCACTACCTTGAGCTGGCTGAGGAGGAACTCCGTGGTGGGGGTGGGGGCCCCGCTGGGAGCCGCCACCACCACATCCGCTCCCCGCCGCTGGCGGCGGAGCGCCTCCTCCAGCAGCCTCGTGGTCTTGCCCACCCCCGGGGCGTACCCGAGATAGAGCCGAAGGCTTCCCCTCACCACCCCGGCGTCGAGGCCGGCGAGGAGCGTGGCCGGATCAGGTCGGTCGCCGTCGCTCCTCAGGTTGACCTTGCCCAGGCGCCGCCCGATGACATGCAGGTGGCGGTCGCCGAGATCGCCGAGCAGCCCCCCCACCACGCCGGCTCCCGGCCCCCCCTTGGACTCGGTCGGCTCCGCCGCCACCATGAGATGAGTCGCTCCCAGCTCGCGCGCCACCTGGAGGGCGGCTTCGACCGGGCGCGCCGCGGTCTCCAGTCGAAACTCTGCGCCCAGGTCCTGGGCCAGTCCCTGGACCTTCTCCAGCTGCCCCGGGGACGGAGGCCGCGGGCTGACGGCCAGCACTGTGACCGGTGCCCTGAGGCGCTGGCCCATGCGGGTGCCGCGCCTGATCAGGCCGGGCGCGTAGATCCCGCACGAGGTGACGATGAGAACCCGGTCCCGCACCCCTTGGATGGACGGCTCGTGCCCGGTGCGGGACTCGTGCTGGACCACATACCAGATGGCCAGCTCGCGGAGGGCCGCCAGGTTGCTCTCCCGGAAGAAGCTGTTGAGCGCCAGCTCGATCCGTTCGATGGGGTAGATGTTGCCGTGGCGCATGCGCTTGCGGAGCGCCTCCGGGGTCATGTCCGCCAGAGTCAGCTCCTCGGCGGAGTCGAGCACCGGATCCGGGACCGTCTCCCGGACCGCCACCCCCGTGACCCGCTCGACCACGTCGCGCAGGCTCTCCACGTGCTGGATGTTGACCGTGGTCCAGACCTCGATCCCCGCTTGACGCAGCTCCTCGACGTCCTGCCATCTGCGCTCATGTTTGCCCCCCGGGACGTTGGTGTGAGCCAGCTCATCCACGAGCGCCACCGCCGGGTGGCGTCGCAGCGTCGCCTCCAGGTCCATCTCCTGGACCTCCAGCCCCCGATAGGTGATGCGAAGTGGGGGAACCATCTCCAGCCCCACCGCCGCCTCCTGGGTGAGCGGTCGCCCGTGGGGTTGCACCCAGGCCACGACCACATCCCTCCCCTTGGCCGCCAGGAGATGGGCCTCCTGAAGCATGGCGAAGGTCTTGCCCACGCCAGGGGCCGCCCCGATGAACACCTTGAGCCGGCCGCGCCGAGGCTGCCCCGAGGGCCCGGGCCCAGCCTCCTGGAGACCCAGCGCTACCCCCCGGAGGTTCGGGGAGTTCGATCCCCTCTTGCTACGATCCATCTGGCCGTCAACCACTGCGATGGGAACTATGCCAGCTGAAATGCGCGGCAAGTCGGTGCGGAGCCCGGTCTCGGCCCCGGAGCCCTGGCGCTCACTGGTCGGCACCTTCCTCACCGTGGCCGCCCTCTCCGGCCTCACCGCGGGGCTGGTGGCCATCCGAGCCCCGGCCGAGATTCAGACCTCGGGGTTCCTCTACCTCGCCGTGGTGGTGCTGGGGTCGCTGCTCTTCGGGGGGGTCACCGCCGTGGTGGGCTCTCTCACTTCGGCACTGCTCATGGACTACTTCTTTCTCCCGCCGGTGGGACGGCTCACCATCTACTCGGCTCCGGCGCTGGCCGCTTGGGCGGCGTTCCTCCTGGTTTCCCTGGGGGTCGGGTTGCTGGCCACCTCGCGCCGCCGCAGCCTGGAGGAGCTGCGCACGGCCAGGGATCGGCTGGCCGCGGCCAACTCGGGGCTCTTGCGGGCCAGCGCCGAGCTCGAGGCCAGCCTGTCGGCCCGGACCGACCTGGCCCGGACAGAGGCGGCCCTCGAAGCCACCCGCCGGGCCGAAGGCTTCCGGCGCGAGCTCCTGGCCACCGTGAGCCACGAACTCCGCACCCCCCTGGCGGCGCTACTCGGCCACGGCACCGCCCTCCTGGACGACCAGGGCCTCGCTCAGCTGCAGCACCCGGACCACGCCCGGGCCATGGTGGCCGAGACACGCCGGCTGGACCGCCTCATCCGGGACCTCTTGGAGCTGGCCCGGATCGAGACCGGCCAGCTGGACGTGGAGATCGAGGTGATCGATCTCTGCGACGCCCTCCGGGAGGCCGCCCGGAGGTGGGACGGACAGCTGTCCCCCAGCCTTAAGCTGACCAAGGCGCCGGTCTTGGTGCTGGCGGACTGGGACCGGGTCCAGCAACTCCTGGACAACGCCCTCTCCAACGTGTCCCGCCACGCCGGGACCCGGGAGGTTGCCATGGAGGTGCTGTCCCCCTCGCCGGCCAGGCAGACGGCCGCTGAATGTCGGGTCGAGGACCGCGGCAGGGGTATCCCTGCCGACTTGCAGGAGCATCTCTTCGAGCGCTATTCCCGGGATCGACGCGGGGGGGGGCTCGGGGTGGGGCTGGCCGTCTGCAGAGGGCTGGCCGAGGCCATGGGCGGGGCGGTCTGGGTGGAGTCGCAAGGAGAGGGCGCGGGCACGGCGTTCCACTTCCTGCTCCCCCTGGCGGCGAGCCCCAAGTCGGTCCTTCTGAGCCAGAGGGCGGCTGCAGTTTGACCGGCGGGGGTGCGATCCTGGTGGTCGAGGACGACTCCGGCATGGGACGGTTCCTTCGCGATGCCCTCTCCGATTCCGGCCACCGGGTCCAGCTGGTGGGAGATGGACGCTCGGCGCTGAGGGTGCTCGGCACCGAGCGCGTGGACCTCCTCATCCTCGACCTCGGACTTCCCGACATCGACGGCATGGACCTCCTGCGCACCGTGCGGGAGTGGGAGTCCAATCCCCTCGTCCTGGTGGTGAGCGCCAGGGGTCAGGACGCCGACAAGGTGGCGGCGCTGCGCGCCGGGGCCGACGACTACCTCGCCAAGCCCTTCAGCCTCCAGGAGCTGCTGGCGCGGGTGGAGGCGCGCCTCAGACGGGCCGCGCCCACACCCTCCCAGGGGGTTCTGGTCTCCGGAGACCTGCGCCTCGACGTGGCCGCGGGCCAGGTCGTCCGCCGTGGCGTCCCGGTCCGGCTCACTCCGATGGAGCTCGGCGTCCTCCACGAGCTCTGGCGCCACCGGGGCCGGGTGCGCACCCACCGGGAGATCCTGGCCGCGGTCTGGGGCCCCGCCTTCACCGCTGAGCACACCTACGTCCGGACCATCGTCCAGCGGCTGCGGGCCAAGCTGGAGGATGACCCGGCCCACCCGCGCTGGCTGACGACGCTGCCCGGGGTGGGATACATCTGGCAGGAGGTGCCTGTCCCCGCTCAACCGCCGAGGTAGGACATCTCCACCTTGGGCGGCCCGGCCACCCCCCCCCCGGCCCGCTCCTCTGAGTACCGGTCGGACCGCCGCCGCCACAACCCCTGCACCAGCGCAGTCAGCTCGTCGTCGCCGGCCGGCCCGCGCAGGGTGGGGCGAAGGTCAGTCCCCCCCCGGGAGAACAGGCAGGTGTGGAGGTGGCCGTCGGCGCTGAGGCGCAGACGGGTGCAGGCGCCGCAGAAGGGCTGGCTCACCGAGGAGATGACGCCGACTTCACCGCCGCCATCGCGGTAGCGGTAGCGGCTGGCAACCTCGCCGGGGTGCCTGGGCCTCTCCGGCTCCAGCTCCCACCGCTGCCCGATCCGCTCCAACACCTCAGAGCTGGGAACCACCTCGTCGAGCCTCCAGCCATGGCTCTCCCCCACGTCCATGTACTCGATGAACCTCAGGACATGGCCCCGGTCCCTGGCGAAGGCGGCAAGCTCCAGCAGGCCGCCGTCGTTCAGCCCACGGCGGACGACGCAGTTGAGCTTGACCGGCCCCAGGCCGGCCCAGACCGCGGCCTCGATCCCCGCGACCACCACATCCAGCCGCGCACCGACGCCGCTCATCTCGGCGAAGACCGCGGGGTCCAGGGAGTCCAGGCTGACCGTGACCCTTCCCAGCCCGGCCGCGGCCAGCTGATCGGCCATCCTGCTCAAGAGGAGCCCATTGGTGGTGAGGGCCAGGTCCAGGACCCCCGGTACCGTGGCCAGCCGCCGCACCAGCACCGGCAGGTCCCGCCGCAGCAGCGGCTCACCTCCGGTGAGGCGCACCTTCGAGACTCCCAGGGGGACCATCACCCTGACCACCCGCTCCACCTCCTCGAAGGTCAGGACCTCCGAGCGGGGCAGGAAACGGAATCCCGGCCCGAACACCTCCCGAGGCATGCAGTACTGGCAGCGGAAGTTGCAGCGGTCTGTGACCGAGACCCGGAGGTCGCGCAACGGCCGGGAGAGCTGATCTAGGACCTGCACTGGCCCGGCCATCGTACGCCGTCCCCGAGCGGGCGAAGGGTCAGTGGGCGAGCGCCGCGCGTGCCGACTCCTTGAGGGAGCTCAGGGTTCTCAGCACCGCGGTGGGCTCGTACCCGGCGTGGGCCATGCAGTTCTCGCACTTGGGGTTCCGACCCCGACCGTACTGGTCCCAGTCGGTGGTCTGAAGCAGCTCCTGGTAAGAGCTGGCGTACCCATCCGCCAGCAGATAGCAGGGCCGCTGCCAGCCGAAGACCGAGTAGCAGGGGATGCCCCAGGCGGTGCACTGGAAGTCGACCTTCCCCTCCAGGAAGTCCAGGAACAAGGGGGAGTGATTGAGCCGCCACTTCCCGCGCCGACCCTCGGAGAAGGCCTCCCGGAAGATGGCCCGGGTGCGGTCCACGCCCATGAAGTGCTCCTGGTCAGGCGCCTTCTCGTAGGCGTAGGCCGGGGAGATCTGCATGTTGTCGACCTGCAGGTCGTCGTTGAGGAAGTCCAGCACCTCGCGAACCGACTTGGCGGTGTCCTGGGTGAAGAAGGTGGTGTTAGTGGTGACCCTGAAGCCCCGGCGCTTGGCCTCCCGGATGGCCTCCACCGCCTTGTCGAAGACCCCCTTGCGGCTCACCGACTCGTCGTGGCGGTCCCGCAGCCCGTCCAGGTGCACCGACCAGGCGAAGTAGGGGTGGGGCTTGAACAGGTCCAGCTTGCGCTCCATCAGGATGGCGTTGGTGCAGAGGTAGACGTACTTCTTGCGCTCCAGCAGCGCCTGGGTGATCTGGTCGATCTCCTTGTGCACCAGCGGCTCGCCCCCGGCGATGGAGACCACCGGCGCCCCGCACTCCTCGACCGCGTCGATGCACTGCTGCACGCTCAGCCGGCGGCGCAGGATGTCATCGGGGTGCTGGATCTTGCCGCAGCCGACACACTCCAGGTTGCACTGGTAGAGCGGCTCCAGCTGCAGGACCAGGGGGAACTTCTTCACCCCGCGCAGTCGCTGAGACATGAGGTAGGTGCCAACCTTGATCTTCTGTCGCACCGGGATCGACATCTACTTCCTCCGGCCGCTGAGGTCACGGCCCTAGCTGGCTTGATCGTTTAGGACTCTAAACCTTGAAACTATCGTAGAGTCAAGCCGTGGGTTCATCCGACCTGGACGCGGCCCCCCGGCTCAAGATCGGAGAGGCTGCCAAGCTCACCGGGGTGACCCCCGGGCGCATCCGTCACTACCAGCGGCTGGGGCTGGTGAACCCGGCCCGCAGCCCCAGTGGCTACCGCTACTTCGGCGCCGGCGAGCTCCTCCTCCTCCTCCAGATCGACCTCCTACGGAGCCTGGGGATGAGCCTTGCCGAGATCTCCGAGAGCCTTCCCCGTCTGGGCGGGGAGGGCTCTCTTCGCCCCGCCCTGGAGCGGCACCGCCGCACCCTGGAGCAGGAGCGGTCGCGTCTGGACCGCCTCCTCCACGCCGTGGAGCGCGCCCTGGAGTCGCAAGAGGCCAGCGCGGAGGCGGTGGCCGCGTATCTAGCCGTAGCTCACTCCACCCCCCGCGAAAGCCTGGGCATCTTCGGGCGCCTCACACAGCCTCTCTCCGAGGAGGCCGCCGGGGAGTGGGCAGACATCCTGGGCGGGGGGTGGGCCCTGCCGGTCTCACCGATCCTGGGTCGAATGCTGCTCCCCGACCGGGTCACCGAGGTCCTGGAGCGGCTGGCGCGGGCCCAGGGCAACGAGGTGCTCTTCGGCCGGGTGCGGGAGCTCGCGAACGCCATCCTGGCGCTCTCGGACCCGGGAAGCCGCTCGACCCCGCGGCAGGTGGCCGCAGATTGGGTGCTGGGCCTCACTTCCCACCCCCTCCCGCCCGAGGTGCAGGAGGCCCTCCGGGAGACGGTCCCGCGCATCCGGGAGCTGGAGGTCCTCAACCAGGGGTTCCAGCTCTGGGCCGAGTCCATCTCCCCAGCCGCGGCAAGCGTCCTCCGCACCATCCAGCAGCTGGCCCGCCGCCGCGGCCAGCTGGTCCTGGGCGTGCTCCTGGTACCCCCTCCCCCCTCCTGAGCCGAGACCCCTATGCCCCCCAGGGGTATCATGGACGCGGAGGTAACGCGATGCTCGCGGTACACGGGCTGGAGATGGTTGGCGCGGGGCTGCGCGAGGCTCTGGCGATGCTCTGGGACACCCTCTGGGCCCTGACCCTGGGGTTCCTTCTCTCCGGGGGCGTGCAGGCCTTCGTTTCCCGCCGGGAGATGAGCTCGGCGCTGGGCCGCCCGGGGCTCCTCTCCTTGACCCGGGCGGCCGGATTCGGGGCGGTGTCGTCCTCCTGCTCCTACGCCGCATCGGCGATGGCCAAGTCACTCTTCGCCAAGGGCGCCGACTTCGTCGCCGCCATGGTGTTCATGTTCGCCTCCACCAACCTGGTGGTCGAGCTGGGGGTGGTGCTAGCGGTTCTCATCGGCTGGCAGTTCACGGCCAGCGAGTTCGTCGGGGGCCTGCTCATGATCGCCCTCCTGGCGCTGGTGGCCCGGGTTCTCTTCCCTCAGCCGCTGCTGGAGCGGGCCCGGTCCCGGCTCAACGGCAGCCCGGCGGCCGTCGAGGAGGGGGCCAGCTGCGCGGCTCCGCCTCCCGCGCCGGACCCCCTGGAGGCCGGCTGGCGGGCGAGGATCCGCACCCGAGCGGGGTGGAGCGATGCCGCAGGGTACGCCGCCGCCGATCTCACCATGCTCCGCCGCGAGCTGGCGATCGGCTTTCTGGTGGCGGGCTTTCTGGCGGCCCTGGTGCCGAGCACGGCCTGGCAGGCGCTGTTCTGGACCGGCCACGGCTTCTGGTCCTCACTGGAGAACGCTGTCATCGGCCCCTTCATCGCCATCATCAGCTTCGTCTGCTCGATCGGCAATGTGCCCCTGGCGGCGGCTCTGTGGAAGGGTGGGATCAGCTTCGGAGGCGTGGTCAGCTTCATCTTTGCCGACCTGATCAGCATGCCGCTCCTGCTGATCTACCGCCGCTTCTACGGGTGGAGGCTGGCCCTTCGGATGCTGCTGGCCTTCTGGGTGGTGATGTCAGCCGCCGGCCTGCTGGTCCAGTACCTCTTCCAGGCGGTGGGGATCGCTCCCCCGGGGCGCCCCACCCAGCTGGTCAGCGACGCCTTCGCCCTCAACTACACGAGCGCCCTCGACCTGTTGGCCGTCATGGCCCTGGCGGCCATCTTCTGGCAATACCGGCGCCGCCGGGCTGCGGGCGGCAGCGCCGGCTACGCCATCGACCCCGTCTGCGGCATGCAGGTGGAGATCGCCAACGCCCCGGCGACCCTGGTGCTCCAAGGACGGACCATCTACTTCTGCTCGGATCGCTGCCGCGACCGGATGGCCGCGGAGACCGGCTCACCTGCCAAGGGAGGTACCCACATGCCTGACGCTGCCCCTCGGGGGGACTCGCTCCCCACAGTCGACCCGGTCTGCGGGATGGAGGTGGACCCCGAGCACGCGTCCGCCACCCTCAACCACGACGGCGCCACCTATTACTTCTGCGCGCTCTCCTGCCGGGACCGGTTCGCCGCCGACCCCGGCCACTTCCTGCGTCCCCGACCCGCCTCCGAGCGCGTGGTGGACCCGGTCTGCGGAATGGAGATCGACGCCGCCACCGCGGCCGCCAGCTTCCAGCTCGCCGGGGTCACCCACTACTTCTGCGCTGAAGGATGCAGCGCGGAGTTCCAGCGCCGGCTGGCTGCGGCAGCGGGGCTCGCGGGCGCCGGGGGTGCGGCAGGAGCATGAGCACCGCGCCCGCCGGCACCCATCGCCGCGGCTCCTACCAGGCGACCAAGCCTGAACTTCTCCAGCGCTTCCGCAAGGTGGAGGGCCAGGTGGCGGGGATCGCCAGGATGGTCGAGGAGGAGCGCTACTGCCCGGAGGTGCTGATCCAGATTCGCTCGGCCACCGCGGCCCTGGACCAGATCGGCTACCTGCTCCTTCGGGAGCACCTCGCCCACTGCGTGGCGGACGGGGTGAGGCGCGGGGAGGGTGACCGGTACCTGGATGAGGTCATGGAGGTGGTGCGAGGCTTCTCGCGCCGCTAACCGGCTGGCTGGGGTCACTCCCATCGGTTGATTCCCGGGGCTGGCGCGTTTTAATGGCGCGATGCCTCAAGCCTGGAGCCGGACGCGCCCGCAGCACCGCGGTGCGCGCCGCGCCTCGATCGGCCAGTCGGCGGTCGAGTTCGCCCTGGTGGCGCCCCTCCTGTTCCTTCTCCTCTTCGGCATCGTCGACTTCGGGCGGGCCATGTTCTATCAGAACGAGGTCACCAACGCCGCCCGGGAGGGGGCCCGGATCGCCATCCTGGCCAGCAACCCCTGCAACACCGTGTACGGGGACCCCGGGGGGGGCTGCGACAAGACGTCCAGCCCGGCGGGCCCCACGGTGTGTTCGGCCATCGAGGGCAGCGCCACCCTCATCAGCGACTGGAGCTGCAGCGAGGGCGGGTTCCTCCCCACCAGCCCCAGGCCCGGATGGGCCTACGTCGAAGTGGACCAGGCTCCCAACCCCAGTGCGACCTGCCCGGGAGCGGTCGGGGGCACTGCGGTCGCAACGCCGAGGTCGGCCGGCAACCTTCTGATCACCGTCACCATCCGCTATTACTTCCGGCCGATCACCCCGATAGTCGGGGCGCTGTTCCCCAGCAGCTTCTACCTCAGCAGTTCGGTCTGCGCCCGTGACGAGTACTGACCCAAGGCCGGGGCGCCGCGAGCGCGGTCAGGCCATGGCTCTGGTGGCCCTTCTGATCTTCTTCGTCGTCCTAGGAGTGGCGGCTCTGGCCATCGATGTGGGATCCAACTTCGACAACCGTCAGCAGCTGCAGGGTGTGGCCGACCTCGCCGCCCTGGCCGGGGCGGAGCAGACCGGGGTCAATGCGACCACCATCCTCCCGGACACCCAGGCGCTCATCTGGCAGAACCTGGGGGTGGTGCCCGGCACCATCGGCTGCTTAGGGTCCCCCTGCACCATCTCCGCCGGAGGCTACACCGCGACCGTCATCTACCCCTACACCCCCTTCAATCCGACGGTGAACGCCTATCCCCCGGAGCTGACCGTGGCGGTGGACATCACCCACCTCAATCCCATCCATGGATTCGCGGGCTTCTTGGGATTCGGGCCCACGACCATCGGGGTCCACGCCGCCGCCGCGGGGCTCCCCGGAACTCACCAGTTCCCCTTCGCCCTCGCCACCCGCTTCCTGGACCTCACCGGAGGAGGGAGCATCGCCGCCTACGGGTCGGTGCTGGTGGACCAGTGCTCGGACAGCGGCCAGGGCGACTTCACCGACCACGGGTACAACGGGGGGCTGTACTTCAACGGAGGTACCGGACTCCTGTTGGGGGCGGCGTATACCGCCAGTGGGTCCGGCACCTACTCCAACTCCGAGGCGGCCCTGGTGGCCGACCCCGCGGGGACGAGCTGTGCGGGCGGGGCCAACCTCAGCGCCACCTCCAGCCTGTCGGGCCTCACGGACCAGGTGCACTTCAGCTCATCGTCCTCGAACTACAACTACTTCTACGGCTTCAACTCCGGACCCGGGAAGTGCAGCACGTCAACCGACACCGGGTGCCAGTCGGACCCCGAGGGGGGGGCGCCGTACGCCTGGCAGGATCCTTCCTGCTGGCGGTCGGGCACCGGGACGGCGCCGGTGGCGTGGACCAACAGCTCCGCCTACCCGACCGTCGGCGGCCCGGGGGTGACCATCGACTCCCCGTCGCCGGCGGTTACCGTGCCATGCCCACAACGCACCCCGCCGATGACTTACGAGCCGTACGGCACCATGGAGGGGTCGTTCCCGGCCGGGCGCTTCCCCAACTTCCCGGAGTACGCCACCCCAGAAGAGTTGGTGCAGGAGCTGTCCGGGGAAGGGGCCGTGCCGAGCAAGGTTCCCGGACAGATCACCCAGCTGAGCGGGACCACGTCCTTCCAGAGCTCCGGCCAGAACTGGACCTTCCCCGCCGGGGTCTACGTGGTGGACGGCTCCTCCGCACTTCCGATCGTCAAGGGCAGCTTCACCTGCCTCAGTAACGGTGGTGGCGCCCAGTACCCAAACGGCTGCGTATTCATCCTGGAGAACGGGGCGTCGCTCCAGGTCCAGGGCAGCAAGTCGTCGCTCAACTGCAGCTACTCTATCCCCGGGGACGCGGGCTGCAGCTTCTACCTGGCGGACAACGCCACCCCCACCCAGAGCGTCTTTTCGCTCTCCAACTCCGCCAACGGGACCCTCAGCCCGATCCCCTTCATGCCCAACTGCGCCTCGGGGTCCTGCC
>JAJYET010000030.1 GCA_021785655.1 bacterium | reverse complement strand
GTGCCCCAAGGCGAGGTCCCATCCCCGCGCGAGCGCCCGGAGGCGCTGCCCGAGCGGAGGTTCGGCTCGGGCCAGATGTTCGTGCTCCCGGAGGACGATCCGCGCAGCCCGGGCGGCTTCCCGGAGGAGCGCTCCCTCTTGGTGGGGTACCTGCGCGACTACCGCCTCACGATCGAGATGAAGTGCTCGGGGCTGGATGCCGCAGACCTCGCCCGCCGCTCAGTGCCACCCTCCAACCTCTCCCTTCTGGGGCTGCTCCGGCACCTCGCCGAGGCGGAGAGCTTCTGGTTCCGGGAGGTGCTGAGCGGCGAGGCTCCCAGCCCGCGCTTTCGCCGCCCGGACGACCGGGACGCCGCCTTCAACGATGCGGCCCCGGAACCCGCCCAGGTGGAAGCGGCCTGGGCGGCCTGGCGGGAGGAGGTCCGCTTCTCGGAGAGGTTCGTGGACAGCGCGCCGAGTTTCGAGGTTACCGGCACCACCCCTGACGGGATGGTCCTGAACCTGCGCGAGGTGCTGGTGCACATGATCGAGGAGTACGCTCGCCACGCCGGGCACGCCGACCTCCTCCGCGAGCGGATCGACGGCCGGGTGGGTCTCTGACCGCCGGTTGCGATCCCCGCGGGCGGCACCTGCCTCGAGACCGGCCCTGACGCTGCTGCGGCACCCCGGGGCGCTCTTCCTCGGCGGTGGCCACCTCCGAATCACCCCTGCGGGTCCGCCGGGCTCAGCCCACCTCCCGTCAGCGCTGGTTAAGGGAGATCCAGAGGTCCGGCTTGAAGAGGGATGCCAGCGCCAGCGGCCAGTACCGGGGGCCGTGGCAGGTGAAGTCGGCGGTCTCGCTCTCGCCAACCTCGAAGGGGCGCTCCGGGCTGCGGTAGCGGCCAGAACGGAGCTGGACCGTGTGGCGGCCGGGGGCCACGGCCACCTCCACCACCTCGCGGGTGGCCAGGGTCCCCACCCGCTGGCCGTCCACCTCGATCTGCCAGCCCTCGCCCTGCCCACCGATCCCCATCCCGCTCCAGACCCGCTCCAACCTCAGCGTTCCCTCACTCATGGTCAACACCCCGCACCATCTCGATCCGGCGCACCGTGCCCGGCGGTTGCCCGCCGCCCCCGCCACCTCTGGCCGCCAGGGCCCGGGCCCCGGTGATCAGCCGCTCCCGGTCGAACATCGCCGCCACCACCCGCCACATGGCGACGTCGATCACCAGGAGCCCGAGACCGAATCCCACCGCCACCGGGACGCTGGGGCTCAGCACCTGGAAGGAGACCAGGGCGGTGACCGCCAGCGGAGGCAGGCTGGCGAGGGTCCCCAGCTGCTGGGCGATCCGGACATCGCTGGCCCGGGCCGAGATCCCGGTGCCCACCGCGATCGACCACCCCGAGAGGAGGGGTGCGAACAGCACCTCGGCGAGGATCTCCGGCCCGTTGGAGAGGGTCGCCACCACCGTCTGGTTGGCTGCGAACAGGTGGGCGCACAGCAGGACCACCCCGAAGATGACGTAGGAGACCAGCACCGACGGGACGATCGCCGCCAGCGCCTTGCCCAGGAGCAGCTCGGCGCGTCGCACCGGGGTGGTGAGCAGCGGCTCCAAGGTCCCCTGGTCGCGCTCCCCGATCACCGAATAGGCGGCGATGGTGGAGGGCAGGACCGCGGGGACGATCAGCATCAGGAGGAAGGTCACCCCGACGACCTTCTGGACGGCGCTGGCGGGCGTCGAGCTCCCCAGCCGGAAGATGTCCACCAGGGGCTCGACGATGAAGATGACGGGGAGGACCACCATGGCGCCCAGGATGAAGGGGGTGCGGCGGAACTCCCGCAGCTCCTTCCGGGTCATGGCCAGCAGGCGGCCGAGGTCCAGCCTGATCACCGCGGCGCCGACCCGTCGTGGTCGATCAGCTGCAGGTACACGTCCTCCAGGGAGTGCTGGGACTCCGCCAGCGACACCAGGTCGGCTCCGGCGGCCACCACCGCCCGGGCCACGTCGGGTGCCGCCTGACGGGGGTCGGCGACGCTGAGGACGTAGGCGCCGTGGTCCCCCTCGCTCCACTCCCTGACCGCCGCAACGCTGCCGAACACGGCCCTGGCGTCGAGGAGTGGCGAGGCTGTCTCCACCACCAGCGAGCCGCCGAAGAGCCTCGCCCGAAGGTCTTTGGGGCTCCCCACGCTGCGGAGGCGGGTGTTGAGGATCGCCACCCGATCACAGAGCCGCTCCGCCTCCTCCAGCCGGTGGGTGGTGAGGAAGACGGTGACCCCGCGCTGGCGCCACCCATTGATCAGCTCGTGGACCTCCCTGGCCGCCACCGGGTCCAGCCCCGAGGTGGGCTCGTCGAGGAACATCACCTCGGGGTCGTTGAGAAGGGCGCGGGCCAGCCCGACCCGCTGCCGCAGCCCCTTCGACAGCCGCCCGCAGCGGTCCTCGGAGCGGTCCGCCAGCCGGACGGCCTCCAGCGCCCCGGTGATGCGCCCCTCGGGCGCCCGCAGGCCGTACAGCGAGGCGAAGAGCTCCAGGTTCTCCCGAACGGTGAGCCTCAGGTAGAGCCCGGGGTTCTCGGGCATGACCGAGATCCGCCGTCGGATCGCCTCCCCGTTCTGGGGGGAGAGGGGTATGCCGGCCACCTCCGCGGAACCCGCGGTGGGAGCGATCAGGGTTCCCAGCGTCCTCACCGTGGTGGTCTTGCCCGCCCCGTTGGGTCCGAGAAACCCGAAGACCTCGCCCCGGGCGACCTCGAAGGAGACGTCCTCGAAGGCCGCCCGATCCCCGAAGCGCTTGGTCAGCGCCGAGACCCGGAGCGCGGGCCCGCCGGGAGCCGACGGCCCCGCCACGGCTTCGCCCAGGCCCGGAGCTGATTGGCCCATGGCGGGAGAATACCGCGCCCCGGGGGGCTGAAGGACCAGCCTCTGGGTCCCGGCCGCGAAGTTCATGACCTCCTCAAGACGGTGGTGACAAGACAGCACAAACCAACGCGTGCAGTGCCATGCTGGGGGTGAAGCTGAGCCAGCGGGCACGCAGCCAGGACATCCGTCCCCGGACCGCAATGCGCTGGGTTCAGGTCGGCACCGTTCCTGTCCGCGATCGCCAGCTCCCGTCCGGGAGCCCAGCGTCGGGGAGCCGCCGGCCAACTCCCCCCGGCCGGCGGGCCGTGGGGCCGGAGCCGGTGGCCGGAGGGCGCCCGGACCCCGCTCCCCGGCTGGCTTCCCCAACGGGGCTACATAGCCCTCCTGTCCGACCAAGGCATCGCCGACTCCAGCTGGGCCGCCAGCCGGAGGAGGCCGGCGTCATCGAAGGGGCTTCCCACCAGCTGAACCCCGATCGGGAGCCCGTCCGGGGCACCGCCCAGGGGCAGGGAGATGGCGGGCTGCCCCGTTATGTTGAAGATCGAGGTGAGAATCGCCATCTGCAGCACCGGGAGGGCGGGGCCGGACCCAGCCTCGTGCGCCGCCGCCAGCACCTCGCCCACCGCAGGGGGCTCGATGGTCATGGTGGGGGTGACGAGGACGTCGAACTCCTGGCCCCACCTCGCCACCAGCTCTCGCGAGAAGCGCTGGAGGGTGTGGGTGGCGGCGGTGAAGTCGAGGCTGCTCACGGCCTCCGCCCCGAGGCGGGCCGCCCTAACGTGCGGCTCGGTCTGCTCCCAGGCGATCCCGGGGAAGTCCGCCAGCCCGGCCCCGGTGACCTGCATGAACGCCGAGACCTCCTCGGGGGTCAGCTCGAGCCCGGCTTCGACCGGGATGTGGCCCAGCGCCTCCAGCCCCCTGGCGGCGGTCTCGACCGCCTCCCGGCAGACGTCCGCCACCGGAAGCCCGAGAGGCGCCGTGGTCACGAGCCCGAACCGCAGCCGTCCCGGGTCCCGGCCCACCTCCTCGATGAACGGGCGGGAGGGGGCCGGGGCGTTGTACCAGCAGAGCGGATCGGGGCCGCAGATCACATCCAGGAGCGCCGCGGTGTCGGCCACGGTGCGGGTGAGGACGCCCTCCACTGCCGCGCCGTCCCAGTAAGTCACTAGGGTCGGAACGCGCCCGCGGCTCACCTTGAGCCCCACCAGGCCGCAGCAGGCGGCCGGGATCCGGATCGAGCCGCCGCCGTCGTTGCCGTGCGCCAGGGGGAACATCCCCGCGGCCACCGCCGCCGCCGCGCCCCCACTGGACCCGCCCGGAGTCCTCGTCCGGTCCCAGGGGTTGCGGGTGGGCGGGAAGCGAGAGTTCTCGGCCGCCGTGATCAGCCCGAACTCGGGTGTGTTGGTCCGGCAGGCGAGGGTGAACCCGGCCCGCCGCAGAGCTGCCACCACCAGCTCGTCGTGGTCGGCCAGCTGCGGGGGGGCTCCTCGGGAGCCGTAGGTCACTGGCCAGCCCTGGACCAAGGTGAGGTCCTTGACCGGGATCGGCACGCCCAGGAAGGGAGGGAGGTCTTCGGGGCGGCTGTGGGCCACCTCGTGGTCCGCCCGCCGCGCTGCGCCGCGGTGCGCCTCGTCGTCGCGCCAGACGATGGCGCCCACGTCCGGGTCCCGCTCGTCCACCCGCAGAAGGCAGGAGTCGAGGGCCTCCAGGCAGCTGACCTCCCGCCGCCGGATGGCACTGGCCAGCTCCAGCGCCGACAGATCGGAGAGCTGAGGTTGGCCGCTCATGGCGCGGGCAACATACCGCGCCGAGCTGGAAGGGCGCGGCTCAGCTCACCGGAAGGAAGGAGAGTCGCACCCGCCGGCGGTTGTTTTCCAGGTTGGTGTCCAGGAGGAGGAGGGACTGCCAGGTGCCGAGCAGGGGCTCCCCGCCCAGAACCGGGATCGTGACCGAGGAGCCGAAGAGGGCCGGGAGGAGGTGGTCCGCGCCATGGCCGGCGGGACCGTGCCGGTGGCGGTAGCGGTCGTCCGGGGGGAGGTGGGTTCGGAGCCAGTCCAGGAGGTCCTGATCGCTGCCGGCGCCGGTCTCCATGAGCACCAGGGCGGCGGTGGCATGGGGGCAGAACGCGTTCAGGAACCCATCCCGCCTCCCGTTGCAGAAGCGCCGCAGCTCCGGAGTGAGGTCCGATATGCTGCGGCCATTCGTGTCCAAGACCAGCTCCAGCGTCTCCACCGCCTTCCCTCCCCATCCCACCGCCACCGGCGGGGACCACCTACTCTCGGGCGTCGGCCCGGGGTGAGCGTACCCGCCCCGCGGGGGGGCCGTCCCCGGTTCGTGGCGATGCTGCGGGCGGTCAACGTCGGCGGGCGGAACCGCCTCTCCATGCGAGCCCTTAAGGACCTCGCCACAGATCTAGGGCACAGGGAGGTGGTGACCCACCTCCAGAGCGGCAACCTGGTCTTCGTCCCCGCCGAGCCGGTGGAGGCGGAGATCGCCCGGGGGCTCGCCGCCGGGCTGGCCCGCCTACGCCTGGAGCAGGTCGACGTGGTCGTGCGGTCGGCGGACCAGATGGCAGCCGTGGCCCACGCCAACCCGCTGGGAGGAGATCCCGGGGGCTGGCACGTGACCTTCCTGGCGGCCCCTCCCGACCCCGGGCGGCTCGCCGCCCTCGACCCCAGCCCGGGAGCGCCGGACCGGTTCCTGGTCCTGGGACGGGAGGTGTACCTGCGGTGCGCCGGGCGCTACAGCGACAGCAAGCTCAGCAACTCCTTCTTCGAGCGCTGGCTGGGGGCCCGGGCGACGACCCGGAACTGGGCCACCGTCACCCGCCTCGCCGAACTGGCGACGGCGCCGGACACGGCTGGCCGCAGGTAGGCGCCGGGCCCGCGGGCAGTGGGGGGGAAAAATCGGCTCAAGCTGGTCGCGAGCCCCGGGGCGGCGGACCAGCCGCGCCGCTTGCCAGGTCAGCCCGAAATGGCCCGGTGCACCGCCGCCTCCGCCCGGCGGTCGAAGGCGACCAGGATCACCCGCTCCACCGGCGGAGGAGCCGCGGCGGCCGCGGCCACCGCGATGGCGGCGGCCTCCACCAGCGGGTAGCCGTACACGCCGCTGCTGACGAGCGGCGCGGCCACCACCCGGCATCCGGCCCTGGCGGCCAGCGCCAGCGCGGTTCGGTAGGCGGACGCCAGCTCTTGCGGCTCCCCGCTCCTCCCGCCGCGCCACACCGGGCCCACCGCGTGGACCACGTACCGGCAGGGGAGCAGATGGCCCGAGGTGAGGACGGCGGAACCGGTCGGGCATCCCTCCGGGTGGGCGGAGTTCAGCTCCGCTTGGAGCGCGGGCCCGGCCGCCCGGTGGATGGCCCCGTCCACGCCGCCGCCGCGGCGGAGCTGGGAGTTGGCGGCGTTGACCATGGCGTCACACTCCACCTGGGTGATGTCGCCGAGCAGGACCTGGACCTCGGCCACGCCGGCTACCCGGCCGCAGGCACCAGCCTCAGGATCCCCGCCAGCGCCAGGCCCGCCAGGGTCTTGGCGTCCCGCAGCTGCCCCTGGTAGGCGAGCTCCAGGATCTCCTCGGTGGTGAAGAGCCGGGCCTCCAGGACCTCGTCCGCGTCGGGATGGGGCTCATCGACCCGGCTGAGGGCGCTGGCCCGGAAGTACCAAAGGAGCTCGGTGCTGTAGCCGGGGGCCAGGTAGGTGGCACCCAGCCCCAGCCAGGACTCCGCCCCGTACCCGGTCTCCTCGGCCAGCTCCCTGCGGGCGGTCTCCAGAACCGACTCTCCCTCCTCCCTTCCCCCGGCAGGAATCTCCCAGAGGTGTTCACCCGCCGCGTGGCGGTACTGGCGGACGAGCAGGATGCGCCCGTCGTCCGTGACTGCCACCACCCCGACCCCCCCGGGGTGGTGCACCACCTCTCGCTGGGCGCGCCTCCCGGTGCTCACCTCGATCACGTCCACGGTGAGCCGCAGGAGGTGCCCCCGGAACCGCTCCTCGCTGCCCAGCAGCTGGTCCCGGCCGCCGGTGTTCTGGTCTGCCATCTCCTCCCTTACGATAGGGCGGCCGGCGGCCCTGCGTATGATGGCCGCCATGTCCGCCGCCGTCCCCACGAGCAGCCAGTTCGAGCGCACGGCGCTGGAGATCGCGGCGGCCGCCGCTCAGTCGGCCTTCCGGGCCGGGCACCGCCAGCGGCTGCGGGAGCGGATCCGGGCCACCGACCGGCTCCTGGACGAAGTGGAGCGGACCCGCCTGCTGGAGCTGACCCTGGTCCCCACCTCGACCTGGGCCGGGGCCGTCCACCTGGCGGGGGAGGTGGCGCCGGCCCTCCTTCCCCGCCTGCGCCGGGAGCGCCACCCGGACTCGGTGGGGAGCTGTCTGTTCGCGATCCAGGAGCAGCTGTTGCGTGAGTCCCAGGGGGGGAGGCCATCCGGGCTGGCCCCGGTGATCCCTCTCTTCCCCGCCACCTGAGGTCGGCTGGCACGGCCCGTCGCTGGGAGCTCACCGCTGGAGGCACCCTGGGCCGTGACGAGCTGCAGACGCCAGCCGGCCGGGCCCTCGTGCCCGGCGGATCGCTCCTCTACTTCGGGCTGGCGGCCGCCCGGCTCGCCCCTCTGCATGCGGTGGCGGCGGTGGGTCGGGATGGGGCCTGGCTGGTGGATCCGCTGGCCCGGGTTGGGGTGGACGTGTCCGGGGTGGAGGTGCTGCCGGGGCGGAGCTACCGCTGGCGGGCCGAGCACGGAGCCGCCGGGGGCGCGCCACTCGAGGAGCGCCAGCGGCTCGGGGTCTACGCGCGCTGGAGCCCCAACCCCCCGCGATCCGCGCGGCAGAGCGAGATCGTCTTCCTCGGCTCGATGCCGCCCCGCTGCCAGCTGTCGCTCCTGGAAGCGGCGGAAGGCCCGCGCCTGGTCGCCCTGGACACCATGCGCGACTTCATCCTGGGCCACCGGCGCCGTTTGCAGGCCGTCCTCCCGCGGGTCGACCTGCTCTTCGTCAACCGCCCTGAGCTGGAGGCCCTGGCCCCGGAGGGCCCGGGCAGCCTGCTCCGTGGAGGCCGGCTGACCGCCATCGTCCTGAAGGACTCGGCCCGCGGTGCCCAGCTCATCACCGCCCAAGGGGAGTGGCGGATGCCGGCGGCCGACGTGGAGCAGGTGGTGGACCCGACCGGAGCCGGGGACGCCCTCGCCGGCGGCATGCTGGGCCGGCTGGCCCAGCTGGGGCGCGTGGACGAGCCGGCCCTCCAAGAGGCGCTGGCGGAGGGGACCAGGTGGGCCGCCCTGGCGATCTCCCACTTCGGGCCGGAGGGTCTGCTCCGGCCTTGACAGGCCGGAACTTGAGCGCGGGCCGAACCTGCCCGGACGCTCAGCTCCCCTTGAGCCGGGCCTGGTGGTCGCTGTAGTCGGGCACCAGCCGGCGGTAGCTGGAGCGCATCAAGGGCGAGGAGATGATGAAGTCCGCCGAGGCGCGGTTGGTCGCCACCGGGATGTTCCAGACGGCGGCGATCCGCAAGAGGGCACGGACATCCGGATCGTGGGGCTGGGGTTCCAGCGGGTCCCAGAAGAAGATGAGGAGGTCGATGGTGCCATCGGCGATCAGGCTGCCCATCTGCTGGTCCCCTCCCAGTGGGCCGCTGAGCAGGCACTGCACCGGCAGTCCCAGCTCGGCCTCCAGCAGGCGGCCGGTGGTCCCGGTGGCGTAGAGCCGGTGTGGACTCAGGCTCCCCCTGTTGAACCGGGCCCACTCCACCAGATCCTGCTTCTTGTGATCGTGGGCGACCAGCCCGACCGCCAGGACCCGTGCCTCCCTCTCCTGGGCACCGCCGGCGGCGGGGATGCGGAGCGGCGGCGAGCTGTCCCCTGCGGGTGGGCCTGCCTGCCCGCCCCGCTCGCCGCTCACTGGGTGAAGGGGTGGACCGGATCCAGGGTGCCGACTTCCACCGGGGCCGCCTTGGCGCGGAAGACCTCAGCGTCCTCCCGGCTGCCCACCACGAAGCCGTAGTGCATCGGCACCGCGAGGCGCGGGGCCATGGCCCGGGCCAACCCGGCGGCCTCGTCCACGCCCATGGTGTAGGTGCCCCCGATGGGCAGGAAGGCCACCTCGGTGCGCAGCCCCTCCAGCTCCGGCAGCCGGTCGGTGTCCCCGGCGTGGTAGTAGGTGTGGCCGCCCAGGGTGAGGAGGTATCCGACCCAGCCGTTGGCCTTGGGGTGGGCCTCCAGCCGCTCCTCCACCACGTTGTAGGCGGGGACGGTCTCGAGATGGACCCCGGCGGCCTCCAGCACCTCTCCGGGGGCCACGGAGGTGACGTTGCCGGACAGCTCCTTGGCGATGTCCTGGGGTGCCACCACCACCGTCCGGGGCCCGCTCACCTTCTCGATGTCGGGGAGCGAGTAGTGGTCGAAGTGGGCGTGGGTGATGACGATCAGATCGGCCACGTCCGTGGTCGTCACCTCCCACGGGTCGATGTAGAGCGTGAGCCCGTCACCCTGCCAGCGGTACGCCGACTGCTTGAACCAGGTGAAGCCTTCCAGCATCTCGTTCCCCCTATGAAGCGGCCCGGGCTTCAGGATACCGCCGGCGCCGGAGTCAGCCTCGGGCTCTGCGGGCGGCCTCCGAGATCTCCCGGGCCGCCGTGGCGGGGTCGGCGACATCGATGATCAGCTGCTTGTAGTGCTCGTGCTCCAGGGAGATGACGATGGCGTGCCCGGGCCGGTGCACGTCCCAGAAGACCATCCCCTCGCTGTTAATGAAGGTGCCCGCCTGGAGCACCCCGGGGATCCGGGAGCCCGCCACCTTGATTCCCGTGAGCGCACCCGCGCCCAGTTCCGGATCCGCCTTCGCATCGGTGATGTCCCGGAGGGGGATGGAGAGGTGGCTGCGCAGCGACCACACCTTGTCCATCCCCTCCACCGTGAGCTGGAGGGTGTCGCCCTCGATCTGGTACTCGGTCATGGGCCGACCATACGCCCGGCACCGGCGATTGTCAACCTCCAGTTGACATGCCGGCGTTGCGGGGTAGGATCGGGTGGTGGCCCAGAAGCCGGTGGACGCGGAGGCGCTGGCGGCGATCCTGGAGGAGAACGCCGCGGTTGTGGCCCGCGCCCTGCGCCAGGGGTCGGGGGCCTCGACGCTGGGGGCGCTCACCGCCTCCTTGAGCCTCGAGGGCCTCTCCGCTGAGGCGACACGCAGCCTGGTCGCCGCCGCACGGGCCGATCGGCGCACCTGGTCGGAGATCGGGCAGGTGCTCCGCATCAGCAGGCAGGGGGCCCAGAAACGGTTCCGGAGGGAGATGGCCCTGGAGGGGGAGGAGCACCGAGGTAGGGCGGCCGATGCCCTGGAGGTGCTGCGGCTCTGGTCGGCGGGCGAGGGAAAGCAATTGGCCGAGCGCTTCGACCAGACGATGAAGGAGCGGCTGGACGCCCAAGGGCTCGCCTCGGCGTGGGGCCAGGTGGAGGGGCTCTCGGGCCGGCTGCTGACCATGGGCGGGCCCACCGTCACGCAGCGGGGCCGCCACCAGGTGGTGGACGTCCCGCTGGCCTTCGAGCGCGGCCCCATGAAGGGGCGGGTGGCGTTCGACGCCGAGGGCAAGGTCAGCGGCCTCTTCGTGCTCTACCCGGACGTGCCCTGAGGGGACGGGGCAGCCTGCCTTCGGGGTGGGCCTCCGACCCGCGGCACCGTCTGACTTACGAACTGCCGGCCAAGTGGCGGAGACTCAATCCCCCGCCTCTGCGATACACTGCAGCCCACTGACTGATATGCCAAATGGGTCCCTTGCAGATACCGTATACGCTGAGATTCGCTCACGGATCACAAGGCTGGAGATTGCTCCCGGGAGCAGCTTCACCGAAGCCCAGCTCGCCCTGCAGTTGGGCCTGAGCAAGACACCGGTGCGCGAGGCGCTCACGCGGCTCCGCCAGGAGGGGTTCGTCCACCTTGCGCCGGGGGCTGGCTACCGGGCCTCGGAAGTGACCATCAAGGACACCCGCGAGCTCTTCGCCCTCAGGGTTCTCCTCGAGGGGGAGGCGGCGGCACTGGCCGCTGCCCAAGCTGTGGGCCTTTCCGACCTGCGGGAGCTGGAGGAGCTCTGCACCAGCACCTACTCACCCGAGGACACCGGCAGCGTGGACCGTTTCCTGGACGCCAACACCCAGTTCCACCTGATGGTGGGAAGGGCCTCGGGCAACCTGCGGCTGACCAACATCCTGGAGGTGATGCTAGTGCAGATGGAGCGCCTGTTCCGAATTGGGCTCCTGCTCAGTTCCAGGGCCGACGAGATCGTACATGAGCACCGCGACCTGCTCCAGGCGATCCTGGCCGGAGACTCCGATGAAGCCCGCAAGGTGGCAGTGGCCCAGGTGCGCGCGTCCCAGCGGATGGTGGTCGATGCCCTGGTGTCCAGCGACGACGTCACCACCCGGCCGATCGCAGTGCCGCGAGGGGAGCAGTCCGGCCTTGGGTGAAGGTGGACAGGTGCCGGTGAGGCCGACGCTGTGCGGCGCCGGGGTTCCAGCCCCTCTGCTGACCGGGGGGGAGCGCCCCTACGTCAACCTGGACTACGCCGCCAGCACCCCGGCACTTTGCGCGGTGGCCCACGCCGTGGAGCGGATGCTGCCCTACTACAGCAGCGTCCACCGGGGAGCCGGCTTCAAGTCCCAGGTCTCCACCGCGGCCTACGAGTCGGCCCGCGAGCGCCTTCTGAGCTTCTTCGGCGCTCGGGAGGGGGACGTGGCCGTCTTCACGCGCAACACCACCGACTCGATGAACCTCCTGGCCTCGGCGCTGCACCCCGGGAGCTCCGTTGTGACCTTTTGCTCAGAGCACCACGCCGACCTCCTGCCCTGGCGCCGTGAGGGACTGCGAGCGGTCTGCCTCCCCATCCCGGAGAGCGCGCAGGAGGGCATCTCCGCTCTCTCCGCAGAGCTCGATAGGGGGGCGCCGGTGGACCTTGTCGCAGTAACCGGTGCCTCCAACGTCACTGGGGAGCTCTGGCCCCTCGCCGAGCTTGTGGAGGTTGCCCACCACTTCGGGGCACGGGTGCTGGTGGACGCGGCGCAGATCGCGCCCCACCTGCCCATCAACCTGGCCCGCCTCGGAGCCGACTATCTCGCAGCATCCGGACACAAGATGTACGCCCCCTACGGAGCCGGCATCCTGATCGGTCGCCCGGACTGGCTCTCCCGGCGCGAACCGTTCTTGCGGGGCGGGGGCGCAGTTGACTTCGTCACCCGGGACTCCGTGCAGTGGTCCGAGCTGCCCGCACGCCAGGAGGCCGGCTCCCCCAACGTCCTTGGGGCGGTCGCCATGGCGGTGGCCGCCGCGGAGCTGGAACGGTACGGGATGGAGCGGGTGTGGGCTGAGGAGTCGGACCTCGGCGCCTCTCTCCGCTCGGGACTGCTGGCGATACCTGGGGTTCGGGTGTATGCGATCTGGCCCGAGGCCAACGAGCGCACCGGCGTGGTCTCCTTCAACCTCGAGGGCCAGGAGCACAGCCTGCTGGCCGCCGCCCTGAGCGCCGAGTATGGAATCGGGGTGCGCCATGGCTGCTTCTGTGCCCATCCGCTGATGCTCCACCTTCTGTCGGTGCCCGAGAAGGGGGCGGAGGACATCCGGACGCGCCTGGGTCAAGGCGATCACTCGGCGGTCCCGGGAGCGGTCCGCGCCAGCCTGGGGCTGGGAACGACGCGCTTGGAGGTGGAGTACTTCCTCTCCGCAGTGGCGGAACTGGCGGCGCGCGGTCCGCGGCTAGACTACGAGGTGGATCCCCGGACGGGAGACTATGTGCCGACGCTGCAGCCGACCTGGGCTCTGGAGCGTGCCCGGGGGCTGGTTTCGGCGGGGGAGGCAGCAGGCTGACGCGGCCCGGGGCGTGGAGCTGGCGTTGCGCAGCAGCTCGCCTGCGCGCCCGGCGATCTCGGTGGTTTGAGGAGACAGGGAGGTCGAGATGAAGTTGAGGTCCTGGGTCACACCGGCGCGGACGCTGACGGTCGCTGCGCTCGGGGGCATGCTTCTGGCCGCGTGCAGCGGGGGAGCGGCCCACCCGCCGGCGAGCAAGGGGGTCGTCACCTTCGCCGAGGCCCCCAGCTCCCCACCCAACTACATCATGCCCATGGCAAGTGGGGCCTTCTTCAGCTACGCCAACATCCCCGACCTCTCCGAGATCCTCTACCCGCCGCTCTACGTCTTTGGGGTGAACGGGCAGCCGGTCCTCAACCGGGCCCTGAGCTCGGCGCTGCCGCCGGTATTCTCCGACAGCAACACCACGGTCACCGTCACCCTCAAGCACTGGCAGTGGTCCGACGGGCACCCCATCACCGCCCGGGACGTGATCTTCTGGATGAACCTTCTCAGTGCCGCCACCGATCCCAAGGCACCCACCATAGGGAGCAGCAACTCTCCCGGCCCAGGCTGGGGAGGTGCCGTCCCCGGCGGCTTCCCCGAGAACGTGGTCAGCTACCAGCAGACCGGCAACTACTCCGTGGTCTTCCACCTCAACCATTCCTACAACCCCACCTGGTTCGGGTACAACGAGCTGAGCCAGATCTCGCCTATCCCCCGAGCGGCGTGGGACAAGCTGTCCAGTGCCGGACCGGTGGGCAACTACGACGCCAGCGCCGAGGCCAGGGTGCCGATCCCGGGCACCAGCCCGCTGCAGTACGTCCCGGCTGACCCCGGGACGGCCAACTCGGGGGCGCTCGGGGTGGCCCAGTTCCTCAACCTGCAGTCCCAGTCGCTTGGCACCTACGACACCAACCCTCTCTGGAAGGTGGTGGACGGGCCATTCAGGCTGGCCCAGTTCACCACTGCGGGCTTCGTCAAGATGGTGCCCAACCAGGCCTACTCCGGATCGCCCAAGCCCCGCATCTCGGCTTTCGAGGAGCTGCCCTTCGCCTCGGACACCGCGGAGTTCAACGCCCTTCGTTCGGGGGCGGTGACCGTGGGCTACCTGCCGGTCCAGGACCTGGGCCAGAAGTCCTTCCTGGAGGCCCAGCGCGGCTACCGCTACAACCCCTGGTACGCCTTCGGCTTCAACTACTTCGCCTACAACTTCACCAGCCCGACGGTGGGCCCGCTGCTGCACAAGCTCTACTTCCGGCAGGCGTTCCAGTCACTGGTCGATCAGCCGCAGTACATCCATGACTTCATGGCCGGCATCGGGACCCCGACGGTGGGCCCCGTCCCCACTTTCCCAGCGCACAACCCGTACGTCAGCCCACTCGAGGCCAAGGGAGAGGTGTACCCGTTCGACCCGGCCAAGGCGGTGTCACTGCTGCGGGAGAATGGCTGGGCCGTGCACCCCGGGGGGGTTAGCGTCTGCGCCCGCCCCGGCAGCTCTCCCGGCGAGTGCGGCAACGGAATCGCGGCGGGACAGGCGGCAACCCTCTCCCTGCTCTACGCGAGCGGCTCCACGGTCCTCACCAACGAGATGGAGACGCTGCAGTCGACCGCCAAGAGCGCGGCCGGCATCCAGCTCAACCTCTCGGAGTCCTCATCCACCCAGATCACGGCCACCGTTTTCAACGGCTGCTCTCCTTCCAACCCCTGCAGCAACTGGGAGCTGGCGGACTGGGGCGGACCGGGGTGGACCTACCTCCTGGACTACCTGCCCACCGGGGGAAACCTCTTCCAGACCGGGGCCGGCAGCAACGCCGGGGACTACTCGGAACCAACCAATGACACCAACATCCTTGCCACCCACACCGCTCCCACCCACGCGGCGGAGATCGCCGCCCTGTACCAGTACGAGGACTACATCGCCCAGCAACTGCCGGTGGTGTGGATGCCGGAGGGACCCACCCAGCTCACCATGTACAAGGGCAACCTCTCCGGCCTGATCCCTCAGGGGATCTTCAACGAGCTCTACCCGCAGCAATACTCACTCGGCAAGGGTTGAGCGGTGGGCGAACCCCAGGTCACGGTCGAGTCGGTCCCCGGAGGCGGCTTTCGGGCCCTCTCGCCGCGTGGAGCCGCCCTCTTCATGGACGCTGCCCAGGAGGAGGGCGGGGCGCCGGGATGGCAGCCGGTCGAGCTGCTCATGGCCGCGCTGGCCGGCTGCATGGCGATGGATGTGCAGAGGATCCTCGAGCGATCACGGGCTGAGCCGACGGCAGGGCGGATCGCGGTGCGGGCTACGGAGCGTTCGGACGAACTCCCGGGCCGTCCAATTCTGGGCTTCGAGCTGACCCACAACTGGGAGACCCAGGGCGGGACGGAGGCGGTGAAGCGGGCGATCCGGCTGGCGGCGGAGCGTTACTGCACGGTGCAGTTGACCGTCCAGCGGGGCCCGAGAGTCTCCCACCGGATCCAGGCCATCCCGGGTCCCCCACCCGGCTGACCCTGGGTCGCAGGACCCAGCCAGATCCCCGCCGGCGAGCGGCGATCAAGAGGGTGGTCCATCCGGCCAACCGCCCCGGTCATCCCTCAATGTCGGCCGGGGCACGAACCTCTCTCGAGTTCCCCGAACGCTCTGAACTCGGCTTCCGCGACAAACTCCCGGCCGGAGCTCAAGGCGCGCGACGGCGGCGCCCCGGATCAGCCGCCGAGATGCGCGAGGTGCGGAAGGAAGGTGGACATGCCGGGGACCAGGATCACCAGCGCCAACCCGACCACCAGGAGGCCGAGGAACGGCCACATCTGCCTTACGATCCCAGACAGCGGCGTGGCGGTGATCTTGCTCAGCACCAGGTTGAGCGTCCCCAGGGTGGGCAGCCCCAGGGCGATCATGGTCACCAGGGTGAAGACCACGCCGAAGTAGACCATGTTGACCCCGGCGCTGGAGACGATCGGCACGATGATGGGGAGCATCACGAACTCCAGCACGATCACCTCCAGGACCAGCCCCGCCACCAGCAGGAAGGCGGAGACCAGGAGGATCAGCAGGAGGGGCTGGTGGGTGAGGGAGAGCACGAACCCCGAGATGGTGCTGGGCACCTCGGAGGCGGTCACGGCGTAGTTCAGGAGGAAGGCACCGGCGATGAGCCCGGTCACGGCGCCGGTCTGGCGGACCGCGAACCGCAAGGCTCGGAGGAACTCCCGGGGGGAGAGCGAGCGGTAGACGAAGGTCCCCACCAGCAGGACGTAGAGGATGGACATCGCCGAGCTCTCGGTGGGGGTGAAGGCGCCGCTGTATATCCCTCCGATCAGGATCAAGGGAGCGATCAGGGCGGGGAGCCCGGTCAGGAAGGTCACCCCGATGGGGAGCCAGCCCAACCAGGGCTCGGTGGGCAGGTGCTTGCGCCGGGCCAGATAGCCGATCAGGCCCATGTGGGCAACCCCCAGGACCGCGGCAGGGATGATCCCGGCCAGGAACAGCGCGCCGATGCTGGTCGAGGAGAGGAACCCGTAGATGATGAGAGGGATGCTGGGCGGCAGCAGCGGGCCCATGATGGCGCTGGTGATGGTGGTGGCGCACGCGAAGTCCTTGGGGTACCCGGCGTCCTCCATGGCCCTCACGCTCATCACCCCGATCCCGCTGACGTCGGCGACGGCGCTGCCCGTCATGCCGCTGAACACCACCGTGGCCAGGACGTTGACCTGCGCCAGCGAGCCCCGCGAGCGCCCCAGGAGCAGCTGGGCGAAGCGGAAGATCCGATCGGTCATTCCCGACCCGTTCAGCAGCGCGCTGGTGAAGATGAAGAGTGGCACCGAGAGAACCACGAAGTTGGCGGTGACCCCGCCGATGATGGCGGCGCTGGCCTCGGTCAGGCTGACCCCCGAGAGCACCAGATAGGCGCAGCCGGCGGCGATCATGCCATAGGAGATGGGGGCCCCGACCAGGTAGCAGAGGACCACGATCGCCGCCATCACCAGCAGGGCGGCGGTCAACTGGGGCCTCCGCCGGGCCCCGGGCGGAGGAGCTGCCGCACCTGGAGCACCAGCAGCCGCCCGCGCAGGAGCACGGCGATGGCGAAGAGCAGGAACACCCCGGCGTACCCCCAGACCTGGGTGCCCGGCAGCCCCGTGTTGGGCTGCTGGGCCATGAGCTGGAGGTAGGAGACGGTGCCCGGCAGGACGATCGCCAGCAGCCCCACGATGAGCAGGTTGGCCAGCGCCGAGCCCGCCAGCCGCACCTGGCGGGGCAGGATGTCGGCCAGCAGGTAGAAGCCGATCTGGTCGTCACGCCAGTCCGAGAGCCCCGCCGCCAGGGAGAAGCTCCAGAGGAAGAGGTAGGTCGGGAGTTCCAGGGACCAGACCTGGGGCCGGTTGAACAGGTAGCGGGCCAGCACCTCGACGATGATGGAAACGAAGGTGCCTACGAAGGCCAGGGCCGCCAGGAGCAGCTGGAGCCGCTCGAGGCGCCCCTGGCGCTCCTCCCCCGGCCCCCCCTGGCTCCGATCCTGGGCCGGGGGCTCGCTCAGCTCCCAGGCCGCCCGTACCCGGGCCAGCCACCGGGGAACTGGCGCGGGGCGGGCGGGGAGGCGGTTTTCACCGCCTCCCCCTCCCCAGCCCACCCCGCGCCGCGTCATGGTCAGGTGGCTCTGGGGGTCGCTAGCAGGCCGGCATCGAGGCGCCGGTGACCTTCAGCGCGTAGGTCAGCATGCCCGGGATCAGGCCGCTGGTGTAGGCCGAGTCGCACAGGAAGGACTTCAGCACCGGGGCGCGGAAGGCGGCTATGTCCGGGGAGTAGACCTTCAGTCCCTGGGACTTGAGGAAGTTGATGTCGTGCTGCTGCAGGGCCGCCACCTGGGCGCTGGCCCAGTTGTCCTGCTGGGTGACGGCGGCCACCAGGTCGCGCTGCTCCGTCGTCGACATCTGCTTCCAGGCGGACTCGTTGATGGAGGGCATGACCGGGGAGAAGAGGTGGTTGGTGAGCACGATCTCCTTGGTCACCTGGTAGAACTTGTCGGCCACGTCGGTGGGCAGGGGGTTGTCCTGAGCTTGCACCACGCCGGTCGACAGCGCCAGGTAGATCTCCGTGAACCCCACCGGGGTGACCTCCCCGCCCATCGCCTGGCCGAGCTGGGTCCAGTAGGTTCCCGGGGGCATCCGCAGCTTGATGCCCGCCATGTCGGCGGGGGTCATGATCTGCTTGGTGGAGTTGAGGTCCAGCTCCCGCGGACCCAGGTCCTGGATCCCCAGGATGCGCACCCCGGTTTGCTGGGCCACCAGGTTCACCAGCTGCTGTCCGTACTTGCTGTTGAAGACCTTCTCCACCTGGGTCCAGTTGGAGTACAGGAAGGGGATGTCGAAGATCATCCCGGCCGGCACCGTGGCCTGGTACTGGGTGGGATCGCTGTCGGACATCTGGGCGACGTTGTTCTGCACCCCCTGGAACTCGGTTGCCTGGGGCAGGAGGCTGCTGTTGGGGAAGATCTCGATGTTGACGTGCCCGCCGGTCATCTGGAAGACCTGGCTTGCGGTCCGGTACAGCGCCTCGGTCTGCGGCGCCTGCGGCGGTGCCGACAGGCACGGGCACGACCACTTCAATGTCACGTTGGGCATGTTGGCGGAGGTCTTGCTGGGCGCGGGCTTCGTCGCCCCGCACCCGGCCACCACCAGGGTGACCAGGGCCAGGGCCCCCAGACCTATCGATCGTCTATGACCTCTCCACATCTCCTCGCCTCCATCTCACGGTCGGGACCTCCAGCCCCCATCGCTTCCGCGACGGGCACGTTCCACACTTCAGGACACCGCCCGAGGCGACGCGACCTCGGCGCCCACGGCGGCTCACCCCTCCGCCCCCGTCACCCCGGCTCCCCCTCCCAGGGCGGCCAGGCGGTGCGCCGCTCCCTCGGTGGCCGGGTAGAGCTCCAGGTAGAGGCGGTAGAGATCGTTGTAGGTGGCGCGGACCCCGGGGTCCGGCGACGGGACCACCTCCCCCTCGATCCGGCTCCAGAGCGTGCCGGGGCCGGCCGCGCCGCTCGCGCGGGCCGCCAGCAGCGCATCGCCGTAGGCCGCGCCGATCAGCACCTCGGGGATCTCCTGGCGGCGCCCGGTGACGTCGCTCACCACCTGCCTCCACAGGGGCCCCTGGGCCGCGCCTCCCACCGCCACCAGGCGGGCCGGGTCCGCCCCGGCGGCCCCCATCGCGTCCAGGTTGTGGCGCACGCCGAAGGCGCCCGCCTCCAGGAGGGCCCGGAAAAGGTGGGCCCGGCCGTGGCGCAGGGTCAGGCCGCACAGCAGCCCCCGGGCGTCGGCATCGAAGATGGGGGTTCGCTCCCCAGCGAAGTACGGCAGGGCGACCAGGCCGTCGCCACCCGGAGGTATCTCCGCCGCCTCCCCGCTGAGGACCTCCAGGGGCGCTCCCACCAGCTGCGAGAACCACTCGGTGAGGGCCCCGAAGGTGGCCATCCCCGCCGCCAGCGTCAGCTCCCCGGGCACGATCCCGTTGGTGAGCCAGAGCTTGGGGTGGGGCCGGGCCGAAGGCGCCACGTTGACCATGAACATCGAGGTCCCGTACATCACCATGCAGTCCCCGGGAGCGGTCACCCCCACGCTGAGGGCCTCCGCCCAGGCGTCGATGGTCCCGGCCAGCACCGCGGCCCCGGGGGGCAGCCCGGACTCTGAGGCGGCCTCCGCCCCCACCCGGCCCACCACCTCACCCGGCCAGGCCAGCCGCGGCAGGGGCAGGCCGGGCGCGACTACCTCGCTCCAGTCCCCGATCCAGGCGCTGCTGCCCAGGTCGTACATGGGGGTGCACTGGCTCGCGGAGTGGTGGTCCAGCACGTACTCCCCGGTGAGCCGGTGCACCACCAGGGAGCTGGCCATCAGCAGCCGCCGGGTGCGCGCCCACACCTCCGGCTCGTGGCGGCGCAGCCAGAGGAGCTTGGGGCCCACCGCCTGCGAGGTCAGCGGCGACCCGCAGCGCTCCAGGATGCGGTCGGCACCCAGCTCCCGGTTCAGCTCCTCGATCTCGGCCCCAGCCCGGGTGTCGACACCGTAGAGGATGGCGTTCCGAAGCGGGGCCGCCTGCGCGTCCGCGGCCAGCAGGCAGGGGCCGATCCCGCTGACACAGATCGCGCCGACCTCCTCCCGGCCGCCCCCGGGGGCGTCCCGCAGCTGCCGCACCACGGCGAGGAACCCGCGCCACCAGACCGCCTCGGCGTCGTGCTCGACCCAGCCGGGAAGCGGCCGGGTGGTCCGGTTGGGCACCGCCGCCGAGGCGATGATCCGGCCCTCGCCATCGACCAGCACCCCCTTGGTGCTGGAGGTCCCGATGTCCACCCCGACCACGCTCATGCGCTTCCCGCCCCCTCCGCGTCCAGCCTCTGCAGGGGGATCCCGAGGAGGGACGCCACCACCCCCAGCTCGGCGGTGTGGTCCCCGGGGACCGCGTGGATGTGGTTGGCCCCGAACTGCTGCAGGAATCGCCCCGCGGGCGCGTCCAGCTGGGCGAAGGCGTGCGGCCACTCCGGGTTCGACTGCGCCGCCAGCTCCTCGCCGTCCTCCGGGGACACCAGCCGGCCCCGGGTGACCTGGAGCCGGTACCGCTGGTCCAAGCGGCTGAGCCGGGCGAACGTCATCTCCCCGGGGGCGGCGATGTGGCGTACCGAGGCGCCGCCCGCGGGGAAGTAGAACGACTCGGGGAGGAAGGCGACCCGGGCCAGGTTGACCGCCGGGTCGTCGCTCCGGGCCGCGTACCAGGTGGGGTGCTGCCCCGAGTTGCACAGGTCCCACAGTCCCCGGTCGGCGTGGAAGTGGCGGACATCCGCGAACAGGGCCGGCTGGCCGGTGAGCAGCCGGAGGATCTGCATGGTGAGCGCCCCGTCCATGTCCGACTCGGTGGCGCAAACGAAGGGCTCCTTGGGTCCCTCCCAGTCGTAGGGGTCGTTGAGGAAGGCCTCGGCCACGTCGGTGGTGGCGAAGTGGTTGGTGAGCTCGGGCTGGCCCTTGATCCCGCAGAAGTCCAGGTGCCACTCGGCGACCAGCTCCTGGATCGCGTGGTACATGCGGACCTGGCGCTCCAGAATCTCGGGGGTCAGGCTCCGGCCGTCGTACTCCACCCGGGCCGCGAGCCGCTCTATCCACTCACGCCCCGCCCGGGCCCGCCCGGGGGGGACCGTGTCGGCACGCCGCACCACCTCCCACTGGTCGATCTCCTCCACGTCCACCCCGAAGAGCCGGATCCAGTCCGAGGAGGAACTGGCGGCGGTGTACATCCCCATGGGACGCCCCCCGATGCGCCCGAAGGTCGAGCCCGAGAGGGCCCGGACCGCCGCCGCCGCCCGGACGTGGACGTCCAGCTGCTCGGCGATACCCGGGTCCGCCAGATCGCCGCAGAGCCGCCCGTGGCGGCGCCCGATCTGGTCGAGGCCCCCGCCCGCGGCCAGCAGCCCCACCATCCCGGGATAGCGGGGGTGCATGTTGGAGAAGAGGAGGAGCGGGCTGTCGGTGGCCCCGGCGGCCAGCAGGGAGAAGTGGGGGAAGGCCCACACCGGGTAGTGGAAGATGGTCAGGTCGGGCCTCTGGGCGGCCAGCGCGCGGGCACCGGCCACAGCCTCCCGGTTGTCGCCCACGATCCGACCGGCTCGCAGCACCGTGTGCCCCTGGCGCTCCAGCTCCACCGCCAGCCCTGTCTCGTGGTCCCGGCAGTAGTCGACGACGTCCCGGTATGCGAAGTCCCGGCCGTCCGACATGGTCAAGATCGCGACCTTCGCCATCCGCAATCCCCCCTTCGACCCTAGGCGGTGCCCGCCGGGGCAGGGCTCCACTCCCAGTCCACGGCCCGGCGCAGCGCCTCGCTGGGGCCCGGCCGGTCCGCGGCCTCGCGCGCCGACAGGCTGCGCACCCGAGAGGGCCCGAGGTCGAGGCCGCGGGTGCGCAGCAGCTCCTTCAGGGGCCCCGGTGCCCCCGCCCGACTAAGGGTGACGACCTCCTCCAGCAGCGGGGTGAGCCGCCGCGCCTCCGAGACCTCGCCGTCCATCCAGGCTCGCAGCAGCCGGGAGGCCAGCTCCGGAACCACCGCGGCGTTCCCGGAGACCACCGCGCGGCCGCCCAGGGCGACGAACTGCCTCCAGATGCTGTCGTTGCCGCTCATGACCAGGACCTGCGGCGCGAACCGCATGAAGGGCTCCACCTCCTCCAGGGTCGCCACCGAGAGTTTGACGCCAGCGACGTTGGGCTCCTCCAGCAGCTCGGCGAACGACCCCGCCTCCAGCCGGTTCCCGGCGGCCGCGGGGTAGTCGTAGGCGAGGAAGGGCAGCTGGGGCAGCGCGCGGGCCTGGGTGCGCAGGTGCTCGACGATCGCGCCCTGGGTGTGGGCGTGGTAGTAGGGGACCACCGAGGTGATGGCGTCGGCCCCGGCGCGGGCCGCGGCCTCGCCCAGGCGCAGCGCCTGGCGCAGGTCCACGTGCCCTACGTGGGCAATGACCGGGACCCTGCCCCCGGCAGCGCTGACGGCCGTCCGGATCAGCGCCTCGCGCTCGTCCGCCGCGAGGGCGACGAACTCGCTGGTGGTGCCTCCCACCATCAGCGCACTCACCCCCCCGGCACAGAGGAAGTCCACGTACGGCCCCACCCCCGCCACGTCCAGGCGGTCCTCGCCGTCGAAGGGTGTGAGGGTGGCCACGACCACGCCTTCCAGGCGGCGCACCCAGCCGGTCTCCCGGCTGTAGGCCGACACCCCCGACAAGCTCATCCCACTCCCTCTGAAACGCGTTTCGGACAGATGGGGAAGGTAGCACGCTCTGCAACGGGTGTCAAGAGCCAGCTGTCGCAGGTCTCGCGTGCGAGTGTGCGCCCATGCTTGACCTGCGGCTGCGGATTGCCTACTCTGAACCCTGTTTCATGAGTGCCCGCCCTGAGCTCAAGATCCGCGACGTGGCCAAGCTCGCGGGCGTGTCCCCGGCCACGGTGTCGCGGGTGCTGCGAGGGTCGGTACCGGTCAGCAGCGAGACCAAGGCACGCGTGATGGACGTGGTCCGTCGCTTCGACTACCAGCCCAGCCACCTCGCCCGGCACCTGCGCCGGGGCCGCACCGACCTGGTGGGGATGGTGGTCTCGGACATCGAGAATCCCTACTTCGCCACGATGGTTCAGGAGGTGGAGTACCACGTCTATCAGCGGGGCGCCCGGGTCCTGCTGTGCAACACCAGCGAGGACGCGACCAAGCAGTCGGCCTATCTCACGGTGATGGCGGGCGAGCGCGTCAGCGGGGTTATCCTGTCGCCGTCCGACCCCGGCGATCCCCAGATCGGCCGCCTGCTCGACATCGGCATTCCCATCGTGGCCGTGGACCGCCGGGTGGGCGACCCGCGGGCCGACTCGGTGGTGGCCGAGAACCGGCAGGCCGCCAGGCGTGCCACCGAGCTGCTGATCGGACGCGGTCGCCGGCGGATCGCCTTCATCGGGGGCCGCAGCGAGGTGGACACCGGCTCCGACCGGCTGGCCGGCTACCGGGAGGCGATGCTCTCCGCCGGGCTGGCACCCAGCGCCGCGGAGGGCGGCTTCACCACCGAGGGAGCCCAGCTGGCCATGAAGGCGCTGTGGGCTGCCGACCCGGGAATCGACGGGCTGCTGGTGGCCAACAACCAGATGACCATCGGCGCCCTGGAAGTGCTCCGGAGCGTGGGGGCGGAGCTCCCGGGCCAGGTCGCCCTCATCGGGTTCGACGACCCCCCATGGGCCCGCCTGATGGACCCCCCACTGGCCGCGATCGCCCACCCTCTGCCCGAGATGGCCGCCGCGGCCGTCGACCTGCTCTTCGATCGCATCGGGGCGGACGGCGCCCACCAGCCCAAACATCTCACCTTTCCCCTGGAGCTGCGGGTCCGCCGGTCCTGCGGAGTCGGCTAGGGGTCCCTGCACCGGGGGTACGGCGGCGGCAGCCCGGCGGGGGTCGGCCGGGCGGATGCGCCGTCACCACGCCCGAGACGGGGTCGCCATGTGCCCGCGACCGCCTTCAGGAGTCCGGCGAAGTCTCCTCCGCGGCTTCAGAGACAGCAGGCCAGGCGGTCGTGGCCGGGCTGACCCGGCCTGGGGCGGGGCCGGACCGGATGCTGGGGCCGCCGGACAACCGCGCGGTGACCCTGGCTCTGGGCTCGACCTCGGCCCCGGAGATGGTGTCCGGGGGGTGGACCAAGGCCAGCAACCTGGTGGTTCCGACCACCGGCTGGGCCGCCGGCGCCTACACCTTCTCAGTTGAACTCAGCAGCATCGATCTGGGAGCCGCCCAGCAGGTGGCTCAGGCTAGCGACACCCTGCAGGTGAGCGGCAGCATCGTGGTCCCCAGCGTCCCCTACTCCCCCCAGTACTACCGGGAGGACTGCGAGGAGGCGGTGCTGGAGATGCAGCTGGCGCACCAGGGCATCATGCTCCAGGGCAACAACGTCCAGAGCCAGGCGGACATTCTGGGAGCGGAAGGGGTGGATCAGAGCGTGCCCGGCATTGGCCCCGCCTACACCAGCGGGGACCCCATGCAGAATTTCATCGGGCCCCCCAACGGCCTGCAGTCCAGCTCGTATGAGCCTGGGGCCTACTTCGGGGCGGTGGCCAAGGCTGCGGTGCACTTCGGAGCCACGATCGTGGCGGCCGGCGAGAACATCAGCCCGCAGCAGGTCTACGCCTACGTGGAGGAGGGGCATCCGGTGCAGGCCTGGGTGACCTTCGACTTCCAGCCCTATTCGGCGGTGATCCTGGGCAATGGCCGGGACTCCTGGCCCTGGGCCGGCTCCCACGAACACTCGGTTCTGGTCCTCGGGGTTGGGGTGAACTCGGTTCTGATCGACAACCCCTGGGACAATACCGAATTCGGGGCCCAGTACCCGGGCGCCGACCAGTGGGTGCCGATGTCGGTGTTCCAGGCGGCCTACGCGACCTACTTCGACATGGCGCTGGTCATCAGGTGAGCTGGCGCCTCCCCTCTCCGGCCCCTGCCATCCGTCCCCGGGCCTGCCGGCCGGCGGGCGCCCGAGCGAGTCGGAGAGCGTGGCCAGGCCGGGCCGGAGGGTGAATTCGAAGAAGTCCTCGCCCGGGCGCTCCTCAGTGGCCGGGCGCCAGCTGCCCGATCTTGAGCCCCACCACTAAGACCGCCGGCACCAGGTCGCCGCGCAGCCCGCACATCACCACCTTCTGGCCCAGAGACCATCCTGGGTGGCCGAGAGTTGGGAGGGGTGGCATCCGCCACAGCTGGCGATCGCACTTCGCCTGGCGCTGCCGTTCGGCACCCCTCCCCCGTCGCCGGGAGTCCGCGCCCAGCGCCCCCAGGACTGGGGCGCCCAGGATGGTCGTGCCCAGAATGAAGGGCCCGAGGAGCATCTTGGGGAAGACCGTGGTCACCGGGAGGATCAGGGACAGCGGCACCACGACCCCCACGATGATGCTGGCGACCAGGTCCTGCCGGGAGGTGTTGACCACGGCCCCAGCACCTTGGCGTCGTTGCAGAGCAGTGCAGGAAGCCCATCGCCGAGGGCAGCAGCACCCCGGCCAGAACCTGGATCCCGGCAGTGGTCAGCCCCAGGTGGCACCGGGGATCAGGACGACCGCCGCCCCCAGGGCGATGAGGCCGACGAAGGTCAGGTAGGACGCCGTTGGCGTGGCCCCCGCTCCGGTGGAGGGAGTGGCGCAGCCCGAAGATGTTCCCCCAGGGCGTAGGAGGTGGCGAGGCCGGTTGCGCTCTCGGCCCGGGGCCGGTCATCCCACGGGGCCGGGCAGCTCGGTGCCCGGCGCTAGCCCGGTTGGGACGTCGCCTCAATCAATCCGACCTCGGGGGCCTCCTCTCGGGGCGCCGCGGTCCGGCGTCCCGGTGGCCTCCGTCAGCCGCTGGTGACCTGGAGCTCGGAGCAGTGTGCCAGGACGTCGAAGTCCGAGTCGGCGTGCAGGAGCGGGATCTGGGCCCGGATGGCGTGGGCGGCGATGAGGCAGTCGACGAGCCGGCGGACCGTCTTGCCCCGCTGGCGGCAGAGCCGGTACAGCGCGGCCGCGTCCTCGAAGTCCGACGGCAGAGTGGGGACGATCGTCGCCCGTCCGAGCAGCCCCCGCAGCTGCTGCAGGTGCCGGAGGTCCCGGGCCCCGGCGAGCACCTCCATCCGCACCGGGTGGCAGGTGGCGACCTCCCCGGCCAGCAGCTGGTCGACACGTTGGCACGTCGGGCTCCCGGTGTCGCGCAGGAATTCCACCCAGGCCGAGGTGTCGATGAGGATCACTCGCCTCGCCCGAGGCGCATCTGGTCGAGGTCACCCTCCCACCCGGAACCTCGCATCCGGCGGGCCTCGTCGACGTCCAGCATCTCCGCCGCCAGGGTACGAAGAGCGAAGTTGACCGCCTCCTTCTTGGTCCGAATCTGGTACCGCCGCATCACGGTGAGGCAGGCGTCCTGATCCACGTCGATGTTGGTGCGTGGCATACACAAACCATACACCAGAGCCTGAGAGGAGGCGGGTTCCACTTCCTCGTGGTCCGGCTGCGGCCTCGGGAATGGCCTCACCTCGGCCGCTGATCGCGGCCGTCGTGGAGCCGGCGCCAGTGGCAAAGAGGCAGCGCGGCACTGGCCCCCACCGGCACCCCTGGCTCCCAGCGCACGACCGATCTTCCCCCTCGGGGCACCCAGGCCCTGCCCCATACCCACGGGCTGGACTCTTGCCATGCCGCCCAGGTCGTCGGGGCCGAGCGATCCACCCAGCTGATCAAGGGCGGCAGTCGGCGCCAAGGGGCCGCAGAGGGGATCGCCGGCCGCCCCGAGGCGAGCCGGTCCCTCCGGGGTGGGTGACCTCGCTCGGGGTCCTTGCTGAGGCGACCGGGAGCAGACGGAACTGGGTCTGGGAGATGGCCCATGACGAGGAACGGTCCCAGATCGGCACCGGCCGAGGGGCCCAGGCCGTGGCCGGCGGGGCAACAGCGCCGGCGCGCCACGGCCCTTCGCGAGCGACTGGCACCATCTCCCGAAACTGGTCGGGATCTGATCCGTTCCTAGGCAAGGGACAGGACGCTACACGCGTCTGTCCGTGTGCTGGGACCACCGGTCGAGGCGGTGGGCTCCGGGGCGGTCCCGGTTCCTGCTTCACGGCCACCTGCCGGGCGAGGCCCGGGCTTACGGTCGGCTCCACAGGCAGTTAGCGTCTCCGCCGCACTGGCGGTGACGGCCGGGTGAGCCCACCCAGCCAGGTTGATCGCCGCGTTGAGGTCGCGGTCCAGCTCCAGCCCGCAGCTCTCGCACCGGTAGGTGCGCTCCGAGAGCGCCAGCTCCTCTTTGACCGCACCGCAACCCGAGCAGGTCTTGGAGCTGGGAAACCACCGGTCGACCACCACCAGCTCGGAGCCGTACCACTGGCACTTGTAGGCCAACTGGCGTCGGAACTCGCCGAAGCCGGCGTCGGACAGAGACCGGGCCAGGTGCCGGTTGCCGAGCATGCCGCGC
>JAJYET010000029.1 GCA_021785655.1 bacterium | reverse complement strand
TAGGCCAGAGCCGGTTGGCTCGAGTGGTTGGCAGTTAATGCCTTTCCCGGTTTTACGAGCCCGGGGCTCGACACGCCATCTCGCAATCCACGTCCCCGTCGAAGCCACACGCCCCCAGGGGAACCAGGACTGAACTATACCCCCTGCCGGGGAGCTGTCAACCGGCAGCCTTCCAATTACGGGCCAGGGCTCGTTGCATCTCGCGCTTGGCGTCGCGCTCCGCCAGCGCCGCCCGCTTGTCATGCTCCTGCTTGCCCCGGCACACCCCGAGCTCCACCTTGACCCGGTTGCGGCGCAGGTGCAGGTCCAGTGGCACCAGGGTGATCCCGGGCTGCTTGGCCAGGCCCAGGAGGTGGTCGATCTCCCGGCGGTGGAGCAGGAGGCGCCGGGCGCGGAGCGGCTCATGGTTCTGCCGGTTCCCATAGAGGTGGGGCCGGATGTGGGCCCCCAGCAGGAAGGCCTCACCGCGCTCGATCCGGACATACGCCTCGGTGATCTGGGCTCCTCCGGCGCGGAGCGAACGGACCTCGGTCCCCTGCAGCTCCAGCCCCGCCTCCAGCTGCTCCAGCACCCGGTACTCGTGCCAGGCCCGCTTGTTGCGGGCAAGAATGGGCGAGCTGGCGGCCCCGGTCAAGGGCGTTGCCCGGCCTTGGCCCGCCGACCCCGCAGGAAGGCGGCTGCGGTCATGGCGCGGCCGCCCGGAGGCTGGACCAGGTCGATCTGGAATCCGCCGGAGGAGGTCGGTACGACCACGGACTCAGGGGGGCTGGCGAGTGCCGGGTCGAGCCGGGCGCTGCCGGCCAGCAGCTTCACCTCCGTACCCCCTAGCTGCGCGGTCACCCCCGGCCACGGCTGTAGCGCCCTGAGCCGCCGCTCGATCTCCTCGGCCGGCTGCCTCCAGCTCACCCGGCTGTCGGCCCGCGAGAGGCGCGGCGCGTACGTCGCCTGCTCCTCCGCCTGTGGCTGGGGAACGATCCTCCCCTCCTCCATGAGCTCCAGCGTCGCCGGCAGCAGGCGGGCGGCGACCACTTCGAGGGCCGCCTGAAGTAGGGGGGTGGTCGCCTCCGAGTCGATCGGCAGCGACCCCGTGGCCAGGATCGGACCCGAGTCCAGCCGCTCGTCCATCTGGTAGATGGTGACGCCCGTCACCGGGTCCCCGGCGAGGAGGGCCGCCGCGATGGGTGACGCGCCACGGTGCCTGGGGAGCAGAGAGGGGTGTACACCGACGGCGCCTCTGGGAAACGCCTCCAGGACCGAGCGACGCACCAGCTGCCCGTAGGCGACGACGACCAGCAGCTCGGCTCCGGAGCGCAGGGGGTCAGCCAGGTCCCCGGCGCCCAGCCTCCTGGGCTGAAGGACGGGCAGCCCCAGCTCGACCGCCAGATCGCGCACCGGCCGCGGCGCGGGCCGGCCGCGGTCCCCGGTCCGGTCCGGCGCCGTGATCACAGCGAGTACCGGGTGGCGGGAGGCGGCCAGGGACCTCAGCGGCCCCAGAGCGAAGTCGCCCGACCCAGCGTAGACAACCAGCAAGCACCGACCTCCCTTCCTTGATCCGCCCCGCCATTATCGGCAGCGAGCCGAGCGCGCTAAGCCGGGTCGACGTCCAGGGACCACCCCTTGCCGGAGGGCAGAAGCTCGGCCACCTGCTCCATCCGGCTGCCCTTCAGGGTCAGCTGCCAGCGGTGGAGGGAGCGCAACCGGGGGATGAATGCGGGGCTTGGCCCCAGGACCTCGATGCCGGTGTCCCGCAGGGCCCCCCGGAGGCGGGCCCCCTCGCGCTCGCAGTCCTGCCGGGCCAGCTCCTCGCGGGGGTCGCTGCGGGTGACCACCAGCAGCCGGGTGAAGGGGGGGTAGCCGAGCTGCCGCCTCACCTCCACCTCCGCGCGAGCGAACCCCTCGTAGTCATGCTCCACGGCCCGCAGCACCGCCGGGTGCTCGGGACTGTAGGTCTGGAGGATCACCTCCGCCGGCTCGTCACCGCGGCCAGCCCGACCGGCCACCTGGGTCAGGAGGGAAAAGGTGCGCTCGGAGGCGCGGAAGTCCGGGAAGTGGAGGGCGATGTCGGCGTTCACAATCCCCACCAGCCGGACCCCGGGCAGGTCCCACCCTTTGGCAACCATCTGGGTGCCGATCAGGATGTCCGCCCGCCGCTGGGCGAAGGCCTCATAGATCTCCCGGTGGGCGTCCCGGTGCCCGACGGTGTCCCGGTCCATGCGCAGGATGCGCGCCCGCGGCCAGCGCTGGGCGGCCTCCGCCTCCACCCGTTCGGTGCCGGCTCCCAGGGCCCGGAGGAGTGTGCTGCCGCAGCTGGGGCAGGTGTCGGGCAGCTCCTCGTAGTGGCCGCAGTAGTGGCACCGGCAGAGCCGGCCCGGGAGGTGCAGCGTGAGGGATACCGAGCATTCCGGGCACCCCAGGGCCTCTCCGCAGCTGCGGCAGAGGACCACGCTGGAGGTGCCGCGGCGGTTGAGAAAGAGGATCACCTGGCCGCCGTCGGAGAGGGCTCCGTCCACCGCCGCGGCCAGGTCGCGGGAGAGGGGTGAGCGGTTTCCCCAGGCCAGCTCGTCCCGCAGATCAACCACCCGCACCGGGGGCAGGGGACGCTGGTTGTAGCGCTGGGACAGGCGGAGGAGCCTGGGGCTCTCCCTGGTCTGGGCCACGTGGTAGGTCTCCAGCCGAGGGGTCGCGCTCCCCATGACCACTGGGACCGAGAGGATCCGACCCAGCCGGCGAGCCACCTCGACCGCGTGATAGCGCGGCACCCGGTCGTACTGCTTGTAGGAGGTGGAGTCCTCCTCGTCCACGATGATCACCCCACAGTTGGGCATGGGGGCGAAGACGGCGCTGCGCGACCCCACCACCACCTGGACCTGCCCCGACCGGACCCGGCGCCACTCCGATCCCCGCTGGCCCGGGGTCAGCCCCGAGTGAAGCACCGCGACTCGGCTTCCGTGGTGGCGGGCGAAGCGGGCCACGGTCTGGGGGGTGAGGGAGATCTCGGGGATTAAGACGATCGCCCCCCGGCCCCGCTCCTGGGCGGCGCGGATGGCGGCCAGGTAGAGCTCGGTCTTGCCGGAACCGGTGACCCCGAAGAGGAGGAACTCCTGGAACCGGGACCAGCGGACCGCCTCCTCTATGGGTAGGAAGGCCGCCATCTGTTCGGGGCTGAGGTTGAGCTCGGGCGCCCCCGGCGCCACCTCGGCCTCCTGGGACTCCGGCCGGCTCCGGCGGCGGACCGGACGGGCGTCCGCCCTGCCTCCCCGCATGGCCGGGGGCACCATGGCCCTTATCACCTCGGGGAGAGGGGTGAGGTAGTGGCCGCTGATCCAGTGGGCCAGGCTGATCTGAGCCGGGAGCAGCAGGGGCTCGGGATCCCGGATTCGCTCCACCGGGCGGAGCTGCTCCAGCTTCGACTCCTGAACGAGCGCCACCACCATGCCGAACACCCGCCGCCGCCCGAACGGGACCACCACCCGCTGCCCCAGGATCAGCTCATCCTGGAGCTCTGGGGGCACCAGGTAGTCGTAGACGCCAGCCGGCGCCGCTGGCCCCAGGTCGGGCACCACCTTGGCGATGGGCCCGCCCCCGCTCAACCCGCCTCCGAGCCGTCCCCGGGGGAACTCAGCAGCTCCGCCGCCAGGTCCAGGATCCGCCCCGCGACCAGGGACTTGGGGGACCAGGGCAGCTCGACCTCGCGGCCGTCCGGATAGAGGACCACCGCCTCGGCCCAGTCACCGCCTATCGCGGAACGGGGTCCGGCCACGGGGTTGGCCACCAGCAGGTCGCACCCTTTCCTTCGCAGCTTGTCCCGCCCTCGGCCGCGGACATCCTCGGTCTCGGCGGCGAAGCCCACCACCAGCAGCCCCTCCGGTCGCCTCGCGGCCAGCTCCTGAAGGAGGTCGGGGTTGGGCTCCAGGTGGAGGTCCAGGGCCTCGTGCTCGCTGCGATGGAGCTTCTGTTCAAAGGGCTGCGCCAGCCGGTAGTCCGCGACCGCCGCGGCCATCACCAGGAGCCGGGTGCGCGGGAGCCGCTCCAGGCAGGCCTCCAGCATTTGACTCGCCGTCCCCACCCGCACCAGCTCGCCGCCCGGAAGCTGCTCCGGGGATTCGGCGGCGGTCACCAGGTGCACCTCGGCACCGCGCCGGAGCGCGGCCCGGGCCAGCTCAGCGCCCATCCTGCCGCTGCTGCGGTTGCCCAGGTAGCGCACCGGGTCGATGGGCTCACGGGTACCCCCCGCGGTGACCAGCACCACCACCCCCTGGAGCTCTCGGACCGGTTCCAGCAGAATGCGGGCGGCCTCCAGGATCTCCCCCGGCTCGGCCATCCGTCCCATCCCCAAATGGCCCGACGCCAGCCGACCTGAGGCCGGCCCCACCAAGTGGGCTCCGCGGGCCCTCAGGGTCTGGAGGTTGGCACGGGTGGCCTGGCTCTCCCACATGCCGGTCTCCATGGCGGGGGCCAGCAGCAGGGGAGCCGGGCTCGCCAGCAAGGTGGCGCTCACGATGTCGTCGGCCAGCCCGGAGGCCAGCCGGGCGATGGTGGAGGCGGTGGCCGGGACGACCAGGTGGGCCTCGGCCCACTGGGCGAGGTCGATGTGGGGCATGCCGGACTCTCCCCCGGCGCCACCTCGCCCGGGGTGGGCGACGGGGTGCCCGGAGAGGGCCTGGAGAGTCAGGGGTGAGATGAAGCTGGTCGCCGCCGCGGTCATCGCCACCCGCACCTCCGCTCCCTCCTGGCGCAGGGCGGTGATCAGGGAGGGCACCTTGACGGCGGCGATCCCGCCGCAGACGTGCACGAGGACCCTCCTTCGGGCCAGCCCACTCCCCTCCATCACCCGGCCATTGTGGCAGCCAAAGCCCTCATCACCGATCCCTGGTCAACAGCCGGACGACCTCCCCGGCTGCTCTCTCCACCTCGTCGTTGACCACCAGGTGGTGGTACCAGCCCGCCTCGGCCAGCTCTCGGTCGGCGTCCTCCGTCCGACGAGCCAGCTCAGTGGGGCTCTCCGTGGCCCGCTCGCGGAGCCGCGCCAGCAGCACCTCGCGACTGGGCGGAGCCAGGAAGATGAAGGTGGCATCGGGCTGGTCGGCGAGCAGCTGGGCCGCACCCTGGACGTCGATCTTGACCAGGACGTCGCGGCCGCTCTCGCGCAGCTCCTCCACCCGCCGCCTGGAGGTCCCGTACAGGTTGCCGTGCACGGTGGCGGTCTCCAAGAACTCCCCCTCCTCCCGGAGGCGCGCGAATTCCTCCGGGGTCACGAAGGAATACTCCAGGCCGTCCGTCTCCCCGGGCCGGGGCGCCCGGGTGGTGTAGGCCACCGGGCGCTGGAGGTCGGGCAGCCGGCGGCGCACCGCCTGGATCACGGTGTCCTTGCCCACCCCGCTGGGACCCGACAGCACCACCAGCCGACCCCGGGCCACGCCTCAGACTCCGGCCACGGACGGCCAGGGCCAGACCGGCTCCTTCGAGCCCCCCAGACTCAGCCGCAGCGAGCTGAGGTCGCCGGGCAGTGGGCTCACGAAGGTCATCTCCAGGCCGGTCACGGGATGCCGCAGGTGGAGCATGGCGGCGTGGAGGGCGGGGCGGGGCGCCGCCTGGACGCGGCCTCCGTAGAGGGGGTCGCCCACCACCGGGTGGCGGATGTGGGCCAGGTGGACGCGGATCTGGTGGGTGCGGCCGGAGAGCAGGCGGAGCCGGAGGACGACGTGGGCCGGGAGCCGCTCCAGGACCCAGAACTCCGTCACCGCCTCCCGCCCGGCCGCAGTCACGCTCATCCTGCCCGGCCGCGCCCGCTCCCGCCCCACCGGAGCCTCGATCCGGCCTCGTCCCTCGGCCATGGCTCCCTCGGCCAGTGCCCAGTACTCACGACCCATGGTGCGTAGGCGCAGCTGTTGGGAGAGCTCGAGATGGGCGGTGTCCGTGCGAGCCAGGGCCAGGAGGCCGCTGGTTCCCCGGTCCAGGCGGTGGACGATTCCCGGGCGCTCGGGCCCGCCGGCCACGGACCAGGGACCCCGCTGGGTCCGCAACCAGTCGGTTAGGGTGGCGGCGGAGAGCCCGGGCGCCGGGTGCACCGCCAGCCCCGCGGGCTTGTCCACCACCACCAGCTCTCCGTCGTCGTAGACGACCTTCGGCTCCGGACTCGCCGCCCCCGGGGTGGGCACCGGCTCCTCCTCCACCTCCACGGTCTCTCCCTCGCGAAGCAGGAGGGAGGCGCGGAGCGCCCGCCCCGCCTCCACCCGCACCAGGCCCAGCCTCAGCCGTCGCTGGGCCGCCTGGCGCGAGACGCCCAGCCTGGAGGCCAGGAAGGCGTCCAGCCGGCTCCCGCCGTCCGCGGGCCCCACTCGGAGCTGGTGAACGGGCGGGTCAGGCGTCGGCACGGGCCTGAAGCAGGAGGCGAACCACCAGCAGGACCATGCCCACGGTGATGCCACTGTCGGCGACGTTGAACACCGGCCAGTGGGGAAGCTGGATGAAGTCCACGACGTACCCCTGGGTGAGCCGGTCGATGGCATTCGCGAGGGCCCCGCCGACCACCATCCCCACCGCCGCCTGCACCCACCAGCCCTCCGCCGCCAGCCGATGGCGGTACCAGACGGCGGCTCCGATCACTGCCGCCGCCACCAGGAGGAACAGCCAGTCGTAGTTGGGCAGGATGCTGAACGCCGCCCCGGAGTTCTCCACGTACTGGATGTGCACCGGCCAGCTGGGGAAGAGCTCCTGCCCGGGGACCAGGGAGCGGGTCACCCAGAACTTGGTGATCCGGTCCAGGCCGAACGTGACGGCCGCCGCGGCCAGGGCTGCTACCGGCCAGCTGCCGAGCCCGGTCCTGGCCCGGGACACCTCAGTCGCGCCGGGCCTCCTTGCAGGGAATGCAGCGGGTCGCATAGGGAAGCGCCTTCAACCGCTCGATGTCGATCTCCTTGCCGCAGCTCCGGCAGATGCCGTATTCCCCCCGGTCCAGCCGTCCCAGCGCCTCCTCGCACTGAGCGAACATCTGCTCCAAGTTCTCCCGGATTGCCAGGAGCCGCTCGTGCTCCTCCATCTCGCCGGCGTGCTCGGTGGGGTGCTCGTGGAAGGGCGCCTGCTTGCCGATCCCGCCCGGGTTCTCCCCGCGGAGGCGGGCCAGCTCATGGGCCAGCCGGTCGCGCTCGCTCTCCACCTGGGTCCGGATCTCGGCAAGATCGCGCTCGCGGGTGGCGCTGGTAATTTCAGCCATGCTTGCTAACCTCGAATTTGGTCGCTGGTCCCCGCGCCGCCACTGCGGAGCAGGGACGGCCCGTGGGGGCGGGGGAATTATCGGCCGTCAGGGCGCGCCCTGCATAGGGGGATGGGCATCTGAGGGGTCCAGACCGACCACCACCACCTCTCCCTCCACCCGCGCCTCGGAGCGGTGGCGATAGCTGGAGGGCACCTGGGACCCGGTCGGCCCAAGCTCGATCTGACTCAGGAAGCACTGGCGGTCGAGCTGTCCTGCGCCCCCGCGGGCCGCTGCCAGCAGCGCCTCGGAGGCCGCCAGGAAGAGGCGGGCGGGCTGGCCGGGGCGGAGGCCAGCGGCCTTGCGCTGGTTCTGCACCTGCCGGATCAGGGAGCGAAGGGCGCCCTCCTGTCTCAGCTCCGACGTGAGCTCGAAGTCGAGCTCGATCGAAGCTGGCCCCTCGCCGGGGACGCAGCTGACCTCGCGCACATTTATCTCCTCGGCCAGCACCGCCGCCAGATCCGAAGGGAGCTCGGCCCCCATCACGGTGGCGCGGGGCAGCGGCTGGCGGATCGGGACCCCCGCGGCCTCACGCTTGGCCCGCGCCTCCTCGGTGAGCCGGCGGACCACCTCCATCTCGCGCAGCAGCTGCGGGTCCCCCGGGCCGGCGTCCGGGTATCCCTCAAGGTGGACCGAGCGTCCCTCGCCACCGGGGGAGAGCTCGCGGTAGACGGCGTCCGCCGTGAACGGGGTGAACGGGGCCAGCAGCCGGCAGGAGTCCAGCAGAACCCGGTGGAGGGTGGAGAAGGCAGCCTCAGGATTCTGGGCTTCGGGGCGCAGCCGCACTCGGGATCCCCTGAGATACCAGGTGCTGGTGTCCTCCACCAGTCGCTGGATGGCCCGGCAGGCGCTGTGGGCGTCATAGCGGTTCATCGCCTCCCGGACCTCGGCCACGGTCTGGGACAGCCGGGCCAGGATCCATCGGTCCAGAGGGTGGTCCGGGGCCGGTGACTCCTCCCCGGGCTCCCAGCCCCGGAGGTTGGCGTAGGTCACGAGAAAACTCTGCGAGTTCCACAGGAGGTTGAGGAAGCGGGCGCCCCCGTCCACCACCCGGCGCGCCGAGATGCGGTACTCCTGGCCGACCTTCACCGTGGTGTAAAACCACCAGCGGAGGGCGTCCGAGCCGGTCTCGGAGAGCAGCTTCCAAGGGTCGATCACGTTGCCCCGCGACTTGGACATCTTCCGTCCCCGCTCGTCCACCACGAGACTGGGCACCACCACGTGGCGGTAGGCCGGCTCGTCGAAGAGCATGGTGGACTCGGCGAGGAGGGTGTAGAACCAACCCCGGGTCTGGTCCAGCGCCTCGCAGATGTAGTCGGCCGGATGCTCGTGCTCGAACCGCACCTGGTTCTCGAATGGGTAATGCCACTGGGCGAATGGCATCGCCCCCGAGTCGTACCAGCAGTCGATGACCTCCGGGACCCGGCGCATCACCCCACCGCAGGGGCAGGGCAGGGTGACTTCGTCGATGTAGGGCTTGTGAGGGTCGAAGCCTGGAGGCAGGGAGAGCTCGGCAAAGCTCCCGATGCAGCGCTCGGCCTGACAGTCCGGGCAGATCCAGATGGGCAGCGGGGTGCCCCAGTAGCGAGCCCGTGAGAGGTTCCAGTCCTGCAGCGAGTCCAGCCAGTTGCCCATGCGCCCGTCGCGGAGGTGCGCTGGCACCCAGTGGATGGCGCGGTTGTGAGCCAACAGCCGCTCCTTGACCGCCGTGGTGCGGATGAACCAGGAGTCCAGGGCGTAGTACAGGAGGGGCGTCTCACAGCGCCAGCAGAACGGGTAGGTGTGACGGATGCCCTCGGAGCGGTAGAGCAGGCCACGGGATCTCAGGTTCTCCTCGATGGCTGGGTCGGCATCCTTCACGAACTGCCCGGCGAAGTCGGTCACGAAGGGCAGGAAGCGGCCATCCGGGCCCACGGTGTGACGGATCTCCAGCCCCTCCTCCTGGCAGAGCCGGAGGTCGTCCTCCCCGTAGGCGCCGGCGGTGTGCACCACGCCGGTCCCCTCCTCGGTGGAGACGAAGTCCGCGGGCACCACCTGCCAGGCAGCCTCCTGTTCGGGGAGATAGGGGAAAAGCCTCTGATATCGGAGACCCAGGAGCCGGGTTCCCGGGAACTCCTCCTCCACCTCGTAGTCCCCCTCCAGCATGGAGAGGCGTTCACGGGCCAGGATGAGCCGCTCTGCTCCCTGGCGGACCCGGACGTAGGCGATCTCCTCCCCCACCGCCAGGGCGAGGTTCCCCGGAAGGGTCCAGGGGGTGGTGGTCCAGGCCAGGATGCTGGTCCCGGGATCGTCCACGAGCCGGAAACGCACCGTCACCCCGGGGTCGGGGACATCGTCCCGGTAAGCGCCGGGCTGCCCGAGCTCATGGCTGGAGAGGGAGGTCTGGCAGCGGGGGCAGTAGGGGGCCACCCGGAAGCCGCGGTACAGCCAGCCGTGGTCGTACAGCTGGCGCAGGCTCCACCACACCGACTCGATGTAGCCCGGATCGTAGGTGCGGTAGGCGTGGTCGAGATCCAGCCAGAACCCTATCCGCGAGGTGAGCCGCTCCCACTCGTCGATGTACTCCATGACGCTGTTGCGACACAGACGGTTGAACTCCTCGACCCCGAACTCCTCGATCTCCGGCTTGGCCCGGATCTTGAGGCTGCGCTCCACCTCCAACTCCACCGGCAGCCCGTGGGTGTCCCAGCCCCCGCGACGCTCGACCCGGCGGCCGAGCATCTCCTGGTAGCGCAGGAAGCAGTCCTTGAAGGAGCGGGCGAGGATGTGGTGGACCCCGGGTAGTCCGTTGGCCGTCGGGGGGCCCTCGTAGAAGACGAAGGGCTTCCCCTCCCGCCGCTGCTCCAGGCTTCGCTGGAAGAGCCGCTCCCCCTCCCACCGCGAGAGGACCTGCTCCTCGAGTTCGGGGAGATTGAGCCGGGACGGGAGGGGGTCAAAGGGGGGCATGCGCGCCTGAGTCTCCTGATGTTCTCCGCGGCCCCCCAGATGAGGCGCCCGGCGATGGCAGGTTAGCATGGCAGGTGATCTGCGCCGGGGCTCCCGGCCCCTTTCAGAGAGGAGAGCGCCGTGCCGCTGGAAGCCGCCCCCGGGCCCCTGGAGCGCCCGATCGACCTCTACTTCGAGGATTTCCGGCCCGGACAGCGGTTCCGGCTGGGCAGCTGGCTGGTCACCGAGGACGAGATCCTGGAGTTCGCGCTGAAGTACGACCCCCAACCCTTCCATCGGGACCCCGAGCTGGCTCGGACCACAGCCTTCCAGGGGCTCATCGCGTCCGGCTGGCAGACGGCCGGTGTTTGGATGCGGCTCTACTGCGAAGAGGTGCTGCTGCGCTCCTCCAGCCTCGGCTCGCCGGGGATCCAGGAGGTGCGCTGGCTGGCGCCGGTGCGTCCCGGCGACCGGCTCACGGGAGAGGTCGAGGTGGTCGAGGTGCGCCCCTCCGCGCGTCACCGGGAGCGGGGCACGGTGGTGATGCGGGGCCAGCTCTGGGACCAGATGGAGGAGCGAAAGATGCGGATGGCCGCCTTCGGCCTCTTCGGCCGACGACCGGGATCCACCACGGCCGAGGACGCTGGAGGGACCTAGAGCTCCGGCATGGATGGGGGAGCACCCGGGGGCTGGCTGGTGGCCCTGCTCCTGGTCCTCTGGCTGGTGTGACCATTCGCACCGAGTGGGCCGCGATGACCGGCGAGGTCCGGGCCCCGGGCGGGCGGCGCGTGCCTGGGGCTCGGCACCCCCACCTCGGTATCGCCCTGTACTGTCGCCTCCGAGTAGCGCCACCTGCAAGAGGAGCCGGAGAGGACCTGCCCCGGCCGGTGCCCGGGGCCCCTGGGGATCCCGAGTGCTACGGTTGGCACTTGATGCGCACCCTCCCCCAGGCGGTCGACGAGCCCTGCTGCGACCCGGTTGCAGCGCCGGCCACGCTGGATCCCCCGGACGATGTCCGGCTGGCCCTGCTGGCCAAGGCGCTGGGCCACCCGGTCCGGGTGCGGATCCTGAGACTCCTCTCGGGGCGGCGCTCGTGCATGACCGGGGAGATGGTGACCCACTTCGACCTGGCCCAGTCCACCGTCTCCGAGCACCTTCGCGTTCTCAAGACGGCGGGCCTCATCCAGGGGGAGATCGAGGGCCCACGCAAGTCCTACTGCCTCTCCACCGCTGGTTTGGCGGCCCTGGGGGCCGGAGTGGCCTCACTGGCCGCCGGCACGGGCTGCACTTCCCCCGCCTCACCCATCGGGGCCGACTCCCCAGGGGAATCGGTCTGGCGCCCGGGCGCCTAGACCCCTCCCTCCCCGCTCCGGCCCAGGCCAGCTCCAAGGGGAACCGGGGCCCACATTTGATGTGCGGAGATCGGATACCCACTCCGAGGTCCTGCCACCCGGCTCACGCCGTCCAGCCCTCTGGCCCGGAGCAGGGACGATGGTTGTACCATCGCCTATCGACGATGTACGATGGTGGAGAACCGGGCGGGAGCCGGCCTGTGCGCGGACCAAGGAGATCGAGAATGAGAGTGGAAGTCTACGACCCGGCGATGTGCTGCTCGACCGGCGTGTGCGGTCCCAGGGTGGATCCGGGCCTGGCCCAGTTCGCCGGCGACCTGGACTGGCTGGCCCGGATGGGGGTGGATGTGACCCGCTTCAACCTGAGCCAGGAGCCGGGGGCGTTCGTCGCCAACCCTACGGTGAGCCAGTTGCTCCAGCGATCCGGGGACTCGGCCCTGCCCGCGGTTCTGGTTGATGGCACGGTTCGCTCGTCGGGTCGTTTCCCGACCAGGCAGGAGTTGGCGGGGTGGGTCGGGGTCGACGCTGCCGGCGAGGTGGCCCCCACGATTCCTGTGCCAGTGGCGGCCGGGGACTGCTGCGGCGGGGCCGGCTCACCGTCCGGTTGCTGCTGAGGGACCGACATGCTGGACCTGGTCCTGGGGGCGGCCTCGCGCTTCCTCTTCTTCACCGGCAAGGGCGGGGTCGGCAAGACCTCCCTCTCCTGCGCCACGGCCCTCACCCTGGCCGACCGGGGCACCCGGGTGCTGCTGGTCAGCACCGACCCGGCTTCGAACCTAAGCGAGGTGCTCGGTACCCGCCTGGGGAACGTGCCCGGCCCGGTCGCCGGGGCACCTGGGCTCCTGGCCCTGGACATAGATCCCATGGCCGCGGCGGCCGCCTACCGCGACCGGGTGGTCGGCCCCTACCGGGGGAAGCTACCAGATCAGGTGGTGGAGGGGATCGAGGAGCAGCTCTCCGGCTCCTGCACCGTGGAGATCGCCGCCTTCGACCAGTTCACCGCCCTCCTCGCGGCACCTGGGGAGTTCGACCATGTGGTCTTCGACACCGCCCCCACCGGGCACACCCTCCGGATGCTGGCCCTGCCCGGCGCCTGGACCAGCTACCTCGACACCAACGAGGTCGGGGTCACCTGTGTGGGACCGCTCTCGGGCCTCACCCAACAGCGGGAGCGGTACCGCACAGCGCTACAGATCCTGGCGGATCCAGAGCAGACCACCCTGGTGCTGGTCACCAGGCCGGACACCGGGGCGCTGGAGGAGGCGTGGCGCGCCGGCTCCGAACTGGCCGCCATCGGGTTCGGCAATCAGCTGCTCCTGGTCAACGGGGTCCATCCCGGCCTGGAGGGCGCGGGCGACCGGGTGGGCCGAGCCTTCGTAGCCCGGCAGCGGGAGGCCCTGGAGCTGATGCCCCCGGCGCTGGCGAACCTCCCTCGGGAGGCGGTCCCCCTCCTGGGGCGCCCACCAGTGGGGCTGGAGGGCCTGCGCTCCCTGATGGCGCCGGGAGGCCCGGATTCCCGTCCCGCATCCACCCTCGGTGATGTCTTGCCCGACGAGTACGAGCTCGGCCTGGCCCGGCTGGTCGAGGAGGTCTCCCAGCGCGGTCGGGGGCTGGTGATGACCATGGGCAAGGGCGGGGTGGGCAAGACCACGGTGGCGGCCTCGATCGCCGTGGCGATCGCCCGGAAGGGGGTTAGGGTGGTGCTCTCAACCACCGACCCGGCCGCCCACCTGATCTCGGTCCTGGGCGGCGAATCAGAGCTCCCGGCGCACCTCAGCGTGGAGCGGATCGACCCGGTCGCTGCCACCGCGGCGTACACCGCAGCGGTTCTGGACGGCGCGGGAGCGGGCCTGGAGCAGGCCGCCCGGGACGTCCTGGTGGAGGACCTGCGCTCCCCCTGCACCGAAGAGGTCGCCGTCTTCCGAGAGTTCGCGGCCACGGTGGCCCGGGCTCAGGACCGGGTGGTGGTGCTGGACACAGCCCCCAGCGGGCACACCCTCCTCCTGCTGGATGCTGCGCGCAGCTTCCAGCGCGAGGTCAGCCGGCAGTCCGCCGAGGTACCGCCGGAGGTCGAAGCTCTCCTCGACCGGCTCTCCGACCCCGATTTCACCAGGATCGTGGTCGTCACCCTGGCGGAGCCGACCCCGGTGCACGAGGCCCAGGCACTTCAGGAGGACCTTCTGCGCGCAGGGATACGGCCCCTCGCCTGGGTGGTGAACCAGAGCCTGCTCGCGGCCGGCACCGGAGACGGCGTGCTGGCGGCCCTGGCCGGCCACGAGCGGCGCTGGATTGCTGAGGCGGCCCGGATCGGCGGCCGGGTGATGGTGGTGGGGTGGCAGGCATCCCCACCCTTCGGGCCCGACGGCCTGTTCGCCCTGGTCGGTGCTGCCCCGACCGCGGCGCTCGCGGGATAGGGCGGCGGAGAAGGTGAGCCCCGTCCAGCCACGGACGAAGTAAAGGGCCGACGACGGGCGGACGCGGCCGTGGCCCAGCGTGCCCCGTGACGAGATCCCCTGGGAGCCGGCGGTCGACGCGAAGGCCTGCACCGGATGCGGTACCGGCGTCACCAGCTGCCTGCGGGCCGGGTGCCGCCTGGCGCTGCGCGGTCTGGGGGTGCGGGAGGATCGCCTCGGCGCCGCTTCGAGGTCCACCTGAGCGGCCGGCCCCGCTCCCGGATGATCCACGGATGGACTGACCTCAGCCGATCGGCCCCCGCACCCGGGCTCGCGGCTGTCTGCTGATCTTGGTGCCGCTGCTGGGGACAGCCGATGTGGCTGAGCTCATGGTCACCTACCCGGGCCTGATGGCTGCCTCGCCCATGCGGGCCCTGGGGCTCGGCCTCTTCCTGGCGCTGGCGGGTCTCGCAGCACGGTGGGTCCGGCACCCCAGCGGGAAGGTCCTCCAGCGCGGGCGGGCCGCGGTGCTAGCGGCGGGCAGCCTGGTCCCGGGGCCCCTCGCTCCGCCTCGGTCGCCCTGCAGGCGGTTCTCGGCCTGGTCCTCGCCTGCGCCCAGCCCCGGTCAGCGCTGCTCGCGCAGGAACGCGGGGATGTCCAGGTCGTCGAAGGCCTCCTCCGTGACCTTGGGCCGGCGCAGGGTGTCAGCGATCGGGTCCTGCAGCTCCTGGGGACGGGTGGTGCGGTAGCGTTCCGCGAGCTCCTGGTTGACCCGGGGGCCGGAGCTGAAGCCGGTGGCGATGACTGTGATCTTCACGTCCCCGCCCATGCGGTCGTCCAGCACCGCCCCGAAGATGATGTTGGCGGTGGGATCCGCGGTCTGGCGGATCATGTCGCAGGCTTCGGTCACCTCGTGCAGGGTCAGGTCCGGGCTGGCGGTGATGTTAAGCAGGATCCCCTTGGCACCGGCGATGGAGGTCTCCAGCAGCTGGCTGGCCACCGCGTCCCTGGCGGCGTCCTGGGCCCGGTTGTCCCCACTTCCATAGCCGATGCCCATGAGGGCCGCACCCTGCCCGGACATGATCGCCTTGACGTCGGCGAAGTCCAGGTTGATCAGCCCGGGGTAGACGATGAGGTCGGAGATCCCCTGGACCCCCTGGCGGAGCACGTCGTCCGCCTTGCGGAAGGCGTCCACCATGGTGGTGCGGCGGTCGGTCACGGCCAGCAGGCGGTCGTTGGGGATGGTGATGAGGGTGTCGACCCGCCCCGAGAGCCCTTGGATCCCCAACTCCGCCGAGTCCATGCGCCGCTTGCCCTCGAAGTTGAAGGGCTTGGTGACCACCCCGATGGTGAGGGCCCCGCTGGAGCGGGCGATCTCGGCGATGATCGGCGCCGCGCCGGTCCCCGTACCCCCGCCCATCCCGGCGGTGACGAACACCATGTCCGAGTCATGCAGCACCGCCGCCAGGTCATCCCGGGACTCCTCGGCGGCGCTCTCCCCCACCTCGGGGTCGCCCCCCGCCCCCAGACCCCGGGTCACCTTGCGCCCGATGTGGATCTTGGTGGGCGCCTCGGAGGCGTCCAACGCCTGGCGGTCGGTGTTGACGGCGATGAAGTCGACCCCCCGGAGCTTGGCCCGGATCATCCGGTTGACGGCGTTGCTGCCCCCGCCGCCCACTCCGATCACCTTGATCCTGGCGTTGCCCTGGGTGGTGCGGTCGAGGTCGTCCTGGGGCATGTTCAACTCCTTAAGCCTAGAAGAGCTCGTGCAGCCAGCGGTTGAAGCGGCCGGAGCTGCGCTCCGCCCGCGGGCTGCTGTGGTCGCGCCGGGCCCCGGAACGCTGTCCCCAGCGCAGGAGTCCGGCGATGGTGGCGTGCTCGGGCAGCCCCAGCTGGTCGGAGAGGCCGGTGAGGCCCTCGGGGAGGGCCACCCGGACCGGAATTTCGAGGAGCTGGTGCACCGCCTCCGGGAAGCCGCGCAGGCAGGAGCCGCCGCCCGTGAGCACCACCTTGGCGGGAGCGTGGGGGCCCTCCAGCGCCTGGCCGATCAGCCGGACGATCTCCCGGGCCCGGGGCTCGATGATCTCCGCCAGCACGCGCCGCGACACTTCGTCGGCGCCCACGCCCGAGGGGCCCACCACCCGCACCAGCTCCTCGGGGAGAACCCGGGAGGGGTCGCAGTGGCCGTGGCGCCGCTTCAGGGACTCGGCCTCCGCGTCACCGCAGCGCAGCCCGACCGCCAGGTCCGAGGTGACGTGCTGCCCCCCCACCGGTAGCACCCGGATCCCCTCCAGGGTGCCGTGCCAGAAGGTGGCTATGTCCGTGGTGCCGGCGCCCACGTCCACCACCGCCACCGACGCCTCCAGTTCCGCATCCCGCACCACCCCCTCCGCCGCGGCCAGCGGCTGGACCACCAGGTCGTCCACCCGCAGACCGGCCGAGTGGGCGCACTCCACCAGGGCCTCCAGATGGGCGACCGCGGCCAGGACCAGCTCGCAGTCGACCGCCAGCCTGCTGCCCGCCACCCCTCTGGGGTCCCGCAGCCGCTGGTTCTCGTCCACCGAGTACCAGCGAGGGATCAGATGCACCACCTCGGTGCCCTCCTCTCCGGGCAGATCCCTGGCGGCCTCCAGCACCCGGTTGAGGTCGGAACCGGACACGGCACCGCTCCGCGATGCCACAGTCACCGCCGCCTGGCTGGGCTGACTGCGGACGTGGCGGCCCCCCAGGCTGAGCAGCGCGGCCTCCACCTCCATCCCCGCGGCACGCTCGGCCGCGTCCAGCGCCTTGGAGAGTGCGGAGACGGCCTGGTCGGGGTCGGCGATCACCCCCCGGCTCACGCCCTTGGAGTCCACCTCGCCGACCCCCAGCACCTTGAGGCGGGCGCCCTCGTCCTCGGCGATGGCACAGCGCACCCGCTGGGTGCCGAGGTCGACCGCTACCAGGCGTCGTCCGCTCACGGCGCGGTGCTCCACGCCCCGCGCCGGTTCACGGGATGCCAGCCGGTCTGCATCGGAGAAGCCCCCAGGTGTTGTTCGATCTCATGGAACGCTTGCTTGGTGAAGAACTCGCGAGACGGGACTCCGGACCTTCGCAGAGGTCCCATGAAGTGTAGCCGCCCCGCGGTGGGAATACAAGCCCGAAACCACATCATCTTGTGGTGTCTTCCCCTTCGACCCACCGCCGTTTGGGTTGCACCTAGGGGTTGACCACCACTTGGGAGGGGTCCTCGAGGTAGATGGTGTGGATCCCCGGCCCCTTGAGGTTGACCTTGGCGGCGAGGGCCCGCAGCGCCTCCAGTTTGGGCCCCAGTGCCCCCACCTGGGAGGCCGTGAGGACCGGACCCAGATCGGCGGTCCACCCCGCCGAGCTCTGGATCTCCAGCGCCCCCACCGAGGTGATCAGGAAACGGCTCACCGAGACCCCGTAGGCGGCGGGGAAGGCGCGACTGAGCTGCGCCAAGGCGCTGGCCAGCCGGGACGGCACGGCCACCTGGCCGGCGTGGAGCGGGCTCCCCGCCTGGAGATCCTGGAGGATGGGGAGGGGGGCCGAGGCAGGGCCCGAGGGCACCGGCCCCAGGACCGCTCCCGAAGCCGCCAGCAGGTACTCCCGCTTGCCCTGCGCGTAGATCAACACCGGGGGCAGCGGCGTCACCGCCAGCACCAGGGTTCCCGGCCAGCGGACGGCGGCGCTGGCGGTCTGCACCCAGGGCTGGTTGAGAAGGCTTTCGGTGAGCCGCTGGGTATCGACCTGGAGCGTGCTCTGGCCCATCACCACGCCGGCCTCCGCCAGCAGCTGGGCGCGCCCGACCACCGCGCTCCCCTCCACCTCCACCCTCTGCACCCTGAGGAAGGGAAGGTTGAGCGCCAGCAGCCCCGCCACCGCCAGGGACGGGATCAGGACCGACACCACCCGGGCCGGCCGGCGGAGCTCCTTCCAGGCCAGAAACCAGGACGGCGACTTCGGCCGCGAGATCCGCATCCTCCCGCCGAGGTGGCGCCGGGCCTCGTCCCGCGCCTGCCGACGGGAGGCAGCCTGGCGCGCCACCTCGGCCAGCACCTCGTCGGCGACCTCGTTCTGGCGCCACCCGTTGGGCCGGGTTCGGGGCCTTCGCCGCTGCGTCCCCCCCGCCGCAGGCCGCCCCCTCCCCAACCTGCGCTCGGGCACGGCGGCACCGAAGCGGGCGGACGCCGGTGGGCGCTCCTTGCGCGTCAACGGTTCGATGGCTGCCCCTTGTGCTGTGACGTGGATCTGGGACGCTAGGGCCTCCCGGGTCCGCCCGGGAGCATCGCGACAACCATGACGCATTTGCGCTCCTAGCGCAAGTCCCGGGGCCCCTCTCCGCTTTCCAGCGCCTCCAGCACGCGCTCCGCCACCTGGTCAAAGCCCCGGACCGAGCAGCAGACCACCAGCGCCGGGGGCCTGACTCTCTCCAGTACCGCGGAGACAGCCTCGGCCGCCGATCGAACCAGGACGACCTCCGGCCCCTCCACCAGGCCCGCCACATCCGCGGAGCTGACCGACCCCTCAAGGTGCCGCTCCCGGGCCGGCTCGATGGGACCGAGGATGAGAAGGTCGGCCCCCCGGAAGGCGTCCCGGTACTCCGGCAGGAGGGCCCGGGTGCGCGAGTAGGTGTGGGGGACGTGGACCAGGATCAGCTGGCGCCCGGGGGCCATCTGGCGGGCCGCGGCCACGGTCGCCCGCAGCTTGGTGGGGTGGTGGGCATAGTCATCGACCACGGTGACCCCAGCCACCGCCCCCAGGGCCTCGAAGCGCCGGCCGGGGCCCTTGAAGCTCTCGGCGGCGGCCGCCGCCGCCGGGGGGTCGCCCCCCATGGCCACGGCCAGGGCTAGCGCCATGAGGGCGTTCTCGGCGTTATGCAGGCCGAAGAGCGGAAGGCGCATCGGGAGCCGCACGCCCTGGGGTCCAAGCACCTGCAGCAGCTGGCCCCCGGAGTAGGTGGCTGGGGGAGACTGGAGCCGCCATTCCCCCTCTCCCCCGCCGACCAGGGTCACGGGACAGGCGGCCGCCGCCGCCAGCTCCGCCACGGCGGGATCTTGGGCCCGGAGGAGGAGCCGTCCCGAGGGGCGCATCCCGCCCACCAGCTCCAGATAGGGAGCCCTGTAGGCCCCGAGGTCGGGGTAGAGGTCGGGGTGGTCCAGCTCCAGGTTGAGGACCCCGACGTAGTCCGGGTTCCAGTGCAGGAACTTGGCGCTCCGGTCCAGGGCTGAGGTGGAGTACTCGTCCCCCTCGAACACAAAAGGGGAGCGGCGCGCCAGCTCCCCCAGGCGCACCGCGAGCCCGAAGTTGCGAGAGGTGGCCCCGAGGCGGAAGCCCGGGCCCATCCCCGCCACCTCCAGCATGTGGGCCAGCAGGGTGGCCGTGGTGGTCTTCCCGTGGGTTCCGCAGACCACCGCCCGGGGCCGGGAGGCCGCCAGCCGGCCCTGGGCCTCGGCCTCGGAGACCACCTCGAGGCCGGCGGCGAGCGCCGCCGCCAGCTCGGGGTTGCCGGGCTGCACCTGGTTGCCGAGGATCACCAGGTCGGGGCGTCCGAAGGCGGTGAGCGCCTCTTCGGTGTGGTGGCTGGCGTAGGGGATGCCGGCCGCCGTCAGGAGGTCAGTGGTCGGAGGATAGGGATCCTCATCCGAGCCGCTGACCTGGTACCCCAGCTCGGCCAGGGCCAACGCCAGCCCTGAGACGGCGTAGCCGCAGATGCCGAGGAAGTGGAGGCGGGCGGGAGGCTCCGGCCACCCTGGGATCCCAAGACGGGTCACGCGCCGGCGGCCGTGGAGAGGAGGAGTCTCGCCACCTCCAGGGCGGCGCCGGGACGGGCCAGGGTGCGGCTGGCGCGGGCCATCTGTTCCGCCCGTCCCTCCGTGGTGAGGACGGAGAGGACGAGCTCGGCCAGCCCCTCCGAGCTCAGGTCGGAGTCCTCCAGCAGCAGCGCGGCCCCGGCCGCGGCAAAGGTCTCGGCGTTGGCCAGCTGGTGGTTCCCGGCGTGGGGATAGGGCACCAGCACCAGCGGGCGGCCGAGACAGGCCATCTCGGCGAGAGAGCTGCCCCCCGCCCGCATCACCACCAGCCGGGCGGAGGCCGCCAGCTCGGCCACCTGGTCCGAGAACGACAGCGGCCGGTAGCGCGGATCCCGGTCCAGACCGAGGGCACGGGCCGCGGCCGCCACCCGCAGTTCCTCGCGCCGGCCAGTGAGGTGGGTGACCTCCAGCTCTGGCAGCTGGCGCAGCAGGTCCGGCAGGGCCGCCACCAGCGCCTGGTTGAGGTGACGGGCGCCCTGGGAGCCTCCCATCACCAGCACCGAGGGGCGGGTGGGAAGCTCAGGGCTCGGGCCCTGGAAGGCGGCGCGAACCGGGTTGCCGGTGAACACCGATCGCCCGGGAGGCAGGTGCTCCTTGGTGTCCGCAAACGACACCGCGATCCTGCTGGCCAGGGGGGCGAGGCGGTGGATCGCCCGCCCCGGCAGGCGGTTCTGCTCCAGCAGGACCACCGGGAGGCGGCGCCGGCGAGCGGCCAGGACCACCGGGACGCAGACGTAGCCCCCGGTCCCCAGCACCACCGCCGGCCGGAAGCTGGAGACCTCCCGGCCCGCCTGACGGTAGGCCAGCGGCAGCCGGGTCAGCAGACGGGGGGTGGCGGTGAGGGGCGAGGAGCCCATGCTCCCCAGCGACAGCCCCTGGAACTCCAACCCGGCCCTGGGGACCAGGACCGATTCGGGGCCGTCGCTGCGGCCCACGTAGCGGAGCTCCACGGTGGGGTCAATCGACCGCAGCGCCTCGGCCACCGCCATCGCCGGAGTGCAGTGGCCACCGGTCCCGCCGCCGGTGATCAGAACGCGCATTGGCCTCCCCCGCTCGGCGGCGCCGGGCCGAGATGTTCAGCAATATCCCGGTGGCCGCCAGCGAGAGCGCCAGCGACGACCCGCCGTAGCTTATGAATGTGAGGGGGACCCCGGTGGAGGGGATCGTGTCCGTCACCCCGCCGATGTTGATCAGCGCCTGTCCCACGATCCAGGTGGTGACCCCACCGGCCAGGAGCATCCCCAGACGGTCGGGGGCACTCCGGGCGATCTTGAGTCCTCTCCAGCAGAAGAGCCCGAAGAGGAGCAGGACCAGCAGGGTGCCGAGCAGCCCCAGATCCTGGCCGATGACCGCGAAGATGAAGTCGTTCTGAGACTCGGGGAGCCACTGGGCCGGTGGCACCGGGCTGGAGAAGCCGGTCCCGAAGACGCCGCCCGCCCCGAGCGCGTACAGCGCCTGGACCGCCTGGTAGCCGGAGGTCTCGGCGTGGGCGAAGGGATGCAGGTAGGCGAGCAGCCGGGCCACCCGGTAGGGCTCCGCCAGGATCAGCAGCCCACCCAGCCCGAGCCCCAGGACTCCGGCCGCCAGCAGGTGGCGGAGACGGGCCCCGGCCAGGACCAGGAGGCCGAGAGCGAGGATCCCCACCACCAGGGTGGAGCCCAGGTCCTTCTCCATGATGATCAGCGCCCCGACCGCCCCCACCTGGAGGGCGTAGGGCCGGATGCCCTGGCTCAGGCTGGCGATCTGGCGGCGCCGGCGGTCCAGCCAGACGGCCCCGCTCACCATCACCATGAACTGGGCGATGACACTGGGCTGGATCTGCACCGGCCCGGCACCGATCCAACGCCTCGCGCCCTGGACCTCCTTGCCGATGTGGGGCACCAGGACCGCCACCAGGAGCAGCATCGACAGGGCGGTGAGGTAGGGCGCCAGCCGGCGCCACTCGTGGTAATCGAGCTTGTAGCAGAAGACCAGGGCGCCCACCCCGAGGCCCAGCCAGAGGGACTGCCGCTCGAAGAAGAAGGCGGGGTTGCCGTAGTCCGCGTACGCCGAGGGCGCACTGGCGACGAAGACCATGATCAACCCGAGGGCGCAGAGCGCCGCGGTCACCAGGATGAGGCCGAGGTCCAGGTTCGGCATCCGGCCCAGCCACCCTCGTCTCCGGCTGGCCCCACGAGCGTGGGCGACCGGGATCCACCGCTCGACCCTGGTGCTCACCCGGAACGCCCCCCCAGGCCGGTGGCGAGGGCCAAGACGAGCGCCAGGCCCCCGGCCACCCAGGACGCCGCCCAGAGCCAGAGGTCCACCGCCCACTCCCCCAACCCACCCATCTCCAGATGGTGGTGCAGGGGACTCATCCGGAAGAGGCGGCGGCCCCCACTGAGCCGGAAGTAGCCTACCTGGAGGATCACCGACCCGGTCTCGACCAGGAACACGGCCGCCAGCAGGGGCAGGAGGATCAGGAGCCCGACCTCGGCGGCGGCCACCGCCAGCATCAGGCCCAGGGCCAGGGAGCCGGCGTCGCCCATGAAGATCTTGGCCCGGGGTCGGTTGAAGACCAGGAAGGCCAGCAGCACCGCGGCCACCGCCCAGCAGGTTCCGGCCAGCTCCGGGCGGCCCTGGAGCTGAGCCGCCAGCCCGAGGGCGAGGAAACCGGGGACCGCGGCACCCGCGGCCAGGCCGTCCACCCCGTCGGTCAGGTTGACGGCGTTGGAGGTGGCCAGGACGGCCAGGGCGGCGAGGGCGGTGCCGAAGAGCCCCAGGTCGCGCCAGCCCGCCACCGGGATCAACTGGGACTGCGCTCCGGTGAGCGCCAGCCCGACCCCCAGGATTCCGGCACAGGCGGCGAGGAGCAGGAACTTGGGCACCACCCGGATCCCCTCGCCGGTGCGCACCTTGGTGAGGTCGTCGAAGAGGCCCACCGCCATCCCCAGCACCCCCGCGCCAACCACCACCCCGCCGGCCGCACCCCGCAGCCCGAGGAGCCAGGCCACCACCAGCACGGCGCAGAAGACCACCCCGCCCGCGGTCGGCGTGCCGGCCTTGCTGAGGTGGGAGGTGGGTCCGTCCGGGCGTTCGCGCTGCAGCACCCGAAGGCGCCTCAGACCGACGATCGCGGGCGGGTAGAGCACCAACCCCCCCACCAGGGCGCCCGCCGCCGCCAACTGTGTCACCCTGGCCATCTTATGGTTGGAGGTGGAAGCGGGCGATGAGCGCCTCGGTGATCAGCTTGGAGGTGGGCGCGGCGTCGTAGGCGCCCTCGCGCAGGGCCGCCGGCACCTGGGGGTAGCGGATGATGCAGATCATCGAGTACTGGGGGTTGCTGGCGGGGAAGAACTCCACAAAGGAGTCGATGGTGTTCTGGCCGTAGCTGCCATGGCCGTTGGACACCGAGGCGGTGCCGGTCTTGCCGGCGATCTCCCCCTTCCAGGCCGGCCAGATGCGGGCCTCGAAGCCGGAACCCCCGGTCACGTCCACCACCCCCACCATCATCCGGGTCAGGGTCTGGGCCGTGGCGGCACTGATCACCCGGTGGGTCTTGGGCTTGATGACGGTGGGCGGCTGGTTCCCACCCACGATCTCGGTGACCACGTGGGGCTGGACCCACACCCCGCCGTTGGCGACCGTGTTAACCGCCGCCAGCATCTGAATCGGGGTGGTGACGTACCCCTGGCCGAAGCTGTAGGTGGCGAACTGCAGGGGCTGGGTCTGGGAGTAGGGGGCCAGCGGCTGGTTGGACTCGCCGGCGAGGTCGATGCCGGTGGGATGGCCGATCCCGAAGGCCTGCATGTTCTGGTAGAAGGGCCGGGAGCCCTCGATCTGCTCGATGTGGACCGCGCCCACGTTGAGCGAGTCCTCCAGCACCCAGGTCATGGTGATGACCCCATGGGCCCTCAGGTCCCAGTCGCGGATGGTCTGGCCCTGAACGGTGACCTGGCCGGTCTCGTCGAAGGTCTCGTTGGGGGTGATGGCGTTGCGCTGGAGGGCCCCGGCGAAGGTGATCACCTTGCCCACCGATCCCGGCTCGTAGAGGTCGGCGACGCCGGCGTCCTTGAAGAGCTTCACCGGCTCCTGGCTGTAGATGTTGGCGTTGTAGGAGGGGTAGTCGGCCCAGGCCACGATCCCCCCGGTGTGAACGTTCATCACGATCATGGTCCCGGAGCTGGCGTTGACCTTCTGGACCTCTGCGGCCAAGTCCTTCTCGACCGCCGCCTGGATCGGGGCGTCGATGCTGGTCAGCAGGTTGCGCCCCGGGACCGCCGCCGTCTTGGGGCTCGAGCCGAGGACCACGGGATTGCCCTGAAGGTCGGTGACCGCGGACTCCGAGCCTGGCTTGCCGGCCAGCACCGAGTTGTAGTAGCCCTCTAGCCCGTACTGCCCCACCCCATTGCCGTTGACGAATCCCACCACGTTGGCGGCCAGGCTGGTGTTGGGCAGGGCCCCTGGACCGTAGGTGGCCTGCTCCCCCTGGATCGCCCCCACCCCGGTCAGGTTCATCGCCTGCAGCCTCTGCTCCACGGCCAAGGGTTCACCCTTGGCCAGGTAGACGAAGTCCAGGGGCCGATCCAGCTGGGTCAGGATCTGCGAGACCGGGAGCTGGAGCACCGCGGCCAGCCGCGCCGCCTCGGCGTTCCGCTGCCCGGAGGGGATCTGGTTGGGGGCAGCGTAGATGTCGTAGACGGCCACGTTGCCGGCCAGCGCCTGGCCCTGATCGTCCAGGATCTCGCCCCGAACCGCGGGGATCGTGACCTGCGAGACCTGCTGCGCCACGGCGGCGGCAGCCAGCTGGGAGCCCTGGCTTATCTGCAGCAGGACCAGCCGGCCGCCCAGCCCCATAACCGCCACCACCATGATGACCAAGAGCCATCCCAGCCGCCGTCCGGGGTCCGGGCTGGCCCCCAGGTGACGGTCAAGGTCGGCAGGGCGTCGGCGCCTCGGGGCCGCCGGCCGGCGCGGGCTGGCAGTCCTGCCCGCCACCTTTTCAGGCGCCCTTCAGTGCTAGCAGCACCGGGAGGAGCGGGTCGGGTCCCGTCGGGGGGGTGAGCACCTGCCAGCCCCCGGCCGTCTGGTAGCCGAGATGGGCGGCGGCCTGGTTGAGGGCGCCCGCGCTCTCGAGCTGCCCGATCTGCTGGGAGAGAATCCCGCTGGTGTTGGCGAGCTGAGCCTTCTGGGCCTCAAGGGAGGCGACCTGGTAGGTGAGGGCAGTGCCTCGGGCTGTCTGGGAGATGTAGGCGGTGGCGGAGACCGCTACCATGCCCAGCGCCACCAGCAGTGCCCACCCGGTCCCGGCCCTCGCCCGGAGGCGGCTGCGACGGGATGGAGCTGCGGCCTCCTCCTCCTCGTCGAGGGGGAGGAAGCGGAAACCTGGGGCGGCGATGCTGGTCATGGCTGCTGCGACTGCCTCTTGAAGTGGGACGGGAAACTGGGACGGGGGCGGCGCAGGCCGCCTTCAGGGGCCGGGATCGGGAAGGCGCAACCCCGCCCGCAACCGTGCCGACCGGGCCCTGGGATTGCGCAGGACCTCGGCCGCCGATGGCTTCATGACCTTGCGGTTGAGGAGGGAGAGGGTGGCCCGGTGGGCGCAGGTGCAGACGGGCCTTTGGGGAGGACATACACAGTTCTGAGCAAGGACGTGGAGGGAACGCTTGGCAAGGTAGTCCTCACTGGAGTGGAAGGAGATGACCCCAATACGCCCACCGGGCCGTAGTAGTTGAACTAGGGAAGCGATGCCCCGCTCGATCTCCGCCAGCTCGTCATTGACGGCGATCCGGAGGGCGAGGAAGGTCTTGGTCGCGGGGTGGATCCGGAACGGCCGTCCCCGGCGCGGGTAGGCCGCTCGGCAGATCTCCGCGAGCTCCGTGGTGGTGGTGATCCGCCCCTGCCGACGGCGCTGGACGACGGCCCGGGCGATCCGCCGGGAGTGGACCTCGCCCGCCAGCTGGAAGAGCGCGTCCGCGAGCTCGGTCTCGGACAGGGTGGCCAGGAGGTCCGCGGCGGTCGGGGTGTTGGATGCGGGATCCATGCGCATGTCCAGCGGCCCCTCCTTTTGGAAGGAGAAGCCGCGACCGGGGTCGTCCAGCTGCAGCGAGGAGATCCCCAGGTCCATCACCACGACATCCGGGCGCAGTCCCCTCGCCTGCAGCACCTCGGCGGCCTCAGAGAAGCGGCCCACGATGGCCTCCATGGCCCCCTGGTGGGCGGCGAACCGCTCCCGGGCCCGCCCTACAGCGGCCGGATCCCGATCAAACGCTAGGACCCGGCCGCCTGGGAGGACGCGTTGGAGGAATGCCTCGGCGGTGCCCCCGGCGCCCAGGGTGGCGTCCAGCACCACCTCGCCGGGTCGCGGGTCGAGGACCGCCAGTAGCTCGGGCACCATCACCGGCAGGTGGCCAGCTTCGGCTGGGATCACGCGCACCGTGGCGGGAGGGGTGCGGCGCCTGGTGCCCATCGTCGCCAGCATGACGCTCATCAGGAGGGCTCGGTTCCGGGAGAGCTCACCGCACCGCTCCCGACCACCTCGGCCGCCCGGGCCCGGACCCGCTCCCAGACCGCCGGGTCGAGGCGCTGGGCGCGCTGGTCGAAGTGCTCCTGGCTCAGCACCTCCACCACCTCGTTCATGCCCACGAAGACCACGTCCCGGCGGAGCTCGGCGTGCTCTCGCAGCTGGGGGCTGAGCAGGATGCGTCCCTGGGCGTCCCAGTTGATCTGCTGGCTCTGGCCGAAGAGGTGGAAAAGGTACTGCCGGTAGTCGGGATCGGCGAGATCACTGTAGGCGCGCTGCTCGGTGAGGTGCTGCCAGTAGGTCGGCGGATACATCACCAGAGCGAAGTCCGGGCCGCGGGTGGCAACCCCGCCCAGGAGGCTGTCCCGGAAGCGCGCCGGGACCGCCACCCGTCCCTTCTCGTCCAGGGAGTGCTGGTAGGAGCCGTAGAAGGGCATCGGCACACCTCAGCGGGGGTTCCGCTGGTCCGGTTGCCCCTGGTCACGATTCACCACTTCTCCCCACCAACTTCCGCGTTGGTCGGAACTGTATCAGCTCAACTTGGGCCGGTCAAGCGAACTGTAGTACGGGTCCGAAGTTGCGCAGTGAATTCGCGAACGGTGGTGATTCACACCCACATCCGCCCTCGCCGCCGTGGCGGGGAGTGGCGCAGGGGGGCCGGGCCCCCCTGCGGGGAGCGGGTTGGGCGGGCGATAAGCCGAGTTCTGTGCCCCCTCGGGCCTCCCGCGCGGCGGGGCTCCCCCCGAGGGGCGATGGCCATCCATCTAGGACGGCGGTCTCCCGCCGCCTCCAGCGACCCACCCGAGCCGTTCCGGACGAGCAGTCCGGCGGTGCCGGCACCGAGGCTCTGCTGGGTCTTGCTCCGGGCGGGGTTTACCTGGCCAGCCGGTCACCCGGCTGCCGGTGGGCTCTTACCCCACCATTTCACCTTTGCCGGCGGGAACCCCGCCGGCCGTGTCTTTC
>JAJYET010000062.1 GCA_021785655.1 bacterium | reverse complement strand
GGAGGAGGTGGAGATCGCCCGCCGGACCCGCCAGCGGCCGGGCGGGAGCGCCTGGGCCAGGAAGGACGAGATGGCCGCCGCCACCTCGCGCGGTCGCTGCACCGGGAGATCGTGGATGCCGGGGACGAAGACCGCCTCACTCGGCCCGGAGAGGCGGGAGCGGGCCTCCTCCACCGCCGCGCGCTTGGCGCCCTCCAAACCCTCGTCGTTGACCGCCATGATGAAGAGCACCGGGCAGCCCACCCGGCCCAGGAGCTCCGCCTGTTCCAGTTGGTAAAGGGCGTGGGCGATCGCCATGTGGCGACGGAGGTCCAATCTCGGCACCAGCCCCCGTGGCCCCTCCTCGAAGTTCCCGAGCAGGATCCGGGTGGCCTCGTCCTCCCCCACCTCCTCCGCCAACCCTGAGCGGCTCACCATCGACCGCACCCGGGCCGCCGTGAGTCCCGCCAGCTGGGGCGGCCGCATCCTCGCCTCGGCCTCCCCCCAGCTCGAACCGAACACCCGGCGCAAGTCCAGCACACCGCCGTCCACGCAGACGACCGCCCGCACACCTCTGTCCGTGGCCGCCAGCTCCAGGGCCACGCTGGCCCCCCAGCTGTGCCCGACGGCCACCGGCAGCTGCAGGCCCAGTTGGGGAAGGAGGGCCGCCAGGTCGCCGGCCACTTCTGTGAACCCGTATCCCCGCTCGGGCCGGTCGCTCAACCCATGGCCGCGCAGGTCCACGGCCACGACCCGGTGCCGGGGTGCCAGCAGCTCGCCCACCGGATCCCACCAGAGTGCGTTGCTGGCGAGGCCGTGGAGACAGAGCAGCTCGGGCAGCCCACCAGGACGCTCACGCACGTTCAGGCAGATCGGGCCTGCCATGAGCCGGCGCTCGTCGGGCGCTGGGGAGCCGGTCAGACCGCGTCCGATACCGAGGACATGAAGAACCGCTCCACCCGCAGGGGCGGCATCTCCGCGAAGGTCATGTCCCCGATCTCCCGAGAGAGCGCCAGCTCTGCCCGGCCGACCTCCACCGTCCGGTTGAGGACCCCGACTGGGCTCTCGTTGAAGCGGAAGTTGTTGACCGCCCCCACCACCTGGCCCTTCTCCACCAGGAAGACCCCGTCCCGGGTTAGGCCGGTGAGGAGAAGGGTGGTGGGGTCGACGTCCCGGATGTACCAGAGCGAGGTGACCAGCAGGGCCCGCTCGGTGCCGGCGATCATCTCCTCCAGGGTGGCACCATCTCCGGCGAGCCGCAGGTTCTCCGGGTCCGGCCGCACCGGATGCCCGTGGTCCCTGGCCCAGCGGCGGGGACAGATGAGCTCCCGCTGGACGCCGCGGTCGATCCAGACGGTCTCGGGAGCGGGTAGGCCGTTGTCGAAGACCGAGCCGTACTCGCTGGAGCTGAGCACCCGGACGAAGTCGGGGACGCGCATCCCCGGCGCCTTGGGGTCAGAGGTGAGAGTTATGGAGGGTGCGTACATGGCCTCCCCGACGCGGGAGCCGGTCGTGGAGGCGAACACGGTCCGCTCCTCGTCGGCGCCGCGGGCATGCATCTCCCAGGCCAGCCGCACCACCATGTCGGCGACCGCCGAGGGCTCCAAGATCACCTGGTAGTGGCCGGGCTCCAGGCTCAGCTGGCGCTCAGTCCAGGCGAGGCGCTCCTGGCAGCCCCGATACATCGCCCCCACATCGATGCCATCCAGCCCCTCCGCCATCCGCCCACACCAGGCGCTGCGCTTCAGGTCCCCGGTCTTGAGGGTGAGGGAGATGGACGCCAAGCGGGAGGCGGCAGCCAGCCGCACCCCGGTCCGAGACCCCAGGGCCTCCTGAGAGGTGGCGCCGTGCACGTAGCCGTACAGCACCTCGCCACGCCGCCGGCTCTCCTCGATCGCCCGCCTCAGCGGCTCCACCACCCCACCGAGGTCCCACCCCGCCTCCACCTTCAGGGGTGCGGGCGCGGCCGCCTCCTGGGGTGAGATCAGCGGCATGGCGTCGGGGGCGGGCGGGTTGGTGCGCGCCGCCTCCCGGGCCGCCCTGGCCAGGGTGAGGAGCTCGGCTCGGCCCTGGACATCCGCCGTCTCCACCCCCACCGCCTCGCCCTCCACCGCCACCAGGCCGCAGGAGGTGGACACCTCGATCCCGTTGGTGGTGACCGTGTTGTTGGCCAGCCGGAAGTTCTGGGAGACGGTGGAACTGGCCAGGGCCACCGCCACCTCCCCCTCGCCGATCGCCGCCTCGACCACCTCCTCCGGCGACATCACCGGCCCTCCCTGCGGGTGTTGAGGACGTTCACCTGGCGGAAGATCGCCGGGGGGCAGCCGTGGGAGACTGGAGCCACCTGCTCCGGCTGGCCCTTCCCACAGTTCATGGCTCCCTCCAGGATCCAGGACGACGGCCCCCCCACCGCCTCCAGCCGGCCCCAGAAGTCCGGGGTCTTGGACTGGTAGGCGACATCCCGGAGCTGGCCGGCCAGCCTTCCCTGATGGATGCGGTAGAAGCGCTGGCCAGTGAACTGGAAGTTGTAGCGCTGCTGGTCGATGGACCAGGACTTGTCCCCAACCACGTAGATCCCCTCCCCCACCCCGGAGATCAGTTCCTCCAGGGAGGTGTCGTGCCGAGGGTCGGGTTGGAGGGAGACGTTGGGCATCCGCTGCAGGGGCAGATGGGACCAGCTGTCCGCGAAGGCGCAGCCGTTGGACCGCCCGTCACCGAAGCGAAGCGCCATCTGCCGGTTCAGCTGGTAGCCAACCAGCACCCCGTCGCGGATGATGTCCCACCGCTGGGCCTCTACCCCCTCGTCGTCGAAGGCCACCGTGGCCAGGCCGAAAGGCTCCAGCCGGTCCCCCGTGACGTGCATGGCCGCCGACCCGTACCTGAGACTCCCCACCAGGTCGGGGGTGGCGAAGGTGGTCCCCGCGAAGTTGGCCTCGTACCCCAGGGCCCGGTCCAGCTCGGTGCCGTGGGCCACGGATTCGTGGATGGTGAGCCAGAGGTTGGAGGGGTCCAGCACCAGGTCGTGGGGCCCCGCGGTCACCGACGGCGCGGCCAGCTTCTCGGCCAGCCACTCCACCAGCTGCGGCGCCTCGGCAGCGAACTGGTGCTGCTCCACGTACTCCCACCCCCGGGCGACCGGTCGGGCCGTCGAGCGCATCGTCTCCATGAGGCCGGAGCCCCGCTCGTCGATCAGCCCGACTTCGAGCACCGGGTGCACCCGGACCCTCTGCTGCACCGTGCGGGTCCCCTCGGAGCTCACGAAGAGCCGCTGCTCCTTCACCGAGAGGCAGTAGGCCTCGGCGAACCGAGCCCCCGCCAGGAGCCCGGCCTGGGACCACTCCAACAGCTGGCCCACCTTGGAGTCGGTTGCAAGCCGGAAGGGGTCGACCTCGACCTGCGCCACCCAGGTGGCCCTGTGCGCCGGTTCGGGAGCCAACCGCACCCGCTCGTCCAGCAGCGGACGGAGCTGCCCGGCGACGGCGGCCGCGTCCCGGACGGCCCGGGCCACGCTGCCCGGGCTGAGGTCGCTGGAGGCGGCGAAGCCCAGCGAGCCGTCCACTACCAGCCGGACCCCGAACCCCATCGGCTCGGAGTCCGTGAGTGAGATGAGGTCGCGGTCCCGGACGTGGATCGCCTCCAGCCGGTCCCGATGCACCCGCAGGTCGCCGTATTCCAGGTGCGGCACTGCCGCCATGGCCTCCAGGGCAGCCTCCTCAAGGGCGGCCAACGGTAGGCCTATAAAGTCTGGGTCGAGATCGGTCATGGGTCCTCCCAGCCGGCGGGCGCGCAGCAGGGCCCCGGGGACGAATCACTCGCCCCCGGAGTCCCGGCTCGACTGGACAGAAGTCTACTCAGGCCAGCTGGCCGCGCCGGAGCCGGCGGGCGCCGGCGAGGAGAAGGCCGCCCAGGGCGGCCAGGAAGAGCGCGATGAGCGCGGGGAGGGCGAGGTCGGCCCCGGAGTTGGGGGTGGTGGTGCTGGCCCCCAGGACCCCGCCGGATCCCCCACCTGGGTTGGTGCCCTGCGTCCCACCCGAACTGGAGACCGTGACCGGCTCCCCGCACTGATAGGCAATCGCCGAGTTCAGGCTGTCACCAGAGAAGCTGACGTCCCAGTAGTAGGTCCCCGCGGAGGTCACCTGGAACGAAGGAGAGGTCGCCGTCGCGGTATAGGTTGAGCCCTGCGGGGACAGACTCGCGGGCGCATGACCGAGGTTGGCCACCACCTGGGCCGCCGTGGGCGCGGTTCCGGTGGCGGGGCAGCTGCTGACCACCTCGAAGCTCACGGTGTCGTTGGTGGGCAGGCTGCCCGAGACCTCCTTCAGCCCGGCGACTGTCGCCAGGTCATGGATCGAGGTCCCCGGAGCGCCGGTGGCAGGGGTGGGCGTGGTGGTCATGCTGGGGGTGTTCAGCTGTGCCGGGGCCGGCGCCTGGAAGTACCACAGGTGGTTGGCCAGCGGTCCGGACGTGTCGGTGTCGCGCACCAGGAGGTAAGCGACATAGGTCTGGCCCGGGACCAGCTCCTGTCCCAGGTAGGTGGCCACGTTGAAGTCCAGGACCGCGTACTCGTGGTCCCCGCAGCTGGAGTTGGGCTGGCTGTCGTTGGGCATCCAGGCGGTGGGGTTGGTGGTGTAGCTCTCGAAGTAGATGGAGGTGGGCACCCCGCCCGGGATGAGGGGGCTCGAGAAGTCGGGTGAGCCCCCCGACACCGGGTAGACCTGGGCATAGGGAAGGCCCGGCCCCGTGTTGGTCTGCCCCGAGAGGTCGGTGACGGTGCCCGAGGGCAGCGAGCCCAGCCCCGGGGTGGCAGCGTCGTAGGCACCCGGCGAGCCGTCCGGGCTGGATCCCGAGGTGCTGTTGTTCACCTGCTCATAGAGCTGGGTTTCGTCCCCGTACCCGGCCGCGAAGACCCCCGCGGTCACGGGGCTGCCGGCGGTTCCCGTCACCGGGCCCGACCCGGAGATCCCCAGCCAGCCGCTGGGCAGGGAGCTCGGCGTGCTGGCCACTTCGGAGTCGCCGAAGAAGCTGCTGGCGGCGTTAGGGTCGGGTAGGAAGCTGGAGGTCGTGGTGATGGTGTTGTTCTGACCGTTCACCGTGCAGCTGAAGGTCGTGATCCCGTCCGCCCTCACCATCGCCGGCGAAAACGTGAGCAGGAGGACGGCTGCGGTGCCGCCCAGCCCCAGGGAGCAAAGTCCGCGCCATGCCGACATGATTCAGTCCTCCTCAGTTAGCCGCTGGGTGGGAGCGGTGGAGGAGTTGGCCACTGGGGGGGGCTGCTCGGCGCGCTCGGAACCTGAGGACGGCCCCTCCCGGCACCAAGCCCGTCACAGAATCTGGCACTCCATCCCGCCCGCCGGCTCTGGCCCGCACCCGGCCAGACTCCCTCGCCCGCTGGGCACGCTGACTCTAGCAACTCTGGCGGCCCTGCGGGGGCCGCCTGCCCCTCGTGGCGCGGCGGCCCTGGCGCGGTCATCATCAACCGGGCCAGTGATGGTGACGGTGGCGGTGAGTGTGGTGCCCCCGGCCGCGGCCACCCGCGCCGGGCCTCCCGACCGCCTCGAGCGTCCAACTCCCACAGGGCACCTCGTCGTTCTTCTTGGCTCCGGCGCCCCCACGGCCGGGTCGCCGCCCCCTCGCTGTCACCGACGATAGACGCTTGGCGACACCCCGCCGGGCTCCAGGGACAGGTGTTGAAGGCCTTGTCACTGGGCCGTCACCCTCTCTTCAAGTTTCCGATGGGCCGTCGGCCCGGCCCAGGGGTTGCGGGCCCCGGCGGGCCTCGGAGGCCCGCGCCTCGGCGTGGGAGGCGGGTCCCCCGCCGGCGAGGCGCCGGCACCCTCGGTTGCTACGATGCCGAGGTGGAATCCCGGGCCGCCAGCGCTGTCACCACCGCCCGCCTGGACAACGGGCTGGAGGTGGTGATGAGTCCCGAGAGATCATCCCC
>JAJYET010000028.1 GCA_021785655.1 bacterium | reverse complement strand
TGGAACCAGCGCAGGGCGGTCCGGGGGTGAACACCCTGGGTTCGAGCCCATTCGCTCAGCTTCATCACGCCCCATGATACACCTGTACGCCGCCTAGTGTCTTATCCGGCTCAGCAGTTCCCAACCCCTTCGGCGGCGCGGGCGCCATCGGACGGCTCCGCCCCCGGCTCGGAGATCCCCTGGAGGATCCGGTAGCCGCGCAGGGCCAGCTCCAGGCGGAGACGGTCGTCGGGGTCCTTCCAATCCCCGACCAGCTCGCGGATCCGCTCGAGCCGGTAGAGGAGGGTGTGGCGGTGGACGTGGAGTTCTCGGGCTGCCTCACTGAGCCCGCCCGCCGAGAGCACCACCTCCAGGGTCTGGCGCAGGGGTGGGCGGCGGCGCGACTCCCGCTCCAGAAGGGGGCCGAGGCTGGCGGTCACGAAGCCCTCCAGTCCGGGGAGGTCGTGGAGCCACCCGAGGTAGGGATGGAGCCGGCTCCAGTCGTGGACCGGCTCCTCTGGCCGCAATATGGCCCCCACCGCGAGGGCATCGCGGGCGGCACGGACCGCCTGGGGAACCTCGGCGAGGTCCTGGGCCACAGGGCCCCGGGCAATCCTCCAGGGCAGCTGCTCGGCCCCGGTGGCGGTGCGCAGCGACCGCCGCAGGGTGGCGATCCGCACCGACGTCGGGACCAACGCCACCACCGTGGACTGGTACAGGGCGACCTGGGCTCCGAGCGGCATCCACGAGGTGGCCACCGAGGCTTCCGCGCTGGTGTCCTCGGCCCCCACCACCACCACCTGATAGGGGAAGGTGAGCACGGTGCCGCCGGCGGCGGCTCGGGCCAGCGCCTCCTGGTCGGCTGTCCCCTGAATCACCTCGGCGAAGAACTGGTCGTACTGCCGGTCCTGCTCCCTCCGGGTGCGCTCGCGCGTCTCCAGGTAGCTGGTGCTCACGGCGGCGCTGATGCTGTCCAGGTAGTCGAAGAGCGGCCCGACCGCGGTCAGAACCGACTGGGCATCGATCTCGGGATGGTTGCGCACCAACTCGATCACGTGCTGCCAGATGACCAGTGCGGCCACCCGGTACGCCCGCAGGATGGCGTCCAAGGGCACCCCGGTGGTGGCGAGCCGCCCGCCCATGCGCGAGAGCTGCTGGAGCTCCGGGCCCGAAGGTGGCCGGGACTCGGCCCACAGGGAGAGGAGCGTCGCCACCCCCTCACGGCAGGCCGCCAGCACCTCGCTGGAGAAGGCGGAGCCACCGGCCACCCCCTCGGCGAGGGGAATCGTCCGGGCCATCTCGATCGCCATCCGCCGTGCCACCCGCTCCATCCGCTGGCGGAGGGAGTCGATGATCACCGGGCTGACCGAGGGCATTCCCTCGTAGGTGCGGCGCGGTCGGCGGGGGCGGAGCAGGGCTACAGCCACAGCCCATCCAGCATATGCCGATCCCCGGGGAGTGCCGTGCGGGTCCTGTCCCGCTCTGCGGCCCGCGCTGCTTGCCCGCGGCCTCGCCAGGTTAGACTCGAGGGCAGATGTGGGGCTCTGAGGCTCGGGGATGCTAGCCGCCTACGCGACCAGGGTTGGGGGCGACGAGCCGCTGGCCAACCTCGAGGTGGGAGAGAGGCCGCGGCCCGAGCCCACCGCCGGCTGGGCGCTCCTGCGCACCGAGGCCGTCTCGCTCAACCACCATGACCTCTGGACCCTGAAGGGCGTCGGCGCGCCACCCCAGGGGCTGCCGCGGATCCTGGGGTGCGACGTGGCCGGCAGGGTGGAGGCGTACGGGCCGGACACCCCACCGACGCTGCCTCCGGGATCGTCGGCCGTGGCCCACGCGGTGATCACCTGTGGCTCCTGCGACTCCTGCCTCGGCCCCGATGAGACCTCCTGCCGTCACTTCGCCCTGCTCAGCGAGGGCCCCTACGAGGGCACGCTCGCGGAGTACTGCCTCGTCCCGGCGAGCAACCTATTCCCCATACCGGTCGGCCTCTCGGCGCCGGAGGCCGCCTGCCTTCCCACCGCCTACCTCACCGCCTACCGCATGCTGTTCACCAAAGCGCGCCTGCGGCCGGGGGCCACGGTTCTGGTCCAGGGCGCCGGCGGGGGGCTGGCCACGGCGGCCCAGGCCCTGGCGCTGGCGGCTGGCCTTCGGGTCCTGGTCAGCAGCCGCTCGGAGGAGAAACGGCAGCGCGCTCTGGCCCGGGGGGCGCACCAGGTGATGGCCCCTGGCCGGGAGACGGTCTCGGCGGTCATGGACCTCACCGGTGGGGAGGGGGTGGACGCGGTGATCGAGTCCGTCGGGGAGCCGACGTGGGCCACCAGCCTGCGCTCCCTGCGTCGCGGCGGGGCGGTGGTGGTCGCCGGAGCCACGGGGGGCGCCGACCCGCCGGCCGACCTGCGGCGGGTCTTCTGGCGCCAGCTGCAGATTCTGGGCTCGACCATGGGGACCAGGGCCGAGTTCCGCGCCCTGCTGAGGTTCACTGAGGCCGGTGGGATCCACCCGGTGATCGACCAAATCGTGCCCCTGGCCGAGGCCCTGGCCGCCTTCGCCAAACTCGAGTCCGGATCGGCCGTCGGGAAGCTGGTCATCGCCAGCAGCTGACCTTGGGACCGTTCCAGGAGCAGGCCGGGTCCGCCTGGTAGAGTCCAGAGCGGCGATGGGGCCCGCCTGCGCCGGCTGCCGCCGGATGATGGCTTCTACCTCTTTCCCCGCAGGTAGGAGGTGGATGTGGAGACGGTCCCCGAAGCGGCGCCCGGATCCTCGCTGGCCGGGTGGAGCCAATCCCGCGAGCAGGCGCTGCGGGTCCTGGACCGGCTGGCGGAGCTGGCGGAGCGGCGCAGTGACACCGCCGGGGCGGGGAGGCTCCGGGCGGCCCGGGCGCGGCTGGGCGCGGGGCGGCTGAACCTTGCCGTCCTGGGCGAGTTCAAGCGGGGCAAGAGCACGCTGATAAACCGGCTGCTGGGAGAGGCGGTGCTGCCGGTGGGAGTCGTTCCCATGACCTCCCTTCCCATCATTGTCGAGCACGGGCCCCACCCGGAAGTCGATGTCGAGCTGGCCTCCGGCGAGCGGCTCCGGCTTGCGCCGGAAGCCCTCCGGGACTATGCCACCGAGTCGGGCAACCCGGAGAATCGCCGCCGGGTGACCCGGGTGGTCGTCCGCCATCCGGCGCGGATCCTGGCGGCCGGGGTGGTGCTGGTCGACACACCCGGGGTCGGGTCGGCCCACGATCACAACACCGAGGTGGCGCACCGGGCTCTGGCCGAGGCTGACGCGGCGGTCTTCGTCCTCTCGGTCGACAGCCCCGCCAGCCGCGCCGAACTGGATTTCCTGAGCTCCGTCCGGGAGCGGGTCGGGCGCCTCATCTTCGTCTTGAACAAGGCGGACCTGGTCGGCGCTCAGGAGCTGGAGGAGGCTGCCGAGTTTGTGCGTCGGATGCTCGGCGCCCCTGGCGACGGACCCTCGGCCGCGCTCTTCCCGCTGTCAGCCCGGGAGGGGGACTTGGGCTTCGTGACCTTCCGCGCCCACCTGGAGTCTGCCCTCACCGCCGGGCGGGCTGCGCTGCTGCTGCAGCGGATGCGCGGTTTGGGGCGGGAGGGGCTGGCGGAGGAGCGCCGGATGGTGGCGCTTCAGCGGGCGGCGATGCGCCTCTCCAGCCAGGAGGCGCGTGAGCGCACGAAGGGGCTGGAGGTCCTGCTCGGCGAGGTGCGACGGACTGCGGTCGAGGTCGAGCAGCTGCTGCACTCCGACGTGAATAGGTTGGTGCCCGAGGTGGCCCAGCCAGCCATCGAGGACTTCCGGGCGGTGGCGCTCGAGACCCTGGCCCGGCGGGTGCGAGAGCTGGCGGCGTTGGGAGGCACTCCCCGCCAGCTGGAGGCCGCGATCGGCGAGCAGCTCACCGGGCTGGTCCGGGACTGGCTGGGTCGCATGGAGGAGGAGGTGGCCCGGGCCCTGGAGCCGGTCGCCGAGCGCCATTCCCAGAGGGCCAATCGGATGCTGGCCGAGGCTTCTGCACAGATCGCGGCGCTCTTCGAGGTCGACCTCGCCCCGGTTTCCCTGGGAGAGGAGATGGGAGAAGCCAGCTCCCGACTGGTGCTCCTCGACCATCAGGAGCTCGCCCTGGAGGCGGCCGCCTCCGGTCTGCGCCGACTCGCTCCCGGCCGTCTGGGCCGGCGACTGGTGGAGCGGGAGGCGATCTCCCGGATGGAGGCGGCCGTCGACCGCCACTGCGGGCGGCTGCGCTACGACATCTCCACGAGGTTGGGTCTCAAGGAGGTGGAGTGGCGCCGGCAGCTGCGCGGGGCGCTCGAGCGCATGGAGGCAACCGTCCGCCGGGCCGGGCAGCTCGCCGAGATGGCGCGCTCCGAGGGGGCCGAGGCCTGGGCCCTGGCGGTGGCCGAACTGGACCAGAGGGAGCGTGAAGTGGAGCTCCTGGAGGAGCAGCTGCTGGCCTGAACTCGGGCCTTGACGCCCGGGGCACCAGGGGCTAACATACATAACGGTACCTTTATGAAAGAAGTCTTTAAGTGACCAGAGTCGCCGCGGACAGGTCCCGACCCACCCGCCAGATCCTCCCGCTCGCTCTCACCCCCCTGGTGGAGGGTGACCTCGCCACCTACTTCGAGGGGCTGGCCAACCCCACCCGGCTGCACATAGTGGCGCGGCTGGCGCAGGTGAAGGAGGCCAGGGTCTCGGACGTGGCGATGCTTCTCGGGATAAGCCAGCCGCGGATGTCCTGGCACCTGCGCCTGCTGCGCCGCGCGGGCCTCGTCCTCACCCGCCGGGAGGGCCGCGAGGTCTTCTGCCGGCTCGATCGCACGTCGATCGCGGAGAATCTCTCCGCGTTCACGGCCCTGCTGGCCGGTGACGGCCAGCCCGGGCCGGCCGAACCAAGGCTCGGCCCGGCCGAGACCATCAGTCCGCCGTCCCCACGTCATGGCGTGGAGCGGTCGCTTCCGGAGGTGATCTGAGTTGAGCAAGAAAGTCCGCGTGGCCATCATCGGAGTGGGGAACTGCGCCTCCTCCCTCATCCAGGGGGTGGAGTTCTACCGCCACACCGAGCCCTCCCAGTTCGTCCCCGGGCTGATGCACGTGGACCTGGGCGGGTATCACGTGGGGGACATCGAGTTCTCCGCCGCCTTCGACATCGACAAGGAGAAGGTGGGGTACGACCTGGGCGACGCGATCTGGAGGGGCCAGAACAACACGGTGGCCTTCGCCAAGGTCGGGCCGCTCGGGGTGCCGGTGCACCGCGGTATGACCCACGACGGCCTCGGCAAGTACCTCTCAGAAGTGATCGAGAAGGCCCCTGGCCCCACCGCCGACATCGTCAAGATCCTCAAGGACACCGGCACCGACGTGGTGGTCAACTACCTCCCAGTGGGGTCCGAGATGGCCACCAAGTGGTACACCGAGCAGATCCTGGAGGCCGGCTGCGCCATGGTCAACTGCATGCCCGTGTTCATAGCCCGGGAGCAGTACTGGCGGCAGCGCTTCGAGGAGCGAGGCCTGCCGATCATCGGCGATGACATCAAGTCCCAGGTGGGCTCAACCATCATCCACCGCGTGCTTACCCGGCTCTTCCAGGAGCGCGGGGTGAAGCTGGAGCACACCTACCAGCTCAACTTCGGGGGCAACACCGACTTCCTCAACATGCTGGAGCGCGAGCGGCTGGTGAGCAAGAAGATCTCCAAGACCAACTCGGTCCTCTCGCAGATGGAGCACGAGATCGGACGGGACGACGTGCACATCGGCCCCAGCGACTACGTGCCCTGGCTGAAGGACCGCAAGTGGGCGCACATCCGGATGGAGGGCAAGGCCTTTGGGGAGGTGCCGCTCACGGTGGACCTGAAGCTTGAGGTTCACGACTCCCCCAACTCGGCCGGGATCGTAACCGACGCGGTCCGCTGCTGCAAGCTGGGCCTGGAGCGAGGGCTCTCCGGAGCGCTCGAGGGCCCCTCCTCGTACTTCATGAAGTCACCGCCCTTCCAGGTCTCGGATGAGCGGGCCCACGAACTGACCGAGCTCTTCATCGCCGGCAGGGTCGGGGCCAAGTGCATAAGCGACCCCGAGGCCGACCACGCGCCCCGGCCGAGCCAGGACGGGACGGAGGAGTCCCAGCCTCTCGCCGCCCATCCGGCGGAAGGGTAGGGCGCCAAGGGACGGGCCAGGGCGCAGGGGAGTCGGATGGCGACCGCGGCGGCTGGCGACGGCGGTTCCGACCGGCTCGTCGCATCTCGGCCGGGCGTCGTCTCGGGGTGGATTGGCGGGGGTGACCACCTCGGCCTGCTCTTGGCGGCGGCCACATCCCTGACCGCCGCCATGCCCACCGCAGTCCGCTACCTCTTGGCGGACTTGGGGGGCGAGGGAGCCTACTGGCTGCTGCGCCCGCGCTCCCGGATGGCGCGGGAGAACTACCTCTCCTTGGCTGGCAGCGCCACCAGCGCCCGGAGCTTGACCCGCCGGGCCTTTCGCAACTACGCGCGCACCGTCGTGGACTTCCTGGTGCTGGAGTCGCTGGTCCAGGCCACCCGCGAGGCGCCGGGGATGGTGGATACCGGACCCCTGCGCCGGGTGCTGGCGGATCACCGGGCAGCGATCGTGGTCACTCCCCACTTCGGGAACTGGGACCTTGGGGCAGCGATCACGGCCACGGCCGGCCGCCCGGTGTTCGCGGTGGCGGACGGGGTCGGCCCCCCCGCCGTCGACCGGCGCGTCAGGGCCATGCGGGAGCGGGTGGGCGTCACGGTGATCACCAGCGGGCCCAGTAGTGGCCGGGAGGCGCTCAGGGTCCTGCGTCGCGGGGATGTGCTCTGCCTGGCCGCCGACATCGACCACAGCGGAAGTGGGGTGGGGGTGACCTTTCTGGGGAGGCGGGTCACCTTCCCCGCGGGTCCCGCCACCCTGGCGCTGCACACGGACTCCCCGATCATCCCGGGGTACGTCCGGCGCCGGCCGCGGGGCGTCCACGAGGCCAGACTGCTCGACCCCCTCCCGGGGCCCCCTCCGGGAAGCTCAGGCGAGCGTGTCAGGGCGCTCACCCAGCAGATCGCCTCGGCGTTCGAGGGGATCATCAGCCAGGAGCCGTCGCAGTGGTTCGCCTTCCACCGCCTCCCGGCGCCACCTCCAGGCGGGGACAGGTGAAGGTCCGGGTGATCCCCAAGCCGCGGTCCGCGCTTGGGCTGGTCCGTCAGGTCAACCGGCCCTCCACCCTGCCGCGCCCTGACCCCGACGAGCCCTGGCTTCCCTACCTCGGGTTAAGGGCTGCCGAGGTGGTGATGCGCGCCGTTGACCGCCGGGTCGCCTACTGGGTCACGGGGCCCCTCGCCGCGGCCCTCACCCTGTGCTGGCCCTCCCACTGGCGCGGGCTGAGGGCCAATCTCCAGGTGGTCCGCCCCGACCTCGGCCGGCGGGGCATGCGCCGCCTTCTTCGAGCCAACGTGCGCAACTTCCTCAAGGCCTGGATCGACGTGCTGCAGATGAGCCACCGGCCCCTCGCGACCTGGACCCCCTGGCTCCGCACCGAGGACGCCCACCTCCTGGAGGAGGCGCGCCGCCTGGGCCGGGGGGTGATCATCGTCAGCCTGCACCTGGGCTCCTGGGAGGCTGCCATCGCCGCGCTCCGGGAGAACTTCGAGGGGGTCGGGCTGGCCCTGCTGGCCGAGCAGGTTCGGCCCATCCGCTGCTTCAACTGGCTGGTGCGCAACCGCGCTCGGGTCGGCTGCCAGGTGGTCCCCCTCAACGTGGACGCGGTGCGTCGTGGGGATCAGGCCGCGGTCCACCGTTCCGGGGCCGCGGCGGTGCGGCAGATCTACCGGATCCTGGGGGCCGGGGGTGTGGTGGTGATCGCCGTCGACCGCGACCTGCTGGGAACCGGCGCCCAAATGCCGTTCCTGGGACACCGTGCCTCGATCCCGCTGGGGGCGGTGGAGATCGCCGCCCGTACCGGGGCGGCTGTGCTGCCCGTCTCGCTCACCCGCGACCGTCAGGACAACTATCACTGCCGTGGCTTCGCCCCCTTCACCGTCACCCTGGGCGAGGAGCCCGGGGCGGAGCTGGAAGGGGCCGCCCGGCGCATACTGCGCACCCTGGAGCCGGAGCTGCGTGCCCACCCCGACCAGTGGCATGTGATGAACCCAATCTTCGGCCCTCCGATGGCGGCCGATGAGCCGGAGCCACCGAGCCTGCGCGAGGTGGCCTCGTGATCCGGGTGGGGATGGTCTCCCCCTACGACTACCAGCGCCCCGGCGGGGTTGGCGAGCACGTCCGCCACCTCGCCGAGGAGTTGCGGCGGCGCGGGCATCTGGTCAAGGTGCTGGCGCCGGCCGCGGGCGGCGAGCGGCTGGACGTGGAGGGGCTGATCCCGCTGGGGCGCCCCATCCCCTTCCCCGCCAACGGCTCGGTGGCCAGGATCTCTCTCTCGTTCCATCTCACACGCCGGATCCGCTCGGTCCTAGCCGAGGAGGCCTTCGACGTTCTCCACATCCACGAGCCCCTCATGCCCGCTCTGCCGATCACCGTGCTCCGTCTCAACCAGACCAGCGCCGCCGTGGGCACCTTCCACGCCTACGCCCGCCAGAACCTCGGTTACTACTACGGCCGCCCGATCCTGCGCCGGCAGTTCCGGCATCTGGACGCCTGCATCGCGGTGTCGGAGCCCGCGCGGCGCTTCGTGGCCCGGTACTTCCCCGGCGATTACACGGTGATCCCCAACGGGATCGACCCTCAGCGGTTCCACCCCGAGGTGCCCCCCCAGGCCGGCATCCGCGACCCGCGCCTCACCACGATTCTCTTCCTGGGCCGGCTCGAGGAGCGCAAGGGGCTCTCCACCCTGCTGGATGCCTACCAGCTGCTCCGCCAGGTGCGCACCGACTGCCAACTGGTGGTCATCGGGGACGGCCCGCTGCGCCGGGGGTACGAGCGTCGCGTTGAGGAGGAGGGCATCCCGGACGTCCGGTTCCTCGGCTTCGTCCCGGAGGAGGAGAAGCCCGCCCACCTCACCGCCGCCGACATCTACTGCGCCCCCAACACGGGCAAGGAGTCCTTCGGGGTGATCCTCCTGGAGGCCATGGCCAGCGGGCGCCCGGTGGTGGCAACAGCCATAGACGGGTTCCGCCAGGTGCTCACCGACGGCCAGGAAGGGCTGCTGGTTCCCAAGGGGGACGAGGGGCAGATGGCCCGCGCCGTCTCCCGCTTGCTAGATCATCCCGATCTCCGCCTGCAGATGGGGCGCCAGGGTCGGGCGACCGCCGAGAGTTACGCCTGGCCGCTGGTCGCGGATCGGGTGCTTCAGGTTTACCGTACGGCGCTGCGCCAGCGCTCCTCCCAAGAGGTGCAACCAAGTGTTCAGCAGGCTGCTCCAGGCCTCCGTTAGGGCGGCCGCTCAGCGGCTGGCTGCCGCCAGCCGGCTGGTGGGACTCAGCCCCAACGTCATCACCCTGATCGGGCTGGCCATCGCCGGCGGCGCGGCGGCGCTGGCGGCCCTGGACCTCCAGCTGTGGGCGGGGATCGTGCTGCTTCTGGCGGGCGCCTTCGATATCCTCGACGGGGCCGTGGCCCGCGAGTCGGGCCGGGTTCACCCCTTCGGCGCCTTCCTGGACAGCACCGCTGACCGCTATGGGGAGGGAGTGCTCTACGCCGGCCTGGCCTACCTCTTCCTCGCCCACCTCCACCAGGAGGTCCCGGTTTTCCTAATCGTGGCGGCGCTCTTCGGCTCCCTGCTGGTCAGCTACGTGCGGGCCCGGGCGCAGTCGCTGGGGTACACCTGCGATGTTGGCTGGTTCGCCCGTCCCGAGCGGGTGGTGGTCACCGCCCTGGGTCTGATCCTGGGCCTCATGGTGCCCGTCCTCTGGATCCTGGCGGTGGCCACCAACCTGACCGCCCTGCAGCGCATCCACGCCGTTTACCGCCAGTACCGGAGGGCCCAGGGCCAGGCCGCGCCAGCGGCCCCCGGTGAGGCGACCACCGAGCCATCGCCGGGTCCTCGGCGGCGCCGCGGCGCTGCTCCCAGCCCCCCCTGACGGATAGGGCCTCTCGAACTTAGGTTCGCGGCCCACCCGGGGGTAATCACCTACGTGGGGGCAGGTGTAATCCCCATATGGTTGACTATTCATTGGTCCCGGGTCTACTCTCTGGCTGCCGACTTGCGGGTGGCGATTCTCCACCCCGGTGCTCGGTCGAGAGTGGATCAGAGGAGGGATGGTGGCATGGCGATGGAGTACACGCCGCTGCACGGTGAGGGGAGAGCCTTCGCTGGGCTGAGCGGCCTCTGGGGCGAGCTCATGGCCGAGGTCTTCGGCACCCTGACGCTGATCGCCTTCGGTGACGGCGTGGTGGCGGTGGCGGTGGCGGGCCTGCCCGGGTCGGGTAGGACGGCGAGCCCGACCACGATCTTCCAGGCGGGCGGCGACTGGCTGCTCATCACCTTCGGATGGATGTTCGCGGTGGTGATGGGAATCTATGTGGCGGGCGGGATCACCGGGGCCCACCTCAACCCCGCGGTGACCCTGGGTCTGGCCGTGCGCCGCAAGTTCCCCTGGAACAAGGTCCTCCCCTACATGGGGGCGGAGCTGGTGGGGGCGATCTTCGGCGCCATGATCGTCTACATGGTCTACGGCCCGGCGATCCAGGCCTGGGACCTGGCGGCCAAGACGGTGCCGTCGGCGGGCAACGCCCTGGCCAGCTACTCGATCTTCGCGACCTTCCCGGCCCCCTACTTCCATGGCAGCGTGGTGGGGCCGCTCGTGGACCAGATCGTGGGCACGGCGTTCCTCCTCATCCTGGTGCTGGCGATCACCGACGGCCGCAACCTGGCGCCGGCGGGGAACATGGGGCCCTGGCTGGTGGGCGCGGCGGTGGGAGCCATCGGGATGTCCTACGGCCCCAACGCGGGGTACGCCATCAACCCCGCCCGTGACTTCGGACCCCGCTTCGTGGCCTGGCTGTTCGGCTGGGGCAAGGTGGCCTTCCCGGGGACCTACAGCGCGGGGGCGTTCCACTTCTCCAACTACTTCTGGATCCCCATCGTGGGTCCGCTGGTGGGGGGGGTCGTGGGCGTTCTGCTCTACGACTACTTCATCGGTGATGTCCTGGCCGCCCGGCTCAAGAAGGGGGAGAGCGAGCCTCCACAGGGAAGGGTGACCAGCGAGAGCCAGCAGTCGTAGGTGGCGAGGTAGCGTTGTGAAGAAGCTGATCAACCGGCCGGAGGACGTGGTCCGGGAGGAGCTGGAGGGGATCGCCCTGGCTCACTCCGACCGGGTCAAGGTCTCCCTCGACCCCTACTACGTGATGCGGGCGGACGCGCCGGTCCGGGGCAAGGTGGCGGTGGTCTCCGGCGGGGGCTCGGGCCATGAGCCGATGCACGGGGGCTTCGTGGGGCGCGGCATGCTGGACGCGGCCTGCCCCGGGGAGGTCTTCACCTCCCCCACCCCTGACCAGATCCTGGCCGCCACCAAGGCGGTCAGCGGGGGGGCGGGGGTGCTGCACATCGTCAAGAACTACACCGGGGACATCCTCAACTTCGAGATGGCGGCGGACCTGGCCAAGGAGGATGGGATCCAGGTGGAGGCGGTGGTGACCAACGACGACGTCGCGGTCCAGGACAGCCTCTACACCGCGGGCCGCCGCGGCGTGGGCGTCACGGTTCTGGCCGAGAAGGTCTGTGGGGCGGCGGCGGAGGCGGGGCGCCCGCTCAGCGAGGTGGCCGAGCTCTGCCGCAAGGTCAACGCGAACGGCCGCTCGATGGGCATGGCGCTCACCTCCTGCACCGTGCCGGCGGCGGGCAAGCCCACCTTCGAGCTGGGCGACGACGAGATGGAGATCGGCATCGGGATCCACGGAGAACCCGGTCGGGAGCGGCGCAAGCTGGCCACCGCCGACGAGATCGTTGAGGTCCTGGCAGCCACCATAGTCGACGACCTCCCCTTCAAGTCCGGCGACCGGGTCCTGGCATTCGTCAACGGCATGGGGGGCACCCCGCTGATCGAGCTGTACGTGGTCTACCGGGCCCTGGACCGCTTCCTCAAGGCCCGGGGGGTCGCCATCGAGCGGAATCTGGTGGGCTCCTACATCACCTCCCTGGAGATGGCCGGCACCTCGATCACCCTGCTCCGGCTCGACGACGAGCTGGTGCGGCTCTGGGACGCGCCGGTCAACACCCCCGGACTGCGCTGGGGGGCCTGAAGGATGGGGACGGCGGCGGTCCGAGCGGACAGCCCTGGCGGAGGGCGCTGAGTTGGGGGTGGGATACCCCGAGTGCGCCTCCTTCGTGCGGGGCTTCGCGGAGGCCGTCGCCGCCAACCGGGAGTACCTGACCCAGCTGGATGCGGAGATCGGGGACGCTGACCACGGGATCAACATGGACCGGGGGATGCGCGCCGTTCTCCCCAAGGTGGAGGCGCTCACCGACCAGGACATCTCCGGCCTCTTCCGGACCGTGGCCATGGCCCTCATCTCCACGGTGGGGGGGGCCAGCGGTCCCCTGTACGGCACCGTGTTCCTGCAGCTCTCGTCCAGCCTCAAGGGCAAGCCGGAGATCGAGCTCTCCGATTGGGCCGAGGCGGTGCTGGCTGCGGTGACCGCGGTCCAGGCCAGGGGCAAGGCCCAACCGGGGGACAAGACCATGGTTGACGCGCTGCTGCCGGCGGGGGAGGTGCTGCGGGAGGCGGCAGCTGAGGGGGTGCCCCTCTCCGAGGGGCTCGCCCGGGCCACCGAGGCCGCCCATCAAGGGATGGTGGCCACCATCCCGCTCCTGGCCCGACGAGGCAGGGCCAGCTATCTCGGAGAGCGGAGCCAGGGGCACCAGGACCCGGGGGCGACCTCGTCCTGGCTCCTGATGCAGGCGGCGGAGGCTGCGTTCGCGAAGGGCAAGTAGGCGGGCGGAGCGCCGCGGGGGGCGCGGCGGAGGAAAACCAGCGGAGGTAGCGTGATGGCCAAGTACGTGGGGGCCCTGGATCAGGGGACCACCAGCACCAGGTTCATGATTTTCGACCATTCGGGGAACGTGATCGCGGTGGACCAGAAGGAGCACGAGCAGATCTACCCCAAGCCGGGGTGGGTCGAGCACGACGCGATGGAGATCTGGACCCGCAGCAAGGAGGTGATCTCGGGAGCGCTGGCCAAGGCCGGGATCCAACCGTCCGACCTGGCGGCCGTGGGGGTCACCAACCAGCGCGAGACCACCGTGGTCTGGGACAGGACCACCGGTCGGCCGGTGCACAACGCCATCGTCTGGCAGGACACCCGGACCGACACCATCTGCAACGACCTGGCCAAGGATGGCGGCCAGGACCGCTTCCGGGAGAAGGTGGGGCTGCCGCTGGCCACCTACTTCTCCGGCCCCAAGATCCGCTGGGTCCTGGACAACGTCCCCGGAGTGCGGGAGCGGGCCGAGCGTGGCGAGGTGGTGTTCGGCAACATCGACAGCTGGTGCATCTGGAATCTCACCGGCGGGGTGAACGGAGGCCTTCACCTCACCGACGTGACCAACGCCAGCCGCACCATGCTGATGAACCTCAAGACCCTGGACTGGGATGACGAGATCCTGGGGATCCTCGGGGTCCCGCGGGCCATGTTGCCCCAGATCCGTCCCTCCAGCGAGGTCTACGGCGCCTGCAAGGACCCACTTCCGGGCATCCCGGTGGCCGGTGATCTGGGCGACCAGCAGGCGGCGATCTTCGGGCAGACCTGCTACGCCGTGGGTGAGGCCAAGAACACCTACGGGACGGGGAACTTCCTGCTCCTCAACACCGGCACCAGCCCGATCCAGTCCCAGAGCGGCCTCCTGACCACCCTGGGCTACAAGATCGGCGACCAGCCGGCGGTCTACTGCCTCGAGGGCTCGATCGCGATCACCGGTGCCCTGGTGCAGTGGCTGCGGGACAACCTGGGGATGATCAGCCAGTCCTCGGACATCGAGAAGCTGGCGGCCACGGTGGAGGACAACGGCGGGGTCTACTTCGTGCCCGCCTTCTCCGGCCTCTTCGCCCCCTACTGGCGGAGCGACGCCCGGGGCGTCATCGCCGGCCTCACCCGCTACGTCAACAAGGCGCACATCGCGAGGGCCGTCCTGGAGGCGACCGCGTGGCAGACCCGCGAGGTGGTGGACGCCATGAACCAGGACTCCGGGGTCGCCCTGACCTCCCTCCGGGTGGACGGGGGCATGGTCCACGACGAGCTCCTGATGCAGTTCCAGGCTGATGTCCTCGGGGTTCCGGTGATCCGGCCCAAGGTGGCCGAGACCACCTCGCTCGGCGCCGCCTACGCCGCCGGGCTGGCGGTGGGCTTCTGGACCCAGCTCGAGGAGCTGCGGGCCAACTGGGGGGTGGACCGGACCTGGGAGCCCAGGATGGATCCCGAGCTCCGGGAGAGGGAGTACAAGCTCTGGAAGAAGGCCGTCACCCGCACCTTCGACTGGGTGGAGTGAGGATCCCTTCGGGGCCCAACCGGTGAACACGTGGGACACCGACGTCCTGGTGATCGGGGGAGGATCCACCGGGGCGGGGGTGGCGTGGGACTCCGCGCTGCGGGGTCTCCACGTCACCCTGGTGGACCGGCAGGACTTTGCCACCGGGACCAGCGGCCGATTCCACGGGCTGCTCCACTCCGGGGGGCGGTACGCGGTGAGGGACCCCGGCTCGGCCCGCGAGTGCGCGTCCGAGAACCGGATCCTCCGCCAGGTGGCTGCGGACTGCATCGAGGACACCGGGGGGCTGTTCGTCAGCACCCCCGAGGATGATCTCGAGTACGCCGACCGCTTCCTCGCCGCGGCCCAGGCCGCGGGGATGGAGATCGAGGAGGTCCCGGTGGGGGTGGCGGTGCGGGACGAGCCACGACTCAACCCCAAGATCCGCCGGGCCTTCCGAGTCCAGGACGGCTCGATCGACTCCTGGAAGATGATCTCCGCCCTGCTCCGGGGGGCCCAGGACCACGGGGCCACGGTGCTCCCCTATCACAAGGTCGTCCAGGTGATCCGCCGGGGCGACCGGGTCGAGGGGGCGGTGATGGAGGACCAGCGCAGCGGGGAGGAGGTGCTGGTCCACGCCGGGTGCGTTGTCAACGCCGCCGGCGCCTGGAGTGGGCAGGTGGCCGGGCTGGCCGGCTGCGAGGTCGGTGTGCGGCCGGGCAAGGGGGTGATGGTGGCGATCAACCACCGGCTGGCGCGGGCGGTCCTCAATCGCTGCCACCTGCCCTCGGACGGCGACATCATCGTCCCCGTCCGCACCGTGAGTGTGATCGGGACCACCGACCACCCGGTGGCCGACCCGGACGACACCGAGTGCAGCCCGGCGGAGGTCCACCAGATGATCGAGGCCGGCGAGCTGCTGGTCCCGGGGTTCAAGGAGAGTCGGGCGCTCAGGGTCTGGTCCGGCTCCCGCCCCCTCCTCCCCAAGACGGAGACCTCCGCGGGAGCCGGCGACCGGGAGGTGAGCCGCTCCCACACCGTGCTGGACCACGGGGCCCGGGATGGGGTTGAGGGGCTGGTGACCATCGCCGGGGGGAAGTTCACCACCCTGCGCCTGATGGCCGAGGACACCGTGGATGTGGTGGTGCGCAAGCTGGGGCGGGAGGCGGAGTGCCGCACCCGCACGGAGGTCCTGCCCGGGAGCGAGTCCCACCACTTCTACTGGATCGGGAACCGCCAGCAGGAGGCCGAGACCGATCCACCGGACGACCCTCTCATCTGCGAGTGCGAACTGGTGTCCCAGCATGACCTGGACACCGTCGTGGCCCGGCGCCCCAACTGGCGGCTGGATGACATCCGCCGGGCCCTGAGGGTCGGGATGGGCCCCTGCCAGGGCGGCTTCTGCGCCTTCCGGGTGGCCGGCATGCTGCATCAGGGCGGCAGGTACGGGAGGGCCGAGGCCAACTCGGCGCTGCGGGAGTTCGTCCAGGAGCGCTGGAAGGGGGTCAAGGTGATCTCCTGGGGTGCCCAGGCCCGGCAGACCCGGCTGGACCGCTGGATCTTCGAGGGGGTGTACGACCTGGAGCACCTGCCCGAGTGATGGCAGGGCGGCGCGGCCCCTGGGGGAGGGGGTGATGGGGACGGACGCGGTGGTGTTGGGGGCCGGTACGGCCGGAATGGTGGCGGCGCTGCGGCTGGCTGCCGCGGGGGCCTCGGTTCTGGTCCTGGCCGAGGGCGAAGGCGGGCTGCCGCTGGCGCCGGCGCAGATCGACGTGCTCGGCTACAGGCCGCAGCTGGTCCTGGATCCATTGGGCGAGATCCCGGGCTTCCTGGACTCCAGGCCCGACCACCCCTACCGCCTCGTTGAGGCGGCGGAGGTGGAGGCCGGCCTGGACTGGTTCCTGGAGCTGGCGGCGCCCCTGGGGTACACCGGCAACCCGCACCAGAACCGGTTGCAACCCACGGCCGTCGGGGCCCTCCGACCCACCTGCCTGGTGCCTGAGACGATGGCGGCCGGGGACCTCAGCGGCGGCGGCTCGGTGCTGGTGGTGGGGCTCAAGGGATTCCGCGACTTCCACGCGCCGCTCCTGGCCGAGAACCTGGCGCTCGCGCGCCCACCCTCGGGAGCCGAGGTCCGCGCCCGGTCGGTGGAGGTGAGCCTCCTCGGGGACCCTCGCGACCTTCGGCCCCAGCTGCTGGTGCGGCGCCTCGAGGAGCGCCCGGTGCTGGCCGAGCTGGGGCGGGAGATCCGCTCCCGCCTGGAGCAGGAGGACCTGGTCGGGGTGCCCGCGGTCCTGGGGCTGGAGCGCTCCCACGAGGTCTGGCAGCGGCTCCAGGAGCTGGTCGGCAGGCCGGTCTTCGAGATCCCCACTCCGCCGCCGTCCCAGCCCGGGCAGCGGCTGCAGCAGCACCTCTTCCGGGCGCTGCGCCGGCTGGGTGGCGAGGTGCGGTTGGGGGCCCGGGCCAGCGGCTATCGGGCCAGTGGCGACCGGCTGGTGGCGGTCAAGGTGGTGACGGCGGCGCGGGAGGTGGAGATACCAGCGGACCGCTTCGTCCTGGCCACCGGGGGCATCGGCACCGGGGGGATCACCGCCGGCCCCGAGGGAGAGCTGCGGGAAGAGGTGTTCGGCGCCCGGGTCTCCCGGGGAGGGGCGCCGGAGGAGCCTCTCGCCGAGTACATGGCGACCCAGCCGCTGGACCGGCTCGGAGTCGAGGTCGACGACGAGCAGAGGCCGGTGGGAGGGGCTGGCGGGGCGCTCTTCGAGAACCTCTGGGTGGCGGGGGCGGCGCTGGCGGGCGCCGAGCCCTGGCGCGAGAAATCCGGGGAGGGGATCAGCCTTGCGACCGGGTACCGGGCCGCTCGGCTGGCCGGAGGGGGACGGGCATGACCGCGGTGGTCTGGGGGGCGGAGGCGTGGGCCGAGGTGCGGTCCTCGCTGGACCGCTGCATCAAGTGCACGGTGTGTGAGACCGCCTGCCCGGTGGCCGCCGTCACCGAGCTCTTCCCCGGCCCCAAGACGGTTGGCCCTCAGGCTGAGCGCTTCCGCACCGGTGACCACTCGCCGGACCTCTCGGTGGACTACTGCTCCGGCTGCGGCATCTGCAGCCGGGTGTGTCCCCAGGAGGTGCGGATCGCCGAGCTCAACTCCAGGGCCCGGGCCGAGCTGAAGCGAGAGCGGGGGGCGCCGCTGCGCGACCAGCTGGTGGCCCGGCCAGGGCTCCTGGGGCGGGCCGGGCGACCCGTGGCCCCGCTCTTCAACTGGGCCATGGCCAACCCCGTGATCCGCTGGGCGGGGGAGCGAACCCTCGGCATTCACCACAAGGCGCCGGTTCCTCGCTCCACCACGCGCACCTTCTCCTACTGGGTCGGACACCACGCGGGCGCCAAGTCGGCTCGCCGGGTGGTCTACTTCCATGGCTGCAGCACCCAGTGGTACGAGCCCCACATCGGCCAGAAGGTGACGGCCATCCTGGAGCACAACGGCTACCAGGTGGTCATCCCCAAGCAGGACTGCTGCGGGCTCCCCCTGCAGTCCAATGGGCTCTTCCCCGCCGCCCGCGGGGCGGTGACCAGGCTGGCCCGGCAGCTGGTCCCGGGCGGTACCGACGACCTTCCGGTGATCTCCTCCTCCACCAGCTGTGGCCTGATGCTGAAGCGGGAGGCCCGGGAGATCCTGGGCGCGGACTCCCCGGAGCTGCGCTCGGTGAGCCAGCGCACCTACGACATCTTCGAGTTCCTTCTGGAACTCCACCACCGGGGCGAGCTCCGAACCGACTTCAAGCCGGTGCCGCTCACCGTGGCGTACCACGCTCCCTGCCAGCAGCAGAACCAGCTGATCGGGAAGCCGGCGCTGGGCATCCTCCGGCTCATTCCTGGTCTGAGGCTGGTGGAGCTTGATCGCTCCTGCTGCGGCATCGCCGGCACCTACGGGGTGAAGAGGGAGAAGTACGAGATCGCCATGCGGGTGGGGGAGCCGCTCTTCGCCGACATCCAGGCTGAGGGTCCGGACCTCGTTGCCTGTGACAGCGAGACCTGTCGCTGGCAGATATCGGCAGCCACCGGCGCCACCTCGGTCCATCCCCTCGAGATCCTCCACCGTGCTTATGGCGGCAGCTGAGGCGCCCCCGGCGCGCGTCCGACTGGTCCTGGTCTCCCACAGCTCCCAGCTGGCGGCCAGCGCCGCCCATCTGGCCGCGGCCATGGCTCCGGAGGTCCTGGTGGTGCCGGCCGGCGGGGTCGGGGAGGACCCGGCAGTGCTGGGGACTGACGCCAAGCGGGTGGCGGAATGCATCCAGCGCGCCTGGTCCCCGGCCGGAGTGGTGGTCCTCATGGACCTGGGCAGCGCCGTCCTCTCTGCCGAGCTGGCACTGGACCTGCTCCCTGAGGGGCTGCGGCAGGTGGTCCACCTGAGTTCGGCCCCGCTGGTCGAAGGCGCGGTGGCGGCGGCGGTGGCGGCCCAGGGCGGAGCGGATGTCGCAGAGGTGGTCCGGGAGGCGGAGGCGGGGCTCGCCGGCAAGCGTTCCCAGCTGGGTGACCGATCCTCCATCCCCCTGCCTGAACGCCGCGCGGAGGCCAGTGGGGGGTGGAGGGTGCTTTCGGTGCGGGTGGACCTCCCCCTCGGGCTCCACGCCCGGCCGGCGGCCCGGGTGGTCCAGCAGCTGGCGGGGCTGGCGGCGGAAGTCCGGGCCACCAACGCGACCACCGGCGAGGGGCCGGTCAGCGCCCGCAGCCTAAACGCCCTGGCCACCCTGCAGGTGGGGCCATCCCAGCTCCTCCTGTTCGAGGCCCGCGGGGCGGATGCGGGGGAAGCCCTGAGACGGCTCGGCGAGCTGGCGGGCCGCGCCTTCGATGACCTCGGAGAGGTTGCCGCGGCTCCTGCCGCGGCCCCCGGAGCGCCCCCCGCCGACGGGGTCCTCGTGGGTCTGGCGGCATCCCCGGGCGCCGCGGTGGGCGAGGTGGTCCGCCTGGAACAGGCTGAGCTGGTGATCCATGACCGGGTGCCGGGGCCCCCCGGGCGGGAGCTCAGCTCGCTGGAGAGGGCCCTCGGCGCCGTCCGAGAGGAGCTCGGAGAGCTGCGAGAGCGGACCGCCAGACGATCCGGCAACTATGCCGCTGCCATCCTGGACGCCGACCTTCTTTTTCTGGACGACCCGGAGCTGGCGGGGCGCGCGCGGGAGGCGATCTCCGCCGGAGGCGTGACCGCGGAGGCCGCCTGGCAGACCGCCACCCTGGCCGCCCGGGCCAGCTGGGAGCGGGTCGCGGACCCCAGGCTGCGGCTCCGGGCCGCCGACCTGGACGGGGTGGCCAGGAGGGTGCTGGCTCACCTGGTGGGGTCCCCGGAGGTGAGGCCGACCGGAACCGGAGTGCTGGTGGCCGAGGACCTGAACCCCGCGGACACGGCCCAGCTCGACCCGGTGTCCGTCCTCGGGATCGCCACCGCGGCCGGGGGCCCGACCTCGCACAGCGCCGTGCTGGCGAGGTCGCTGGGCATCCCGGCGGTGGTCGCGGTGGGGCCGGGGCTGCTCGAGCTCCCCTCGGGTCAGAGGGTGCTTCTGGACGGCGACCAGGGACTTGTCCGGGTCGACCCCACGGAGGAGGAGGAGGCCGCGGTGCGGAGCGAGGCGGCCCGGCGGGCCCGGGCCGCCCGCTCCGCCTCCCGGGCGGCGGGCCGCGCGGCGCGAACCCGGGACGGGCTGACGGTGGAGGTGGCGGCCAACATCGGGTCGGTGGCGGACGCCCGGGCCGCGGTCCTGGCCGGTGCCGACGGAGTGGGGCTTCTGCGAACCGAGTTCCTGTTCCAGGATCAACCGGTCCTCCCCGACGAGGAGGCGCAGTTTCACCAGTACGCCGAGATCGCCGAGGCACTGCAGGGCCGGCCACTCACCATTCGCACGCTGGACGTCGGCGCGGACAAGCCGCTCCCCTCGCTGCCTCGGGACCCCGAGCCCAACCCGGCCCTCGGGGTGCGCGGCCTGCGTCTGGGGCTGGCCCTAGAGGACCTCCTGACGACCCAGCTGGCGGCGGTGACGCGGGTGGCCAGCGGGCACCGGGTCCGGGTCATGTTCCCCATGGTGGCGACGGTGGGTGAGGTGCTCCGGGCGCGGGAGCTGCTGCGGGCGCTGCCCACGCCGGCGCGGAGGCCGGGGGTCCCGCCGATGGAGGTGGGGATCATGGTCGAGGTGCCGGCGGCCGCGCTGGCAGCGGACCGGCTGGCGGAGCTGGTCGACTTCATGTCGATCGGCACCAACGACCTCTCCCAGTACACCATGGCCGCCGACCGCGGCAACGGCGGGCTCCGGGGGCTGGCCGACCCCCTCCACCCGGCGGTCCTGCGCCTCATCCAGCTGACCGCGGCGGCGGCCACCGGTCAGCGCTGGGCTGGGGTCTGCGGCGAGCTGGCGGGGGACCCACTGGCCACCGAGCTGCTCATCGGGCTGGGGGTGACCGAGCTGTCTGCCGCGCCGCGGCTGGTCCCGGGGGTGAAGCAGGCGGTCCGGGCCACGACCCTGGCCAGGGCGCGCCGTCTGGCCCAGCGGGCGCTCCAGCTGCCAGACGCCGAGGCGGTGCGCCAGCTGCTGGAACAGCCCCGCCACTGACCGTCGCGCATCTCCCTGCTACGATCAGCAATGAGGTGGAGCCGCAAGCGAGGGCCACGCGGCGCCGCGTGCGCCCGGGTCGCTGATGGGCGCCCGGGGACCCGCACCCGGCCCCTCTGGCGCCGGGGCGGCACCGACCCGGGGCGGACCGTGGCAGACCGGGGCGGTGGCCGGAGCCACCGGTCTGCGCCTCGCGGCCGCCCCCGCGGTCATGGCGCTCTGCCTGGCCGCCGACTACCTGCCCGCCCTGCTGGTCTTCGTGGCCGCCGCCGCCACCGACTACCTGGACGGGTACCTCGCCCGTCGCTGGCGGGTCACCACCGCCACCGGGAGCTTCCTCGACACCACGGCCGACAAGCTCCTGGTCACCACCGCTCTGGTGGCCCTGGTGGCGGTGGACCGTGCCTCCCCCTGGGCGGCCGCCGCCATCGTGGGGAGGGAGGTCATGATCCTCGGCCTGAGAGCGGCCGCCGCGTCCCACGGGGTGGTGGTTGTCGCCTCGCAACTGGGCCGGGTCAAGGCCACGACACAGTTCGTGGCGGTGAGCGCTTCGCTGTACGCCGTGGGCCCCGCGCTCGGGCCCCTGCCCCTCTACCAGTGGCTGATGTGGCTGGCGGTGGCTCTCACCCTCCTCTCCGCCGCCGACTACCTGCGCCGCTTCTCCGGGGTGGCCGCCGGCCGCTCCGGGGTGCCCCGATGAGCTCCGCCGGGGTGGTGGTGGTCGGCGCCACCGGATTCCTCGGTTCGGCCCTGCTGGCCGACCTCGTGGCCACCGGGGCGGAGCCGCGCGGCACCTTCCGGTCCCCCGGGGGTGAGGCCGCGATCGCCAGGCTGGGGGGGCTGGCGGTGCCCGCGGACCTCCTCGACCCCGCGAGCCTGCGCCGAGCCCTCGACGGCTGCTCCCTCGCCTACCACCTCGGCGGGCTGAACAGCCTGTGTCCCCGAGATCCGGGCCGACTCTTCGAGGTCAACGTGCGCGGCTCGGCCAACCTGATCCAGGCGGCGGCGGCCGCGGGCGTGCGCCGGGTGGTCTACACCTCTTCCGCCGCCACCATAGGAGAGCGGGCCGGGGTGGTCGCCACCGAGGAGTCGGAGCACCGTGGGTGGTTCCTCTCCACCTACGAGCGCTCCAAGTACCTCGCCGAGCGCCGGGTGCTGGAGCTGGGGCGGGAGCTCGGAGTGGAGGTCGTCTGCCTCAATCCCTCCTCGGTGCAGGGCCCCGGCCGCACCGGAGGGACGGCCCGGTTCCTCATCCGTTACGCCCAGGGCAGGTTGCGCTGGATGGTCCGGACCCGGGTTAGCCTTCTGGCGGTGAGCGACTGCGTCGCCGCCCACCGGCTGGGGGCGGAGCGGGGCCGCCCGGGGCGGCGTTACCTGCTCAACTCGTTCACGATGTCCATAGAGGAGTTGCTGGAGCTGGCGGGCAGGATCACGGGGGCCCAGCGCCGGCTGCGCTACCTCCCGCCGCGGCTGGCCGTCGGCGGCGCGGTGGCGGTGGGGCGTCTGGCCGCAGTGACCGGCCGCCGGCCCCCCATTTGCGGTGAGATGGTGCGGACTCTCCTGCACGGCCACGCCTACGACGGCGCTCCGGCGGCGCGGGAGCTCGGCCTCACCTACACCTCTGCCGAGGACCTTCTGCGGGAGACCTTCGCCTGGTACGGCTCCCAGAAGCTGCTCTGAGCCGAGGCGGTCCCGGAGCTCCCGGCCTATACTCAAAGTTGGCCGGCCTGGTCAGGGCCCGGACGGTGAGGCAGCGGCCCTGCGGGGAGATGCGGATTTTGGAGCAAGGGGAGCGGCCCAGACCCTGGCGCCGAGCCTACCGCCGCGACCGCGACCTGCCGTGGGCGCGCAGCCCCGCAGCGCGAGCGGTCAGGGGAGCCCTGCTCAACTTCGTGATCGGTCCGGTGGTGCACCACTACGGCCATCCCCGGGTGCGCGGGCTGGAGAATCTGCGCGGGCTGCGGCCTCCCTTCCTCCTGGCCGCCAACCACTCCAGTCACCTGGACACCCCGGCCATCCTTCTGGCCCTGCCGCCGCGGCTGAGGCGTCGGACCCTGGTGGCGGCGGCCGCCGACTACTTCTTCGACGAGCCCTGGAAGGGGGCACTGGTGGCGCTCGCGGTGGGAGCGATCGCGGTGGAGCGCGAGCGCCCGCCGCGGCAGTCGATGAAGCTGGTGCGCCGGCTTCTCCAGGAGGGCTGGAACCTGGTGGTGTTCCCAGAGGGTGGCCGGAGCCACGACGGCCGCCTGCACCGGGGCAAGCGGGGGATCGCCCACCTGGCGGCGGCGGCCGGAGTCCCGGTGGTGCCGGTGGGGATCGTCGGCACCTTCGCCGCTCTGCCGGCGGGGTACCGCTGGCCCCGCCGCAGTCAGCTCGAGGTGCGCTTCGGCCAGCCGATGTTTCGCAACGCCCAGGAGCGGCCCCAATCCGGCCCGGCGGGGCTGAGGTCGGCCACCGAGGGGATCATGGCCTCGATCCAGGCGCTCACCGGCCAGGAGCTGGCCGCCGAGGAGGCGGTGCCCCTCGATGGCGGCGGCGCCCGCCGGGCCAGCTGACCCTCCCCGCTAACCTATCCTCGTGGACGAGGATCCGGACTCTGAGGCTGCCGGTTCACCCCTGGTGGGGGTGGTGATGGGGTCTCGCTCCGACTGGGAGACGATGCGCCACGCCGCGGAGACCCTGGAGCGCCTTGGAGTCCCCCATGAGGTGCGGGTGGTGTCGGCCCACCGGACCCCTGAGCTCCTGAGCCGGTACGCCGCCGAGGCGGAGGGCAGGGGGCTGCAGGTGCTGATCGCCGGCGCCGGGGGAGCCGCCCACCTGCCAGGAATGCTGGCCGCCGGCACTCACCTGCCGGTCCTGGGGGTGCCGGTGGAGACTAGGGCGCTGGGTGGGCTGGACTCGCTCCTCGCCATAGTCCAGATGCCCGCCGGGGTTCCCGTGGGCACCTTGGCGGTGGGAAAGGCAGGGGCGGTGAACGCAGCGCTGCTGGCGTCGGCCGTCCTGGCCCTCTCGAATTCAGGGATTCGGACGAGGCTCCGTGACTACCGCCGCCGTCAGACCGAGGAGGTGCTCGCCACCGGCGACCCCCGGCAGGCGGGCTAGCGGGTGGTGCGGGTGGGCTGCCTGGGAGGTGGCCAGCTGGGGCGGATGCTGGCCCTGGCCGGGAGCCCGCTGGGACTGAGCTTCACCTTCCTCGAGCCTCAGCCCAACTCCTCGGCGGGCCAGGTGGGCTCACAGATTGTGGGAGCCTACGACGACCCGCGGCGGCTGCGCGAGCTGGCGGATGGTAGCGACCTCATAACCTTCGAGTTCGAGTCCGTTCCCGAACGCGCCGCGGGTGAGCTGGCCAGCTGGTGCCCCGTCTTCCCCCCGCCCCGGGCGCTGGCGGTGGCCCAGGATCGGCTGCGGGAGAAGGAGATCTTCGCCCGGCTCGGCATCCCCAGCTCCTCCTACCACCCGGTCGCCGGTACCGCTGACCTCCTGCCGGCGCTGGAGGCGGTGCCGCCGCCAGCCCGGCTGAAGACCCGGACTTTGGGCTATGACGGGCATGGGCAGGTAAGGGTGGACGGTCTCGAGTCACTGCGCCGGGCGCTTGAGACCGTCCAAGGGGTCCCGTCCATCCTGGAGCGCGAGCAGCACTTCAGCCGCGAGCTCTCGGTCCTGGGGGTGAGGTCCAGCAACGGCGAGCTGGCCTTCTACCCCCTCACCGAGAACCACCACCAGGGGTCGGTGCTCCGGCTCTCCATCGCTCCGGCGCCCCGCGTCGACTCCGCCCTCCAGCGGCGGGCGGAGGAGATCTGCGCCGCGGTCATGGAGGAGCTGGAGTACGTCGGGGTGATCGCCATCGAGCTCTTCGACCGGGAGGGGGAGCTGGTGGCCAACGAGATCGCACCACGGGTGCACAACTCCGGGCACTGGACCATCGAGGGGGCAGTCACGTCTCAATTCGAGAACCACCTCCGGGCCGGGCTGGGGTGGCCGCTGGGCGAGACCTCTGCCCGCAGCCGCTCGGTGATGCTCAACATCCTCGGCGAGCTGCCACCGACCCCGGGTGTCCTGAAGGTCCCCGGGAGCCACCTGCACCTGTATGGCAAGGAGCCCCGGGCGGGCCGTAAGCTCGGCCACGTCACCGTCAGCCCGGCCGAGGGCTGGGAGGGGGTCCTGGCGCTGGGGCGCCTCCCAGGCATCCGGGTGCCGCCCTCGGCCATCGCCAGATGAGCCCGGCGCCGGCCGCGGCCCGTATTTCCGGCGGGGGCCAGCCGGACCATCCGCCCAGCCGTCTCGCCGAGGTGGTGGGCCATCGCATGCAGCGCGAGCAACTGGAGCGGCAGGTCCGCCAGCGCGCCCTCGCCCACGCCTACTGGATCTCCGGGCCGGCGCGAGTCGGGAAGACCACCCTGGCTCTGGCTCTGGCCTCCGAGCTGCTCCAGGCGGAGGGCTGGCCGGGAGGGCTGGGAGCCCACCCCGACTTCTGGCTGGACGACCAGCAGGAGAGCTTGGGGGTGGATCGGGTGCGGGGCCCGGAGGGGGAGCTGGGGCCGTCTTTGCAGCACTTTCTCAGCCTCTCGGCCTACGCCTCCGGGCCCAAGGTGGCGGTGCTGGCCAACGCCGACCGGCTCACCCTCCCGGCCGCCAACAGCCTGCTGCGCCTCCTGGAGGAGCCTCCCCGCGAGTCCATCATCATCCTGACGACCTCGCGGCCGGACTCGGAGCACCTTCCGGGGACCCTGCGCAGCCGCTGTCAGCAGCTTGGGCTGGGCCCGGTGGCGACCCCCCTGATCGCCGCCTGGCTGGCCGCGGGGGGCCGGCTTGAGCTGGAGTGTGAGACCGCCGCCGCGATCTCCGAGGGGCGGCCCGGGCTGGCCTTGGAGCTGGTCTCGGACCCCGACCTGGCCTCCCGGACCGGCGGCCTTGTGGACTCCTTCCTGGGCTGCTCGAACCTCGGCCCGGCGGGTTGGCTCGAGCTCAGCCGGGAGCTGGCTGAGCGCGGTCGGGAACGAGAGCTGGCCTGGGAGGCGCTGCGCACCTGGACGGCGTTGCTCAGGACCTGCTGCACCCTGGCCGCTGGGGTCGAGCCTCCCCCCGGGCCGCCGGCGTTCCGGACGGCGGGCGAGGCGTGGGCGCGAGCGCTGGGGCTCCCCGAGTGCCTGAGGCGCTACGATCTGGCGGTGGAGGGCCTTTCGCGCTTGGCCGAGGGGGCCACTGCCAGGCTGGTCTTGGACCGTCTGCTGTTGCTGACCTTCGGGGCCTTCGAACCCCAAACCGCGGCTCCGGCGGGCCGGGTCCGTCCTTGAGGAGATCCTGATGCCACTCGCGGTGGGGGTCAAGTTCCGCCGCCACGGCCCCCTCAACTACTACGCGCCCCCGGCCGACGAGGAGCTGGCCCCGGGATGCCGGGTTCTGGCCGACACCGCGCGGGGCCCGGAGATCGGCGAGGTGGTGATGGGCGCCACCGAGCTGGCCCCGGAGCTGCTTCCCAAGAGGCTTGAGCCGGTGATCCGCCAGGCCACCGAGGAGGACATGCGTCAGCGCCGGGCGATGGACGACAGGCTGCCGGCGGCGATGGCGGCCGCCCGGGAGCTGGTGGCCCGCCGCGACCTGCCCGTCAAGGTGGCCCGGGCGGAGATCAATTTCGAGGGCAGCCGCATCCTCTTCGACCTCACCGCCGAGCGCCAGACGGCCTACCAGGACCTGGCCCGGGAGCTGGCCACCGAGCTGCGCTGCCGGGTGGAGATCCGCCAGATCGGAGCCCGGGACGAGGCGCGCATCCAGGACGGGTATGGGCCGTGCGGGCGCCGCCTCTGCTGCTCCTCCTGGCTCAAGGAGTTCGTGCCGGTGACCATCAAGATGGCCAAGGAGCAGGGACTTCCCCTCAACCCCACCCGGCTCAACGGGATGTGCGGCAAGCTCAAGTGCTGTCTCCAGTACGAGAACGAGCAGTACGTCGAGGTCAAGCGCCGGCTGCCCCGCCCCGGCCAGCAGCTCCAGTTGGAGCAGGGAGGGGGAGTGGTGTCCGAGGTCGACGTGGTTCGCGAGCAGGTGCTGGTCACCATGACCGGGAGTGGAACGGTGATGGCGGTGCCCGCGGCCGAGGTGGAGGTGGAGCCCCAAGCAGGCGGCCGGCGGAAGGGCCGCCGCAGCGGCCCCGGGAAGGAGACGGACGGCTGATCGAAGGCGGCTGGTCAGCGCCTCCGCAGGTACCTCCACGCCAGCCAGACGCTGGCGGCCAGGGCGGCCAGCCCCAGTGCGCCCGCCAGCCGTCGCTCCCTGAGCATCACCCCTGACTGGACCGGAGGCAGGATCTCGAGCTGAGGTGGTGGACCGGCCGCTCCGGGCTCGGCCACCCGGACCGGTTCCTGGCGCAGCTGGGTCTCGAGGGCCCGGCGGAAGCGGGCCACCCCCTGGGAGACCGCGCGCTCCTGTGCCTCTGCGCCGGCCTCGTCGATCCGTCCCCGCCCGTCCACCAAAATGGTGAGCCGGAGGTCGCATCCTCCGCCCGGCGCCTCCCGCACGCGAGCCCGCGTCTCGATGTGGGCCCTCCCGGCGCCTCGCACCTCGCGACCGCTGAGCGTCCAGGTCACCCGCTTGCCTGGCTCCTCGATGTGCTGGCGGCCATACCCTCGATAGGTCACCGCGTGACCGGCGAGCGTCGCTCGCACGGTTCCCCGTCCCCCCTCCGCTCGGCGCAGACCGGGTAGGAGGTCTGCGGCCCCGCCCTCCAGCACCAGAAGGCTCCACACCCTCTCGGGGGCGGCCGCCAGCCGCATCTCTTCGATGTAGGTCATGACCGGCCCTCCTCATCTCCACTGTCGCCACTGGCGCCCTCCGGAGGCGGCGGCGCGGCGGGCTCCCAGCCCGGGAGGTGTCGACCGCGGGGCGCGGGGGGTGAGCTGGGGGGGCGCCGGGGGACGGGAGGCGCCACCAGTTGGGACAGGGGGGTGCCCGCCAGCTCCCGCCGCACCACCATGGTTCCCGCCAGCAGGTCCTCGAGGGCCCGGCGGTCCGGTCGGGAGATGATCAGGATCGGGCTGCCCACGTACTCGAAGAACAGCAGCGGGAGGCTGATCGGGGTCACCAGAAGGGGCAGCCAGAAGGGGACCGAGCGGAGCACGGCGGCCCGCACGCCGAGCGGGGAGCCGTCCAGCCTCGTGATCCGGAGGCCGAGGGCCAGCTTGCCGGGCGTGGCCCCCCAGATGAGGTAGCTGGCGATCAGGTAGGCGGCGGTGAGCACCTCGATGGCGATGTAGAAGTGGAACACCGCCGCGTTGACCTCGGGGAATTTGGCCAGGGAGGCGCTCAGCCCCGCCTTGGGGTGGCTCTGGTAGTAGGCCGACCAGCGGTTGACCTGCGCGGCGGCGATCCACTCGTATGCCGCCACCTCGGGGATGAGGAGGGCGAAGAAGTCGATCACCCCCGCCAGAAAGCGGGGCCCACGGGGAAGTGGGGGGTGGCCCCAGCTCGAGCTGGCCCGGTCGGCGCCGTCCGGGGTCTGCCGCAACACTGGCTCCCTCTCGCCCGCCTCGGATCCCGGTCTCAGGGCCTCGAGGCGTCGCGAACTTGATTCTAAGCACCTTGGGCCAACGCCGCCTCTGAAAACGGGAATCACGGCTTGGAACAGGGCGCCTGCAGAAGCGGTAACGATTGGGGCACGGGGGAGCGGGCGGAGTGCCCTCCGGGTACATTCCGGGCCATGCAGAACCCCAATCGGGGCTCGATGAGAGTGCTCATCTCAGCTCGTCTGCGGGGCTGGGCGGGGCACCTTCGGAGCGGCTCCCCGGGGCAGGGGATGGTTGAGTACGCGCTCATCCTGATGCTGGTTGCCATGGTTCTCATCGTCATCGTGGGAGTGCTGGGAGGGCATGTGACGGACATGTATTCCAACATCTCCAATGGAGTAGCGCGAGCCAGCAGCTGACCCCACCGGGGGGCCCTCCGGGGCCTCTGCTATCCTCGACTTCGGAGCCGTCGGCCGCTTCCGGCCGGGACCGATTCTGAGGAGAACCCGGGCCCATGACCTACGTGATCGGCGAGACCTGCATCGACGTCAAGGACAAGTCCTGCGTCGAAGTGTGCCCGGTGGACTGCATCATCGGTGGCGACGAGGACCGCATGCTCTACATCGACCCCGCCGAGTGCATCGACTGCGGGGCCTGCGTCGACCCCTGCCCGGTCGATGCCATCTACGCCGAGGAGGACCTTCCCCCGGAGTGGGCGGAGTACACCGAGATCAACCGGGAGTACTTCCAGGACCGGGAGGCGGCCCGCGCCAAGGTGGCGGTCAAGGAGGTCACCCCGCCTCAGCTCGACTGACCTTCGCCCCCCCAGCGATTCGTGCAGGTCACCCAAGTATGGCCCCTGGTATCTGGTGGTACCAGCACGATGCTCGGCGCTGCTGGCGGCGCTATCGTCTGGGGAGCAGGCGGCTTTCGGCATGGAGGAGCCAGATGGCTATGACCGTGGACCGGCAGCTGGGGGTGGAGGCGGGGACTGACCCCAAGGCGGTGATCGCCTTCGCCAGGGACCAGGGCGTCAAGATCGTCG
>JAJYET010000061.1 GCA_021785655.1 bacterium | reverse complement strand
GTGCGGTCCTCGTAGATGGTGATCTCCGCCGGGATCACCATCCCCGCCTGGGCCTCGGTGCGCTCGTTGTAGGCCCGGCAGAACTCCATGATGTTGACCGAGTGCTGCCCCAGCGCCGGCCCGATCGGGTACCCGGGGCTGGCCTTGCCCGCCTCGATCGCCAGCCTAAGGACCGTCTTGACCTTCTTCTTTCCCACTCCAGTTACTCCTAGCGCAGCCGCTCAACCTGCAGCAGGTCCAGCTCGACCGGGGTCTCGCGCCCGAACATGTTGACCATCACCTTCAGCTTGCCCTTCTCCGGGCTGATCTCCCCCACCTTGCCGTGGAAGTCGGTGAAGGGGCCGTCGACCACCCGGACCGAGTCGCCGACCTTGAACTCCACCTGAACCTTGGACTGGACCTCGGTGCCCATGGTGCGCTGGATGGAGCGGACCTCCGCCTCCTGAAGCGGGACCGGCCGGGTGCCGGAGCCCACGAAGCTGGTGACCCCCGGAGTGTTGCGGACCACATACCAGGATTCGTCGGACATCACCATGCGCACCAGGATGTAGCCGGGGAAGATCCGCTTGGAGACGTGCCGGCGCTGGCCGTCCTTGATCTCCAGGACATCCTCGGTGGGGACCAGGACCTCGAAGATCTGGTCGTGCATGTCCATGGACTCAACCCGCTTCAGGAGGTTGGCCCGGACCTTGTCCTCGTGGCCCGAGTAGGCGTGGATGACGTACCACTGGGCCTGATCGGCGACTGACTTGGTGGCTGGGGTCACGGCTTGCTCCCGGTCTGGATCTCTTGGCTCACTTGGTGGGCGAGGCGGATGGTAGCGGGCTGACCGAAGGCGTGGCGCTGGCCGACGGCGTCGGGATTGCGGCGGGGGTGGCGCCGGTGGACGGCGTGGCCGCCGCCGTGGGCGCGGGGGTGGTGGTGTACAGGGGAGCCAGCGTGGCTGTCAGTCCGAAGTCGAGGAGTCCGAGGAAGACACCCAAGAGTACCACTGTGACGATCACCACTCCAGTCATCTGGCGCAGCTCCGGCCACGTGGGCCAGACTGTCTTGCGGAGCTCGGCCCATACCTCTCTTAGATATCCGCCGCGCTCCCGCGCCTCGGGGGACGACTCCCCCGCCGAGTTGGCCACCTGCATCTCCTCTCAGCCGGGCGGTTCTGGTGCAGGGGCGGCACGATTCGAACGCGCGACCTGCGGTTTTGGAGACCGCTGCTCTACCAACTGAGCTACGCCCCTTCGAAGATCCGGCCCCGCCCCCTACTTGGTCTCGCGATGGGAGGTGTGCCGCCGGCAGCGCCGGCAGTACTTGCGCAGCTCCAGGCGATCGGGGTCGTTGCGCTTGTTCTTCTGAGTGGTGTAGTTGCGCTCCCGGCACTCGCCGCACTGCAGGGTGATGATAGTTGCCGGCACCTTCCGATCTCTCCACACAAAAACGCCTGGCCGAGCCAGGCTTCAGCCGGAAGTATAGGCCCTGCCGGGGGAGGGGTCAAATCCGCGTGTTGTTTCAGGAGGGATCGCACCCTGGGGTGATCGTTCCCTGAGGAGGGAAGGACACCTGGGGCCGGCCGCGGGAGGGCGGGAGCGAGGGGGCGGGGCCCGTGCGGGGCGGAGAGCGGCCTGAGACGGCGGAGGAGCTCCGGGCCAGGGACCGCATATTGGGCCGAGCGGAGACGAGGTTGCTGTTGGATTGCTTCTACCCCGCCGCTGGAGACAGGCGCAAGCGCGCATTCAAGGTGCTCAGGGAGCGCCGGCGAAGGCCGCTGCGGAGGTGGGGCCCGTGGTCCCGGCGGGGTGGGTCGGCCTTCCATCCTGCGCTCGTGGAGTGCTGGCACGCCTCGAACCACCTCTGCTCCCGGCGCCTCCGGCCCTTCCTGCCCGATCAGGTCCTGAGCCGGCGCCGCCACGGCCAGGTCAGCTGCTCCCCGGCGATCGAGGGCCCGCTCACCGAGGCCGGCCTGGCCACCGTGGAGCGCAATCTGAGCGAGCTGCGCCAGGTGGCGGCGGGCAGGCGGATGGGCCAGACCAGGCCACGGGCCTGGTCTGGCGGGAGGTCCCGGTGAGGATGGGCAGGTAGGGGCAGATGGAGACCCCCAGGCACCTGGAGGTCGACATGGGCCCGCCCAGCCGCCAGGCCGTGGCCGGACGGTGGATCGGGACCCGGTGCGCCACCGACCTCGGCGCCGGCTGGACCGAGGGGTGCCGGTGATGGGGAAGGTCGAGTCCGGGATCGCGGCGGCGTTGGAGCGCATTAAGCCGCGCTTGCCCTCCCATCTGCCGGGGCGGCACGCCGGCAGCGACAGCGAGTTCCTCAACCGGAACCTGCCGGGTCGCGCCGCCAGGCCGAGGGCCCCGCTTTCGGGCTCGCGCCCCCAAGCACCAGTACGTCAACGGCCGCCTCTAGCAAGGCAAGCGGACGCTACTGGGCCGACTCATCGGCCAGCGGCGCCGGGGCGCCCCAGAGCAGATGGAGTGGCTCGCCCCCCTGTGCCAGGACCTCCTCCGCCCCTACACCAACTGCTTTCGGCCGGTGATGGAGCTGGCCGGCGGCCGGGCCGAGCCCCGCAAGATCCGGCAACCGGTGGCGCACGGCACTACCACCGGCCCACCCAGTCTCGAACGCCAGCAGAGTGCCAGCTGGCGGACATGCCCGCCTCCTTGGGGGACATCCGGGGTACCCGACCAGCCCCGCACTGCCGTTCCCGCGCCGCCCGTACCACCGGTGGGAGACCAAGACGAACATAGGTCCCGCCACCGGCTGGCCCAAAGACCTCGCCGGCCCGGGCCCCTGCGGATAGCAGCAAATCCCCTCCTTCTCCACCCCTACCGCCCGGGTCCCCTATCCCGGCTCCGACCCCGGTGTTATTCCTTGCTGACGGAACGATCGCTGGAAAGTGCGAATCCCTCCTGAATGACAACGAGCCGGCCTGGGGCGGGGAGTGGAACCCTCCGCGGCCGGGGAGGGCCTGCCCGTGCGGGAAGTCGTCGTCACAGCACCGTGGAGTTGGATGACGGTATCGTTGCCCCCAACTCCGGGTAGTCCCGGGACCCTCATGGTTTTGGTGTATGTGAAAGTGCAACTGCGCCTGGCTCCTCTCTCATCGGCTGTCCTCATCCGTGGCCTCACAGGTCTCCAGGCATTGGCTGCCGCAGAAGCCCCCGGGCCCGCCGTTCGTCCGACGCTCTCCCAAAGCAGGGCCAGCGGATCCCCAGGCTGGTCCACCTGGCCACCCGAGCCCACCGGTAGGCGGTGGTGATGCTGGCCTGGTTCTCAGTCTGGGTGGAGCGTGCCGCTCTGCGGCCCTTTGGACGGCCAGCTGCCGGACATCGGGGGCAGGTGGCAGTTCTGTTCGCCATCGCCGCCGTGGTCATCATCGGGATGGCCGGGCTGGCCCTCGATGCAGGGCTCAGCTACATGGGCCAGACTGGGCTGCAGAGCGCCTCTGACAATGCGTCCTTGGCGGTGGCCCGGATGCTTGGCGCCGACTACAGCAGCCAGTTCCAGGTACCGGCCGCCCCGTCGCTGCCCTGGGGGTACGGACAGATCCAGCACGCCGTCCAGGCGGCCGTGGCGGCCAACGGGGCGGGCGCTACCCGGGCCACCACCTACCAGGCCTACTTCACCGACTCCAGCGGCAGTCGGATCTGCCAGTTCTTGCCACTGACTGCCGCCAACTGTCCCGGCATGTACCCAGGGAGCGGCGGCATCCCCGAGAACGACAGTGGGGTAGTAGACGCGGCCGGGGCCGTGGTGGTTGCGAGCAACACTCACAACACTAGCCTCCTGAACGTGCTGGGGATCGGAATGGCGGGTGAGACGGCGCCGGCCACGGCCGTGTTCCGCGTCACACAGGGTGGAGCTTCAGAGCCGTTCGCGGCGTACTTTGCGTGTGCCGGCGGCCTCGCCAGCTCGCAAGTGAAACTAGGGGACACTGTCATCTACTACGAGACCAACCACTGGACCACTTACGCCGCATGCTCCTCCTCCTCCACGGACAGCAGCTTCGAGGGCAACTTCAAGCCCGGCACCTTCTCCCCATCCAACTTCACTGCCCCGGGATGGGCCTCGGTCGGCCCCGGCAACGGGTCATGGACAGCCAACATCACCAACGGGGAGGAGTTCCTGCTGCCCATGATCGACTGCATCAACAAGTTGAGCTGGTGCAGCGAGCCGGATGGCAACACTTACTGCGCCTCGTCCGACCAGGCGGCAGTACCACAGGTCACCGGTGGGTGGGACATGTGCGTGATTGGCCTGATAGCCATCCAAGCGACGCCGAACCCCAAGGACCCCAGCGGCAACTGCACCGGCCCCAGCAGCAACGAGTGCACCGGGATCGTGGTGCCGTACATCTCGGGGCAGGCAGGTGTGTTGGTCTGTCCGTCAGGAACCCAGCCGAACTGCGGGGACGAGTCCGGGACCCACGGCGTCCCGGCCCTCGACATCTCCCTACTGCGCTAGCGTTCTCGTGGCCAAGTACAGCCGTCGCGGCCAGGCGTTCGTGGAGTTCGCTATAGTCCTGCCCCTCCTTCTCCTCCTCCTGGCCGGCGGGGTCGACCTGGCCAGAGCCTACTTCGTAGGAATAGAGATGAGCAATGCGGCGCGGGAGGCATCCCTCTATATCGCGCGGGACGCCCCCTACGGCAGCAACACTGCCTACACATCGGTGCTACCTGCTGGCGGAATGTACTCGGGGTGCCCGACCACGGGGGGCGGCTCCGAGGGGCCCGCAGTTGACGCAGGTTGTTCCTCCTTTGCCGGAGCCGTCTTGTCCTGCCCCTCTAGCGAGGTGAGCTGGACGATCTCGCCGACCGCAATTCCCACTCTGACCGGGTCGACGACAACCGACTCCTTTCTGGTGACCGTACGCGCGGTCTGCCGCCTTGACTTGCTAACGCCATTGCTGCCGCCCACAGTAACGGTGTCTGGCACCAGCGCAAGTTGGGTCATCCAACCGTGAGATGGACTTGCCGGGGGATGGAGCCGTGCAAGAGCGCGCACCCCGGACGGGCCGAACGCCACCGCGGCCAGCGGGGGGCATCGATTGTCGAATTCGCCTTGGTCGCGCCCCTCTTCCTCCTGCTGCTCCTGGGCATCACTGAGGGGGCCTGGTACGTCCTGGAGGTTTCCGCTATCACCAACAGCGCCAGGACGGCCGCGCGCTGGGAGGTGGTCGCATCTAACTTCGGCGCCGGTCAGATGCCAGATTGCGCGCTCCCCTCGCCCTCACCCCCCCTGGTGAGTCCTGCCAGGGCGACCGCCGGGCCGTTTGCTGATGCCATCACCGCAGCCTCCATCACCAATGTCCCAGTCGACGACTCGAGCGGCAATGTGATCGGGTGCACCGTCACGATCAAGGTCACTTTCCAGCCCTTCGAGCAGCTGGTGCAGCTCGGACCGTCGACAATCTCCACCACGTTCACCGCCTACATCGACTGATGGGGCAGCGGAGTGAGCGCTGAGGCGGTGTTGGTTTGGATCTGGAGGCCGCCAGCGGCGCACACGGCCGATCGGAGCCGGAGATGTGCCATACATGATCCACGGACGTAGCCAGTCGCAGGAGAGGGAGTCGGGGGGGTCCCTGCTCGCGCGTCACGGCCCGACTCCATCGCCCCTGCCCACGCGCTGGGGAGCTTGGTTTGGGGTCCCGGGGATGGGACGGCCTCCCCTCCCAGCACCATCGCCAATGCTCACCCGTCCGCTTCAAGGGATGCCCTCCATCACCCGCCCGTCACGCGTAGCAGTACTTTGGCGACGGCTGCGAGAGGACGCAATCAGATCTGAATGGCGCAAACTGGCTCCCAGTGAGCGCACCCGTTTACCGCGCCGGATCGGCCGCCGACTTCGACCGCCTCTACCGTGACACCTACGCCCGGGTTCTCCAGACTGTAACGGCGATCGTCCGGGAGCCAGCGGCCGCCGAGGACTGCGTCCAGGAGGCATTCGAGCGCGCCTACGGCGCCTGGCCCCGCTACCGGCCGGACGCGCCGGCCCCGGTTTGGATCCACCGGATCGCCATCAACGTGGCTCTCACCTACCGGCGGCGGCACGCCCTCCGGCAGGTAGGAGAGACCATCCGGCGACTGGGGCGCCCCGAATTTGTGGCGGACGCCACCAAGAGCACCGACCAGATGGACCTGGTGTCCGCCCTCCAGGAGCTGCCCGCCCGCCAGGCCGCCGCCTTGGTGCTGCGCCACCTCCATGGGTACACCAACCGCGAGATCGCATCCGCCGTCGGGGTGCCGGAGCGGACCGTGGCATCGCGACTGGCGGCCGCCAAGCGCAAGCTGGCGGAGAAGCTGGCCGAGCCAGGGGGCCGCACACCGTGGACGGGCTCCGACCCCGAG
>JAJYET010000060.1 GCA_021785655.1 bacterium | reverse complement strand
CCGCGACCACATTCCGCCGCTGACCTTCGAGTCCCCTCTCAGAGATGACGATGGCCCGTTCCGCCCGCGGGCACACCCGGGACAGCAACGGTCCCAGCTCGCGGAGAGCACCTGGCTCCACCAACACTTCGGTCCTGCCACCGTGCAGTGGGGGTGAGGGAGCCCCAGCCAGAGCTCGATACCGCCGCACCACCTCCTCGGCCACCTGGGCGGGCGTCCCGTTGGAGGTGTTGACCCCGGCTCCCAGCGCCCGGTAGAGCGGTTCGCGGTCGCTCAGCAGCACACTCCACTCCTCCTCGCCTCCCCGGAGCAGCGGCCGCTCGCGACGCGCCGCGTCCAGCCGCCGGACCAGCTCCGTCCAGGAGCACTCCAGGGGCACCACGACTGAGCCGGAAGCGAGACGGGCGAACCGCTCACCGTGGAGGACCGCACCTCCACCCACCGCCAGGACCGCCCCGGAGAGGAGTGCCGCCGCCTCCAGCATCCCTGCCTCGCGACGGCGGAACCCCTGCTCCCCCTCGGTCCGGAAGAGGTCTGCGAGGGAGCCGCCCCAGGACCCCTCGACCTCGTCGTCCAGGTCGAAGAAGGGCATCCCGAGGATGTCAGCCACGCGGCGGCCCACCGCGGTCTTGCCCACCCCCATGAAGCCCGCCAGAACCAGATTGGGCCGGCCGGGTGGAAGCTCCGGCAGAGGAAGCCGCTCGACCCTCACCCCAGCGTCGCCCGGGAGGTGCGGATGAGGTCCAGGCGGTCTCCCCCGAAGCGCTCTAGGACCGCGGCGGCCAGAACCAGGGCCACCGCCGCCTCCCCCACCACCGCAGCCGCGGGGACGGCGCAGATGTCGGAACGGACGTATGGCGGAGGGGCCGGAGCTCCGGACTCCAGGTCGACGGACTCCAGTGGCTTTCGCACGGAGGAGAGGGGCTTCATGGCGCACCGCGCCACCAGGGGCATCCCGTTGGTCATCCCGCCCTCCAGCCCGCCCGCGAAGTTGGTGGGCCGGCCGAGCCCGAGTCCCTCCGCCACTATGGCGTCCTGGGCGGCGGCGCCGTCCCGCTGGCAGACCTCGAAGGCTGGGCCCAACTCCACCCCTTTTACCGCGGGGATGGACAGAAGTGCGGCGCCCACCCGGCTGTCGAGCCGGAGGTCGGCCTGGGTGTACGAGCCGAGTCCCACCGGGAGGCCGAGGGCATGCACCACAAACGATCCTCCCAGCGTTTGCCTCTCCAGTCGGGCTCGATCCACGGCCTCCACCATCCGCGCCGAGGCCGCCTCATCCCAACACCGGACCGGGTCCTCCTCGGCCCGGGCAGCGAACTCGGCCAGCTGCTCAGGGACGAGATGGGCCAGATCCGGCAGCGCCAGGACCTCCCCCACACCCGTGACGAAGCTGCCCACCGTGACCCCGACGGCCCGGAGCAAGGCCCGTGCGGCGGCCCCGGCGGCCACCCGGGCCGCGGTTTCCCGCGCACTGGCACGCTCTCGGACCAACCTCAGGTCCGAGAGCCCGAACTTCACCGACCCGGCCAGGTCCGCGTGCCCCGGCCGAGGAGCCGTGATGGGCGGATGCGTGGCCGGCTGATTGAGGAAGTCGAGGTTGGGTATCCGCAGGCCCAGGGGGGCCCCGGTGGTGAGCCCCCCGACGACTCCGGCCACGATCTCGACCCGATCCCGCTCCACCCGGGTCGACCGTGCGCCCCGCCCATGGCCCCCCTGACGCCGGCGCAGGTCCTGGTCGATGTCGGCCGCCGCCAAGGGGACCCCGGCGGGCATTCCGTCCAGCACCGCCACCAGCTCGGGGCCATGGGAATCCCCGGCGGTCAGGAGTCTCAAGCTCAACCGGCCCCCCTCCAGGCGACCGTCTGCACCGCTGCCAGCATCTGGGCACGCGGAGCGGGCAGCCCCGACCACGACTCGAAGGCCAGCGCCGCCTGCTCCACCAGCATCCCCAGGCCGGAGGCCGTACGGCAGCCCGAAGACCGTGCCGAGCGCAGCAGCGCCGTCTCCGAGGGCCGGTACAAGAGGTCGATCACCGCGGTCCGGGGGCTGAGCTCCACCTGGGGCAGCGGCGTAGAGACCCCATCGGCCCCAACCGGCGTGGCGTTCACCAGGAGGTCGGCGTCCTGGAGCGCCGGGGCCAGCTCCGCACGAGAGATCGCAAGTGGCGAGGAGCCCGCACCTAGCTCATCGCACACCCTGCCCGCCTGGCCCCGATCCCGGCCGGCCAACAGGACTCGCCAGCCGGCTCCCTGCAGCTCCGCAGCCACCGCTCGAGCGGCTCCCCCAGTGCCCAGGATCACCGCGCGGCCGGGTCCAGCCGCCCGCACCTCACCGAGGACGACCAGAAAGCCGGCGCCGTCGGTGCTGTCGCCCAGGGCGCCCGAAGGTCGGAAGGTCACCGTGTTGACCGAGCCGCAGCGCGCGGCCCCCGGCGTCACCTCGGTGGCCAACCGACGGGCCGTGAGCTTGTGGGGTGCGGTCACGTTGATGCCGGCGAATCGGCGAGAGAGGTCCTCCCAGGTCGCCTCCAGCTGCCCGGCGGGCACCCGGACCCTTCCGTAGCTCCATCCCTCCAGCCCGTGGGCGGCGAAGGCCGCCCGGTAGAGGTCAGGCGAGAGGCTGTGCTCCACCGGGTCCCCGACGATGGCGAACTCCCGGCTCACCTCAGCGACCTCAGCACCGAGAAGAACTCCGGAAAGGAGTCCCCGATGAACTCGGTGCCGGCAACAGCCACGCCGCCATCCGCCAGCAGGGCCGCCAGGGAGAACACCATCGCCAGCCGGTGATCGCCCTTCGAGTCAACCGCCCCAACTCGGAGTCGGGTGGGACCGGTAACCGCGAAGCCATCCGGGCCCTCCTCCACATCCGCTCCCAGCAGGCGGAGCCCCTCGGCGAGGCCGGAGATGCGGTCGACCTCCTTGAAGCGGAGCTCTCCGGCCCCCTTGACGACCGTGGTGCCCTCGGCCTGGGTCGCCAGCAGTCCCACCAGAGGCAGCTCATCCACCAGCAGGGGCACCATATCGGCCCCGACCTCCACCGCCCGCAGGGGACGATGGCGAACGGTGACATCCGCGGCGGGCTCGGCTTCTCCGCCGGAGTCGCCGACCTCGACGGCGGCTCCCATCTGGGACAGAAGGGTGAGGAACGCTGTCCGGGTGGGGTTGACGCTCACCGCGGCCACGGTCACACAAGAGCCGGGAACCAAGGCCGCCGCCGCGGCCAGCACGGCCGCCGAGGAGGCATCCCCGGGCACCTCAAGGTCGAGGCCTCCGAGCCGTGTCGGCCCGATGCCGATCGAGCGGACCCCTTCCCGCCGCCCCTCCTCGATGCCGGCACCCATCGCGGCGAGCAACCTCTCGGTGTGGTCGCGGGTCGGCACCGGCTCCTCGACGACCGTGCGGCCCTCGGCCCCGAGTCCCGCCAGCAGCAAGGCGGACTTCACCTGGGCGCTGGCCACCGGCAGGCGGTAGTGGATTCCCGCCAGTTTTCGCCCCTGGATGCGGAGGGGGGCCCGACCGCCGGGGGCCGTCTCCACCGAGGCCCCCATCTCGCGCAGCGGGACGGCGACGCGCTCCATCGGACGGGCCCGGAGCTGAGGGTCGCCGTCAAGGACGGAGGGACCCACTCGGGCCGCCAGGATCCCGGCGAGGAGGCGCATGGTCGTCCCCGACCGGCCGCAGTCGATCGCGACCTCCCCTCTGGGGAGCTCAGCCGCACCCCGGATCAGGAGCTCACCGTCCTTCTGGACCAGCGCCGCACCCAGCTGCTCCGCCGCGCGCAGGCTGGCGCGGCAGTCGCGTGCCGTGGCCAGCCCGCGGATCCGGCTTGGCTCGAACGAGAGAGCGGCCAGCAACACCGCCCGGTGGGAGATGGACTTGTCACCGGAAACACGGCAAACGCCGTGAAGAGCCCGGGCCCCGGAGGAGCTCAACCGACACCCACCTGCCGAGCCCGAAGGCGCGCCGCCTCCAGCTCGGGCACCAGGTACTCCTCACCGGAGGCGGCCGCCGCCAGCAGGCGGTCCAAGTGGAGGGACAACTCCCGGGTGGCCGCTCGGACCTCCTCCAGGTTGGCGCAGACGAAGGAGGCCACCATGGCTGGGTCGGAGCGGGCCAGACGCACCGCGCCCCGCAACCCGGAGGAGAAGAGCGCCGGGGTAGGGACTGCGCCACTCATCTCGGCGACGGCGGCAGCCACCAGGTGGGGCAGATGGCTCGACCGGGCCAGCAGACGGTCGTGTTCGCTGGCGTCCAGTTCCAGGACGGTGCTGCCCAGCATCTCCACCAGCTGCCTGGCGGTGCCCATGGAGAGGGGGTCGTCGCGGACCCGACAGAGCACGAAGGTGGCCCCCCTGAGAAGCGCCGGGTCAGCCGACCAGGGCCCCGGCTCACTTCCCCCACACAGCGGATGACCACCGATCGCACCCGCTCCCTCGGGTACCCACCGCTGCATCGCCCGCACCACCTCCAGCTTGGAGCTCCCCGTGTCGACCAGAACCTGCCGGGAGCGCAGCCTCGGTCCGAGCTCCACGATGAACTCCACGATCTGCGCCACCGGCGTCGCCAGGATGATGAGGTCCGCTTCGAGGGCCTCCTCCGGCCCATTCAGGAGCCGGTCGGCCCCCTCCCGTCGCAGGCAGGCCTCCCTCGCTGCGGGGTCACGGTCCCAGGCCACCACCTCTCCCACCCCGGGACCAGGCGCGGACCGCAACGCCATGCCCACCATGGTGCCGATCTGCCCCGTGCCCAGGATCGCCACCCGGGAGGGCGGGGTCACGCCGCCTTCCGCCCCACCGCGGCGGCCACCCGTGAGACCTGCTGGACCAAGGCACAGAACGCCTCCGGGTCCAGGGACTGGGCCCCATCCGAGAGCGCAGAGGAGGGGTCCGGGTGCACCTCCACCAGCAGACCGTCGGCGCCCGCGGCGACCCCGGCCAGAGCCAGGGCGGGCACGTACTGGGCCCGACCGGCAGCGTGGCTGGGATCGACCACCACCGGCAGGCTGCTGAGACGCTTCAACACCGGCACCGAGGTGATGTCGAGGCTGAAGCGGACCGACGGCTCGAAGCTCCGCAGGCCCCGCTCGCAGAGCGCCACTCTCTGGTTGCCCCCGGCGAGCACGTACTCGGCGGCCTGGAGCAGCTCGTCCACCGTGGCCGCCAGCCCGCGCTTCAGCAGCACCGGGCGATCCACCTCTCCCAGGGCCTGCAGCAGCCGGTAGTTCTGCATGTTGCGCGCCCCGACCTGGAGGATGTCGGCGTGGGCCGCGACGAGGGCCACGTCCTCCGCCGAGAGGACCTCGGTGATCACCGCCATCTGGTGGCGGTCGGCCACCTCCCGGAGAAGGAGCAGGCCGGGCTCGCCGAGCCCCTGGAACGAGTACGGGGAGGTGCGCGGCTTGAAGGCCCCGCCCCGCAGAACCCTGACCCCCACCCGGCGAACGGCCGCGGCGGCGGCCTCCAGCTGTTGCTCTCCCTCGACCGCACAGGGTCCGGCCATGATCAGGACCTCCGGCCCTCCCAGCGCCAGCCCCGGCCCGAAGGTGATGACCCGGTCGTCGGGGTGGAAGTCCCGGCTAGCCAAGGGATGGTCGTGGAGCACCCGCACCACCCTCTCCACGCCCCCCAGGGTGGACAACTTCTCCAGGTCGGGCTCGGTCTCGTGTCCGATGAGGCCGACGATCGTGCGCTCCCGGCCGTGCGAGACCTCGGGGGTGAGGCCCAACTGCCGGGCCCGGCGCACGACCTCCTCCACCTGTTCGGAGGTCGCCCCGGCGGCCATCACGATCACGGCCGGATTCCCCAGCCCGGGCTCAGGTCCGGGCGGAGGCTGCTGGCGACTCCAAGGTAGGCGTGGCGGATCCCGGCCTGCGGGGTTCTGGTGTTGACCAGCATGAGCGCCCGAAGGCAGCGAGGCAGCGCCGTGTCGCCCCCGTGCTCCCGCACCACAAGGAGGGGAACCTGCGAGTATCCGCGACGCCGGGCCGCCGCCGCCGGGTTGAGCCCCGCCAGATCATCCTGGACCGAGAAGACCACGGCCGCCACGTCCTCCGGGGTGCCTCCACTGCCCTCCAGCATGGCGGCCAGAAGCTCACCGACCAGGGGCTCCAGCTCCTCGTCCCGCCCCACCGAGATCGCGCCCCGCACCCCACGGCAGGCAAGCCGCCCCTCGTCCCGCCATTCGTCCACGCTCACACCTCCTTCCATCAGGAGAGATGCGGAGCGGGGTACCGGGCCGGCTGCTGGCTGGGCGCGGACTCCGCTCCGCGCCTCCCGCAGCCTCTGGGTCGAGCCGGCTAGCCCCTCACCAGTGACGCGGAAGGCGTCCCGTGCGCATAGGCGTACGGGAAGTCCACCGCGCCGGTAAAGAGCCGCGAATCGACCTGCATCTGAGGCGCCATGTTGAGGGGTCCGGGGGCTCACGTCAAGCCCTCCGCGCCGGTGCCGCCGGCTCCACCATCCTGAGGAAGTTGGCCATCAGTCGGCCGCCCAGCGGTGTGAGGACCGACTCGGGGTGGAATTGAACGCCGAACCAGGGGCGCCCGCGGTGGCGCACAGCCATGATGAGGCCGTGGTCACTGGTCGCCGTCACCTCCAGCTCCTCCGGCAGGCCGTCGCCCTCCACCAGCAGAGAGTGGTAGCGGGCCGCGGCAAAGGGCACGGGCAGACC
>JAJYET010000059.1 GCA_021785655.1 bacterium | reverse complement strand
TGGAGCCGACCGTAAGCCCGGGCCTCGCCCGGCAGGTGGCCGTGAAGCAGGAACCGGGACCGCCCCGGAGCCCACCGCCTCGACCGGTGGTCCCAGCACACGGACAGACGCGTGTAGCGTCCTGTCCGTTGCCTAGGAACGGCTCTCCGAGGCCTCCCACTCCCCACCGGGTGGTGGCCGCCGGCCCCGCCTGGCCCGGGACCGCTGGGCGCGGAGCCTGGCCTCCGGTCGGCCTCCCGCTCCCCCGCCAGCCCCGGGCGGTAGCGCTCAGAGGCGCTCCGCGATGCTCTGCCCCTGCATGAAGAACAGCAGGTAGTCGGGCCCCCCCGCCTTGGTGTCGGTCCCGCTCATGTTGAAGCCGCCGAACGGGTGGACCCCCATCAGGGCGCCGGTGGACTTGCGGTTGACATACAGATTGCCGACGTGGATGCGCTCCTTGGCGAAGGCGATCCGCTCCGGGTCGCGGCTGAAGTAGGAGCCGGTGAGCCCGTACTCCGTGGAGTTGGCAATCCGGATGCCGTCCTCGAAGTCCCGAGCCGGCATGACCGCCAGGACCGGGCCGAAGATCTCTTCCTGGGCAATGCGGGCCTCGGAGCGCACCCCGGAGAAGACCGTGGGCTCGATGAAGTAGCCCTCGCCCTGCGCCTTCCTGCCCCCCAGCACCAGCTCCCCCTCGCGCTTGCCCACCTCGATGTAGTCGAGGATCTTCTCCTCGGCGGCGGAGTCCACCACCGGCCCCATGGCCACCTCCGGGTCCACCGGGTCCCCGAGCCGGATCTCCCGGACCCGGTCCAGCACCTTGGCCAGCAGCCGGTCGTACACCTCCTGGACCACCACGGCCCTCGACCCGGCCGAGCACTTCTGGCCCTGGAAGCCGAAGGCGGAGACGGCGATGTCCCGGGCGGCGCGGTCCAGATCTGCGGTCTCGTCCACCACCACCGCGTTCTTGCCACCCATCTCCAGCTGCACCCGCTTCAGCCAGCGCTGCCCGGGGTGCACCCGAGCCGCCCGTTCGTTGATCCGCACTCCCACCTCGCGCGAGCCGGTGAAGGCCACGAAGCGGGTCTGGGGGTGGTCCACCAGCGGATCCCCGACCAGCGAGCCCCGCCCGGTGAGCAGGTTGATGACCCCGGGGGGCAGGCCGGCGTCCTCCCAGATCCGCACCAGAAAGGCCGCCGTGGTGCAGGCGGTGTTGGCGGGCTTGAGCACGACGCAGTTGCCCGCCACCAGGGCCGCTGTCGTCATCCCGGTGGTGAGCGCCACCGGGAAGTTCCAGGGAGAGATCACCGCCCCCACCCCGAGCGGGAGGTAGCGGAACTGGGTGATCTCCCCGGCGATGGGGGCGGTGCGGTCGCCGGCCGCGAACTGCAGCGCCTGGCGGGCATACCACTCCATGAGGTCGACCGCCTCCGCGGCCTCCCCGTCCGCCTCGTCCCAGGGCTTGCCCACCTCGAACACCATCACCGCGGCCAGCTCGTGGCGGCGGCGGCGAACCAGCTCAGCCGCTCGGACCAGCACCGCCGCGCGCTCCTCCACGGGGGTCCTGGACCACTCCGGGAACGCCTGCCAGCCCGCTGCCAGCGCCTCCTCCACGTGCTCGAGCTGCGCTGCCGCGTGGCGACCCACCACCTGGTCGGGGTGGGCGGGGTTGACCGAGACGATCTGCTCGGGTGAGCCAACCCGGCGACCTCCGATGACGAGGGGGTAGTCCTCACCCAGCCGACCCTCCATCTGCCGGAGGGCGGCCCGCATGGCCTCCCGGTGGGCCGGGATGGAGAAGTCGAGGGAGGGCTCGGTGGAGAAGGGGGGGAGGTTCATGGGCATCACTCCTCTAGGGCAGTTCGCGGCTCAGCGCCGGACCAGATTTCTGGCCAGGAACAACACGTTGGCGGGCCGCTCGGCCAGCCGGCGCATGAAGAAGGGGTACCAGTGGGTCCCGTAGGAGACGGCCACCAGCACGGTGTACCCCCGGGAGACCAGCTGGCGCTGGAGGTCGGGGCGCACCCCGTACAGCATCTGGAACTCGAAGCGGTCCTTGGGGACCCGCTGGTGGAGGGCGAAGGTGATCGCCTCCTCGATGATTTCGGGGTCGTGGGTGGCGAGGGCCGTGTAGCCCCCCCCGGAGAGCGCCAGCTCCATCATCCGCAGGTAGTTCCGGTCCACGTCCTGCTTGCGGGGGAAGGCCACCTGTGCCGGCTCCAGGTAGGCGCCCTTGACCAGCCGCAGGTTGGGGTTGAGGGGCAGAAGCTGCTCCAGGTCGTGGTGGCTGCGATAGAGGTAGGACTGGAGCACGCAGCCCACGTTCTCGTAGCCTCGGAGGCGCAGGTGGCGGTAGGTCTCCAGGGTCGGCTGGACGTGGGCCGAGTCCTCCATGTCGATGCGGATGAAGAGACCCAGCTCCCGCGCGAGGTCCAGGAGGTGGGCCAGGTTGCGCTCCGCCAGCTGCTGGTCGATGTCCTGCCCCAGAAGGGTCAGCTTGAGCGCCGCGTTGGCCCTCAGCCCCTCGGAGGCCAGCCGCCTCAGCAGAACCTCGTAGTCGGCGACCGCCCGGGCGGCGTCGGCCTCGGTGGCCACCGCCTCCCCCAGCTCGGTGGCGTTGCACTTGAAGCCGGCCAGGTTCAGCTGGCGGATGGCGTCAACCGCCTGGTCCAGGCTCTCCCCGGCCACGAACCGCGAGGCTCCGAGCCTCATCCCGTACCGGTTCATGAACCGCTCCGTGCCGCGATTGCCCGCGGCCAGAAGGATGGCCGCGCGCGCGGCCCCGCTCAGCGCCAAGGGAAGCCCGTCGGCCGCCCGAGGCGGGTACCAGTACCGCTCAACCGCTCACCTCCATAAGGCGGGACGCCTCAAGTGGCCCGATGGGGCGCCGAGACCGACCCTCCAGGACCAGGTCGGCCATCAGCTCGCCGATCACCGGGGAGAACTTGTATCCGTGCCCGGAAAAGCCGCACGCCACCTGGACCCGGGAGCACTCGGGGTGGGGCCCGAGGGCGAAGTCCCCGTCCGGGGTGTTGGTCATCAGCCCGACCCGGGCGCGCGCCACCGGTGCCGCCCGCAGCGACGGGGCGACCTCCCCGATCCCCTCTCGGATCGCCGCCATCTCCCACTGGTGGCACTCTCGGTCCACCGAGTCGGGAGTGGTCAGCTCGCCGCCGTGGTGCCGGGCCACCTTCACGGTCACCCCATCCAGGGTGGGGAAGCCGTACCAGGAGTGGCCGGGATCGTGCTGGTAGTAGAAGGCGGGCAGACGGCCGGGCGCGAACGACCCCGGGACGGCGGGCCGGAGCCAGACCATGACCTGCCGCTCCACCGTGAGGGGGAGCTGCCAGCCGCGGAGCAGCCTGGCGGTCCAGGCCCCGGCCGCGAGCACCAGGTGGTCGAACCGGAGCTGCCCTGTGGGCGTCTCCACCAGGACTCCGTCCGCCATCGGCGCCCAGGACAGCGCCGGCTCGCCGAAGCGGAGCGAGGCCCCCGCTCGGGCGGCCGCGCGCAGGTGGCAGAGGACCCCCGCCTCCGGCCTCAGCACCCCCGCCCCCGGTTCCAGCAGGGCGGTGACGCCTCGAGGAGGATCCAGGGCGGGGAACTCCCGCCGCACCTCGGAGGCGGTGAGCAGCCGGGCGTCGAGGCCATACCTCCGGGAGCTGGCCAGCGCCCCCCGGACCAGCCCCGAGTCCGGGGCCCCCAGTATCAACCCTCCGGTGATCTTGAGGATCGGCTCGCGGCAATCCGCCTCCAGCTCCCGCCAGAGCTCGTAAGAGCGCAGGACCAGGGGAATGTAGGCGGGATCCGCGTAGTAGGCCTGGTGGATCACCCGGGACTCCCCGTGCGAGGAGCCCAGGTCGTGGCCGGGACCGAAGGCCTCCAGCCCCACCACCCGGGCGCCCCTCCGGGCCAGGTGGTAGGCCGTGGCGGCGCCCATCGCCCCCAGGCCGACCACCCCCACCAGGGGCCGCGCCCCCGTCATGCCGCCCCGACCCCCATCATCGCCCCCCAGCACGTGGACACCAACGAGTCTAGCCTCTCCACCCTGCCCCCTCAGGAGGAGCCGCCGCCGGGGGGATCGAGGCCACCGCCAGCGCGCCGGAGCCGTCCCGTCCCCCGCCCACCCGGCGCGGGCGCGGTCGCCCCAGCGCCACACCCGCAAGCATGATCGCGCCCCCCAGGAGCTGTAGGGGCAGGACGGCCTCGCCGATCAGGATGGCCGCGGCCACCACCGCCATGAACGGCTGCAGGTAGGTGTACGCGGAGGTGCGGGCCGGCCCCAACCGCTCCAGGGCGAGAAGGAACAGCCAGGTGGTGGCCACCACCGCGACCAGCGAGCTGTAGGCCAGAAGCCCCCACCAGCCAAGGGTGATCCGGGGCGGACTCGCCACCGCCTCCAGGGCGCCGAAGGGCAGGAGCATGAGCGCCCCCAGGAGAGTCACCAGGGCGGAGAGGGTGAGGGGGCGATACCGCCGCAGCAGGCGGGGCAGCACCAGCAGGTAGGCGGCCCAACTGGTGGGCATGATCAGCGCCACCACGGTGCCCAGCACGCTGGCCCGGGCCCCACCTCCCGTGTCCACCACCAGCGCCAGCCCCGCCAGCCCCAGGCCCAGCCCCACCCAGACCCTCCTTCCGAAGTGCTGCCGCGTGACGGCGGCCAGCCAGCCGGCCACCATGAGGGGGGTCGCCGCCTGCACCAGGGCCACGAAGTCGGCGCTGTTGAGGGCCAGCGCCCCCGTGAAGCTGGCCTGGTTGATGGCGGTGCCCAGGGCGGCGGCGGTGAGGACCAGGGCCAGGTCCCGGCCCCGCGGGAGCCGGATGGGGCCCTCCAACCGCCAGGCCAGGAGCCAGAGGCCGGCACCGCCCAGGAGGAACCGCACCGCCGCGTAGAAGAGAGGGCCGCTGTCGTGGAGGGCCACCTTGACCACCACCACGTTCACGCTCCAGGCGGCCGTCACCAGGAGGATGAGGAGGTCCGCACGACTCACCGAGCGGCGCGCCCACCCCACCTGCCTCACCCTTCAGAGGATAGGCCGCCACCTCCGACCGCCGGGCCGCCTTCCGAGTTCGCGGCTGGGGACGACGCCAAAGCCGTAGTCAGGCATACAATGTCCGTGGCGGTGGGGTTGCCGCGCGGTCTGGCAGTTGGGGTGGATGATGACACGGGAGGCGGGCGCGATGAGGGAGGGGCGCTCGGATCCCTCCGAGGGTGCCGCCGCGCTGCCCGGGGCGGAGGCCGGGAGGGGGAGGCCAGGCAGTCCCTGGAGGGTCCTGGGGACCACCTCCTTGGCCCACTTCGTCAACGACGGGACGGCCTTCTTCGTCCCGGTGATGGCCGACCTGTTGGCCAGCCGCGGCCACGTCTCCGCGCCCGTCATCACGGTGATGCTCACCGGCTTCTACCTCAGCTCCAGCGCCGCCGGGATCCTGATCGGGCGGCTGGCGGACTCCGGCGGCAGCCGGGGGGCCAAGATGGCGATGGGGATCCTGGGGTTGGCCGCGGGTCTGCTGCTCTTCGCGGCGGCGGTGGGTGCCCCCGATGTCGTCGAACGCACCGTGCTGGCGCTGCTGGCGGCGCTGGTCGCCGGGGTGGGCAGCTCCGTCTACCACCCGCTCGGCGCCAGCCTGATCATCGCCGCCTTCCCGCCCCGCGGCCGGGCCCGGGCGCTGGGAGCCAACGGCGCCATGGGCAGCCTGGGACGGGCACTCTACCCGACGCTGTTCTTCGCGGTGACGGGGCTGATCGCCTCCCAGACCGGGGCGGTGGTGATCTTCGCCGCGGTGGCCACGGGGGCGGCGGTGCTCCTCTGGACGACGCGGGTGGACTCCCGCCCCGCCGGGGGAGAGGGTGCCCACCTCAAGCCGGAGGCCGAGGGTGCTCCCCAGAGGGCCTGGCTGGACCGCAACATCGCCATCTTGACCCTGGTCTCCCTGCTCCGGTCGCTGGCCTTCACCGGGATGGTCGCCTGGCTCCCGACCTACTTCACCAGGGAGCGGGGGCTCGGGCTCTCCGGGCAGCTGGGGCTGATGGTCACCCTGCTTTACGCCGGCGGGATCGTGGGCCAGCCGGTGTTCGGGCTGCTCGCCGACCGGGTGGAGAAGCGGCTCATGCTCGCCTTCGCCACCCTGGGCGCCGCCGCCACCACCTTCGGATACCTCAACGTGGGGGGCGCCGGGGGGCTGGCCCTGCTGGGACTGTTCGGACTCTTCAACTTCAGCGGCTTCCCGCTCCTCATGTCCCTGGTCGCCGACTACGCCCCCCGGGGCAGCTCCTCGACCGCCAACGCCTTCGTTTGGGGTCTGGGATCCACCGGTGGTCAGGCGCTGGGACCGCTGGTGATCGGGCTGCTGGCGCTCAGCTCCTACCGGCACCTGGCGGGCTCGTTCGAGGCGCTGGCACTGGTGGCGGTGGCCGGCCTGCTCGGCCTTCTCCTCCTCCCCCGGGCGGGGAGGCGGTCCAGGGCGCCACTGTTCGGCTGAGGCGGCCGTTTCCCGCGGGATCGGGATGAGGGCGCAGCCGCCCTCAGTCGGGAGCGCCCGCGCTGGAGGACCTCAGACCTGGGGCCCGTCCCGGCGCTGCACCTGGCGCAGGATGCTCTCGATCACCTCCTGGCCGGGGTGGCGGCGGCTCCCGGCCCTGCGGCTCGGGTTGCGGCGGCGCTCCTGGCGGGGGCTGAGCATGTGCGCCTCCTGCTTGCGCCAGACCCGCTCGATGAGGATGCGCACCTCGGCGCCGTCCTCGTAGGAGATCTGGTGGGCCTCCAGGGAGCGCCGGACCCGGTCCGGAAGCTGGGTCGCCTCGGAGAGGTTGAGCTGCTCCAGCGCCTCCAGGACGTCATCCAGCCGGCGCAGCAGGGCACGCCTCTCGGTGGTCTCCTCGGGCGCGGCCATCACGGCCCGATTATCCGCGCTCGGACGAGCCGGCCGCCAGCTCAGGCGGCCTTCGCCGGAGGGCTCGGGGCGGGGTTGGGAACTGCTGAGCCGGATAAGACACTAGGCGGCGTACAGGTGTATCATGGGGCCCGATGAAGCTGAGCGAATGGGCTAGAACCCAGGGTGTTCACCCCCGGACCGCCCTGCGCTGGTTCCA
>JAJYET010000058.1 GCA_021785655.1 bacterium | reverse complement strand
CGATCGGGCCGGCGCTGGGGCAGCACTCGGTCAACATCATGGAGTTCTGCCGGGCCTACAACGAGCGCACCGAGGCCCAGGCGGGGATGGTGATCCCGGCGGAGATCACCATCTACGAGGACCGCACCTTCACCTTCATCACCAAGACCCCCCCCACCGCCGACCTCATCAAGCAGGCGGCAGGGATCCCCAAGGGGGCGGCCAAGCCGCCGCGCGAGCAGGTGGGGGAGCTCTCCCACCAGCAGGCGCTGGAGATCGCCGCCACCAAGCTGCCCGACCTCAACGCCACCGACCCCGAGATGGCGGCGCGCATGGTCGAGGGGACAGCCCGGTCGATGGGAGTCAAGGTAGTCGCCTGATCGGAGAAGTGGGAGGACGCCCGGCGTCCGCCAGCACCACGAAGGAGAGATCGACATGACCAGCACGCACGGCAAGCGGTACGTGGAAGCGGCCAAGGCAACTTCAGGGGTCGCCCCCGCTGAGCCCCAGCAGGGGGTCCGGATGGTGAAGGCCGCCAGCACCTCCAAGTTCCCGGGGACGGTGGAGCTGCATGTGCGGCTCGGGGTCGACCCCCGGCACGCCGATCAGATGGTGCGGAGCAGCGTGGTTCTGCCGCATGGAACCGGTCGGAAGCGCCGGATCGCCGTCTTCGCCCAGGGGGAGAAGGAGCGCGAGGCCCGCGACGCCGGCGCCGACATCGTGGGGGGTGAGGACCTGGTCAAGCGGGTGCAGGACGGCTTCACCGACTTCGACGTGGCCCTGGCCACCCCGGACCTCATGGGTTCGGTGGGCCGGCTCGGGAAGATCCTCGGCCCCCGCGGGCTGATGCCCAACCCCAAGGCGGGAACGGTCACCTTCGACATCGCCCGGGCGGTCAAGGAGGTCCAGGCCGGACGGGTGGAGTTCCGGGTGGACCGCTACGGCATCGTCCACGTGCCGGTGGGCAAGACGGACTTCGAGGACGAGGCGCTGCTGGAAAACCTCGCCACCATGATGGAGGCGATCGTCAAGGCCAAGCCCCAGGCGGCCAAGGGAACCTACGTCCGGGCCTGCTTCCTGGCTCCCACCATGGGGCCGAGCGTCCGCCTCGATCCCGCCGCCGCGGCCAGACTGAGCGCCGCCTGAGCCGGAGCCGGCCAGTGCTCGGGGCGGGCCCCAGGTGACCGGTGCAGCGATGCCGGCGCCCGTGGCGCCGGCGAGGGGGGACCAGCTGGAGGGCTGGCCGGACCTGGTCGCCCCGACCGGGACGGAGCTCAGCTCGGCGATCCGGGGGCTGGAGGGGGCCGGTTTGGCGGCGCTGGCGGTGGACCCGGCGGAGGTCCCACTGGCTCGTGATCTGGTGGGGCCCTCCGCCATCGCGGTGGTTGCGCTTGTCGCCGCCCCCCTGGGCGCCATGACCGTCGGCGCCCGGCTGGCCCAGGCCGAGCGGGCGCTGGCGGACGGCGCCGACGAGCTGGCGGTGGCCATGGACCCATCCCTGGTGCGTTCCGGGCAGCTGGGACGGGCTGTGGAGGGTCTAATTCCGCTGAGACGGCTGGCCGCGGGCCGGAACCTTAGGGTCATCTGCCACCTGGCCCTGCTGGGCCCCGGACTCGGGCCCGAGAGCGCGGCCGGGGCCATCGACGCGGGAGCCGACGTGCTCATGACCAACCCTCACTTCGATGGGGTGGTGACCCCAGAGCAGGTCGCGGCGGTCCGCCGCCGCGTTGGCCCGGCGGTCGTTCTGGTGGCCTCAGGAGGGGTTACAACGCCTGCGCTGGCGGGGCCGCTGCTCCTCGCGGGCGCCAACCGGGTGGCGGTTGGCTGGTCGGCATTCGCTCCCCGGGTCCATCCGTGATCGACACCGAGGAGGAGCTGGCGGGGCTGATCGATCAGACCAACCTGGAGATGGGGGCGTCCGAGCAGGAGATCACCGCCTTCTGCGAGAGGTCCGTGCCCTTCGGGTTCCGCGCCCTGTGCCTCCTCCCCAACCTGGTGGAGGTGGCACTCCCAATCCTGGGTGGGGCCTCGGTCCGGCTCGCCGCCTGCGTCTCCTTCCCTCTGGGTCTGGACCGGCCCGAGGTGAAGGCCCATGAGGCGGGTGAGCTCTGCGACCTGGGGGTCGACGAGATAGACATGGTGGTCCACACCGGACGGGCGCGCGAGGCGGACCTCCGCTGGGTGGAGCGCGAGGTCGCGGCGGTGCGCCGGGTCGTAGCACCCCCACGCCTCCTCAAGGTGATCATCGAGATCCCGGTCCTCACGGTCGAGCTGGTGGGGATGGTGGGGATCGCGGCCGAGGCCGGCGGCGCCGACCTGGTCAAGACGTCCACCGGCTACAAGCCGCTGGGGATCCGGGCCACCAGCGCCGAGGACGTCCGCCTTCTGCGCTCTCGGCTCTCGCCCTCGACCGGGATCAAGGCCGCCGGAGGGATCCGGACCCTGGAGCAGCTTGAGGGGATGGTGGCCGCGGGGGCGACCCGGGTCGGGGCCTCCCGGGGGATCGAGATCGTGGAGGAGTGGCGCTCGCGCCGGGCCGGAGACCCGAGCCGCCCCTGAGCCCTATACTGGACCCCTCTGGAACCAGCCAGTTCCCCGGAGCCGAAGACCGCGGGGGCAACGATGCTCAAACCCCCACCCCGCGCAGGTGACCGGCGGCGGCCGAGCGAGGCCGACGTCCGAGCGCCTGGCTTCCCCGGGTGACGAGGAGGTAGTCGCCCGATGACCGTCGCCACCACCCACGGCGCCGCCCGGATCCCCGACGACAAGCAGCGCGCGGTGGCAGATCTCGCCCAGCGCTTGGGGAAGATGAGCACCGCCGTGCTCACCGACCACCGGGGGCTGAGCGTGGCCGAGCTGGAGGAGCTCCGGCGCTCTCTGCGCTCCAGCGGGATCGACTACGTGGTGGTCAAGAACACCCTCGCCCGACGGGCGAGCACGGAGGCGGGGATCCCGCAGCTCAGTTCCAGCCTGGTCGGGCCCACGGCCCTCGCCATCGGCTACGACGAGCTGAGCGCGCCCGCCAGGATCCTCGTGGAGTACGCCAGGGGGCACCGCCGCCCGGAGATGGTCAAGGGGGGGATTGCCGAGGGCCAGGTCCTCTCGGCCGAGGAGGTTCGGCAGCTGGCCGACCTGCCCTCCCGTGAGGTGTTGATGTCCCAGCTGCTGGGGGTCATCGAGGCGCCGGTCGCCCAGCTGGTGCAGCTGCTGCAGTCGCCGGTCCAGGGCCTGGTGGGGTTGCTGGACGCCAAGGCCGAGAAGGCCGCCTGAGCCGTCAGCCCCGGGTCCCGATCAGACACATATAGATAAGGAGGTAGATGAACATGGCCAAGGTCAAGGTGGAGGACTTCGTCGAGGCGCTGGGCGACTGGACCGTGCTGGACCTCGTCAACGCCAAGAAGCTGATCGAGGAGAAGTACGGCATCACCGCGGCGGCGCCGGTGGCGGTCGCAGCTGTGGCCGGACCGGCGGCGGAGGCCCCGCCCGAGGAGCAGACCGAGTTCGCGGTGATCCTCACCGCGGCCGGGGACCAGAAGATCGCCGCCATCAAGGCGGTTCGGGAGATCACCGGTCTTGGCCTGAAGGAGGCCAAGGACGTGGTCGACGGGGCGCCCAAGCCGGTGCGCGAGGGGGTGAGCCGCGAGGAGGCGGAACAGGTCGCCAAGAAGCTTCAGGAGGCTGGTGCTAGCGCAGAGATCCAGTAGCGGCTCGCGGCGCCGGCGGCCACGCCTGCCAACGGGGCACGGACGGCGGGTGTGGTAGGATTGTCATTCCGCCGCCTGTGAAGTTCAGCCTTCGCCCACGCTTGCCTGGAGAACTCTAGCTCATGCCGTCATCCTCTGCTGCCTTGTCCGCCGTGCCCGAGCGCCTCTCCTACGGGAAGCTTCCCGAGGTGCTGGAGGTCGGCAACCTGATCGAGACCCAGCTGAACTCGTTCCGCTGGTTTCTGGAACGGGGGCTGCGAGAGCTGTTTGACGAGATCAACCCCATCACCGACTACACGGGCAAGAACTACGAGCTGCGCTTTCTGGACTACAGCTTCGGCGAGCCCAAGTTCGACCAGGAGGAGTGCCGCAACCGCGACATGACCTTCGCCGCCCCGCTGCGGATCATGACCCGGCTGCACATCAAGACGGGCGAGAACGCCGGCGAGATCAAGGAGGCCGAGGTCTACCTGGGTGACTTCCCCATGATGACCGCCGAGGGGACCTTCCTCGTCAACGGCACCGAGCGGGTGGTGGTCAGCCAGCTGGTCCGCTCCCCGGGGGTGTACTTCACCGCCGGCGCCGACAACCCCGCCACCGGGCGGCCCCTCTATGCGGTCAAGTTCATCCCCAACCGGGGGGCTTGGCTGGAGATCGAGACCTCCACCAAGGACGTGCTCACGGCCAAGATCGACCGGAAGCGCAAGTTCCAGGCCACCACTCTGATCCGGGCCCTCGGCTACCCCAGCGATGACGACATCCGCCACTTCTTCCGGGACGTGGACACCGACCCGGAGCACCGCTACATCGACGCCACCCTGGAGAAGGACCCCAGCCACGACGTCAACGAGGCCCTGATCGAGCTCTACCGCAAGATCCGCCCCGGGGACCCGCCCACCGTGGAGAACGCCCGCAACCTCCTCCAGGCGCTCTTCTTCAACCCCCGGCGCTTCGACCTGGGCCGGGTGGGGCGCTTCAAGCTGGACAAGCGGCTGGGGCTGAGCGAGGCGGAGGCCAGGCTGCGGGCTGAGGACAAGGACCTGAGGGTCCTCGCCCACGAGGACTTCATCAACATCATGCGTCGGCTGATCGAGCTCAACAACGGCCGGGGCGAGGCGGACGACATCGACCACCTCGGCAATCGCCGGGTGCGGGCGGTGGGGGAGCTGCTGCAGAACCAGTTCCGCACCGGCCTCCTGCGCATGGAGCGGATCATCAAAGAGCGGATGACGATCTGCGACGCCACCACGGTGACGGCAGCCTCGCTGATCAACGCCCGTCCGGTGGTGGCGGCGATCAAGGAGTTCTTCGGCTCCAGCCAGCTTTCCCAGTTCATGGACCAGCACAACCCGCTGTCGGAGCTCACCCACAAGCGGCGGCTCTCGGCCCTCGGGCCGGGTGGGCTCTCCCGGGAGCGGGCGGGCTTCGACGTCCGGGACGTCCACTTCAGCCACTACGGGCGGATCTGCCCCATCGAGACCCCGGAGGGGCCGAACATCGGCCTCATGGGCTCACTGGCCACCTTTGCCCGGGTGAACGACTTCGGGTTCATCGAGACCCCGCTGCGGCGGGTCCTGCGGTCCCTCTCCCCGGCGGAGGACGGAGAGCGGCTGGTGGGGCGGCAGCTGGCCGAGGAGGCGGCGGGACTCAAGGCGGGCGCCCGCCTCAAGGTGTCGGACGTCGAGCGACTCGTGAAGGGAGGGGCGGAGCGGGTGGCGATCACCCCCTGGGTCAGCGACGAGGTGCTGTTCCTGTCCGCGGACGAGGAGGACAAGTACACCGTCGCCCAGGCCAACGCCCCCATCGCCGAGAACGGGGAGTTCAAGGTGGCGCACACCCCGGCGCGGACCCGGCACACCTTCAAGGACGTGCCCGTCGGTGAGGTGGACTTCATCGACGTCTCGCCCAAGCAGACGGTCTCGGTGGCCACGGCGATGATCCCCTTCCTGGAGCATGACGACGCCAACCGGGCGCTCATGGGCTCGAACATGCAGCGCCAGGCGGTCCCTCTGGTGACCACCGACTCCCCGGTGGTGGGGACCGGTATGGAGTACTACGCCGCCAAGGACAGCGGGGAGCTGATCGTGGCCCCGACGGCTGGCACGGTGGTGGGGGTTCACGTGCCCCTGGCGGAGATCCGCTCAGACCTCACCAAGGTCGTCCGCAGCGGACAGGACAGCGGCCTGGGGATTCTCTTCCGCCCCGACGACGGCGGCCCGGACATCTGGTACGGGGTGCACAAGTTCGTGCGCAGCAACCAGGGAACCTGCCTCTCCCAGCGGATCGTGGTCAACCCCGGCGACCGGGTGGAGAAGGGCACGATCCTCGCCGACGGCCCCTCCACCAATCTGGGCGAGCTGGCCTTGGGGAAGAACGTCCTGGTGGCCTTCATGCCCTGGGAGGGCTACAACTACGAGGACGCCATCCTCATCTCCGAGTCGGTGGTGCGGGACGACAAGTACACCTCCATCCACATCGAGGAGTTCGAGGTGGAGGTGAGGGACACCAAGCTCGGGCCCGAGGAGGTCACCCGGGACCTGCCCAACGTCTCTGAGGAGAGCCTCCGCAACCTGGATGAGCGCGGCATCGTCTATGTCGGCGCCGAGGTTCAGCAGGGGGACATCCTGGTGGGCAAGACCACCCCCAAGGGGGAGTCCGAGCTCTCCGCCGAGGAGCGCCTCCTGCGGGCCATCTTCGGGGAGAAGGCCAAGGAGGTGCGCGACAGCTCCTTGCGGGTCCCCCACGGGGAGCGCGGGGTGGTGGTGGACATCAAGCACTTCAGCCGGGCTGGGAAGGACGAGCTGCCGGCCGGGGTGAACGAACTGATCCGTATCTATGTCGCCCAGAAGCGGAAGATCGCCCAGGGGGACAAGATGGCCGGCCGCCACGGCAACAAGGGGGTCATCGCCCGGATCCTCCCGATCGAGGATCTGCCCTTCCTGCCCGACGGTACCCCGGTGGAGATCGTGCTCAACCCCCTCGGGGTGCCGAGCCGGATGAACCTCGGCCAGGTGCTGGAGACCCACCTGGGCTGGGCGGCGGCCGCGCTGGGGGTCAAGGTGGCGACCCCGGTCTTCGACGGTGCCTCGGAGGCCCAGATCGAGGACGAGCTGGAGCGGGCGGGCCTGCCGCGGGATGGCAAGACCACCCTGAGGGACGGGCGCACCGGAGAGGCCTTCGAGAAGCCCATCACGGTCGGGGTGATCTACATGCTGAAACTGGCCCACCTGGTGGAGGACAAGATCCACGCCCGGAGCACCGGGCCCTACAGCCTCGTCACCCAGCAGCCTCTGGGCGGCAAGGCCCAGTTCGGCGGCCAGCGCTTCGGCGAGATGGAGGTGTGGGCTTTGGAGGCCTACGGCGCCAGCCACATCCTGCAGGAGATCCTGACCATCAAGTCGGACGACATCGTGGGCCGGGTCAAGGCCTACGAGGCGATTGTCAAGGGCGACAACACCCTCGACGCCG
>JAJYET010000027.1 GCA_021785655.1 bacterium | reverse complement strand
GAACCAGCGCAGGGCGGTCCGGGGGTGAACACCCTGGGTTCGAGCCCATTCGCTCAGCTTCATCGGGCCCCATGATACACCTGTACGCCGCCTAGTGTCTTATCCGGCTCAGCAGTTCCCAACCCCCGCGACTGCCCACGCCTCCGCGGAGGTGGAAGCTGGCGCGCCCGCATATCACCCCGGCGACCCCTCATCCCTCGTCGAGCCAGTCGGTTCATCGGGAGCCGCCCCGGGCCCCCGCCCGTCCCAGGACCCGCCCCCGCCCGCGGCCCCCACACCCGGGACCTGGACGGGGACCCTCCGCTGTAGCGCGAAGGGTTGACATATGACGTAGGTAGGGGTATACTGCCACCATATATGAATAGGGAGGACGCCATGACTACCACCACCCGGGCCAAGCTGTCGCCGACCAAGCAGAAGGCTGTGGACACCTTCCTCCTGGTCTTCATCCTGGATCGCAGCGGCAGCATGGCGAGCTGCTACGACGCCACCATCAAGGGCTTCAACGAGTTCCTCCACGAGCAGCAGCGCGAGAAGGCGGGAGAAGCAGCGATGACCCTGGTGCAGTTCGATGAGCACGCGGGAGGGCCGATCTGCCAGGTCTGCTACAAGGCCACCCCGCTAGCCCGGGTCGCCGACCTCGGCACTCGCAGGAATCCCTACCAGCCCCGGGGCGCGACGCCGCTGTTCGACGCCGTCGGCCAGACCATCTCGCTCACCGACACCGTCGCCGACCGGTACGGCCACGTTCTTTTCACAGTCCAGACCGACGGCTACGAGAACGCCAGCCGGGAGTACACCCAGCGCCAGCTCTTCGAGATGGTGGGGAAACGGCGCGAGCGGGGCTGGGACTTCGTCTTCTTAGGAGCCGATATCGACGCCTATGATCTTGGGAGCACCCTCAACGTGCCCCTGGCCAACACCATGAGCTATGCCTCTGCCAGCCAGTCCGGGGAGGCCTTCGCCAGCCTGTCAAGAGCTGCCAGCCGCTACCGGCAGAGCCGGGGGGCAAGCCATGGGGCCACCGACGGCCTCGCCGACGCGCCGGTCACGCGGCCCGCGGCTCCCTCGGGGCAGCCGCAGTCATCGGCTGGGGGCGGCGCTGCTGGATGACCCGCTCCAACCGTGAAGATCCGGCCTGGCTGCGGCCGCAGCCATCCCGTTTTGCCTCCAGCGCCAGCAAGACGACCGTGTACCTGGGTGCGGATCTGATGGCCCGCATCTACGAGCTCCGCGGCCGGGGCATCGACATCAACGTGAGCCGGGTTTGCCAGCTGGCCCTGGAGCAGGCCATCGCCGAGGCCAGCCAGTTCGCGCCGCCTCCACCCCCCGAGTGACAGCGGTACGGGGCCCGGGCCGGCCCGCGGCCGTCCCCGGGGACCCCCGAACCGGGCCTACCGGCAACTGCGGGCGGCTGGTCTGCCACCCGTTCCCGCAGCTGTCGCGGGCGCCTGGCGCCAGCCGCATCTCCCCACTGGGGAGGGGAACCGGGTCGGTCGGCCGGGCGAGCCCCCACGGCCGGGGGTGCCCCGGCTGAAGCGCCCTTCCGGGCTACGGTATGGCGTGGAGTATGTCGACGTACTGCCCGTAGGGGTCGGCCGACTCCCACTGCACCGCATCCTCGACCGCCGTGCCCTCGCCCCACTCGTTCCAGGTCGTGATCAGCTGCCAGGGCTCGGCGCTGGCCACCATCTCCTGGACCGCCTGGGTGAAGGCGACGGGGTCCCGGGCCAGCAACGGGGTGGCGGAACTGTAGAGCCAGAAGCCGGGGCTGACGCTGAAGCTGTGGCCCGCCTGCAGGTCCTGGCGCTCCGCCGGGGCGTACTGGTGCCATTGGTCCGGCTGGATGGCGCAGCTCTGGTATCCCCCGAACACCTGGAGATCGAGATAGAACCGGCCCGCGTTGAGGTTGACCCAGCTGGCGGCATCGGCGCAGCTCGCCACCGAGCGGCTGTAGACGAAGAGCACCGGCTTGCCGTCGAGGTGCTCGTACTCGGGGCTGCTGGCGTAGTGACTGTAGATGTAGGCCAGGTCAGCTGACTGGGTGCCCGGCGCCGGTTCGTAGTAGAGGGTCCACCTGAGCGACGTTCCTGCGGCGGCGTCCAGGAGGAGGGGGATCCGGGCGTCGGTGAGCGTGCCGGGACCCCACCAGCTGGCGATCGCCACTTCGATGTGGGCGTACTCCATCGCCGCCACCTGGTAGGCCAGGACCCCAGGGGCGCTGGAGTCGTAGGGAGCCCCGAGGGTCGGGGTGAAATGGCTGGTCGGATACCACGACTCCGGATACCAGGGGTAGAAGAACGTCGCCCGGATCGGCAGAACAGCCGCTCCTCCGCTCGGGCTGGCCGCCGCCGCCGGGGCGGTCGGGGGGAAGGTGGGCTGGGGCCCCGCGACGGGAGTCGAGCTGGAGCCGGCGGTCGGCTGGGACCCCAGATCGAATGGGGCCTGGGCCGCGGACCTGGCCGGGGCGGGAGGTGGCGTCGCCGGCTGATGCCGAGGCGAGGGTGCGGCGGCGCGGCCCGGGCCGGGATGCGCTCCGGCCGGACCCGCCGAAGTGGTGAGCGGCACCGCAAGACCGGCCATCAGGCAGGCGACGGTGAGCGCTGCCCTGAGGCTCATGGGCGGAACTCGCTCCCCCTGTCAGCCACCGCGTCGGAGGGCGATGGGAGGGGCGATGCCGCGCCTGCCCTCGGCGGGCATGGCCAAAGTGGGTCCGGGCACCGGGACCGGCTCGAGCGGGGGGGAGGGACTGTGGGCCGTGGCGGCATCGCTCCCCATCCTCGGCACCACGGGCCCAGTCTGCGACCCAGTCACAGAAAACGAACGATGGAGCTGCGGAGGTCAGGAGCAGCTCCAGCCGGGCGCCCGACCGAAGGCGCCTCGCGTCGGCGCCGCGGCCCGGTGCGCTCGGGCGCTCACGGGCGAGCGGCTCCGACCACCGAACCAGGCGTGAGCGGGCCCCCGCCGCGCCGGCGGTGACCCTATGCTGTGGAGCCAGCATCCGCTTCGGTTACCGGTCGAGGGGAGCGCTCAGATGTCCCTGGCGAGGCTGAGACCCGGAGTCGCCGGGGCAGCGATGGTGACAGTGGTGCTGGCCGCCGGTGCCACCCTGCTCCTGCTCCATCCCACAGCCAAGCGGGCCCCGCAGAAGGCCACGAGCTCGCCCGCCGTGCCGAGCGGATCTCCCCTCAGCCCCCAGACTCCAGAGGTCAGTCCGACCCACACCGCCACCGCCACTGCCGAGCCGAGCCCCACCCCGTCCCGATCGGCGACCCCTCCCCCCACCGCTCCGGCCAGCTCTCCTCCCCACATCATGGTGATCATGGAGGAGAACCAGGGGTACTCCGCGACGCTCGGGTCGTGCGGGTCGGGATCGCCGGACCCCTACCTCTGCTCCCTGGCTGGCGAGTACGCGTCAGCGACCGCCTGGTTCGGCGTCACCCACCCCTCCCTGCCGAATTACGTCGCCATCGTCTCGGGGTCGACCCAGGGATGCACCTCGGACTCCTGCGTCGGCGCGGGAGGGTACGCGGCGACCGACCTGGGCGGCCAGCTCAGCTCGGCCCGCATCCCCTGGACCGCCTACATGGAGGGCATGCCCAGCCCCTGCTACACCGGTGACTCCTCCGGGGAATACGTCCTGAAGCACAACCCCTTCATCGTCTTCAAGGACAACCTGCCGCCCAGCTCGTGCCACGACCTGCCCTACCCGGGTGCCGCCAATCTGCTGTCGGCCCTGGACGCCAGCGGCGCCCCGGACTTCGTCTGGATCACACCGAATCTCAATGACGACATGCACGACGGGACGATCCAGCAGGCCGACCAGTGGCTGCAGGCCAACCTCTCCGGGGTGCTGACCTCGGCGTGGTTCAGGGCCAACGGCACGATCCTCATCACCATGGACGAGGGCACCGGCGATTCCGGTTGCTGCGGGGGCGCGGCCGGCGGCCAGGTGCCGATGGTGGTGATCAGCTCCAACGCCAAGGGCAAGGGGAACTTCGCCACCCCGGGCGACCACTACGGCGCGCTCCGCACGATTGAGGAGGCATACGGGCTGCCCCTGTTGGGGGCGGCGGCCAACTCCGCCAACGGAGACCTGCGCTACCTGCTCGGATGAGCCGCCCCTCTCCTGGCCTCGCGCCGCGGGGGACGGAGAGGGGGCGGTCCGGGCGATGAGCTGACGCACGCATTGTCGGCCCTCACTTGGTACCCGGCGACGTCTGAGGAACGGAAGAGCAAGCGGGAGGCGATGCTCCTGGCCACGATGAGGAGGGCTGGAGCAGGACGCTTGGCCACCCGTGTGCCCGGCGCGGCGTCCTAGTCGGACTTCCCCCGCCCACCAGAGCTCAGGGGGCGCTGGGGCCCCGGTCCGGGTCCAGGCTCGGGGGCCCCAGCCGGCGCAGCAGGTCGGACATCTCCAGCGCCACCAGCGCGGCCTCCTCACCCTTGTGGCCCTGCCGGCCGCCCACCCGCTCCTCGGCCTGCTCCCAGCTGCCGGTGGTGAGCACCCCGAAGCCGGTCGCCAGGCGGTGCTGCAGAGCAACCTGGGATATCCCCCGCGCCGCCGCGGCCGCCACGTACTCGAAGTGGGGGGTCTCGCCGCGCACCACGGCCCCGAGTACCACCGCCGCCCCGAACCTCCGGGTCCGGGCGATGCCCTCCAGCGCCAGGGGCAGCTCGAAGCTGCCCGGTACCCAGACCACCTCGATGTGCTCCTCGGCGACCCCGTGCTCGCGCAGGGCCCGCAGCGCCCCCTCCAGGAGACGGCCGGTGATCCCCTCGTTGAAGCGGGCCACGACCACCGCCACCCGCAGGCCCCTGCCGTCGGGGCGGCCCTCCCAGCTCTGGCTCATGGCTCCCCCGCCCCGGACCGCTTGCCCGCACCGCGCGACAGCAGGTGGCCGAGCTTGTCGCGCTTGGTCTCGAGGTAGCGCGCGTTCTCGGGATTGGGAGCGATCTCCAGAGGGACCGTCTGCTCGACCCGGAGGCCGTGGGAGCGCAGCTGGCCGGACTTGCGGGGGTTGTTGCTGAGAACCCGGAGCCGGTGCAGCCCCAGCTCGGCGAGGATCTCGGCGGCGACCCCGTAGTCCCGGCGGTCCGGGGGAAAGCCCAGCTCCTGGTTGGCTTCCACGGTGTCCAGCCCCCGGTCCTGCAGGGCATAGGCGTGGAGCTTGTTCATGAGCCCGATCCCGCGCCCCTCCTGGCGCAGGTAGACGACCACGCCGGCGCCCTCCCGGGAGATCCGCGCCATGGCCTCGTGCAGCTGCTCGCGGCAGTCGCAGCGCAGCGAGCCGAAGACCTCCCCGGTGAGGCACTCACTGTGGACCCGCACCAGAACGGGCTCGTCGGCCCGGGGATCGCCGAGGACCAGGGCCAGGTGCACCGAGCCCGTGGCCAGCTCCCGGAAGGCGATGGTCCTCCACCTGCCGAAGACGGTCGGGATCACCGTCTCCGCGTCGCGCTTGACCAGCCGCTGGGTCTGCCGGCGCCAGGTCACCAGCTCGGCGATGGTCACCAACGGGATCCGGTGAAGCCGGCCGAAGCGCTCCAACTCGTCCCGCCGGGCCATGGAGCCGTCCTCCGACACGATCTCACAGATCACCGCCGCAGGTGCCAGCCCGGCGCGGCTGGCCAGCTCCAGGGCCGCCTCGGTATGGCCGGTGCGTTCCAGCAGCCCCCGCGGGCGGCCTCGCAGTGGGAAGACGTGGCCCGGTCGCACGAAGTCGTCCGGGCCGCAGCTGGGGTCCGCCAGCCGGCGGATGGTGAGGGCGCGGTCAGCCGCACTGACCCCGGTGGTGACCGGCGGCCCGGCGGCATCGACGGAGACCGCGAACCCGGTGGCGTAGGGCGAGGTGTTGCGGGCCACGATGGGGGGCAGGCGAAGCTGGTCGAGGCGCCGGCCCGGAAGGGCGACGCAGATCAGGCCGCGGGCCTCGCGCATGAGGAAGTTGATCTGTTCTGGGGTCACCGCCGCTGCCGCTACGCAGAGGTCGCCCTCGTTCTCCCGCTCGGGGTCGTCCACCAAGATGGCGAACCCGCCCGCCCGGAACGCGTCGAGCGCCACCTGGGTGTCGCCCGAGGCGGTCACCCCGGGGCCTCCGGGCCGGGAGAGGCCAGGTAGGGGGCGGCCAGCCGCTCCACCAGCTTGGCCAAGAGGTCGACCTCCAGGTTCACGGCGTCCCCCGGGCGGTAGCCGCCGGCGATGGTGTGCCCCAGGGTGTGGGCCACCAGCGACACCCGGACCGTGACCTCTCCCGACCCATCGCCGGCCAGCTGGGCCACGGTGAGCGAGCAGCCATCGAGCGCGATCGAGCCCTGGGGAACGCAGTAGCGCCCCAGGGTGGCTGGGAGCAGGACGGTGAGCCACCGGGCCTCTCCCTCCGGGTCCACCCCCATCACCTGGGCGGTGCCGTCGACGTGCCCCTGGACCAGGTGTCCCCCCAGAGAACCGCCGACCGCGAGGGGGGCCTCCAGGTTGACCGCCGCGTCCGGGAGCAGCCCGCCGAGGTTGGTGCGGCGCAGGGTCTCCGGCATCACGGTCGCTTCGAAGTGGCCGTCGCCGAGGCCGGTGATGGTGAGGCAGCACCCGTTGACCGCCACGCTGGCGCCCACCGCCAGTCCGCCCCAGCCGCGCGGGATGGCCACCCGGAGCGCGCCGCCCTCACGGGCTGCCGGGTGCACAACCCGGCCCCGGGCGGTGACGATCCCCGTGAACACTCAGAGCTCCCCCGTCAGACAGAGGTCGGGGCCGACGGGCTCGGCCCGGAGGCGCCGTAGCCTGCGAGCCTCGGCGAGCCGCTCGAAGCCGGCTCCGCCGATCGCGCCGCGGGCCGCCTCCCCCCCGACCAGGAGAGGGGCGACGAAGGCCACCAGCCGGTTGCCCAGCCCCTCCACCAGGGCGGACCCCATGACCGTCGGCCCACCCTCGATGAGGACGCTGGTGACCTGGCGCCGGCCCAGCTCGTCCAGGGCCGCCCCCAGCCCGTCCCCCGGCAGCTGGACCACCTCGGCCCCGGCGGCCTCCAGGGCCCGCCGCCGGGCGGCGGCGGGGTCCGGCCCGGAGAAGATCAGCACGCGGGAGCTGCCCTCGCCGAGGAGCCGGGCCCCGGCGGATACGCGGAGGCGGCGGTCGAGCACCACCCGGAGCGGTTGGCGGGGGCGCCGCCCCACCCGGGCGCTGAGCACCGGGTCATCGGCCAGCACGGTCCCCGAGCCCACCAGGACGGCGTCGTGGCTGGCCCTCAGCCGGTGGCCCCAAGCTCTGGCCTGCGGCGAGGTTATCCAGCGGGCCTCGCCACTCCTGGTGGCCACCCGGCCGTCCAGGGTCATGGCCAGCTTCAGCGTCACGAAGGGCCGCCCGGTGGTGATCCAGCAAGCGAAATGCTCGATCATCTCTCGCGCCTCCGACCCGCGCTCCCCGACCGCGACCCGCACGCCCCGGGCCCGGAGGGCCCGGACCCCCCGGCCGTGGTGGCGCGGGTTGGGGTCCAGGGTGGCGACCCGCACCTCGGCCACCCCGGCCGCCAGGATCCGATCGGTGCAGGGGCCGGTCCTCCCCTCAGTGCTGCAGGGCTCGAGGGTGACCCAGAGGGTGGCGCCACGGGCCTGGGCGCCCGCCCTGGCCAGCGCCACCACCTCCGCATGGGGCGCCCCCGCCCGGCGGTGGTATCCGCTGCCCACCACCCGCCCATGGCTCACCACCACGGCCCCCACCATGGGATTGGGGGAGGTGGCAGGACCTCCCCGGCTCGCCAGACGCAGCGCCAGTCCCATGAGGTCCACCTCGCCCCGTCCCGGTGCCTCGATCATGCCCGCTCCCTGCTCCAGGGGCAGGGCACAGGCGGCGGCCGGGCGGCGCGCCGTGATGCCTTCTCCCATCCAGACTCGAGCCCGTGGGCTCTCACTGTCGGCTCCGGAAATTCTCCGGATCATGCCCTGACGGGCTCGCGGGCTGTGACCGCCGGTCGGGATTCTCACCCTGCCCCGAAGACAGGGCGATTCTACCAGCAGGGGTGGCCCGGGCTGGGATGATTCCCCGATGGCCTACGAGGCGCTCCTCGCCGGGCGGCCCAGCCGCCACCAACCGGACTTCCCGGATCGCTGCCTGACCTTCAGCCGCAGCTACACCGTGGACCTGACCCACCGCTGCGTGCGCCGCTGCGGATACTGCGAGTACCGCGCCGACCGCGGGGGGCTGGTCGGCCTGGAGGAGGTGGACATCCAGCTGGAGGTAGCCCGGCGGCGAGGCTGCCGGGAGGTCCTGGTGATGTCCGGCGAGCAGCCCTGGAGGCTGCCCGACCTCGGCCTCCGCGGCGAAGGAGAGTTCGTGGAGCTGGTGGTCGAGGTCTGCCGCCGGGCGATGCGGCTGGGCCTGCTGCCCCACACCAACGTCGGGCTCCTGGAGCGGGCCAGCCTGGTCCGCCTCAAGCCCTTCAACGCGTCCATGGGGCTGATGCTGGAGTCCGCCACCGACCGGATCCCCGCCCACGCCATGGGAGGCGGCAAGCGCTTCCGAGAGCGGCTCCGCCACCTCGAGGACGCGGGGGAGCTGGGCATCGCCTTCACCACCGGGATCCTGGTCGGGATCGGGGAGGGGGAGTCCGACCGCCGCACCGCGCTGGAGGCGATCGCCGCCAGCCACCGTCGCCACCGTCACGTCCAGGAGGTGATCGTCCAGAACTTCGTCGCCAAGCCGGGCACCCCGATGGCCGGCCACCCGGAGCCCGGCGTCGCTGAGATGGTCCGGACGGTGGCCCTGGCCCGCGAGGTGCTGCCGGACTCGATCACCATCCAGGTTCCGCCCAACCTCAACTTCGACGCCTGGGAGGAGCTGGTGGCCGCCGGGGCCCGCGACCTGGGCGGGATCTCGGCCAACGGCGACTCGGTGAGCCCGGGACGGCCCTGGCCGGAGGAGATGAGCCTCCAGGTCAAGGCCCGCAGCCTGGGCTACCGGCTCCAGGAGCGGCTGCCGGTGTACGAGGAGACCCAGGCCGACCTGAGAGCCGCCTCAGACCAGCTGCGCCGGGAGCTGGTGGGGGACGAGGTCACCTACGTGGTCAACCGCAACCTCAACGTCAGCAACGTGTGCGTGGGCAGCTGCAAGTTCTGCGGCTTCCACCGCACCTCCCTCAGGGCCAAGGACGCCTACTTCCACGACCGGGCCACCATCTTCTCCAAGCTCGAGGACGCGGTGGCCCGGGGCGCCACCGAGGTGTGCATGCAGTCCGGGCTCACCCCGGAGCTGGACCTCGCCTTCTACCGCGAGCTGTTCGCGGAGATCAAGGGGCGCTGGCCCCAGCTCCACCTGCACGCCCTCTCGCCAGAGGAGATCCGCTACCTCTCCCAGATCTCGGGCCGCTCCATCCGGGACGTGATCGCCGAGCTCAGGGACGCCGGGCTGGGGAGCATGCCGGGGACCGCGGCCGAGATCCTGGTGGACGAGGTGAGGGCGATCCTCTGCCCGGAGAAGCTCTCCACGGGCGAGTGGGTGGAGGTGATGCGGGCCGCCCACGGGCTCGGGGTCCCAACCACCGCCACGATCATGTACGGCCACATCGAGACCGCTGACCACCGCCTCCGCCACCTGGAGGTGATCCGGAACCTGCAGCGCGAAACCGGCGGCTTCACCGAGTTCGTGCTGCTGCCCTTCCAGGTGGAGAACAACACGCTGGGCAAGTACTTCGGGATCCGCCGGCCTCTCACCCTGGAGGACTCCCTGCGCTTCACCGCCTACTGCCGGCTCTACTTCGGGGCGGAGATCCCCAACATCCAGACCAGCTGGGTCAAGCTGGGCCCGGAGGGAGTCGGGGAGTCGCTCTCCTGGGGTGCCAACGACTTCGGCGGGACCCTGATGGAGGAGTCGATCACCCGCATGAGCGGAGCCGGCCACGGCCAGAATCTCGAGCCCTTCGAGATCGAAGAGGCGATCCGCCGGGCCGGCCGTCAGCCGCGGGAGCGCACCACCCTCTACGCGCCGGTCGAGGCCCGGCCCGGCCCTCCGCCCATGGCCTCCACCCGCCTTCCCTGAAGTCGCCCTGGGGAGGTTGAGCAGGGAGCAGGCGCGCTGCTGGAGGGGGGGCGCGCTGGTCAGCTCGTAGCAGCCGGCCGGGGCATCCGCCCTGCGGACGGTCTGTCGGCCGAGGGTGGCGAGCTCCTCCGGGAGGCTTGAGAAGCTTGGCGCCGGGGTGCCGCCGGGGAGGCGGAGGCCATTCCCAAGCCTCAAGGCAGCGGCGCTAGGACCTGGACGGGTGGTGCGGCGGACGAGCTGGCCCCGGCGTGCCTCCAGTACCGATTCAGGTCCGCGCCCTGAGCCTGGCTATGGTGGAGCGGGTGCCCCTCACGGAGGATCGCCTCTGAGTTCCATCGCCATCCTCTCCCTCTCCATGGCCGCTGCCGTGGTGGTGCTGCTGGAGGCGGCCGGCTTCGCCCTGCGCACCCCCGGCCGACCCCGACTGGCCCGGGTGGCCGCGTTCCGGCGCGGCTTCCGGCCGCTGCAGTTGCTGTGCTTGCTGGCCGGGGTCGATGTGGCCCTGCGCAGCATCTCCCTCGGCCCCACCCTCTTGGCCGGGCTGCTCCATCTTCTCGGGATCCTCCTCATCGCGGCGGTGGCGCTGCTGCTGGCCAGCCTCCTCTACGTGGCCGACGACCTGATGATCCCCAGCTCGCGGCTGGCCACCGAGGACAACCTGAGGGCGCGTCGGCTGTACACCGAGGTGCGGATCCTGCGCCGGGTGGCGACCCTGGTGATCGCGCTGCTGGCGGCAGCGGCCGTTCTCCTGACCTTCCCCGAGGTCAGGGCCGCGGGGGCGGGTCTGCTCGCCTCGGCGGGGCTGATCGGGATCCTGGTCGGGGTGGCGGCGCGGCCGACGGCCACCAACCTCGTGGCCGGAGTTCAGATCGCGATCAGCCAGCCCATCCGGGTGGACGACGTCGTGGTGGTGGAGGGGCACTGGGGGAGGGTCGAGGAGATCACCCTCACCATGGTGGTGGTCCGGGTCTGGGATCTCCGCCGGCTGGTGCTGCCTATCGCCTACTTCATCGAGAACCCGTTCGAGAACTGGACCAGGGCCACGGCGGACATCCTCGGCTGGGTCTTCCTCGAGGTCGACTTCACCGCCGATGTGGCCGCCCTGCGCTCCCACCTCGAGCGGGTGGTGGCGGCCGAGAGGGCGTGGGACGGCAAGGTGGTGGTGCTGCAGGTCACCAATCTCAGCCCCGACTCGATGCAACTTCGGGCGCTCGTCAGCTCCCCGGACAGCGGCCGCTCCTGGGACCTGCAGTGCGCCATCCGGGAGCAGATGATGGAGTTCCTCCGCACGCAGCACCCGGAGTGGCTCCCCCGCCGTCGCCTCGAGGGATCCGGCGGGGTTGTCTCAGCCCTCTTGAGCGGAGCCGGCCCGCGGACGGCGGCGGGGACAGCCGGATCAGGGGGGAGGGCCGACGGCCGGGACTTCGGCCCCGGCCCCTAGTGGGCCGCGGCGGAGGCTGGTGACCCATAAGGCGGCCAGGGGGGGCGGGTGTAGGTCGAACGGTACGGGCCGGGCGTGGCGGCGCTGAGGCGCGGCGATCAAGGCGCACAGCCGGTGCTCCAGGTGGGCGACGGAGGTCAAGTCTCCTTGCCGGGGAGGCGCCCCACCGGAGGTCTCGACGGAGGCCCCAGCCGCCGGTGCAGCACGGCTGAGGCCGCCTGGCCCAGGCTGAGCAGCTCGGCCCGGTCGAGGCGTCCGGCGAAGTGTTGGCCGAGCCAGCGCAGGTAGGCGGGCTGGGCGTCGGCGAAGGTACTCATCCCGAGGTCGGTGAGGGCGGCATAGACGGTGCGGCGATCCTCGGGGTCCTGCTGGCGGACGAGGAGCCCCCGCCGCTCCAGCCGATCGACCGTCTTGGTGATGGCGCTCTTGGCGAGGTGGAGCTGGGCGGCGATCTCCACCATCCTGAGGCGTCGCTCCGGGGCCATGGCGGCCTGGCAGAGGACCAGGTTCTCGGCCAGAGTGAGCCCGACCTCGGCCCGGAGCTCGCGGTTGAGCAGGACGCGAACGGTGTCGACGAGTTCGCAGAGGTCCGACCACACCCGCAGCTCCTCGGGCCGCTCCTGGGGTCCCACGGTCCCATCCTACCAGCGGTTGACAAGAGTATCGTCCTCTTGATAACGGACTCTTTAGAACTATTCGCCAGGCAAGGAGTGGGCCGATGTACAGTCCAAGGCAGGTCGAGCACCGCCGCGCCGCCCGCCCGATCGGAGCTGCAAGCGAGCCGGGTTCCGCCAACCGGGGGAACGGGGAGGCACTGGGGCCGCTGCCGCGATTGCTTCTCATGGCCGCCGCGCTGGCCACGCTTGTCTATCGGCGGGCCGCCTTGCGGAGTGCCGGGCGCCAACCTCAGGCCGCGGCGTGAGCGTCTTCAGCGCCGCTGAGTTGGCCTACCTCGGTGAGCGCCGGCTGGGGCGTCTGGCCACGGTGGACGCCGAAGGCTTGCCGCACGTGGTCCCCCTCGGCTGGTCCTACAACCCGGCCACGGACACGATCGACGTCACCGGGCGCGACTTCGCCCGCACGGCGAAGTTCCGAAACGCCGTCGCCAACCCGCTGGTGGCCCTGGTCGTCGACGACGTGCTTCCCCCGTGGCGCCCCCGCGCCGTGATGGTCCGGGGCTGGGCCGAGGCCCTTGTCGAGACCGCCGAGGTGGACGGCCGGCCCGCCGGTGCCATGCTGCGCATCCACCCCCTCAAGGTCGTGAGCTGGGGCCTGGATGCGGGCGCCGCGTGACGGCCCCGCGCCATGGGCCCCTGGTCCTGTCGTTGTCCACCGCCCAAGCCGAGGGGGAGCGATGGACGAAGAGCAACCACCCTCCGGGGCAAGTGCCACCCGGCGGTCTGCTGAGCTGGGCCGGCTGCCTCTGGCAGGTGTGGCCCTTGGCGGGCTGGCATGAGGCGAGTGATCGGCCGCGACAGGGCAGGGCGGCCACTGCCCCCCTCGGCCTTTCGGCCCGCCCGGGCGGCCGGCGACCGTCTCCGCGGGGGTTGGTCGTCTCCGTGGCGGAGCGGGCTCACCTCGCCGGCTGGGCTGTGGCGGAGGTGCTCGGGGGCCGTCCTGTCGCGGTCAGCTCCCCTTTCGGGCCACAGCGTGGCCCGAGGCGGCCGGGTCGCGCTCATCACCTTCCGCGCCCGGAGGTTGCGCTCGCGGCGTCGGGCCGTCCCTTAGGCCCTTTCATGAGGGGCCCAGGTACCGACCGAGGCAGCAAACCAAGGCCTGTGTCCCGGGGCTCGTCTGCCGCTCCGCCAGGGGCAGCGAAGCCCGCGCCGCACGGAAGCCTCCCCCGAGGCGCCCGGCCGTCCTCGCCGCCCCTCAGTGGCCGGTTGCCAGCTGCCCGATCTTGAGCCCCAGCACCAGCACCGCCAGCACCAGGTAGCCGCGCAGCCCGTACATGGCCACCCTCTGGCCGAGGGACCACCGGGGTGGCCTGAGGGTCGGGAGCGGTGGCATCCGCCACGCCTGGCGGTCTCCCTCCACCATCCGCTGGCGCTCGGCGCCCCGCGTCCGGCGTCTGGAGTCCACCCCCAACGCCCCCAGGACCAGGGCGCCCAGGATGGTGGTGGCCAGCGTGAAGGGCCCCAGCGGCACGTGAGGGAACACCGTGGTCACGGTGAGGATCAAGGAGAGCAGCACCAAGACCCCCACGATGACGCTGGCGACCACGTTCTGGCGGAAGGTGTTGACCCAGGGCCCCAGCACCTCGGCGTCGTTGCAGAGCAGGAGCAGGAAGACGATCGCCGAGGGCAGCAGCACCCCGGCCAGAACCTGGACCCCGGTGGTGATCAGCCCCAGGGGGGCACCGGGGATCAGGACCACCGCCGCCGCCAGGGCGATGAGGCCGGCGAAGGTGAGGTAGAACCCCTTGGCGTCTCCCACGCTGCGGTGGAGGGAGTGGCGCAGACCGAAGATGTCCCCCAGGGCGTATGAGGTGGCGAGGGTCACCGCCGAGGCCCCGATCACCGAGGCGTTGACCAACACCACGGCGAAGATGGCCCCGGAGGCCGGTCCGGCGGCGTGGTACAGCCCCCTCGCCACCGTGAGCCCGGAGCCGAAGTTGCCGGCCAGGTGGGTGTGGGAGAAGGCGAAGGCGGTCGCCACCATGAGGCAGGCGGCGCCGGCGGTGGTGAGCACCGCCCCGATCGAGGTGTCGGCCAGCTCGTAGCGGAGCCAGCGGGTGGTGATCCGCTTGTCGATCACGTTGGACTGCTGGAAGAAGAGCTGCCAGGGGGCGATGGTCGTCCCCACCACCGCGATCACGAAGAGCACCGAGGTGGAGCTGAAGCCCCCCTGCACCCCGGGGTGGGTGATCCCTGTGAGGATCGGCCCGGCGGAGGGGTGGGAGAGGGCGGCCAGGGGGAACATGAGCAGGCTGGTGACGATGAAGACGAACATGAAGCGCTCCCAGAGCTGGAAGCTGCCGGTGGCCACCATCGCCAGGAGCCCCACCGCCACCACCGGCACCGAGAAGAGGGGGGTGATCCCGAAGTAGCGCAGCCCGAGGTCCACCCCGATGAACTCGGTGACCAGGGTGAGGAAGTTGAGCAGGAAGAGGTCCCCCACCGAGAAGGCGGCCCAGAAGCGGCCGAAGCGCTCCCGGATGAGGCGGGCGTGGCCCACCCCGGTCACCGCCCCCAGCCGCACCACCATCTCCTGGGCCACGATCAGGGTGGGGATCAGGAGCACCAGCACCCAGAGGAGGCTCGATCCGTAGTTCTGGCCCGCCTGGGCGTAGGTGGAGACCCCGCCGGCGTCGTTGTCCCCCACCATCACGATGAGGCCCGGGCCCATGATCGCGGCCAGGGTCAAGAGTCGCCGCGACAGCGGCCGCGGCCGGTCCGGGTCCCACTTCGGGACCCGGCCCAACGCTCCCCGGATCTCGCCCTCGTGGGCGGGGTCCAGGACCGACGAGCCCGGTGGCGCCACCGGGCGGGGCTCTCTCGCCATCTGCGGCCCTCCTGGCTTTCACTTCCGACGTGCGAGGCGCACGCCGGGGGCCTGGGGTCCTAGGAGAGGCTCAGGGCGCGCGCGGGGCTGGGGTTGCCAGGCGGTCTACTTGACCCGTCCATGCTCACCTCCATGCCTCGACCCGATGGTCACCGGGCCGAGGTTATCTCGGGGTTAAGCCCGGCGCGCACCGATATGCTACCAGGGTGAGTTCGCCCGCCGACCGTCCTCCCAGCTCCTCCCGGAGCTGACGTGGACGCCACCCCGAGGCGGCGGGGGCCGCGCCGGCGCCGCCGGCTGCTGGGCACCCGCTCGGTCCAGGCTTCCCTGGTGTCCCTCTCCCAGCTGCGCTCCCTCTCCGCCACGGACGAGGAGGGGCGGGGCGCGGGGAAGGTGGTGGACGTGGTGGTCCGCTGGACCGGCAACGACGCCTACCCCCCGGTGACCGGGGTGGTGCTCCAGCTCGGGGAGGAGCAGCTCTTCCATCCCAGCTCCCAGCTGGAGCGCCTGGACCAGCGGGCGGTGGTGGTGCGGGCCGCGGGGGCTGAGGCCCAGCCGTTCTCCCGCCGCGAGGGGGAGCTCCGGCTGGTCCAGGACGTCCTGGGCCGGCAGCTGGTGGACCTGGACGGGGTCAAGGTGCTGCGGGCCGAGGAGCTCTACCTGGCCCAAGTCATGGGCCGGATCCGCTTGGTGGCGGTGGCCGGAGGGCCCAGGTCGCTCCTGGCGCGGCTCCTGGCGGGCAGCCCCGCCGAGCGCCGCCGGCTGGTGGACTGGTCGGCGGTCCAGCCCTTCGGGGAGCCGGGGTCCGAGCTCCGCCTCCAGCTCCCCCACGAGGGGATCCGCCGACTTCACCCCGGTGAGCTCGCCGACCTCCTGGAGGAGCTGGACCGGCCCGCGCGGGAAGAGCTCACGGGAGCGCTGGACACCTCGGCGGTGGCGGACGCCCTGGAGGAGATGGAGCCGGAGCGGATCGAGGACTTGCTGCGCGAGACCACCCCAGAGCGGGCCGCCCAGCTGGTGGCGGAGATGGAGCCGGATGAGGCGGTGGACGCCCTCCGGGACATGGAGCGGGCCGAGGCGGACGCCATCATCGCCAAGCTGCCGGCGGAGACGGCCCGCCAGATCACCGAGATCCTGGGCTACCCGGAGACCATGGCCGGGGGCTTCATGACCACCGCCCTGGCCCTGGCCCGACCGGCGGAGACGGTGGCCGAGGTGCGCCAGCGGCTGCGCCAGCAGCGGCCCCACGGGCAGGACATCGACTCGGTGGCGGTGGTGGACGAGGAGGGGCGGCTGCTGGCCGACGTCCCCCTCTTCGAGCTGCTCGCCTCCTCGGACCAGACCCCCCTCTCCGAGCTGGTGGGGGACTCCGAGCCGGTGACGATCCACCCCGAGGCGTTCCTCGACGAGGTGGTGGACCGCCTGACCGAGGCCCGGGCGTCCTCGGTGGTGGTGGTGGACCCGGAGGGCCGGCCCAAGGGCCGGGTGCTGGCGGACGACGTGATCGACGCCCTCAAGGAGGGCGGGCTGCGCCTCAAGCTTCCCTGGCTCTTCCGCTGACCGGCTTCTGGTCCCCCGCCCGCGGGGCCTGACCGGACTTCTGGAGCAGCGCCGCGGGGTCGGCCTGGGGCGGCTCGTGGATCTCCCACCCGGGGCCCGCCCGGACCAACAGGTACCAGAGGCGGTCCTCCCCCAGCCGGAGCTGCAGGCCGGCCCGCTGGCTGGTCATCCGCCCTCGGCGCACCGCGACCGGTCCGGCGGCTCTGGACAGGGCCATCAGCGCTTCGTCCCGCTCCTCCGGGGTGGGCTCTCTCGTCTCTCCCTCCAGAACCCGCAGTGCGGAGCTGCCGCCAGCCCGCCAGGCCAGCGCCCGGCCCAGCAGGAGGCGGGGCCGGGCCCCCACCCGGCGGGCGAAGCGGTCGAATCCGGGGGTTCCGAGAAGGGCCCCCGCGCGGCGGGCCAGGTCCTCCTCCTGGCTCAGGTCGAGGCCGCCTCGGGAGAGCCCCCAGCTGAGTTCGAAAGCCCTCCGGGCGGCATCCTCGGCCAGCTCGACCAGCTCATCCGCGAGCTCCTCGTCGTATGGGACGGCGAGAGGCGCCGGCCGTCCCGGCCGCTCCGGCGGCGGCAGCGGACGGGGCAGTGGGGGGCGGGACCTTCGCGGGCGGAGCGCCTCCCGCGCCGGTACGAAGAGGTCCCGGGCGCCGGCGGGCTCCCGCGGGCCGGTCCGGCCTGCGGGCTGCCCCACCCGCCGGGCCCGGACCCCGGCCAGTAGCTCCTCCCGATCCCGGCCCCGAAGGAGGAAGATCGTGAAGGGGTCCCGGTCCATCCGCTCGGCCACCAGGTAGCAGACCGCGGCGGCATGCTTGCACGGGTTGGCCCAGTCCGGGCAGCTGCAGGCCGGGCCGAGCTCTCCCGGCCCGGGGAGGAGCTCGACCCCCTCCTGGGCCAGGGCCTCCACCACCCCGGGGTCCAGCTCGCCGTCCAGGAGCGCCGCCGCGTGGCCGGCGCGAACCGCCAGCGCCAGGTGGACCGCCTGCCACTCCGGGGCGCTGAACTCCCTCACCCGAAGCCGCACCCGGTAGGGGTTGGGGCGGGTCCCCTGGACCCTCGCCTCCACCACCCCGGGCGCGATGCTCAGCTCCCCCACCCGGCCGGTGCGGGCGTAGCTGCGGCCGCGGGGGAGGCGGTTGGGGTCCAGCCGCGCCCGGCCCTCCAGCGCCTCCACCCAGGCCCTCCCCCACCAGGTGACGCCGAAGGCCCTCACGCTGAGCGCTGCAGGGAGACCAGCTCGGCGAGCTCCGAGTCGCCGAGCTCGCTGATCCAGGCCTCGCCAGAGCCCACGATGGAGTCGGCCAGCTCCCGCTTGCGCTCCAGGAGGAGCGCGATCTTGTCCTCCAGGGTTCCCTGCGCCACCAGCCGGTGGACCTGGACGGGACGGTCCTGCCCGATCCGGTAGGCGCGGTCGGTGGCCTGGTCCTCGACCGCGGGGTTCCACCAGCGGTCGTAGTGGATCACGTGGGTGGCCCTGGTGAGGTTGAGCCCCACCCCGCCCGCCTTGAGGGAGAGCAGGAACACGGGGACCCGCCCCTCCTGGAACAGGGAGACCATCTGGTCACGCCGCCGCGGCTCCACCTTCCCGTGCAGGAAGGCGGTCTCGATCCCGAGCGACCTCAGGTGGCGCTCCAGCAGCTTGCCCATCTCCACGAACTGGGTGAAGACCAGGCACGAGTCCCCCTCGGAGACGATGATCTCCAGGAGCTCCTCCACCGCCGCCAGCTTGCCGGAGCGGCCGAAGAGTGGTCCCTCCTGGCGGAGGTAGTGCGCGGGATGGTTGCAGATCTGCTTCAGGGCGGTGAGCAGCTTGAAGACCAGCCCCCTCCGGTTCATCCCCGAGGACTCCCGGATCTGATCCATGATCTCCCGGACCACGGCCTCGTACAGGGTCGCCTGCTCCTCGGTCAGCGACAGCAGCAGGTCGGTCTCGGTCTTCCGGGGCAGCTCGGGGGCGATCTCGGGATCGACCTTGCGCCGCCGGAGCAGGAAGGGCCGGACCACGCGGGTGAGCCGTTCCCGGGCCGCCTCGTCGCCGTATCGCTCGATGGGGGTGGCGAGGCGGCGCTGGAACCGCTCCAGCGGCCCCAGCAGCCCGGGGGTGGTCCAGTCCAGGATCGACCAGAGTTCGGAGAGCCGGTTCTCGATCGGGGTTCCGGTGAGGGCGAAGCGGATGCCCGCCGGGATGGCTCTCAGCTCCCGGGCTCCCCGGGAGTCGGGGTTCTTGACGTGCTGGGCCTCGTCCGCCACCACCAGCTTCCAGCCCACCTCGGCCAGCTGGGCGCGGTCCCGGCGCATCACCCCGTAGGTGGCTAGGACCACCTCCTGGGCCGCCAGCTCCTCCAAGGACCGGCTCCCGCCGTGGTAGCGGCGGGTGGGGACCGAGGGGGCGAACCGGTGCAGCTCGCGCTCCCAGTTGCCCAGCAGGGAGGCCGGGCACACCACCAGGGTGGGCCCGGGGCCCAGCCGGAGGTGGAGGGCGATCATCTGGATGGTCTTCCCCAGCCCCATGTCGTCCGCGAGGCAGCCTCCGAGGCCGGTCTCGGCCATGGCCGAGAGCCAGGCGAGGCCTCGGCGCTGGTAGGGGCGGAGCTGGCCCTCCAGCCCCCGGGGCTCTGGCACCTCGGAGGGGGTGGCGGCGGTGCGGATGCGCTGTGCCAGCTCCGCCACCGCCCCCTCCAGCACGACCTCCACCGGCCGGCCGCCGATCTCCACCGTTCCCCCGCCCAGCTCCGCCGCCAGCGCCTCGGCGGCCGTGATCCGGGGCGGCCGGGAGCGGAGCTGGCGAACCAGCTCCGGGTCCAGCACCAACCAGCGGTCCCGAAGCCGCACCACCGGGCGCTTGGCCTCCGCCACCGCGTCCATCTCGGCCTCCGTGAGCGGCTCCCCGTCCAGGGTGAGCTGCCAGCGGAAGTCCAAGAGGGAGTCCAGGCTGAACCCCGCCTCCACCCCGGAGCCCGGGGGGGGCGGGGTCGCCCGGGCCCGCGCCCGGAGCTCGCCCCCCAGCTCGGCGGGCCAGAGGACCTCCAGCCCAGCCCCGGCCAGCTGCTCTCCGGCCAGTCCCAGGAGCAGCTCCACCTCCTGGTCCTCGAGCTCCACCTGGTCCGGGTGGGCGGCCGCCAGCGCCCTCCCCAGCGGGGGCCAGACCCGAGCCCCCCGCCGCAGCGCCACCAAGAGGTCGGTCTCCGCCGCCTCCCCGAAGCGGCGCAGGACGGGCGCCGGCGCCCTCCAGAGCTCGGAGGCCTCCACCACCAGGGAGGGGTCCGCGTGGCTCCGGAGCTGGAGGACGGCCAGGAAGCGCCCGCCGGCCTCCTGCGGGAGCTCCAGCCGGATCCCCGGCCGGGCCGCCTCGCGGAGCCCGGAGTCCGCCTCCTGGAGCCACTCCCGCCACCCCCCTACCCCCACCGCCCGCCGGCCGGCGAAGGGGGCGCCCACGGCGGCCAGGGGAGCCGCCGCGGTGCGGGGCAGGACGTCGGCGATGGCGTCCCAGCAGCTCCGGACCAGCTCCTCGGCCCGCCAGACCCGGAGCGCCCCCGTCCCCGGCGCCGCCAGGCAGTGGGCCTCCGGCGGGAAGGCCGCGCCCAGCTGCCGCAGCCAGCCCTCCTCCCGGGCGTCCAGCGGACCGGCCCGCCAGCCATCCCATCCCCCCTCGGTCACCGTGGGCACCAGCCGCCCCCTCCCCAGGACCGCCAGCCCGGCCTTGACGGCCAGCGCCCAGGCCGAGAGGGCCGGCCAGTCCGTCCCGTCCGCGGGAAGGGAGGCCAGCCACGCCAGGGCCGTGGGGAGATCCAGGAGCCGCGCCGGGGCCTCCACCCGGCGCACCGCCCTCCCCCGGCGCACCGCCAGGGGAACCCGCCCGGCTCTGGAGCCGGGAAGAGGGCAGGTCTGGCCGACGAACGCCAGCCGACCCCGGCGGGGAGGGTCACCCGGCAGGAAGACGATCACCGCCGGCTCATCCACCTCCACCCCGGCCATTAAACCGGGTGCAGGGACCTCTCCGCCGCGCCGGCTGGAGGGCCAGGGGGCGGCGCCTCCGTATTCTTGGAGGTCGTGAGCGAGCAGCTGGGCGATCCCGGGCACCCGGAGGGGGTCCTGGTGATCGTGGCCCACCCCGACGACGCGGAGTTCGGTTGCGCCGGGACTGTGGCCCTCTGGACCAGCCGGGGAGTCCGGGTGGACTACCTCATCTGCACCGACGGGGCGGCCGGCTCCGCCGACCCCAAGGTGGGGCGGGAGGAGCTGCGGGCGACCCGGGAGCGGGAGCAGCGGGCGGCGGCGGACGTACTCGGGGTCTCCGAGGTGGTCTTCCTGCGCCGGCCCGACGGGGAGCTCAAGTGCGACGACCCGCTCCGCCTCGAGCTCTGCCGCCAGATCCGCCGGCTGCGCCCGGAGGTGGTGGTCTGCCAGAACGCCGTCCGCCACTACGCCAATCTGGGGGGCAACCATCCAGATCACCTGGCCGCCGGCCAGGCTGCGGTCGAGTGCGTCTACCCCTACGCCCGCAACCCCTACTCCTTCCCCGAGCTCCTGGCCGGAGGGCTGGAGCCGCACGAGGTGAAGGAGGCCTGGGTGACCGGGACGGAGTTCCCCGATCACCTGGTCGACGTCTCGAAGACGGTGGAGCTCAAGCTGAAGGCGCTGCTCTGCCATGAGAGCCAGCACCGCTCAGATCCCTCGGAGCGGGTCCTCTCCCGGCTGGCCCAGGCCGGCCAGGCGGCGGGCATCCCGCTAGCCGAGTCCTTCCGCCGGGTGAGGGCCTTCTGATGGCCGGCTGCCGGGTGGTGGTCCTGCACGGGGATGAGACCGGGGAGGAGCTGCTGCTGGAGGCGCTCCGGGTCCTGGAGGCGCCGGAGGTGAGGCCCCTGGTCCGGCTGGTGCACCTGGACCTCTCGCTGGCGTCCCGCCGGCGCACCCAGAACGGAGTGGTCCACGAGGCGGCCCAGCGGATGCTGGAGTGCGGGTTCGGGCTCAAGGCCGCCACCGTGACTCCGGAGGGCCAGGGGGACGTGGGCAGCCCCAACGCCATCCTCCGCCAGGAGGTGGGAGGGGACGTGATCGTCCGCACCGGCCGGAGGATTCCCGGGGTCCCGCCGCTGGCCGGGGTGCACTCCCCGATAACCGTGGCCCGGATGGCGGTGGACGACGCCTACGGGGCCAGGGAGTGGCGGGAGGGGGAGGGCGCGGAGGAGTCCGCCTTCCGCACCACCATGATCACCAGGGAGCGCTGCCGCCGGGTGGCCGAGTACGCCTTCTTCCACGCCGCCGCGGTCGGGGCCACGGTGTTCGGCGGCCCCAAGTACACGGTCTCGCCGGTGTACGAGGGGATGCTCAAGGAGGAGATGGACAAGGCCGCCGCCCGCCACCCCGAGGTCCCCTACGAGCCCCAGCTGATCGACGCCACCCTGGCCCTGGTGCTGACGAGGGAGGACGCCCTGGTGATCCCCGCCCTCAACCGGGACGGGGACCTCCTCTCCGACCTGGTGCTGGCGCTGTACGGGACCCTGGCGGGGAGCGAGTCGCTGATGATCGGGTTCCGCGAGGACGGCACCCAGCAGGTGGTGATGGCGGAGGCCCCCCACGGCACCGCCCCCAAGCTCCTGGGCCGGCACGTGGCCAACCCCATGGCGATGATCCTGGCGGTGGCGGCCCTTTTGCAGGAGATGCCCGAGGAGTCCCAGCGGGCCATGGGGCGCAGGGTCCGGGAGTCGGTCATGCGCACGGTGGCTGCCGGGGTGAGCACCGCGGACATCGGCGGCACCGCCGCCACCGAGGAGTTCACTGAGGCGGTCCTGGAGCGGCTGGCGGGGCGAGTTCCCCTCTCTTCGGGCACCTGAAAGAGGGGGTGCGGCCGGTGCGGGTCCTGGTGGTCGGCGGGGCGGGGTACATCGGCAGCGTGGTCGGCACCCGGCTGCTCCAGGAGGGCCACCAGGTGGCGGTCCTGGACGACCTCTCCACCGGCCACCGGGACGCCGTCCCGGAGGGGGCCAAGTTCTTCGAGGCCTCGATCCACCACCCCAACATGCTGCACCGATCCCTGGAGGGGGCCGAGGCGGTGCTGCACTTCGGCGCCCGCTCCCAGGTCGGGGAGTCGACCAGGGTCCCCGAGGTCTACTGGCAGAACAACCTGGGCGGCACCCTGACCCTGCTCGCCGCCATGCGCGAGCTGGGGGTCCGAAGGCTGGTCTTCTCCTCCACCGCGGCGGTGTACGGAGAGCCCCAGAGACTACCCGTCGACGAGCTGCACCCCACCTCCCCCACCAGCCCCTACGGCAACACCAAACTGGCGGCCGACCTCATGATCCGGGACGAGTGCTCGGCCCACCAGCTGGCGGCGGTCTCCCTGCGCTACTTCAACGTCGCCGGGGCCGCTCTCCAGAGGGGGGAGCGCCACCAGCCGGAGACGCATCTCATCCCGCTGCTCCTGGAGGTGGCCCTGGGGGGACGAGAGGCGCTCACCGTGTACGGCACCGACTATCCCACCCCGGACGGGACCTGCATCCGGGACTACATCCACGTGGACGACCTGGCGACCGCCCACCTCCTGGCCCTTGAGGCGACCGCAGGGGCTGAGGGGCGCCATCTGGTCTACAACCTCGGCAACGGCCGCGGCTTCTCGGTGCTGGAGGTGGTCGCGGCGGCCCGCCGGGTGACCGGGGTCCCGATCGAGGTCGCTTTCGGACCCCGCCGCCCCGGGGACCCGGCGGTGCTGGTGGCCTCCAGCGACCTGGCCCGGCGGGAGCTGGGCTGGGCACCGCTTCGGCCATCCCTGGAGGGGATGGTGGAGGACGCCCTCCAGGAGCGGCGGAGCCGTCGACCCGATGGTCCTGGAGCCAGCTGACGCGGTTGGCCCCGGCTCCCGGCCCAGAGGCCGATGTCCGTGCCGGCCTGGCCTCCGCGTGGGCCCCCGCCCCGCCCCCGGAATCGAGGAGCCGAACTCCGACGAATGCGTCGACCGTCGCGCCCGGGGTGGGCCGATCTGGGGAGCGAAGCGGTGCCTGGCGACCCCGCCCCCTCTGTCCGGACCTAAGCAGAGGTGGGGCGCCGAGCCGGGGGTCGGAGGGTGCGGACACCAGCGGGTCGTCGATCTGACCCCGGCCTGGCCCGGACTGGGCACCTTCTCGCCCTGATGGCCGGTACCGGCCGGGATGGCGGGGCACCCCGGGGGTGGGCTCCCGCCGGCCCGCCTTCGGATCGACCGCTCTCCGCAGGTCATCTGGGCTCGGCGCCATCCCCCTGGTGAAAGGCAGCGGGCACCCCCGTTTGCCATGGGGCGTGATGTCCCCAGGGGGAGGCCGTTCCTGAGGCGCGACCTATACTCTCAAGTGGACATGGCGATGGACATCATGGGCTTCCTGCGGCAGCGGGCGGGGGACTTCCGCTGCCCCGTCTGCCGGCGCTCGCTGGCCGACTGCGAGCTCCGCCAGCTGGCCCACCAGGGCCCCCACTACACCGTCCAGGTGACCTGCCGGCACTGCTCCATGGCCTTTCTGGTGGCGCTGGAGGTCCAGGGTGGTGGGGTGGCGGAGGCTGACCTCGAGGAGCGCGACCCGATCTCAGCCGACGAGCTTCTGGAGCTCCACCGCCAGCTGGCGGACCACAAGGGGCCGCTGACGGCGCTCCTGGCGCCGCCCCGGCCGCGGGACTGAGGACTTCTTGATCTACCTGGACCACGCCGCCACCACCCCGGTGCGGGAGGAGGTCCGGGAGGAGATGGCGGGGCCGCTCCAGGAGGTCTTCGGCAACCCCTCCAGCACCCATGCCGCCGGCCGCGCGGCCCGCGCCCTGGTGGATCTGGCCCGGGACCGGGTGGCCGAGGCCCTCAACTGCCGCCCCCGTGAGGTGGTGTTCACCGGCGGCGGCAGCGAGGCGGACAACCTCGCCCTGCGCGGGCCGCTGAGCCGGCTGCGGGGCGAGCCGGGCCACCTGATCATCTCCCAGGTGGAGCACGAGGCGGTCCTGGAGACCGCCCGGGATCTGCGACGGGACGGCTGGGAGCTGACCGAGCTGGAGGTGGACTCGACCGGGCTGGTGGACCCCGGGCGGCTGGCGGAGGCGCTGCGTCCCGACACCCGCCTGGTCTCGGTGATGCTGGCCAACAACGAGGTGGGGACGGTCGAGCCCGTTGGGGAGCTGGCTCGGGTCGTGCGGGAGCGCAGCGAGGCGCTCTTCCACACCGATGCCACCCAGGCGTTGGGCAAGCTTCCCGTCGACGTCCAGGAGCTGGGGGTTGACCTCCTCACCATCTCCGCCCACAAGGTGGGCGGGCCCAAGGGTGCGGGGGCGCTCTTCGTCCGTCACGGGGTGGCCCTGGACCCTGTGATCACCGGTGGTGGGCAGGAGCGCAACCGCCGCTCCGGGACCGAGAACGTCCCCGGGATCGTGGGGCTGGGGCTGGCGGCCCGGCTCGCCGAGCGCGAGCGCGAGTCGGAGGCCGCCCGGCAGCGGGAGCTCACCTCCCACCTGGAGGACCTCCTCCTGGAGCTCCTCCCGGCCGCCCGGCCCACCGGCGCCCGGGGGGAGGGGCGGCTCCCGAACTTCTGCACCCTGGCGATTCCCGGGGCCGAGGGTGAGCTGCTCCTCATGAGACTGGACCGGGCCGGGGTCTGCGCCTCGGCGGGGTCGGCGTGTGCCAGCGGCTCCCAGGCCCCCTCCCACGTGCTCCTGGCGATGGGGCTCCCACCCTCGTTGGCCGGCGCCCACCTGCGCCTCACCCTGGGTCGGGGGACCACCCGGGCGGAGGTGGAGGAGGCGGCGGAGATCGTGGGGCGGGAGGTGGCGCAGCTGCGGCAGGCGGTCCCCATCTGACGCTTCGGCGGTGGTCGCGCTCTGGCAGAGCACGGACCGCGGGGCAGGTGTTGGTCTTCGAGTCCGCGCTCTTCCATGCCCGCCGCGTTTCCATCGTCCAGCTCACCCCTGAGCACCCCTGAGCACCCATGAGGGGCCCTGGAGCTGGCGCGCCGACCGGAGGCGTCAGGGCGCCGGTTTCGATCCTCCGGAACGGCCGCATCCCACGAGAGCCGTCGGGAGCGAGGCGATCGTGTCCCAGGATATGGCTGTGGCGGCGCCTAATCTGGCCACGATTGCTGGCGGTTCCACGCGATGGCTCCGACGCGCCACAGCGGCGGACGGCAAGATGCCACCATCGCGCGATCAGCTCGGCACGACGCGACCAACGCAACGTGACCTCGTTTTGAGGGCCACGGTCTTCGAGCGCCGGCCAACTCGTGCAGCGAGCGCCACGGGACGAACGAGGCCTTCTACGACGGCGTCCGTACCGCGATGATTCATCGGTCCTGATTGCGCCGTCTCCGCCGCTCCAAATACGCCTTTTGGGCCGACGCTCGGGCACAGCGATCGGAGCAGTACTTCACCCGCCGGCTGCCCTGGGTGTGCCACGTATGCCGTTGCCCGTCCTGACGCAGAAAGAGCTCACCGCAGCGCTGGCATGTCCGTGCCGGGACGGAGTCGCTGGCGGCCCTCAGCGCCTGGAGCGCCAGCGCGCCGAGCACCCCGCGGCCCAGCATCCAGAACCCAGCGTCCCCGCTGTCCCGGCTCCGTACCTCAAGGTGGGGGCCAGACCCGCTGCTGGCTCGTGCCAGGATGCCGATAGTGGTGTCCAGCGCCTCACCCATCTCGCCGGGCACGGGCAGCCCTCGCTCTTCCCAGATCGACCTGACCTCGCGCGGTGTCGGACGAGACAGATCTGCGGTCGAGAAGCCATACCGCATGGTCCAGACCCGGTCGTCCCGAAGAAGGAGTTCGATCAGGGTGCCAATGACGGCCTGGAACACCCCGAAGGCGAGACTCTGAGTCTCGATGACGAAGCCCTGGACGCGGATCTGGCTCCTCCCTTCACCCACAAGAAACGCCTTTCCGTTGTTGGGAAACGCCGCCTCGGCTTGGGAGAGATGGTCCTCAATCTGAGCCAGGTGGCTCCCTTCGCTGCAAAGGTCCCCCCAGAGATCCCGCGGGTGGTGCGGCAGGTCGAGCGGACCCCACTCCCGGGCAAAGTCCACGTGGCCGTTAGGCGTGAGGCCAACAAACCTCCGAAGGAAGTACTCGTGGTCGAGGAGGCGCCGGTCACGGTGCCCGATCGTAAAGAACGCCGCTGAACCGTTGAGGTGCTGTGGGTCGGTGAGCGTCGCAAGGTCCTCGAGCAGTCGCTCCCCACAACGGTCCACAACTGTGGCCGGGGAGGTTACCCGGACCATCCGGGCGCCGCGATCAACCTGCCGATAGATCACGCCCTCGCGATCGCCCGTGGGGAGGTGGTCGCTGCCGGTCTCGATGGCGGCCGTACCGATAAGGAGCGGCCGGTAGGCGGCCTCCAGCCCTTGAGTTAGCCGGGGCCACGTGACTATACGAAACATTGATTGTTTGCCCATTGCGAGCCATCGACCTCTTAGGCACAATCGATACAAACGACGACCGGACTGTATCACGGAGGATGGTTGTATGCAGTGGTCACTGGGCCAGGTCGGACCATCGGGGTGCTCAGGGGAGACGGTCCCTGGCGTGCCGCGAGATCGACGGACCGAAACTGTCGCTGTGTTAGCCGCGATCGACTCGCTCCCGACACCCGAGTCAGGAGCTGCCTTTGAGCGGTGGCTGGTGTCACTGTTCCAGGAGCTGGGCCACTCGGTGGACCACGTGGGTGGGACCAGGGACCAGGGTGCCGACCTTCTGGTGGAGGGCGCCGGCAGCCGCACCGTGGTTCAGGCCAAGCACTCAGCGACATCGAAGATCGGCCCCCGGGCCGTGCAGGAGGCGCACGCAGCCCGAAGCTGCTACGCCACCGACGCGGCGATCGTCGTGAGCAACCAGGAGTTCACAGAGCAGGCCATCGCGGTGGCGCGAAAGTGTGACGTATTCCTTTGGGGACGGGAGCAACTTCACAGCCTTCTGCTGCAAATGCCGACGATACCAAGCGTCCCTGGATCGCCGCCCCTGCGCTCCCCCGTGCTCCCCCCCCGCTGGATTACGATGGCGGTCGCCAACGAGCGAACCCTGGCCGGCTTGGTCCGATCTTGGCGCCGGAGATCGTGGACACGGGGGCTGCGGCCAGCGCGGGCTGCCGCGGCGCGTCGGGCCGCGCTGACGGCGTTTCTTCTGTGCCTCCGCATGGCTGGCCCATGGGCGTTCTTGGTGGGGATCCTGGCCGCCCTTGTGGGCGGCAATCTGATCGGCGTGTTGCGGGGACCCAGCGCCTCGGCCTCGGCCTGGCACATGCTCGCGACCAGCCTTGCGATCCTGGCAGGCTTCGTCGCGACCGGGTCGGTGCTGACCCTCGTGGCTGGCGTTGCCCTCATCGCCGCAGATGTGCACCTCGTTGGCCAACTCCCGGGAGGGGTCCGGGGAGTAGCGACTCTTCTCCCCGCATAGCGACTCGGTCCCGTGATGGACCTGACGTTCGTTCACGCCCCGGCAGGGCGATGCGAGTTCATGCGACGGTGGCCTGCCCAGCCGCTGCGTCACATTGCTGCGCCGTATCAGCCACCCTCGGGCCACGGGGCGCCGGGGTGCCCAAGGCAGGGGCGTCCGCCGTGCCGTCTCGCGCGGCGGTACCCGGGGGGCCGGGCGCCGACCGCCACTCAAGCTCGAATTCTTAACCTTGGCCGGACAGCTGTTCGAGGATGTGCGGCACTCCGCCAGAGCTGTGCCGAGGCTATGACCTGTGCCCCTCCACCGGGGCTAAGGCGGGTCACCGCTCGGGCTCGGCCCCGGGTGTAACGAGCGACTCACCGCGGTCCCATAGAGGCGACGCAGAGCTACCCTGGGGCACGGCCGATCTCAGCGGGAGGTGTGAAGGACGGCCACCGTCCCACCCCGGCCGACCGCTCGCGAACGATTCCGGTTGAGGCAGGCAGAAAAGAGGGCGCGTGTCTTGAGTAACTACAGACTTACGAACAGGCGCCCGCGGTCGATGGCGGCGGCGGCGATCGCAGCTGCGTCACTCTGGCTAGCGCTGGCCGGGGGAGCGGCGGCGGCCGTTGGGCCCCAGCCCATCTCCCTCAGTGCTCAGGGAGCCCACACCCTGACGCCAGCCCTCCATCGGTGCATATGTGCTGCCTCGAAGGTGAGCCCCTCTCCGCTCGCCCCGCTTTCCCGAAGAGCCTTCCCCGCCGCGTCCCGTCGCAGTTCGAGCCTGAACGCCGGCGTCGCCCAGACTGTGGGCCTCAGTGCCAACGGTGCCTACACCCCGCTTGCTCCCACCCGCCTTTTGGACACCCGCCTCAACGGGGACACCCTCGGCCCGTCGGCGACCCTAAACCTGACCGTGACCGGTGGAAGTGTGCCCTCGGGGGCCACGGCGGTGGCCCTCAACGTGACCGTTACCAATACGACCGACGGCAGCTACCTCTCCGTTTATCCCACCGGGGACGCTCGGCCGCTGCTGTCCAACCTCAACTGGGGGTCCGGGCAGACGGTGCCCAACCTGGTGATCGTTCCGGTGGGGACCAACGGTCAGGTGACCTTCTTCAACGACCAGGGACGTGCAGACGTCGTCGTGGACCTGGAGGGGTACTTTGCCCCAGAACCATCCGGCGCCACGGTCGGCAGCTACGTTCCTCTGGCGCCATCCCGAATCACCGACACCCGGGCCGCGAGCGGGGAGCCGTACAGCGGTGACACCCTTGGCCCGGGTAGTTCGCTCGACATCCAAGTGGCAGGTGCGGGTGGGATTCCGATCTCGGGCGCCGCTGCTGCGCTGCTCAATGTGACCGTCACCAACACCACCTCTGCAAGCTATCTCACGGCCTATCCTGAAGGCAGCGCCAGGCCACTGGCCTCCAACCTGAACTGGGTCGGCGGAGAGACCGTGGCCAATCGGGTGGTGGTGCCAGTCAACCCCGCCACCGGGCAGATAGCCGTCTACAACCAATTGGGCAACGCCGACGTGGTGATCGACGTGGACGGCTACTTCACCAACGGCACCAGCGCTCCTGCGGGGGCCAGCCTCCTGAGCACCATCACCCCGGTGCGGATCCTGGACACCAGGACGACTGGGCAGACTCTGGGGCCGGGGGCCTCCTTGACCAAGCAGATCGCAGGAATAGGGGCAATCCCGACCACTGCCACCGCGGTAGTGGCCAACGTCACGGCGGTGGACACCACCGCGCCCAGCTATTTCACGGTTTATCCCGGCGGAGCCAGACCGCTGGCATCCGACCTCAACTGGTCCACAGGAGAGATCGTGGCCAACCTCACGGTGGCGACTCTGGGGAGCGGCGGAGCGGTGTCGGTCTATAACGACGAGGGGAGCGCAAACCTCATTATTGATGCGTTCTCATACTTCGGGCCACGGGTCCCACTCACCGTCACGACCGCCTCCCTTCCCTCGGCCACGTCCGGCACCAGCTACTCCACGAGCCTGGCGGCCACGGGCGGGGTGCCACCCTACAGCTGGGCGGTCACCGGCGGAGGCTTGCCATCGGGGCTTGCCCTCGCACCAGACGGGAGCATCAGCGGGACGACGACGGACATTGGGAGCTTTTCGATCACCGTCCAGGTCACGGACTCGAGCAGCCCGAGTCCCGAGGCGGCGAGCGCGTCCTTCGTCTTGACCGTTCAGGCCGCCCCCCTGCAGATCCTGACCACCTCGCTCCCCACCGGCGTCGCCGGATCGGGGTACTCGGCCGTGCTCTCCGCCACCGGGGGGCTCCCGCCGTACAGCTGGGCCCTCATATCGGGGGCCTTGCCGACCGGACTCACCCTGACATCCACTGGATCGATCACCGGCACGCCCGGGGCGACCGGGACCTTCAGCCTCGGGCTGCGGGTCTCCGACGCCAGCATCCCGACGCCCCAGTCCGCCTCCACCGGACTCGAGTTGTTGGTCGAGCCCGCCCTCTCGGTGATCACCACGAGTTTGCCGCCAGGCACGGTGGGCAACTCATATTCGACCTCGCTTCAGGCGTCTGGCGGCGTCCCGCCGTACAGCTGGGCGGTGGTGTCCAGTGGCATGCCCTTGGGGCTGGGGCTGTCCAGCACCGGCATCCTGGCGGGCGCCCCCAGCACCGCCGGCTCATACATCTTCACGGTCCAGGTCACGGACTCCAAGACCCCGGTGGCGGGCACGGCCACCGCGACACTCAGCTTGGAGGTCTATCTGGGCCCACCGGTGCTCGAGGGGTCACCCAACTGGTCGGGATACGCGATGGGCAACGGCCCGTACACCTATGTGAGCGGCACCTTCGACGTGCCGAGCCTCTACTCGGGGCAGACCGGCACCAATCTCTCGGAATGGGTGGGGATCGACGGGTTGAATGACAGCTCGCTGATCCAGGCCGGTATCCAGGAGTACCCGGATCCCTACAACTCCAACTACTTCTACATCCAGCCGTGGTGGGAGATCCTGCCTGCCGCAGAGACCAACATCTCCATGACCGTGTCTGCAGGGGACCTGGTCACCGTGACGATCCAGGAATACAACCCCGCCTCGGACGAGTGGGCGATCACCCTCACCGACGACACCTCAGGCGCCAGCTTCACCATCGACCAGACCTATGCGGCTCCACTTTCCTCGGCGGAGTGGATCATGGAGGCGCCGATGTCCAACGGCTCGCTGACCGAGCTGGCTGCGTACACCACCACCACCTTCACCAACCTCAGCATGTCGGGACCCCAGAACCAGGAGACGGAACTGTACATGGTGCAGAACGGGGTCCAGGTGTCCACGCCTTCGGCGCTTAACGCGACGGGGTTCAGCGTGGCGTACGGAGCGACCGCCCCACCACCGCCGTGAGGGACAGGGAGCCGAAAGAGCACGCGCCCCTTTTGGGTGGCCACCCAGATCGCGGAGCCCCTCGGCCCCGAGGTGGCGGCTGGGACGTGGGGTGCGTCCCAAAGAACTGTGCCGGCCTCGAGGGGGCCGACTTGTTCTACGGCTTCCGGGCCACTACCATGCGAACCCCTGCAGCACGCGGGACTGGGGCGCGCCTCCGAAGCCGTGGCGAGGACCGGCGGGAGGAAGTCCAGCCTGAGGGCCCGGCTCTGGGTAGCTAGCCATCGCGGCCAGACCTTATCTCGCCCGTGGTGAGCTGGCGTGTGCGCCGGGATCGCTGCGTGCGAAGGGGACGGCCACCTCCGGCCAGAATTGCCGCCTGCTCCTCGGCAGAGCCCGCTCAGGCTGGATGGAAGGGGGCCCGGCCCCCTCGGCACCCACGATAATGCGCCAGTCATAAGTGACCACCGCTTCGAGCTCCGGGCCGATCTCTCCGGCCGCGGCCAGATGGGTCCCGTCCAGGGAGCGCCGCTCGACGGGAGCCCGCTGCCCCGCCACTCCGAACGTGGACGCCGACGGGCGGATGAGCGAGTCACCGTCCTACAGCTCCTCGGGGATCTCCGGATCGAGACCGAGGCGCATCGGCGTTCGGTACTCCTCGGCGGCCAGCAGCTGGGATGACCAGCAGGGACGCTCTCGAGTGAACCACAGGCGCCTGGCCAGCAGGCCAGCTTCCGCCACCGCAAGCTTCAGGAACGCCGTGGTTCGGGCCGGGTGCCACGGCCGGCACCGGGGAGCGGGCCGTGTCCCCTAGGGGCAGGTGTCGCCCTCTCGGCAATGACAAGGCTGGCGGTGGCCGGCGCGGGCGGGGCCAGCACCGCCACCGACCGACCGTGACAGGTCACGCCGGGTGTCCCTCCCCGGCGCATCCGCCGGACGGCGAACGGATCGCCCTGCTGCGATTCCCGGACCCGGATGGCCTCCCGGGGCGGCGACCGCAGCGTCCAGCGGCCCGCCTCGATCTCCATCTCCGCTCCCCTTCGCCGATCCCTAGCGGGGAGCATCTCACCCGAGGGACGACGGAGTCGGATACAGTTCCCAGCGTTGTACGTCTGCGACCTTCGTCACTTCCTCGACCTGCCGTCTGACGGTCCCGCGCCTGCCCGCAACCTGGCCGACCAGCTCGGGGAGATCGTGCGGGCGGCCACCGCCGGGGACCCTGGCGCCGCCTGGGTGAGCGCGCTGCCCTGCCGCCGGCGGCCGGGAAGGAGCCGCTGCCCGGGACGCATCGTGGTCTTCCGCTCGGAGCTTCCGGCCCAGATCGAGTGGGGCTGCGACTCCTGTGCCGATGAGGGCGTGATCACCGGCTGGGAGGGCACCCACTTCGATCTTCGGGAACCCCATCCCGGCCAGCACCCCGGTGCCTCGCACGAGGTGCTGGTCTCGGACGAGGTCGCGGCCGCCCTGCGCACGCTCCGCCTGCTCGACCTGGAATGCGAGCGGTTGGTGTACCGGTCGATCGCGCTGGGCGACGGTGTCGCCCTCCCGGCCGACGAGGAGCGACTCGACGAGCTGGTGGGATACCTTGCCGCGGAGGCCAACCACGTCCCGAGCCGCAGGCGGCAGCAGCGCCTCGACCGCGCCCTGGCCGAGCTCAGCTCCGCGCTGCGGGAGATGGGAGCCTGACTGCCCAACCGCCGACCACCAGGGAGGGGGCACCGACTTCGGTCCAAGCCCCGGAGAGCCCTCCGGATGGCGGGACGGGGTCAGGTGAGCAAGTGACACTTCGGGGCCGGCACCGCCGCCGACGGGCGGTCCCGGCTGCCGCTGCGCTTCCCTGACGCCCGGATCGCCGAGGCCGAACTCGTCGCGGCGGAGCAGGATGTGGAGGCTCTCGCCCCGAGGCCAATCGCGCGGAGCTGGCCGGGATCGCGCGGCGCCTGGCCGCTCGCGGCGCCCGCGGCCGCTGAGGGCGCCTCCTGCCGACCCTCGCTCCGGCTCGGGGAGGGGCGGCCCAACCACCCGGACTGGGCCGGCGGCCTGGAGCGGCGGACTGCCCTGCTGGTACGGGTCTTGGCCCTACGCTCGATCGCCGCAGTCCGCCGCGGCGCCGAGCAGGGCGAACCCACCCCAGCCCGCCCCGGGGCTGCCGCCCGCCCGGCTCAGATGAACAGCAGCTGCGCCCCCGCGGTCATCTCGATGAATTCCGAGGCGTTGATGATCGCCTCCACGTCGTCGCGCAGGTCCTCCTTGCCGAGGTGCATCATGTCCGCGGACATCCGGCAGGCCCAGAGGTGTCCACCGGACGCCTTGATCTGCTCCAGGAAGTCGGGCACGTCGGGCACTCCCACGCTGGCGATCTGCTTTCTCAGCATGTTCGTCGCCATCGCCGTCATGCCCGGGATTCCCCCCAACCCCTGGGGCATGTGGGTGGCGGTGTTCCCGAGGGGAGTGAACTTGAGGTGGGCCATGGTCTTCTTGGTGATCATGTCGAAGCCCCAGAAGGTGAAGAAGAGGTGCACCTCGACGCCCTCCCCGAGGGCGGCGTTGGCGAGCACCAGCCCGGGGTAGGCCATGTCCAGGTTGCCCTTGGAGCAGATGATGGCCAGCTTGCGGCCGGTGTCGCCTTGGTCGAACGTCGGGATGGGGGCGGGTGCGACTTGGGTGGTCATGCTTGATCCCTCCTGGTCGGTGGTCACACGCAGCCGCGCGGCTTGGGAAGACCCGCGATGTACGCCATCTTCTTGGCCGGCTGCTTCGGGAACAGGGTGAAGAGGTCCTTGGTGGGGATCCCTCCGACGGTGGTGATGCGGCGGATGGTCGCCGTCTCGCCGTGCTGCTTGAAGTCCTCGCGCAGGAAGCGGATGGCCTTCCAGTGCGGCTCGGTGAGCCCGATCCCGATCCGGGCCGCCAGCACCTGGGCCAGGTCCTCGCTCCACTCGTCGTAGTCGGTCAGGAATCCCTCGTCGTCCACGTGAACCTGGGTACCTTCGATGGTGGCAAGTGCCATATCAACTACCTCCACACCGCTTGATCACCGGTCGGCTGGGGGGGCCTCGGCCCCCACGGCGCGCAGGGTGGCCAGGACCCGGGCCAGTCCGCGGCGGACCAGGGGGTCCCGAAGTTGCCGCAGCAGGGCCAGCGACGAAGGCGTCCTGGTCACCGGGACCGTGTCCCCGTCCTGCAAGGAGCGCGCCGCCCGCCCCAGGAGGGTCATGATCTCGGGTTGGGTCATCTCCTTGACCGTGGTCAGGATGAGCACGATGTTCTCGCCCAGCAGCCGGACATCCTCCTCGCTGAACGAGGTGACCACGTTGTCCATGACCCCTGCGACCTGGCGGGCGAAGGAGAAGTACCCGCGGTCGTCCAGCTGCTGGAGCCGGCGGTTGACGCTGGCCGCGGCGGCGGCCCCCAGCGGGCCGACCTCCTCGCCGAACTCGATCAGGGTGCGCAGGGGGTCGAGTCCGGCCGCCAGGGTGTCCGCCTCCCGGACCACGCTGTGGGCCAGACCCGCCACCGCCGTGAAGTCGCACGCGTCGGCGTCGAGATGGCGGGTCACCAGGGAGACCGCCTCTCCCGCCAGGGGAGCGACGCCGTCGGTGAACTCCTGCCAGCGCTCCCGGGCCAGCGCCTGGCGCTGCAGCTCCTCCCGGATCTCGCCCAGGATTCCCTCGATCCGGGTCAGCCGCTCCTCGGTCGTGGCCGGCGCCAGGGCGGTCATGTCAGCGCCTCGGCCTCTTTCCCGGCCATGGACATCAGGGGTTCCAGGGGCATCGGCTTGCCGGGCAGCAGGAGGTTCCAGTAGACCCAGCGGAACATCATCTTGCCCCAGTGATTGGCCTCGGTCTCCCGCAGCAGGGAGAACGGGCCGATGCCGGGCAGCGGGTACTTGCCCGGCAGCGGCTCGGTGTCGTAGTTGAAATCGATCAGCAGACCCTTGCCGTTCCCCGACTCGATGAAGCAGTTGGCGTGCCCGTCGAAGGGGCGGGTCATGGCCCGGCCGCGGACGTGGTTCACGAAGTTGTCCTCGAACAGCTCCATGGAGAAGTGGGCCACCGATCCCGCCTTGGAGGTCGGGATGTCCGAGGCGTCGCCGATGGCGAAGATGTTGTCGTGGGCCCGGGACAGCAGGGTGTGCTTGTCCACCGGGACGTAGTTGAGGTCGTCGCCGAGGCCGGACGCCGCCAGGTAGTCGGCCCCCATGTGCAGGGGCACGGTCACCAGCAGGTCGAAGGGGAGCTCGCGCTCGTCGTAGGAGATCACCATCTTGCGCTCCGGGTCGATGCGCTCGACCACGAAGTCCCCCTCGATCCCGACGCCGCGGTGCTCCAGGATGGAGCCGAGGTGCTTGGAGGCGACCGGCTTGGTGAAGGCCCCTTCCAGCGGCGTCACCAGGGTCAGGTCGACCCGGTCGCGGATGCCCCGCTCCGCGAAGAAGGAGTCGGCGAGGAAGGTGAACTCCAAAGGGGCGACGGGGCACTTGATGGGCATGTCGACGATGTGCACCAGCATGCGGCCGCCGTCCCAGTCCGCCAGCCGCTCGGCCAGCGCCGTGGCCCCCTCCAGGGTGTAGAACTCATGCACGCTCTTGTGCCACTCCCCGTCCACCATCCCCGGGGTCTGATCCGGGCGCGGGGAGGTGCCGGTGGCGATGATCAGGTAGTCGTAGGGCAGCTGGCGGTCGTCGGCGAGCAGGACGCGGTTCTCCTCCGGGACCACCCGGGCGATCTCCCCGAAGACCAGGTCGACGCCGTCGGGGATGAAGCGCCGGCGTGGCTTGACCACGTCCTGGGGCCCGTAGATGCCGAAGGGGATGAACAGATGCCCGGGCTGGTAATTGTGGATCTCGCTCTTGTCCACCACGGTGATCTTCCATTCGTCCGGGTGCAGGCGGCGCCGCAGGCGGTTGGCCGCCATGGTCCCGGCGGTGCCGCCGCCGAGGATCACCAGTCGCTTCATTTCGTCACGCTCCTCATGTCGGTATCCGAAGCGGGCTCCATCGCCACCAGGCTGGACACCCTGCCCGCGATGATCGGAAGGGAGGACAGCACCCATCCCCGGCCCTCTGAGGTGAGCCGGTAGACGGCTCGCTCCTCGGTGTCCGCGGCGGCGACTCCACCCGCCAGCAGCATCCCGACCAGAAGGGTGCCCTG
>JAJYET010000057.1 GCA_021785655.1 bacterium | reverse complement strand
GACAGCGCCGTCCGGCCGCCGGAGGGCCCGGGCCCTCCACTACCGGCGGTACCCGAGGAAAAAGGAGGGTTTGCCCATGCCAGACGATAGTCAATCGATCCTCACCCTTGGGGGCGCCGGCTGAGGGCGGCCACCGGGACCTGAACTCTCTGGAGGCGCTGGTCCACCGCGAGTGACCCTCCGGGCGTGGGCCCGGCACCGCGGATGTCCCGCGTCGCCGAACCTCAGATCCGAGTCCCAGAGCGGCGGGGCCGGGCAGATGGAGCCCGGCTCCGCCGTTTTCCCTGTCTCGAGGTAGGATTAAGTCATGGCCGAAGCCTCCGCCGCGCTTTCCGACGAGCTCTACCGCGAGATCCTCCTCGACCACTACCGCCACCCCCGGCACCGGGGGAGCCTGGATGCCCCCACGGCGACCGCCCACGGGCACAACCCTCTCTGCGGGGACGAGGTGGACCTCAGCCTTCGCCTGAGCGGCGCAGAGCTGGAGCAGGTCGCCTTCACGGGCCAGGGCTGCTCCATCTCCATGGCCTCGGCCTCGATGATGGCGGAGGAGGTGGAGGGCCGGCCGCTCTCCGAGGTCCGCGACCTGATCGCCCGCTTCCGGGCGCTATTGGTGGAGGGCAGGGATCCCTCCGAGCTGGGGGACCTCGGCGACCTGGAGGCGCTCTCGGGGGTCCGCAAGTATCTCGCCCGGGTGAAGTGCGCGATGCTGCCGTGGGTGGCGCTGGAGGAGGGCCTCAGCCGGGCCGAGGGACAGGGTGTCTGAGGAAGCCGTTCCCACCCCGGCCCGGGGCCCGGTGGCCACCGCGGACGACGTGATGGACGCCCTGCGCGAGGTCATCGACCCCGAGTTGGGGCTGGACGTGGTCAGCCTGGGGCTGGTCTACGGGGTCGAGGTGGACGACGAGGGTGGGGCCACGGTGCGCATGACCCTCACTACCCCGTACTGCCCTCTCGGTCCGATGCTGGAGTCCCAGGTGCATGCCGCCACCCAGTTCCTGCCGGGGATCGAGGGGGTCAAGGTGGATCTGGTCTGGGATCCCCCCTGGGACCCCCACACCATGGCCTCGGACGAGGTGAAGCTGGAGCTGGGCCTCTTCTAACCGAGAGCGTCCAGGGAGACAAGCGGGGAGGGGCTCAGCGGGTGGATCTCCCCCCGCGGGTCACCGGGGTGCACGCCCACTTCGCCGCCAGTCGCGGCCGGCGCCGGGCGGTTGCCCGCCCCCATCGGGGGCCCCAGCTCCTCCAGCCCGGCCCGGCGCACGCTTCATCGAAGACGGGGGCCCCAGTAGAGGTGGCGGCAGGCAGCCGCGGGCCGGGGGGCTCGACCTCGCGCCGCCCTTCCGGGCGTCGTCCCGCACCAGGAGCGGAAGGCCCCTGACCCTGCCACGTGAAGCCGGAAGGGCGGCTCAGCCAGGAAGTTCGGGCCGGCGGCCCGCCAGCCGCCAGGCGCCGGGCAGCAGCCCCATGGCGATCGCCGCCTTGAGGGCATCCCCGACCAGGAACGGGGTGACCCCGAGCGAGATCGCGGCGGCCGGCCCCAGGTGGAGGTCAAGGGCCAGCCAGGTGGCGCCCACCAGATAGATGAGGAGGTTCCCCGCCACCATCGCCAGCAGGACCCGGAGGGGGCCACGGTCGAATCCGCGTGCGGCCAGGGCCCCGACCACGGCGGCGGCCAGGATGAAGCCCAGGAGGTAACCGAAGGAGGCGCTGCCGACCACCGCCCAACCACCGGCCCCACCGGCGAACCAGGGAAGGCCGACGAGCCCGATCGCCAGGTACGCCAGCATTCCCAGGATGGCGCGGGGCGCCCCCAGCGCCATCCCCCCTAGGAGCACGGCCAGGGTCTGGCCGGTGATCGGCACCGGGGTGAATGGGAGGCGGATGGAGACCTGGGCGGAGAGCCCGGTCAGGGCAGCGAACCCCAGGACGAGAAGGACGTCTTTCACCAGGGTCCCGGGGATGAGGTCCGCGAGGACCATCTCCCGCCTCCGGAGGACGGCGTCGCTCAGCACTCGAGCCAACCTAACCGGACCGCGGGTTCGGCGTCAACCGCCGGGTCGCGTCTCCAGGCTTAGGGGAGGTGACCAAGACGTCATTAGTGGCTCCCAGGCTTGCCCGGCCGCGCTCCGAGATCGAAGCCGCGGGTCGGGACGGCCGGGATGGCCCGCCTGCCGCTGGTGCCCCTTGACGGAGGCCCGGGCTGGGGCCTATCGTCCGCCGCCGGAGTGGGCACGAGCCGGGGCGCGGATGCGCCTTGCTCGGGGGACCCTTGGGTCAGGTATCGGGCATCTGGGGAGGGCACGAATGAGGCTCGGAAGTCAGGTGGTCCTGTCATCGCGGCGGCTGTTGGCCGGGATCTCCCTGGGGGTGGCGGGGGTCCTTGTGCCCCTCCTCGCCGGGGGCGCCGGGATGGCCGCGGTGCGAGCCAGCGTGGTTCCGGCCCCGGCCAGCGGCCCGGCCGCCACCGCCGGCGGCTCCGCCTCGTCGGGGGGCTCCGCATCCACGGGCCCCGCAGTGGTCACCCAGGCTCCGCACATCCCCGTCGGCGCGGTGGCGACCGGCGCCCCGGCGCTCTCGGCCCCCGAGTCCGGCGCCGTGTCCCTGCAGCCCAGGGATCCGGCGGCGCTGGCCAAGTTCATCTCCGAGGTCACCAACAAGCGCTCCACCCTCTTCCACCACTACCTGGCGCCGGGCGCCTTTGGCTCGGCCTTCGGCCCCACCCAGGCGACCATCTCCGCCGTCAAGGACTACCTGGCCGCCTCTGACCTCAGGGTCACCGGTGTTGCCAAGGACGGGATGCTGATCGACTTCGCCGGCACCGCCGGCTCGGTGGAGCACGCCTTTGACACCGGGCTCGCCACCTACCGGCTGGCCAACGGCAGCCAGGGGCTGGCCACCACCGCGGCGATCCACCTCCCGGCCTCGGTCGCGGGCTCGGTGGCGGCCGTCGTCGGGCTCGACAACCTGGTCACGGCGAAGCCGGCGGGGCTCGTCCGCCAGCCGGCCACCAATGCCGGGACCCAGCCGCAGGTCAAGACCGCGACCTTCAGCCACCCGTCGGGCTCGGCCAACGCCTGCCCCAGCGCCCAGCAGGCGGCGACCCAGTTCGGCGGCCTGACAGATGACCAGATCGCCCACGCCTATGGCGCCTTCGGCCTCTACGCCAATGGCGACTTCGGCCAGGGGCAGACCATCGCGGTGTACGAGCTGGAGCCCTTCCAGCGCTCCGACATCAACGCCTTCGACACCTGCTACTTCGGCGCCACCGCGGCCAACGTGATGAACAGCAGGCTGAACGTCGTCCCGGTGGACGGCGGCCAGCCGGCCGGCCCGGGGAGCGGCGAGGCGGTCCTGGACGTCCAGGACGTCTCCGCCATCGCCCCGCAGGCCAACATCAACGTGTACGAGGCGCCCAACACCTCGTTCGGCAGCATCGACGAGTACTCGACGATCATCAACCAGGACACCGCCCAGGTGGTGACCTCCAGCTGGGGCCTCTGCGAGCAGGCGGTCCAGCTCGGTGAGCCGGGGATCCAGCAAACCGAGAACTTCCTCTTCCAGCAGGCCGCCGCCCAGGGGCAGTCGGTCTTCGCCGCCGCCGGCGACACCGGCTCCGACGACTGCAACGCCTTCCGCCTCCCTTACCCGGTCTCCGGCCAGAACCCGCTCTCGGTGGACGACCCCGCGAGCCAGCCCTACGTGGTCTCGGTGGGCGGCACCACCATCTACGACGCGGCGACCCAGCCTGCCGGTGAGAAGGTCTGGAACGACGGCGCCCTGTGGGGCGCCGGCGGGGGTGGCATCTCGATGACCTGGGCGATGCCCAGCTGGCAGCAGTCCGCGCTGGTTCCTGGGATGGTCTTCCCGGGCAGTGCCACCTACACCAACGCCAACACGGTGGAGGGGGAGTTCGGGTATAGCCCGGGGTTCTGCGCCAATGATCCCGCCCTCGGCCTGCTCAACATCCCCTGCCGAACCGTGCCCGACGTCTCCGCCCAGGCCAATGAGTTCACCGGGGCGGTGACCATCTACAGCAGCATGTTCGTCTCCCCCTCCACCCCAACGGGCTGGATCACCATCGGGGGGACGTCGTCGGCAACCCCGATCTGGGCCAGCTCGGTGGCCCTGGTCAACGCCTCGAAGACGTCCGCGTCGTGCACACCCGGGACGGGAACCGGCGTCGGGTTCGTGAGCCCGCTCCTGTACGGAGTCGCCTCCAACCCGGCGGCCTACGCCGCCTCCTTCAACGACATCACCGTCGGCAACAACGACATCTACGGTCTGGACAACGGCCTTGTCTTCCCCGCCACGGCGGGCTATGACCTCGCCTCCGGGCTGGGCTCTCCGATGCTGACCGCCCCCGGTGGCGCCGACGGCCTCGCCTATTACCTCTGCAACTTCCAGCCGCCGGCGGGCACCGCGCCCACGGTGACGGCGCTGTCCCCTGGCTTCGTCTCCACATTCGGCAACGTGAACGTGACGGTCACCGGTAGCGGCTTCGAGTCCGGGGGGACGCCCGACGTCGCCTCGGTGGGGATCGACGGGATAACGACCCCCAACTCCAGCTACTTCACGGTCCAGAGCGCGACCCAGCTGACGCTTCTCGTCCCGCCGGCTTACTACATCGCGGCGGCGGGATCGCCCCAGGACGGCAGCGGCCCAGCGGACATCACGGTGACCCTCACCAACGGCATGACCAGCTCGCCGGGGCCCGGCTCGATCCTGGAGTACGTGGACGAGAACGGGACCGGTGGCACCCTTCCCTCGGTCACCGGCGTGAGCCCGTACGGAGGGCTGCAGGCGGCCGGCAACACCGTCACCATCTTCGGCTCCGGCTTCACCGGTGCCAACGGGGTGACGTTCGGCGGAGTGGCGGCCACCGCCTTCACCGTCAAGTCGTCCTACGAGATCACGGCCACGGTGCCGGCATACGCGAGCGGGACCACCAGTTGCGCCACCTCGGCCACGGTGGACCCGGCCACCGGGGCTGTGGTGGACCCGGCCACGGACATCTGCCAGGTGCAGGTCGTGGTGACCAACGCCAACGGCAGCAGCGCCACGGATCCGATCCTGCCCCCTTACGAGGGGTCGATCGCGTTCGACTACATGGGGGTGGTCGCGCCGATGACTGGGACCGAGGTGATGCCGGCCCCGACCGAGTACGACTACGTCCCGGTACCCACCGTCACCAGCGTCTCCACCGGTGCCCTGCCGCCGCTCAGCTACGCCAGTGAGCTCGGGGGATCCCTGATCACGATCGCCGGCACCGGCTTTGACCCCCTGACCATCTCGTGGGTCTCCGTGGGCAGCCCGGCAGTCGCCTCGTCCCAGGACTTCACCATCTCCTACGAGACCGGGACCGAGATCCAACTGCTCGCCCCGGCCATCGCCGGGTCGCCGGCGCAGGCGACCATCCAGCCGGTGACCCTCCCACTCAGCGTGACCAGCATCGCGGGGACCAGCACCGGCTCCTCCGGCGTCACCTATGCCGGGATCCCCATGGTCACGGGGGTGGTCAACGACACCAGCTCCACCACCGTCGGCGGGATGTACGGGGCTCCCGACACTGGCGGGACCGCGATCACCGTCGCGGGTTCAGGCTTCAACCAGGCCATAGGGCCGGTCCAGTTCGCCGACTACGACAGTCCGTTCTCGATCGGGACCCAGTACAACTACTCCGTCCCCAGCGACAACTCCATCCAGACGCAGACCGTGCAGCAGAATCCCGCGATCGTCGACGTCCAGGTGTGCTCGGTGACGGGCTGCTCACTCAACCCACCCGCCGACTTCCTGGCCATCTATCCCATCGGCAGCCCCGTCGTGGACTCGATCTCGCCCAGCGCCGGACCGCCGGCGGGCGGAACCCAGGTCACCATCAACGGGGAGAACCTGGGCTGCATCACCGGGGTCTTCTTCGGCACGATCCCGGCCGCGACCTTCACCAACCTCCAGGCGATCCTGGACTGCGGCCAGACCTACCAGGCGCAGGTGACCGCTCCCGCCGGCAAAGCGGGCAGCACCGTGCCGGTCACCGTGACCACCCTGGAGAGCCTGTACACAGGGTCCGGGCCCAGCGCGGTCAACCCCAACGCGGAGTTCACCTACGCGGCCAGCGCCTACCAGTCCCTGCAGCCGACCCGGCTGCTGGACACCCGGCTCACCCACCAGACGCTGGGGCCGGCCGGCATGCTCAACCTAACCGTGACGGGCGGGGAGGTGCCGGCCAACGCCACCGCGGTGGCCCTCAACGTGACCGCCACCGACACGACCGCTCCCAGCTACCTCACGGTCTACCCGACGGGGAGCGCCATCCCGACGGTCTCCAACCTCAACTGGTCGACTGGCCAGACCGTGGCCAACCTGGTCATCGTGCCGGTGGGCGCGGGCGGCCAGGTGACCCTCTACAACAGCCAGGGCAACGCCGACGTGGTGGTGGACCTGGAGGGATACTTCGCCACTGAGACACCGGGCAGCACCATCGGGGGCTACGTGCCCCTCACGCCAGCCCGGATCACGGACACGAGGGCCGGCAGCGGTGAGCCCAACGCCGGCCACACCCTCTCGGCGGGCAGCGTGCTCAACGTGGTGGCGGCCGGCGCGGGCGGGGTTCCCGCCGGCGGGGTGATGGCGGTGGTCCTCAACGTGACCGCCACCGACACCAGCCAGGCCAGCTACCTCACCATCTACCCGCAGGGCTCGACGCGGCCCACGGCCTCCAACCTCAACTGGGTGGCGGGCGCGACCCGGGCCAACCGGGTGGTGGTGCCGGTCAACCCGGCCACCGGAGAGGTCAGCATCTACAACGCCAACGGCTCGGCCGACGTGGTGGTCGACGTGGACGGGTACTTCACCGCCAACAACACCGTGGTCAGCAACGAGACCCTCTACACCCCGGTCACCCCGACCAGGGCGGTGGACACCAGGGTCACGGGCACCCCGTTGGGGGCGGGATCGGTCTTCACCGCCAGCATGGCGGGGCAGAACGGAGTGGGCGCCAACGCCACCGCGGTGGTGACCAACCTGACCGCGGTCGACACCACCCAGGCCAGCTACTTCACCGCCTACCCGGGGCCCAGCCGGCCGCTGGCCTCGGACGTCAACTGGAGCGCCGGCCAGGTGGTGCCCAACCTCACCATCGCCACGCTCAACGGCTCGGGCTCGTTCAACGTCTACAACGCCAACGGCACAGCCGATCTCCTGATCGACGTCTTCGGGTACTTCAGCCCGATCGGCTGACGCCACCGGGGGGCGGCCATCGGGCCGCCCCCCGGAAGCCCCGCCCCCCTACCCTGGGCAGGTGACGCTCGGGAAGGAGGAGGGCGACCTGCTGGAGCGCTACCTCACGCTGCTGTACGCCGCCAACCGGACCCTGAACCTGACCCGGGTCCCGCGTGAGCAGGCCGCCGAGCGGCACATCCTGGAGTCGCTCCAGCTGCTGCGCCTGGCGCCCTGGGAGGACGGGGCGGAGGCGCTGGACCTGGGCAGCGGAGGGGGGCTGCCGGGGATCCCGCTGGCGGTGGCCCGACCCCGGGTGCGCTTTCGTCTCCTGGAGCGCACCCGGAAGAAGGCGCGCTTCCTGGAGGAGGTGGTGCGGGAGCTGGGGCTGGCCAACGTCCGGGTGCAAGCCCAGGACTCCCGCGAGTACCTGGCCTCAGAGGACTTCCGCCCGGCCCGGTATCTGGTCTCCCGGGCGGCGGTCCCGCTCGACCGCCTGGTCCCAGAGCTGGGTCGGCTCCTCGCCCCCGGTGGCGTCGCCCTGCTCCTGGTGTCCCCCCGCACGGCAGCCGGGCCACTCGCGCCGCAGGCGGCGGCCGCCAAGCTGGAGGGGCTTCAGGTGCTGAGCTGCGGTGCCGCCACCGTCGTCAGGCTGCGGCGGCGCGGAGCCCCTCTCTCCACGAGGCGACGCA
>JAJYET010000026.1 GCA_021785655.1 bacterium | reverse complement strand
GCCACCGTGTTGACCCCGGGGATGGTGATCACCGCCAGCATGCGGAAGACCACCAGGAGGCCGATGGTGATGAGGAGCTTGCGCCGCAGCTCCGGGACCTGCATGGCGGCGCGCAGCGCCCCGAACAGGTTCATGAGTCGGTGTCCGCGGCCTCCTCACCGGCGGCCGGCGCCGGCAGGATCACCTCGCCGCCCGCCTTTTGCACGGCCGCGATCGCCGCGCCGCTGGCAGCGTCCACCCGGACCGTGAGCGCCGGAATGGCGCCCGAGCCACCGGCCAGGAGCTTCACCGGAGCGCCCGAGCGGCGCACCAGGCCGGCCTTTCGAAGCCCCTCCTGGTCGACCACGGTCCCAGCCTCGAAGCGGGCCAGCTTGGCCACGTTCACCACCTGGAATTCCGTACGGAAGCGGTTGTAGAAGCCCCGCAGCTTGGGCACCCTCTGGGTGAGTGGCATCTGCCCGCCCTCGAAGCCCCGGGGAAGGCTCCAGGAGCTCCGGGCTCCCTGTCCCTTCTGTCCGCGGCCGGCGGTCTTGCCGCCGCCCGCTGAGCTGCCACGCCCGACGCGCTTGCGCGACTTGCGGCTGCCCCGTGAGGGCTTGAGCTCGTCGATCCTCACTTGGCCTCCTTCGTCTTGGCAGCTGCCGCCAACTCCTCCACCGTCACCAGGTGGCGCACCGTAGCCACCATCCCGCGGACCGCCGGAGTGTCGGGATGCTCCACCACCTGGTGCAGCCGCCGCAGCCCGAGGGCGGCGATCGTCCGCTTCTGGTTGGCAGCGTACCCGATGGCGCTCTTGGTCCAGGTCACCCGGAGCACGAGGTCAGCCAACCTCCACCTCCGGGGCCGCTACAGGCTCCATCCGCAATCCCAGCTCCGCCACCGTCTTGCCCCGGAGCCGGGCCACGGTCTCCGCGGTGCGCAGGCTCTCCAGGGCCACGATGGTGGCCCTCACGGTGTTGATGGGATTGTCGCTGCCCAACGACTTGGTGAGAATGTCCTTGATCCCAGCCAGCTCGACCACGGCCCGCATCGCCCCTCCGGAGATGACCCCGGTTCCGGGGGAGGCGGGACGCAGCAACACCCGTGCCGCTCCCTCCTTGTGCAGCACCGCATGGGGAATCGTCCGCCCCACCATCGGCACCGAGATCATGTGCTTCTTGGCGTCCTCGACTCCCTTGCGAATGGCCTCCGGCACCTCGCCGGCCTTGCCCAGCCCCGCGCCCACCCGGCCGGCACCATCCCCGACCACGACCAGGGCGCTGAAGGAGAAGCGCCGCCCCCCCTTGACCACCTTGGCGACTCGGTTCAGGCTCACCACCCGCTCGGCGAACTCGCCTCGGGACTCCCGCTCGGACCGGCTCAAATTCATGCTCACGCTCTTGTCCTCAGAACTCCAGCCCGGCCTCGCGGGCAGCCTCGGCCAGAGCCTGAACCCGTCCGTGGTAGAGGTAACCGCCGCGGTCGAAGACAACCGCGGTGACTCCAGCGGCTCGGGCGCGCTCCCCGATCAGCCGCCCCACGGCGGCCGCCGTCTGGCGGTTGCAGCCGGACACGCCCGCTGCCGTCTCCACGCTGCTGGCCGCAACCACGGTACGTCCCTGACTGTCGTCCACCACCTGAGCGTACAGGTGGCGCAGGCTCCGGTGAACGCACAGCCGAGGACGCGCACCGGATCCCTGGACCCGCCGCCGAACTCGGCGGTGACGCCGCGCCCGGGCCTGCTCACGCTCCGCGAAACTCATTTCAGCCCTTCGCTCCCTTCCCGCTCTTTCCAGCCTTGCGCCGGACTACCTCGCCCCGGTAGCGGACCCCCTTGCCCTTGTAGGGCTCTGGCCGCCGGGTGGCGCGGATCCGGGCGGCCATCTGCCCGACCGCCTCCTTGTCGTTGCCCAGCACCGCCACCCGCGTGGGCTCGGGCACTTCGATCTTGACCCCCTCGGGCGGGGTGATCCGGATCGGGTGAGAATAACCCAAAGCGAGCTGCAGGTCGGTCCCCTGGAGGCTGGCCCGGTAGCCGACGCCCACCAGCTCCAGCTCCCGCCGGAAGCCGGTGGTGACCCCCGCCACCATGTTGGCGATCAGGGTGCGGCTCAGACCGTGGAGGGACCGGTGAGGTGCCGAGTCGGTGGGCCGTTCGACCAGCACGGACCCGTCCTCCAGACGGGCCGAGATCGGATGAGGGAGCACCCGCTCCATCTCACCCCGCGGGCCGGCTACCGTCACCCGATCCCCGGTGATGGTCACCGAGACCCCACTGGGAACCGCGATGGGATGCTTGCCAATCCTGGACACGAGCTTCTACCAGACCTCCGCCAGAACCTCGCCGCCAATCCCCAGCTGGCGGGCGCGGCGACCCGACATCACCCCCTGGGAGGTGGAGACCACGGCGACCCCCATCCCGCCCAGCACCCTCGGCAGCTGATCCCGGCCGCGGTAGACCCGAAGCCCGGGTCGGCTCACCCTGCGAAGGCCCTGCAGCACCCGCTGCGTCTTGGGCGCGGCCTTGAGCTCCAGCCAGAGCACCTGGTGGGGCGCATCACCCTCGACGCCGAAGGCCGCCAGGTAGCCCTCCTCATGCAGCACCCGGGCGATCTCCGCCTTCACCTTGCTGGCGGGCATCTCCACCCGCCGATGCCCGGCGAGGTTGGCATTGCGCAGGCGGGTCAGCATGTCCGCGATGGGGTCAGACATCATGGCCGGTCACCAACTCGACTTGCGCACCCCAGGGATCTGTCCCTGGGAGGCGTGGATGCGGAAGCAGATTCGACACAGCCCGAACTTGCGCATGTAGCCTCGGGGCCGTCCGCAAAGGTTGCAGCGAGACCGGGCCTGCACCGGGAAGCGGGGTGCCCTCCGGCTGGCCATGATCTTCGACTTCTTCGCCAACTCCGCCTCCTTCGCTAGCGCCTGAAGGGCATACCCAGCCCGGCCAAAAGGCTGCGCCCCTCGGCGTCGGTGCTGGCGGTGGTAACGATGGTGATCTCCAGCCCGCGAAGCTTGTCGATCTTGTCGTAGTCGATCTCCGGAAAGACCAGCTGCTCCCGCAGACCAAGGGTGACGTTGCCGTGTCCGTCGAAGTGCGTGGCCAACCCGCGGAAGTCGCGGATCCGCGGCAGGGCGACGCTTATGAGTCGGTCCAGGAACTCCATCATCCGGTCTCCCCGCAGGGTCACCTTGAGCCCAATCGGCATCCCCGCCCTCAACTTGAAGGCGGCCACCGACTTCCGCGCCTTGCGCACCGCCGGCTGCTGCCCGGTGATGACCCTCAGGTCGTTGGTGGCCGCGTCCAGTGCCTTCGCGTTCTGGACCGCCTCGCCAACTCCCACGTTGACCACGACCTTCTCCAGCCGGGGGACCTGCATCACGTTGAGGTAGCCGAATTCGGCGATCAGCGCAGGGACCACCGTCTCCCGGTAGCGCTCCACGAACCTGGGCCTGGTCGCCGTGCTCATGCTCTGGGCGCCCTCAGGTAGGGCTCGCCGCAGCGCTTGCAGAAGGGCACCATCCGCTCCCCCTCGACCCGGTGTCCGAGGCGCGTGGGCCGGTCGCACTTGGGACATACCAGCTGCACGTTGCTGTACGCCAGCGCCGCGGGGAAGTCGATGATCCCGCCCTGGAGCGCCGTGGTGCCGCCACGCTGCTGCCCGGAGCGCTGGTGACGCTTGCGGATGTTAATCCCCTCAACTACGATCCGCCGTTCCGCGGACAAGGTGCGCTGCACCACCCCGCGCTTGCCCCGCTCCGCGCCGGCGATCACCATCACCGTGTCGCCAGAGCGGATGTCCAGGGGTCGGGACGCGCCCGCTTCAGCCGCTCGCTGCCGCCTCGGCATCACAGCACCTCCGGAGCGAGGGAGACGATCTTCATGAAATTGCGCTCCCGCAGTTCCCGGGCCACGGGACCGAAGATCCTGGTCCCCCGTGGATTGTTCTGCGGATTGATGAGCACCGCGGCGTTGTCGTCGAAGCGGATCCGGGTGCCGTCCGGCCGGCGACACTCCTTGGCGGTCCGGACCACCACCGCCTTCACCACATCGCCCTTCTTCACCCCGGAGTTGGGCTGGGCGACCTTGACCGCCGCGACGATGATGTCGCCCAAGGAGGCATAGCGACGGTAGGAGCCGCCCAGCACCCGGATGCACAGGATCTCCCGGGCACCGCTGTTGTCAGCCACCTTGAGCACCGTCTCCTGCTGAATCATCGGTCAGCGCGCCCGCTCCACGATCTCAACCACCCGCCACCGCTTGGTGCGGCTGAGCGGTCGGGTCTCCATGATCCGAACCCGGTCCCCGTTGCGGCACTCGTTGACTTCGTCGTGAGCCTGGAAGCGCCTCCGGCGCCGCATCACCTTGCGATACAGGTTGTGGGCGCGCAGGTCCTCGACCTGCACCACCACCGTCTTGTCCATCCGGTCACTGACCACGACTCCTACTCGGACCTTGCGCCGCGCTCTGACTTCGGCTTCTTCGCCCATCAGGCCTCCTCCGCCAGATCCGTGAGCCGCCGCGCCCGGAGGAGCGTCTCCACCCGGGCGATCCCCCGCCGGACCTCCCGGATCCGGCGGTGCTGCTCCAGCTGACCAGTGGCCCGCTGCAGCCGCAGCTGCAGCAGCTCCTGGCGGCGCTCGCCGACCAGTTGCTCCAGGCCCAGATCGTCCTGCTCCCGCAACAGCTGCAGCTCCCCCTGATGCTTGCTCACGCCCCCACCTCCGCGGCTTCCGATCCCTCACGGACCACGAAGCGGGTCTTGACCGGCAGCTTATGGGCTGCCAGCCGCATGGCTTCCCGAGCCACGTCGACCTCCACCCCATCCATCTCAAACAGGATCCTGCCGGGGCGCACCACCGACACCCACCCTTCGGGACTGCCCTTGCCGGAGCCCATCCGGGTCTCGGCGGGCTTCTTGGTGATCGGCTTGTCGGGGAAGACGCGAATCCAGATCTTGCCGCCACGACGCACGTGGCGGGTCATGGCCCGCCGGGCAGCTTCGATCTGCCGGTTGCTCATCCAGCAGGCCTCCAGCGCCTGGAGCCCAAAGGGGCCGAAGGCCAGAGAGGCGCCCCGGTAGGCGGTTCCCGCGCGGCGCCCGCGGTGCACCTTGCGATGGCGAGGTCGGCGTGGGATCAGCATCTCAGCTGTCGCCCCCCTCAGCTGGAGCATCCGCCTTCCGCGAGGTCCTCTTCGACTTGGGCGCGGGCTCAGCCGCCGCCGGCGGGGTGGCCGCCTTGCGCGCAGCCCGCCGCTTGGGGGCGGATGCCACTTCACCGTCCGCCACCGTGGGCTGCACCTCGGCTTCCGGCTCAGCGACCACCGAGACAGCGGCCGCGGTCGGAGCCTCGGGCTCCGCGACCGGGTCCTCAGGGGCCGCCGCGACGGGAGCCACCACGGCGACTGACGCAGCCACCTCGGCGGCTGGCTCGGCCACCCCGGCTGCCCTCGGAGCCGGACGGGCGGCCGATGCGGGCGCCTCGGCTGCGGGAACGCTCTCGGTCGGGAAGTCGCCTCGGTAGATCCAGACGCTCACCCCGATCTGCCCAGAGGTGGTCTTGGCCTCGGCCTGGCCGAACTCCACGTCCGCGCGCAGCGTGTGCAGGGGCACCCGCCCGTCCCGATCCCACTCGCGCCGGCTCATGTCGCCCCCACCGAGCCGGCCCGAGACCTGGATCTTCACCCCTTTGGCTCCGGCTCGCATGGAGCGCATCACCGATTGCTTCACCGCCCGCCGGAAGGCGATCCGCTTCTCCAACTGCCCGGCGACGTTCTCCGCCAGGAGCCGGGCGTCCAGCTCGGGGGTCTTGATCTCCTGAATGGTCACCCTCACCTTCTTGCCGGAGATGCGCTCCAGGTTGTCCCGCAGAGCATCCACGGCGGCGCCGCTGCGACCGATGACGATCCCGGGCTTGGCGGTGTGGATCACGACCGTCAGCTGATTGGCCGACCTCTCGGTCTCGATCCGGGCCACGCTGGCGTTCTTGAGCCGGCCCATGATCAGCTGGCGCATGGCCAGGTCTTCCTGGAGGAGCTTGGTGTACTCCGGTCCGCTGGCGTACCAGCGCGCGTCCCAGTTGCGATAGACGCCCAGGCGGAAGCCGTTGGGATGGACCTTCTGTCCCACTTCCCTACCTACTCCTCCTCGGCGTCATTGCTGGCACTCTCCACGACCGCTGAACGTGCCGGTCGGGCCCGGGACCGCGAGGTCCGTTCGAGGCTGTCCTCGACGGTTGCCCGGAGATGACACGTCCTTTTGAAGATCGAATACGACGAACCGCGCGCCCGGGGCCGGAAGCGCTTGATGATGGGGCCCCCATCGACCTCCAGCCGAACCAGCCGCAGGCGGTCGCGGTCCAGGCTGAAGTTGTTCTCGGCGTTGGCGGCGGCCGAACGCACCACCTTGCCCACGTCCAGGGCTGCCGCCTGAGGCATGAAGGATAACATGGTGAGGGCCTCCTCCACCGCCATGCCCTGGACGACGTCGGCGACCAGCCGGGCCTTCCGGGCCGGCACCCTCACCCACTTGGCGGTGGCTGTCACCTGCATTCCCGGCCCACCTACTTGAGCGCCGAGCTGCGCTCGGTGTGATGGCCGTGGCCCCGGAACCGGCGGGTGGGCACGAACTCGCCCAGCTTGTGACCGACCATGGCCTCGGTGACCAGGACCGGGACGTGCTTGCGCCCGTCGTGAACGGCCAGGGTGTGGCCCAGCATTTCGGGGAAGATGTCGCTCCGTCGCGACCAGGTGCGGATCACCCGCCGCTCCTTGGAGCGGTTCATCTCGATGACCTTCTTCAGCAGCGAGGGGTCGCAGAAGGGCCCCTTCTTGACGGATCTGCTCATCCTGCTACTTGCGTCTCCTTCGCACGATCATGGCGTCCGTGGCCTTGTTGTTGCGGGTCCTGTGCCCCAGCGCGGGCTTGCCCCAGGGGGTCTGGGGATGCCCGCCCGGGCCGGAGCGGCCCTCGCCGCCGCCATGAGGGTGGTCGAAGGGGTTCATCGTCGAACCCCGGACCGAGGGGCGCATCCCTCGCCAGCGGCTCTTGCCCGCCTTGCCCACGACCTCATTGGAGTGATCAGAGTTGCCCACCTGCCCGATGGTGGCCCGGCAGCGGACGTCGATCAGGCGGACCTCGCCAGAGGGCATCCGCAGCTGAGCGTACTTCCCCTCCTTGGCGACCAGTTGGGCACCCACCCCAGCGCTGCGCACCAGCTGCCCGCCCCGGCCCACCTGCACCTCCAAGTTGTGGAGGGTGGTGCCGAGGGGGATGCGGGCCAGCGGCAGAGAGTGGCCCGGCCGGATCTCGGCCTTCTCCCCGGCCATGATCGAGTCGCCGACGGAGAGCCCGTCGGGCGCCAGGATGTACCGCTTCTCCCCGTCGCGATAGTTGACCAGAGCGATCCGGGCGCTGCGATTTGGGTCGTATTCGATGGCCGCCACCCGGCCCGGGACGTCCAGCTTGTCGCGCCGGAAGTCGATGATCCGATACATCCGCCGGTGGCCGCCCCCCCGGTGGCGCACGGTGACGCGACCGCTGGCATTGCGACCGGAGTGCTTCTTGAGGGCCACCGTGAGAGAGCGCTCGGGACCCTTCCGCGTCACCTCCTCGAAGGAGCTGACGCTCATGAACCGGCGCCCCGGCGAGGTGGGATCGTATCGCTTCACCGGCATCTCACACCCCCTCGAACAGGTTGGCGATGGTGTCGCCGGGGGCCAGCGTGACCACGGCCTTCTTCCAGTCCCGGCTGCGTCCGACCACGCGGCCGCCCCGGCGCATCCTGGTCCTCACCTTGCCCTTCACCACCATCACGTTGACGGTGGCGGCGCGCACCTTGAAGGCCTGCTCCACCGCCTGCTTGACCTCGATCTTGTTGGCGCTGCTGGCCACCCTGAACACATAGCGGCGCTGCGCCATCCCGGCGTACGACTTCTCGCTGATCACCGGGCGCAAGATGATCTCAGCTGGCTGCTTCATCCGAGATGCTCCACCACCAGGTCCAGGGCTGCCCGCCGGAAGATCAGGGTGTCGGCGACCATGACATCGCGAACCCCGAGGTTGCTCGCCTGGATGACCTTCAGCTGGGGGATGTTGCGGGCCGAGAGCTCCAGGTTGGTGTCCTTCCCCTCCACCACCAGAAGCACCCGCCGCCCGGCACCGGCCCGGTCCAGAAAAGCCGCCATCTGCCGGGTCCGGGGGGCGTCAAAGCTCAACTCGTCGGCCACCTGCACGGCGCCATCGCCGGCCTTAACCGACAGGGCCACGCGCAGCGCGAGGCGCCGCTGCTTCCGAGGCATGGCCAGAACGTAGCTGCGAGGGGTGGGTCCGAAGACCGTGCCGCCCCCGCGAAAGTGGGGAGCCCTCGTCGACCCCTGACGGGCGCGGCCGGTGCCCTTCTGGCGGTAGGGCTTCCTGCCCCCACCACTCACCTCGCCCCTGGTCTTGGTGTCATGGGTGCCCTGGCGGGCACCGGCCATCTGGCGCACCACGGCCTGGTGCAGGACCCCCTGGTTGACCTCCTGCCCGAAGACGGCCGAGGGCAGCTCGTAATCGCCCTTCGCCTCTCCCTCCAGTCCGCGCACAACTGCCGTCGCCATCAGCGCTGCCCCCGGGGCTTGCGAATCCGCGGCCTGGAGCTGCGCACCACGAGAACCCCGCCGTTGGCACCGGGCACCGCCCCCTTCACCAGCAGCAGGTTGCGCTCGGAGTCGACCCGGAACACCTCCAGCCGCTGCACCGTGGTGCGCCGGTCTCCGAGGTGCCCCGCCATCTTGAGGCCGGGCAGGGTGCGGGCGGCATCGACCGACCCCACCGATCCCGGCTGCCGGATGTTGTGGCTCCCGTGAGTCACCGGGCCACGACCGAAGTTGTGCCGCTTGTGCTGGCCGGCGAACCCCTTGCCCTTGCTGACCCCGGTGACGTCCACCTCCGCTCCCACCTCAAAGGCGGCCACGCTAAGGACCTCGCCGGTCTCCCCCGCCGCCCCTCGGACCTCGCGCAGGTGACGCGTCGGCTCCACCCCCGCCACCTCGAAGTGACCGGCCTGTGCCCGGTTCACCGCGCGGCGCCGGACCGGACCAAACCCGATCTGGACGGCATCGTAGCCGTCCGCGGCCGCGGTCTTGACCTGGACCACCGGGCAGGGCCCAGCCTCGAGCACGGTGACCCCGAAGCAGCGGCCATCGTCCCCGAAGACCTGGGCCATCCCCACCTTGCGGGCCAGCAGGGCGGCCGCCATCAGAGCTTGATCTCGATGTTGACGCCACTCGGCAGATTGAGATGCATCAAGGCGTCTACCACCTTGGGGTTCGGATCGAGAATGTCCAGGATCCGCTTGTGGGTCCGCATCTCGAACTGCTCCCGCGAGTCCTTGTCGATGAACGGGCCCCGGATCACCGTGTACTTGTTGATCTCCGTCGGCAGCGGCACCGGACCCATCACCTCGGCCTGGTTCCGAGCAGCGGTCTCCACGATGCGAGCCGCCGCCTGGTCCAGGACCCGGTGGTCATAGGCCTTGAGCCGGATCCGAATGCGCTGTGCCATTTCTGCTCTCTAACCGATTCCCGGCGGCCTACTTGTCGACCTTGGTGACCACGCCGGCACCCACGGTCCGTCCACCCTCGCGGATGGCGAACCGCATCCCCTCCTCCACCGCGACCGGGGTGATGAGCGAGACCTTGAGCTCGACGTTGTCGCCCGGCATGACCAGCTCGCGACCCTCCGGAAGGGCCACCTGGCCGGTGACGTCGGTGGTGCGGATGTAGAACTGGGGCCGGTAGTTGCTGAAGAAGGCGGTGTGCCTCCCACCCTCGTCCTTGGTGAGGACGTAGACCTGGGCGTCGAATTCGGTGTGCGGGCGCATGGTGCCGGGCTTGGCCAGGACCTGGCCACGCTCCACCTCGTCCCGCTTGATCCCCCGCAGCAGGCAGCCGCAGTTCATGCCCGCCTCGCCCTGGTCCAGGAGCTTGTGGAACATCTCGACCCCGGTCACCACCGTCTTGGCGGTGTCGCGGATCCCCACGATTTCCACCTGGTCGTTCACCTTCACCAGGCCGCGCTCGATCCTGCCGGTGACCACCGTGCCCCGGCCCTCGATCGAGAACACATCCTCGATGGGCATCAGGAAGGGCTGGTCGATGGGCCGCTCCGGGACCGGGATGTAGGTGTCCACGGCCTCCATCAGCTGGCGGATCTGCTCTTCGGCCGCGGGGTCGCCCTCCAGCGCCTTGAGCGCCGACACCCGCACCACGGGGATGTCGTCCCCAGGGAACTCGTACTTGCTGAGCAGCTCCCGCACCTCGAGCTCCACCAGCTCCAGAAGCTCCTCGTCGTCGACGGCGTCCACCTTGTTGAGCGCCACCACGATGTAGGGGACGCCCACCTGCCGGGCCAGCAGGATGTGCTCTCGCGTCTGGGGCATCGGCCCGTCGGTGGCCGCCACCACCAGAATCGCCCCATCCATCTGGGCGGCTCCGGTGATCATGTTCTTGATGTAGTCGGCATGGCCCGGGCAGTCGACGTGGGCGTAGTGCCGGGTCGCGGTCTCGTACTCCACGTGCGAGGCGGCGATGGTTATCCCCCGGGCCTTCTCCTCGGGGGCGTTGTCGATGGTGTCGAACGCCCGGAAGTCGGCCAGCCCGGTCTCCGCGAGCACCTTGGTGATGGCCGCGGTCAGGGTGGTCTTGCCGTGGTCGATGTGCCCGATGGTGCCCACGTTGACGTGGGGCTTGGTCGTGTCGTACTTCTTCTTGCCCATTCTCTCTATCTGCCCTTGCTTGGTGGATCCGTCCGCAGCCGACTGCCCGTGCTCAACTCTTGCGCTTCGCCGTGACCTCCTCAGCCAGCGACTGAGGAAGCTCCTGATAGTGGTCGAACTCCATCGTGTAGCTGGCCCGCCCCTGGGTCATGCTCCTCAGCTGGGTCGCGTACCCGAACATGTTGGCCAGGGGCACCTGGGCGTGCACCGTCTGCATCCCCCGCCGGCTCTCCATTCCCAGGGTGTGCCCGCGGCGGGAAGCCAGGTCGCCGATGACGTCCCCCAGGTTGGCCTCGGGACAGGTGACGTCCACCTTCATTATCGGCTCCAGCAGGATCGGACCCGCCTTGCGCATCCCGTCCTTCATCGCCATCGACCCGGCGATCTGGAAGGCCTGCTCCGAGGAGTCGACGTCGTGGTAGGAGCCGTCGTAGACCGTGGCCTTGACGTCCACCACCGGGTAGCCCGCCACCACCCCCGCCTGGAGGGCGTCGATGCAACCCTTCTCGATCGCCGGGATGTACTCCCGAGGGATGACCCCGCCCACGATCTTGTTGATGAACTCGAATCCCTTGCCGGACTGGTTCGGCTCGACCACCAGCTCGGCATGCCCATACTGGCCGTGGCCACCGGTCTGGCGCACGAACCTCCCGGTGCCCTTGGCCTCGTGGCGAATGGTCTCCCGGTAGGCCACCTGGGGCTTGCCGACGTTGGCATCGACCTTGAACTCGCGCAGCAGCCGGTCGACGATCACTTCCAGGTGCAGCTCCCCCATCCCTGAGATGAGGTTCTGCCCGGTCTCGGGCTCGGTGCGCACCTGGAAGGTGGGGTCCTCCTCGGCCAGCTTCTGCAAGGCCACCGCCAGCTTGTCCTGGTCGGCCTTGGTCTTGGGCTCGATCGCCACCGAGATCACCGGCTCGGGGAAGACGATCGACTCCAGGACGATGGGCTGGGACTCGTCCGCCAGGGTGTCGCCGGTGGAGGTGTGCCGCAGTCCGATGGCGGCGGCGATGTCCCCGGTGAGGACCTGCTCCACCTCCTCCCGCCGGTTGGCGTGCATCTTGAGGATCCGACCGACGCGCTCGCGCTCCCCCTTGCTGGCGTTGTACACGTAGCTCCCCGAGCGAAGCACCCCGCTGTACACCCGGAAGAAGGTGAGCTTGCCGACGAACGGGTCGGTCATGATCTTGAAGGCCAGTCCGGCGAAGGGGGCATCGTCGGCCACCTCGCGCACCACCTCAGCCCCGGTCCTGGGGTCCTCGCCGCGGACCGCGGGGCGGTCCAGCGGCGAGGGCAGGAACTCGATCACCGCGTCCAGCATCGGCTGGACCCCCCGATTGCGCAGCGCCGCCCCGCAAAGCACCGGGAAGACCTCGGCAGCCACCACTCCGCGCCGCAAGGCTGCGCTCAGTTTCTCCGGGGCCACCGGCTGGTCGTCCAGGTAGGCCTGCATCAGCTCGTCATCGAACTCCGCGGCGGCCTCCACCAGCTCCTGGCGGGCGGCGCCCACCGCCTCTGCCATCTCGACAGGGATGGTGGTCTCCTCCAGGAGGGTGCCCAGGTCATCGGTGTACACGATCGCCTGCTCGCGGATCAGGTCCACCACCCCCTGGAAGCCGTCCTCGGCTCCGATCGGCAGCTGCACCGGCACCGCCCGCGCCCCCAGCCGCTCGGTGATTGACTGCACCGCCGCGGTGAAGTCGGCGCCCACCCGGTCCATCTTGTTGATGAAGCAGATCCGGGGCACGTCGTAGCGGTCCGCCTGGCGCCACACCGTCTCCGACTGGGGCTCCACTCCGCTCACGGCGTCGAAGACCGCGATCGCCCCGTCCAGGACCCGCAGGCTGCGCTCCACCTCCACGGTGAAGTCGACGTGCCCCGGGGTGTCGATGATGTTGATCTGGTGGTCGTGCCAGGAGGCCGCCGTCGCCGCGGAGGTGATGGTGATGCCCCGCTCCTGCTCCTGCACCATCCAGTCCATGGTCGCCGCACCCTCGTGGACCTCGCCCATCTTGTGGATGCGGCCGGTGTAGAAGAGGACCCTCTCGGTGGTCGTGGTCTTGCCCGCATCGATGTGGGCCATGATCCCGATGTTGCGCACCCGCTCCAGGGGCACCTTCCGCCCGTGGGCCAGAGACGCTCCGCCGGACAAGGTGGTCTGGGTGGTCACGGCGTCTCAGTACCTGAAGTGCGAGAACGCGCGGTTGGACTCCGCCATCTTGTGGGTGTCCTCCTTCCGCTTGACCGCCTGCCCCATGCCGTTGCTGGCGTCCATGAGCTCGGCCGCCAACCGGTCGGCCATGCTCTTGCCGTGGCGGGTCCGGGCACTGCGGATGATCCACCGCCGGGCCAACGCCAGACGGCGATCATGGCGGATCTCCACCGGCACCTGGTAGGTCGCGCCACCCACGCGCTTGGGCTTCACCTCCAGGATGGGGGTGGCGTTGCGCACGGCGGTCTCGAACACCTCCAGGGGTTCGCGCCGCTGGCTCTTGGCGATGCGGCTCAGCGAGGAGTAGACGATCCGCTCCGCCGTGCTCCGCTTGCCGTTGAGCATGAGGCAGTTGATGAACTTGGCAAGAGCCTCGCTGTGGTAGACCGGGTCGGCCACCACCACCCGCCGGGAGACGCGCTGACGCCTTGGCATCTCAGGCCTTGGCCGGCTTCTCGCGCTTGGCCCCGTACTTGCTCCGGGCCTGCTTGCGAGCCTTGGTCCCGGCCGTGTCCAGGGTGCCGCGCACTATGTGGTACCGGACTCCTGGCAGGTCCTTCACCCTCCCCCCCCGCACCAGCACCACGGAGTGCTCCTGCAGGTTGTGGCCGATGCCGGGGATGTAGGCCGTGACCTCGATCTTGCTGGTCAGGCGCACGCGCGCCACCTTCCTGAGGGCCGAGTTCGGCTTCTTGGGCGTGGTGGTGAACACCCGCACGCACACCCCCCGCCGCTGGGGAGAACCCTTCAGCGCCGGCGACTTGGTCTTCTTGGTGACCGGAGCGCGGCCCTGGCGGACCAGCTGTTGGATGGTGGGCAAACTGAACTTGTCCTTGGAGAACGCTGGCCGCTCCGGGGTGACGGCCACACATGGAAACAAGCGCCCCTCCGGAGGCGCGGGAGCTCATTCTATCGCCCCGGGGATGGGGTGTCAAACTTCGGCATGCCCGGATGCCCGTTCGGGGAGACTGCGCGGACCGGGCCGGCCTCGGGACCGGGCCCTGGCCTTCCCCACCCTCGGGGAGCGGCCCTACGAGGTGCGGAACCCTGGTGATGGCCGCAGGGCCACGAGCCGGGCATGAACGCTCACCAGTGCCCGGTACAGGGCGGGGCACGTGCGGCAGTTGGCGACGTGGTTCTCGACGTCCGCGGTCAGTTCGGCGCTCAGCTCCCCGTCGATCAGGTCCGAGGCCAGATCCCGGGCCTCGGCGCATCCCAGCTGTCTCACCTGAACTCCTCTGCCAACATCGAGACCAGATTCTGCCGGCCCCGGCGCAGGTGGGACTTCACGGTACCCAGCGGCCAGCCGGTGGCATCGGCGATCTCCGTTGCCGACCAGCCCTCCAGGTCGTGGAGGACCACCGCCTGCTTCTGATCGGCCGTGAGCCTGGCGAGGGCCAACCCCAGGGTGCGCTGGCTCTCGGCCGCCACCGCGACCGCCTCCGGGTCCACGGAGTAGGCAGAGTCCTGCCAGAGCGCCTCCCGGCGCGCCGCGGCCTCGACGCTCTCCCGTGACTGCCGCCGGCGCAACAGGTCCCGGCAGGTGTTGACCACGATCCGCTGCACCCAGGTGCAGACGGCGGACTCGGAGCGGAAGCTTCCCGCGGCCTGCACCGCCTTCATGCTGGCGTCTTGGACCGCATCCTCTGCCTGCTCGGCATCCGAGAGCAGGGAGGTGGCCAGCCGGACAAGGCGCGGCCGCTGGGCCTCAAGACAGCTGAGCAGGTCATCCCGGGACAGCTCCACTGCCCAAGGGTAGGGCGGACGGGCGGCAACGGCGTCCGCCCGCCCCCTCCACTTCAGGCCCCGCGAACCCGGCTGCCGCGGAACGGAGCCCTGACGACCGGGGCGACGAGGCAGACATTGGTCACCCCCGCCAGGAGGGGCACCAGTCCGATGATGGCCACGACGACTCCGGCCACTCCCCCTACCGCAAGCCCGACCCCGATCAGCACCAGGCCGGCCAGCATCCGCAGGCCGCGTCCGGTCGCCGTCGCCATCCAAGTTGCCAACTTCATCGCGTCTCCTCCTTGGTGAACTCTTTCGATCTGTGTCCTTAGACGGATGCCGAGGTCCAATGGATGCAGGCTCACCCCCGGCCCGAGCCGAACTGAGTCCGATAAGGAGGGAACCCATGGGCAACATCGAAGGCGTCATGGCCCCGGACGCCGCTCGAAGCAGTTGCCCACCGGGTTCAGCGATCCGGCCCTGGACGCCGGGCGGGTCGACTGGCATCCGACCGGGCCCACCTACGAGCCGCTCAACCTCCGGATGGACCGGCTCGTGGAGTCCGCCTGGGTCGGGGCCGTCACCGTGGTGGAGTGCTAGGTGGGCGGGGCGCCCCATCGGAGGGAAACTTAGGCGCGGTGGCCGAGATGGGGGAGATGGACCGGGTCACTCACGACCTGGTGATCACCACTCTCTGGGCGATGGAACGGCACCCGCGGATGATCGAGGCGCAACTCGGCTGCCCGAACCGCGGGCGACCGGTCCCCGCCTGGTACAGCATCGCGCTGCGGGAGATGGCGGGACACCGCATCGCCGTGGAGCTGCGCACCGGGCCCAGGGCGCAGCGGACGTTACGGGGCCCGGTCCACCGGGTTCCGCGGGCTGGAGGCGCTGGCCCAGGTGAAGTTGGTGGTGCGGGTCGACCCGGGATCGGCGCTGCTGCCTCGCCTCTCGCCGCTGCTCCGCCGTGATGCACGGCCCCTGCGGGCGAGGCGAGGCGACGTGCCTCGGACCCCACCTCGCCACCCGGCCCTCGGGCGCGGGGCTCTGGTGACCTCTTGGGGGGTTCCACCTACCGGCGGTGTAGGCCCCGCCGGCCCCGTGGTCAGTCCAGAGACACCATCACGTGCTTGACCTGGGTGTACTCCTCGATGGAGTAGGACGACAGGTCCTTCCCGTAGCCGCTCTGCTTGAAGCCCCCGTGGGGCATCTCGCTAACCAGGACGATGTGGGTGTTCACCCAGACGGTTCCAAACTTGAGGCGTTTGGCCATGCGCATGGCTCGCCCCACGTCCCTGGTCCAAACCGAGGCTGCCAGCCCGTAGTCGACGTCATTGGCCCAGTCCACCGCGGCGTCCTCGTCCGAGAATCGCTGCACCGTGATCACCGGGCCGAAGACCTCGCGTTGGACGATCTCAGAGCGCTGGTCGGGCGGCACCACGACCGTGGGCGTGTACCAGAACCCGCCCCGGTCCATGGGGGCGCCTCCGGTGAGGACCTCTCCACCGCCGGCGACCGCGCGCTCCACAAAGCCGGTCACCCGCTGCAGCTGCTGGGACGAGACCACGGGCCCCATCTCGGTGTCGGGGTCGGACGGGTCCCCGACTCGGAGACCCTCGACCGCGTTCACCAGGGTGCTGACGAATTCATCGAAGTGGCGGTCGGCCACCAATACGCGGGTCGCCGCGGTGCAGTCCTGGCCCGAGTTGAAGAAGGCGCCGACCTTTATCCCCTCCACCGTGGCCTCCAGGTCGCAGTCGTCGAACACCACCACCGGGGCCTTCCCCCCGAGCTCCAAGTGGACCTTCTTCAGGGTGCTGGAGGCGGCCCGGGCGATCTCCTTTCCAGTCCCCACGTCGCCCGTCAGGGAGACCATCCCCACCCCCGGGTGGCGGACGATGCCCGCCCCTACCGAGTCCCCGTCCCCGGTGATCACGTTGAGCACCCCCGGGGGCAGCGCCTCGCCCGCCAGCTCCGCAAAGCGCAGCGCGGACAGCGGCGTCCACTCCGAGGGCTTAAGCACCACGGTATTGCCCGCGGCGAGGGCTGGCCCCAGCTTCCACACCGCCATCTGCAGGGGGTAGTTCCAGGGGGCGATCGAGCCCACCACCCCCACCGGCTCCCGGCGGATCATGCTGGTGAACCCGCGAAGGTACTCCATCGTCGCCTTGCCCTCTAGGCAGCGCGCCCCGGCGGCGAAGAAGCGGAGGGCGTCCACGGTGGGAGGCATCTCCTCGGAGATGGTGGTGGTGATCGGCTTGCCCACGTTCTGGGACTCGATGCGGGCCAGCTCCCCGCTGTGCTCCTCCACCAGGCTGGCGAGCTTGAGCAGGGCCTCACTGCGCTCCTTGGGCGTGCTGTCGCCCCACCCGCCGTCGAACGCCCGGCGCGCGGCCTCGACCGCCCGCTGAACGTCCGAGCCCGAACCTCGCGGTGCCCGGGCGATCACCTCCCCGGTCGCTGGGTTGAAGATCTCCTGGACCTCCGAGCTCTCGCTCTCCACCCATTCCCCACCGATGAAGATGCGCCGCGTGCTCTCGGGATCGATCATCTGGAACTCGCCTCCTTCACGTGCCCGGGCCCTCCAAACGCCCGCTCCTCCGCCCGCCGCAGTTGGCCCTCCAGCACGTCCAGGCCCCGGAGCAGCGGCTCCTCCTCGATCGTGAGGGGCATGAGGGCCCTCAACACGTTGTGAGCCGGCCCCGCCCGGAGCACCAGGAGCCCCTCGTCCCGGCAGCCGGCGAGGATGGCCGCGGTCTCGTCCCCGGCCGGCTCCTTGCTGTCCCGGTCCAGCACCAGCTCCACCCCGGCCATGGCCCCGACCTGGCGGACGTCGCCTACCAGGCGGTAGCGCCGCCCCCACTCTCCGAGGCGCTCCTCCAGTATCGAGGCCAGCACCCCGGCCCGCTCCAGCAATGACCCGTCCTCCACCAGATCGAGGACGGCCAGCGCCGCGGCACAGGCGACCGGATTGCCGCCGAAGGTCCCGCCCAGGCTGCCGGGACCGGGGGCGTCCATGATCTCCGCCCGTCCCACCACGGCCGAGAGCGGCAGGCCCCCGGCAAGGCTCTTGGCGACGGTCATGAGGTCCGGCTCGACCCCGGAGTGCTCGATGGCGAAGAGCTTCCCCGTCCTCCCCATGCCGCACTGCACCTCATCGACCACGAGGAGGATTCCATGGCGGTCACAGATCGCCCTCAGGCCTCGGAGGAACTCCGGCGGAGCGGGCACAAACCCTCCCTCACCCAGGACGGGCTCGATGACCGCGGCGGCCACCGTCTCCGGCGCGACCTCCCCGGCGAACAGCGCCTCCAGAGCGGCGAGGGCCCGATCGCTGTCCCAACCCCGGTACTGATAGGGATAGGGCGAACGGTGGACCTCGCCCACGAAGGGCCCAAACCCCTCCTTGTAGGGGCGCTCGGTCCCGGTGAGGCTCATGGTGAGGAGGGTGCGGCCGTGGAAGGCGCCGGAGAACGCCACCACCGCGGGCCGGCCGGTGTAGAGGCGAGCGACCTTGACGGCATTCTCCACCGCCTCGGCGCCGGAGTTGAGCAGGAGCCCCTTCTTGGGGTGTGGGCCAGGCGCGAGCCGGCACAGCCTCTCCACCACCTCCAAGTACGGGCGGTAGGCCGCCACCTGGAACGAGGCGTGGATCAACAGGTCCAGCTGGCGGTGGGCGGCGGCAACCACCGCTGGATGCCCGTGGCCGACGTTCAGCACCCCGATCCCGCCGGTGAAGTCGATGAACTCCCGCCCGGCGCCGTCCCACACCGTGGATCCCTTGGCCCGCTCCACGAGGAGCGGATGGACGGGGACCATCGCCCGCGGCAGGAAGCGGGAGAGGTGGCCGTCCTCTAGGGCAGCTCCAGTGACGGTCGGCTCCAGCACCAGCCTGACGATAGCGGTCGTCGGCTCGGGCGAACATGTTGCCGTCCCCAAGAAATCATGGCCTGGATTTGTCACCGAGTGACATGATCCGAGCCGCCAGCTGGAGCTGGAAGCGCACCTCGGGGTCGGCCAGGTCCATCTTCAGCAGGTCCTGAGAGCGGTCCAACCGATAGCGCAGGGTGTTGGGGTGGATGTGCAGCCTGGAGGAGGTCCGCCGCTGGTGGAACCCCTCCCGGGCCAGGGCCACCAGGCTGGCGACCAGAACCTCGCCGCCGCGAACCCGCTGGAGCGGGCCGAACAGCTGCTCCAAGAACGCCGGGCGGGCCTCCGCGTCGCCAGCCAGGACCCGCGGGATCAGCATCTCCTCGTAGCGCCGCACCCCGCCCACCGGCACCTGGTCGACGATCGCCTCCGCCTCGCGGTAACTGCGGCGGACCCCCTCGGTGCCCACCAGCTCTCGACCCAGCGCCAGCGAGCAGTCGGAGAGGTGGGCCATCAGCCGGGCCACGTCCTGCCGGCCCGGGAGCAGGAAGACGACCCGATTCAGCCGGGTGGAGGTGACCGTGACCCCACCGCCGAGGGAGAGCCCCTGGCGGATGCGCTCGGCGAGGCGGTCCCGCCGCAGGACATCGTCGCGGCTGAGCGGCAGCTTGACCGGCATGGACGCCACCCCCACTCGGTAGCCGCCCTCCGGGTCGAAGCCGAGAAGCCGCGCTCGCTCCTGGCTGGAGGCCCCCGCCTCCAGCCGGCCCTCGAGCAGGGCGTCGAGGAAGGTCGCTCCCAGACGCAGCTCGACCATCGCCACCTGGCGCTGGCTGGCGATGTGGAGGGCGGCCACGGTGGCGGCGTGCTCCGCGGCCCGCAGGTGCAGGTCACTGAGCTCGCTGTCACCCTCCACGATCCAGACCGTCCCGACCAGCTCCCCGCGCAACCAGATGGGGCAGACCACCCTGGCACTCAGGGATAGGGCCGGATGCGCCGGGATGCGCACCGGGCCCCGACTGTGACGGACGCGCTCCAGGTAGCCGGCGCGCTCCAGGTGGGCCAGCACCTCGCTGGGAGTGGCGCCGTGAGCGAGAGTCGCCCGCCGGACCGCGTCCGGCTGCCGGGTGGCACTCCAGCTGGCCAGGAGCTTGCCCTCGGGATCCTCGAGGGTGATGTCCCGGTCGATTAGACGCCCCAGGGTGTCGACCAGATCCTGAAGGCTACCCGCCGTGACCGCGGCCTGGGTGAGCTCCTTGTGGATCAGCGCGCCCAGCTCGATCACCTTGAGCTGCTCCATCATGATGGCCGAGTTCACCGCCCGGGTCACCGTGTTGAACGGCACCTCCCAGGGCAGCTCAAGCAGCGGGAGAGCGAGCCGTGCCGCCGCCTGGCGGGCAGCCTCCGGGAAGTGGGGCAGGTACCGGGGGACCGCCAGCACCACGCCTGCCAGGCCCCGCTGCGCCAACTCCTCGAGCAGCCTCCGCTGGTCCTCCTCCGCGGCCGGCCAGCTGATCCCGGTAGTGAGGAGCAGCTGCCCCGCCCCCACCCAGGGGAGCGGGTCGGGAATGTCGACCACGTCCGCCCAGCGCACCTCGCGGCTCAGCCCGTCGCCGCCTGAAACGGTCACCGCCTGGGCCAGCGGCTCCAGGAGCAGCGCCTGGGCCACCGTCATGGCGCCGGAGGCAGCGGTGCGCCGCAGGGGACTGTCGATCACCGGCCGGACCCGGACCGCGGCAGGCGACCGCTTCGCCCTTGGAGATTCGCCACGGGCTGATGATGCACCAGTCGCCGGCCCGCGGTGGCGGGCCGCGCTCGGCGCGCCCTCAGGCCCGCAGGGCCTTCGCCATCTCCTCGAAATTGTCCACGTAGCGCCGGACGTCCTCCTCGGAGTGCTGGACCGACAGGGTCCAGTTCTCCTCCGCCCCGGGAGCCATCAGCACGCCCCGATTCGACTGGTAGAGCCAGGAGAGATAGGCGTAGCTCTTGTCGATCTGGAGGTAGTCACGGTAGTTCCTGACCGGGTCCTGGCGGTACGTCACGCATCCCCTGGCTCCCACGGCCACGACGTGGAAGGGCAGGCCGAAGTCTCGGATCACCCGCTCCAGCCCCCCCCGCAGCACCTCGTGGAGCGCATCGAAATGGGAGTAGGCCATCGGGGTGAGGATCTCCAGCAGCGTGGCCTTGGAGGCCGCCATGGTGAGGGCGTTGCCATTGAAGGTTCCCATCTGGCTGATGCGGCCCGACGCCACCAGCTCCATGATCTCGGAGGTGGCCCCGACCGCCCCGCAGGGCAGCCCTCCGCCGATCGCCTTGGCCAGGCAGACAATGTCCGGAGTCACCGAGAAGGCCTCGGTGGCCCCGCCGGAGGCGAGGGTCACCCCGGTCTTGACCTCGTCGAAGATCAGCACCGCGCCGTGCCGGTGGGCGATCTCCTTGAGGCCGGCAAGGTACCCCGGTTCGGGCAGCACCATTCCGATGTTCATCATCGCCGGCTCGACGATGATCCCGGCCACCTCCTCAGGATGGCTGGCGAGGGCGCGCTCGGCGGCCGCCAGGTCATTGAAGGGAACCACCGTCACCAGCTCCACCACCGCCTGGGGGATCCCGGCGGACTGAGGCACGGAGTTGGGCGCCTCAGCCGGACCCATGAGCTCCGGCTTCGGCTCCACGGACACCATCAGGGAGTCATGGTGGCCGTGGTAGGTGGCCTCGATCTTCACCAGCCGCTCGCGGCCGGTGAACCCGCGCGCCAAGCGCACCGCGTCGAGGGTGGACTCGGTGCCGCTGTTGGTGAACCGCCACTGCGGTAGCTGAAACCGCCGGGCCAGCTCCGCGGCCACCACCACGAAGTCCTCCCCGGGTTGGGCGAAGTGGGTGCCACGCCCGGCCCGTTCGGCGATCGCGGCCACCACGAGTGGGTGGGCGTGGCCGACCACGTTGACCCCGAAGCCGTTGTGAAAGTCCACGTACTCGTTGCCGTCGGCATCCCACACCCGGCTGCCGACGCCGCGGTCCACGAATATGGGGAATGGTGGGCTGTCCTGGAACGAGGATGGCACCCCGCCCGGGCTGTGCTCGCGTGCCCGCTGCACCAGCTCCCGTGAGCGCGGCCGCCGGCGCTCGAACTCCCGCTCCTCACGCTCGGTCAGCTCGGCGATCCGCTCATTTGCCGGGCTCGGTCTCTCGCTGCTCATCTTCGATCTCCTTCACACAACTCGGCCCCCAACCCTTGGGGCACCCCGATTCGCGCACCTGGCCCCTCGACCGCCGCGGGGTCAGGTGGGAGCCAGGGCCCGGGTGCGCCGGAAGGATGGCCGCGTCCGCCGGGCCCCCTCCTGGCTGTCGTCGGCGCGAGATCGCGTGGGGCAACGGCCCGCCGCGGCCAGGAGCGCCGGCGACTCGTTGGGCATCGATGAGCAACTCTATCCCCCCCGGGGGTCGTAGGACATGTAGCCCCGGCCCAGAGTTGCCCCCTTATTTTGTGAACCAAATCCAATGCCACCGGCCCCTGGGGCACACCTATGATCAGCGCCGTGACCCACGTCCCGCCGCGGCTCGCCCCCGGTTTCTGGGTCTCCGACAGCCCGCCCGGGGGCCCGCGCACTCCCCTTCAGGGAAGCAGACGGGCTGATGTGGTGGTGGTGGGCGGCGGCTTCACCGGCCTCTGGACGGCGTACCACCTCCTCCGGCTGGAGCCGACCGCCAAGGTGGTGGTCCTGGAGCGTGAGCGGGTGGGGTTCGGAGCCTCAGGACGGAACGGCAGCTGGTGCGTGCCCGAGCTCAACGCCGGGCCGGCCCTTCTGGCCAGACACTTCGGAGCCGCTCGGGCAGCCGAGCTTCACGGCGCGATGCGGGCCACCGTGGACGAGATTGGGCTGTTCTGTTCCCGGGAGGGCATCGAGGGATACGAGAAGGCCGGGGTCCTGCTGGTGGCCCGGGGTCGGGGACAGCTGCCGGCTCTGGAGGCCACCCAGCTGGAGTGGGAGCAGGGGGGCGTCAGCAGCCCCTACCAGCGCATCGGCGCCGATGAGGCGGAGCGGAAGCTGGCGGTCCACGGACTGGAGGGCGCCCTGTACTCCCCGGAGGGGGCGTCGGTGCACCCGGGGAAGTTGCTCACCGGGCTCGCCGCCGCCGTGGAGCGCATGGGCGGCGAGATCTACGAAGGGAGCGGCGTCACGAGCCTGCAGGCCGGTACGCCGGCAACCGCCCGGACCGGGCTCGGAGAGGTGACTGCCGACCTCGTCGTCCTCGGCCTGGAGGCATACCTGACCCAGCTGCCCGGCTGGCACCGGGCGATCCTCCCCGTGTATTCCCTCATCGAGTTGACCGAGCCTCTCAGCGAGACCCAGCTGGCCTCGGTCAACTGGCGGAGACGGATCTGTGTCTCGTCGATGCGGCTCACCGTCGACTATCTGGCCCTCACCCCGGACCGTCGGATCCTGATCGGGGGACGTGGCGCCCCCTATGGGTACGGTTCTGCTCTCTCCGAGGATCGGGAGCGCCACCCGGCCACCCACGAGGGGCTGAGGGCGATGTTCCGGGAGTGGTTTCCCGACCTGGCTGAAGTCCGATTCACCCACTCGTGGGGCGGGGTGCTGGGAATGCCCCGGGACTGGATGCCCCAGGTGAGGCTGGATCGAAGTCGCGGCCTCGGGATCGCCTACGGGTACACCGGGCACGGCGTCGCCACCACCCACCTTCTCGGCCGCACCCTGGCCGAGCTGATCGCTGGCCGGGAGTCGGAGCGCACCCAACTGCCGCTGGTGGGGCACCGATCCCCACCGTGGGAGCCGGAACCCCTCCGCTGGATGGCCGTCCGGTACGTGCAGCGGCAGCTGGCAGGGCTGGACTCGCGAGTGGCCCGCGGGGGCCGTCCGCCCTCCGGCCGGACAGTCGCGGAGAGGTTGGCAGCGCACTGAGGTGACCCGCCAGGCGGGAGGATTGTGGCGGGACCACAAATCGCAGGACCCAGATTTGATGATCGGCCCCATGGCCGCGCCCTGACCCTCGGCCTAAAGTCGGAGGTTGCCGTAGGTGCCAGGTGGCTCCCGGGAGGGACCGGTGCTGTTTCGGGCCCAGGGACGGCACAGCGGCCGGAGAAGCTGCGCCCGCTGGGATGGCAAGAGGCGGTGTTCCAACCGAGCCAGGGTTACCGGGGAGAGGAGTTGAGAGAGATGAGAATCGCCAGGTTCCACGGTGACGGCGCATCCCCGTCGGGCGCACACCGGAGCAGGGGACGTCGGACGGTCCTCGGGGCGGGTCTGCTGGCGGGGCTGGGGCTCTTGGTCGCGGCCTGCGGCGGCGCCTCCACCTCGCCGCCCCCGGTTCCGACGAACATCGCCCAGACACCCCCGAGCGGCGGAACTCCCGTAGCCGGCGGCACCGCCAGCTACGCCCTCCCCATCGGGGAGGACTTCTCCTGGATGTTCCCCATCGAGAACCAGGCCAACTACGAGGACTGGAACTCCAACATCGAGGGCGGGATGTGGCGGCCCCTGTACTTCGCCGGAGGCGCGGGGCAGACGGGCATCAACTACCAGCTCTCCATCGCCAACCCGCCCGTTTATTCCAACGGCAACCGCACCGTGACCGTGACCATGAAGCCGGGCTACACCTGGTCGGATGGCACCCCGGTGACCACCGCCGACGTGCAGTTCTTCTTCCAGCTCCTGAGCGCCGGCAAGAACAAGGATGGCGCCTACATCCCCGGCGAGATGCCGGACGACGTGAGCTCGGTCACGCTCAACAGCCCCTACCAGTTCACCCTCAACCTCAACCAGGCCTACAACCCCACCTGGTTCACCGACAACCAGCTGACCTGGATCTACCCCCTGCCGCAGCAGGCGTGGGACAAGACCTGCCTCAGCTGCCAGGTGGGCAACAACGCCGCCACCAGCTCAGGCGCCAAGAGTGTCTTCAACTTCCTGTACGGCCAGTCCGAGAAGCTGAGCACCTACTCCACCAATCCCATCTGGAAGGTGGTGGACGGCCCCTGGGTCATCAAGTCGTTCGACCCCACCACCTACACCGCTCAGTTCTCCGCCAACACCCACTACACGGGAGCCGGCAAGCCCCAGCTGAGCGGCTACTCGGTCTACAGCTTCCAGTCCGACACGGCCGAGGTCGACGCCCTGCGCTCGGGAGCCATCGACTACGGATTCCTGCCCTTCACCGACCTCACGCTGGCCAGCTACTTCCACCAGCACGGCTACACCACCGCGCCCTGGCCGGTCTTCTACAACGAGACTGTCGAGCTCGGCTTTACCAGCAAGACCTGGGGACCGCTGGTCAAGCAGCTTTACATCCGCCAGGCCCTGCAGCACCTCATCAACGAGCCGCTCTACCTGCAGAAGACTCTGCATGGCTTCGGCCTTCCCGACTATGGACCGGCTCCGGTCTACCCCAACTCCCCGTACGTCAGCCCCCAGACCACCTCGGACCCCTACCCGTACAGCATCAGCTCTGCCAAGCAACTCCTCGCCAGCCACGGCTGGACCCAGGGATCCAGCGGGGTGGACATCTGCTCCCGGCCGGGAACCGCCGGCAACGAGTGCGGGGCAGGGATTCCGAAGGGCAAGCAGCTCAGCTTCCTCTTCATGTACTCCACCGGCACGCCCAGCTTCCTCGCCCAGGTCGAGGCCTTCGCCACGGCGGCGAAGTCGGCGGGGGTCGGGATCAACCTGGACGGACAGACCGAGAACACCATGTTCTCGATCGGCGGTGTCTGCCCCTCGTCGCCCCCCTGCAACTGGGGGCTGCTGGCCTACAGCGGCTTCATGTGGGACTTCGGCCAGTACGAGATCCTTCCGGTGGGTGGCAACCAGTTCGGCCAGGGCAACTACTGGGCTGGCGGCTACAACTCCTCGCAGGCCCAGCAGCTGATCACGGCCGCCCACACCCAGCCCGGCCTCACCCCCCTCTACAACGCCGAGAACTACCTCTCCAAGGACGAAGCCTCCCTCTGGTGGCCGCTGGCGGATTACGAGATCGTGGTGGCCAAGAACAGCCTGCGCGGCTGGTACCCACTCAACCCCTACGCCAACTATCACCCCTCCAGCTGGTACTTCGTGAGCTAGCCCCGGACACCCCTGTTGCAGCCTCGAACCGATCTGCTGATCGCCGGTGGTCCGATCTGGACCGGCCGGCCCGAGCAGCCGTGGGTTGAGGCCCTGGCGGTTCGCGACGGCAAAATCGCGGCCGCCGGGGCACTCTCCCGAGTCAGGGAGGTCTCCGCCCCCGGGGCCGAGCAGTTGGACCTAAGGGGGCGGGCGGTTCTTCCGGCCTTCCACGACTCCCACTGCCACCCCGTCGGCGGGGGGCTGCAACAGCGCAGCTGCGACCTGGAGGGAGCGCGATCCCCCGGTGAGTGCCAGGAGAGGGTCAGAGCGCACCTCGCCTCGCATCCGGATCTCGGCTGGGTCGTCGGCAAGGGCTGGTCGATGGAGCTCTTTCCTCGGGGCACCCCGGACCGGCACCTTCTGGACCAGGTGACCGCTGGCCGTCCGGCGTACCTCACCAACCGAGACGGGCACAGCGCCTGGGTAAACTCGGCCGCCCTCCGGCTGGCCGGGATCGAGACCGCGACCCCTGATCCCCCGCACGGGAGGATCGAGCGGGACGAGGGCGGGAACCCCCAGGGGACCCTGCACGAGGGCGCCATGGAGCTGGTGGAGCGGCTGGTTCCCCGGCCCACCGCCGCGGAGAGCCTGGCCGCCCTGCGCCAGGCCCAGTCCCACCTCCACAGCCTGGGGATCGCCGGCTGGCAGGACGCCATGGTGGACCCGGAGAACGAGGCGGCCTACGTAGCCCTGGCGGGGGCCGGGGAGCTCACCGCCAGGGTGCGTTTGGCCCTCTGGTGGGAGCGGGAGGCCGGCCTGGAGCAGGTCGAGGAGCTGGCTCTTCGCCGGCGGCGCCTGGCGGAGGCCGGGCTCGATGCCGGCAGTGTCAAGATCATGCTGGACGGGGTGCTGGAGACCTTCACCGCGGCACTGCTCGAGCCCTACGTCCCTCTCCCCGGCGGCCCGCCTCCGGGCCACCGGGGACACCTCTTCCTGGACCCCGAAATGGCCGCGGCGGCCACCTCGGCCCTGCACCGCAACGACTTCCAGGTGCACTTTCACGCCATCGGCGACCGGGCCGTCCGGGTGGCCCTGGACGCGGTGGCCAGCGCGGCCGAAGGGGGTGGACGGGACCTCCGCCACCACATCGCCCACATCCAGCTCGTCGACCCGGCGGACCTTCACCGCTTCCACCAGCTCCAGGTGGTGGCCAACATGCAGCCCTTCTGGGCTTGCCACGAGCCGCAGATGGACGACTTGACCATCCCCTTCCTGGGCGCGGCGCGGTCGCCGCACCAGTACCCGTTCCGGGATTTGGTCGATTTGGGAGCGGTCCTCGCGGGGGGCTCGGACTGGCCGGTCTCATCCGCCAACCCGCTGGCGGAGATCGCCGTGGCGACCACCCGCCGTGCTCCCGCGGACGCGGAAGGGGGTCCTCCGCCTCTGCCCGCTTTCCTCCCCGAGCAGCGACTCCCCCTGACCACGGCCCTCTCGGCCTTCACCGCCGGCTCGGCCTATGTCAACCACCTAGAGCATCTGAGCGGCACCTTGGAGGCCGGCAAGGCGGCGGATCTGGTGGTGCTGGCCCAGGACCCCTTCACCATCCCCGCGGATCGGCTGCCCGAAGCCCGGGTGGAAATCACCATGGTCGACGGCCGGGTGGTGTTTCACCGGGACTGGGGCTGAGGGCGTGAGAATGCTGCCCATGTCCAGCCCGGAACTGCCGTGACCCGCTACCTCTTGCGCCGCCTGGGGCAGGCACTCCTGGTCCTGCTGCTGGTCTCGCTTCTGGTCTTCTCGCTCCTCCACCTCCTTCCGGGCGGGTTGGTCCGAGCCCAGCTCGGACCCAAGGCCAGCCCCCACGAGGTGGCCCAGCTGGCCATCCAGGAGGGGTTGAACAAGCCGATCTTCGTTCAGTACGCCATCTGGCTGGGCAACGCCCTCCATGGCAACCTGGGGTACTCGTACAAGCTGAATTCCCCGGTGGCGACGCTGCTCGGGGAGTACTTCCCCCGCGACCTGTTGCTGGTCGGGATCGCCCTCTTCCTGGCGATCGCGATCTCCATCCCCCTGGGGCTGCTCCAGGGGGTGCGGCGCAACCGGGATGTGGACTACGGCCTCTCCTTCGTCCTGCTGGCGCTCTACTCCATGCCCAGCTTCCTTCTCGGGGTGATCGGGATCATCCTCTTCAACATCGAGTTCAACGTCTTCCCCCCGACGGCCATCCACTTTGGCACCTCCTTCGGGGCGGACGTCTCGGCCCTGGTGCTGCCGGTGGGGACCTTGATGCTGGGCAACGTCGCCTATTACAGCCGCTACATGCGCTCGGCGGTCATCGACAACCTGCTGGAGGACTACGTCCGCACCGCCAAGGCCAAGGGCTCCAGCTGGCGGAGGATCCTCACCCGCCACGTCTTGCGCAACTCGCTCCTTCCCACCGTGAGCCTGGTGGGGATCAGCTTCCCCTACGTGATCAGCGGCTCGCTCATCGTGGAAGCGCTCTTTGACTATCCAGGCATGGGCCTTTTGTTCTGGAACGCCTCCCAGGACCGCGACTACCCGGTCCTCCTGGGGGTCATCCTTCTGATCAGCTCCGCGGTCGTGGTCGGCAACCTGGTGGCCGACATCCTCTACATGGTGCTGGACCCCAGGATCCGCTATGGCTGAAGCTCGGGACGAACCTCTGGCCACCGCGCCCTCCCTGGCCGCGGCCACACCCGCCGCCCTCGGACCGGGGGAGGCGGCCGAGCTGGCCTGGGAGGAGGCCTGGACGCCGCCCAACCACCTGCTGGAGAACCTGCGCGTCTACGCCAAGAACCGGATCGCCCTCGGGGGGGCGGCATTCCTCGCCCTGGTGGTCCTCTTCTCCTTTCTGGGCCCTTTCATCTACCAGACCGACCAGGTCTCCACCAACCTGCTCAACGGCAACCTCACCCCCTCAGCGGCCCACCTCCTGGGCACCAGCCCCGAGGGGCGTGACATCCTCGGGCGACTGATGGTCGGCGGCCAGGCGACGATCGAGGTCGCCCTGGCGGTGGCGGCCATCGCGACCGGGTTTGGCACCCTCTGGGGCGCCCTGGCCGGGTTCCTGGGCGGGGTCGCCGACGCCTTCATGATGCGGGTGGTGGACGCCATGCTGTCCATCCCCTTCCTCTTCTTCGTGGTCCTGCTGGCGGCCCTGGTGCAGCCCTCGCTGCCCATCATCATCCTGGCCATCGCCTCGGTCAGCTGGCTCTCCACCGCCAGGCTGGTGCGGGGCGAGGTGCTCAGCCTGCGCACCCGGGACTACGTGGCCGCGGCGCGGTGCTTCGGGAGCGGGCCGTGGCAGATCATCTTCCGACATCTACTCCCCAACTCCCTGGGCGTGGTGGTGGTGAACGCCACCCTCAAGGTGGCTGATGCGATCCTGACCTTCGCCTCGATCAGCTTCCTCGGCCTGGGGGTGCCGCCACCGGCCACCAGCTGGGGGCAGATGCTCACCACCGGCATCAGCAACCTCTTCAACGGGTACTGGTGGGAGCTCTGGCCGGCGGCCCTCCTCATCGTGGGCACGGTGATCGCCATCAATGTCATGGGCGATGGCCTTCGCGACGTGGTGGAGAAGCGGCTGCAGCAACGTTGACCCATCCCCCGGACCGGGGGCCGCATGAACAAGACAGGAGAGACCCATGACGCCAACCCCCCTGGCCGCCCAGGCCCGCTCCGCTCTCGGCCCCGAGCCGCTCCGCCTCCGCCTCTATCTGGGGGGCGCCAGCGAGGACACCAGAGAGCACCTGCCCCTGGTGAGCCCGGTGACCGGGGAGTTGGTCGCGGAGGTGCCGGTCCCGGAGCGCGAACACATCGCCCGGGCGGTACGGATGGCGCGCCACGCCCAGGGGGAGTGGGCCGAGGTCGGCGCCTTCCAGCGGGCCGAGGTCTGCCACCGGATCGGGGACGCGCTCCTGGGGCGCCGCGACGACCTTGCCCGGCTCCAGACCTTGGAGCAGGGCAAGCCCCTGGCGGAGTCGGTGGCGGACATCGAGGAGGCGGCCCAGCTCTTCCATCTCCATGCCGAGGACGCCGTTCGTCTCAATGGCGAGACGCTCCCGGTGCGGGACCCCCATAAGCGCATGGTCACCTTCCGGCGACCAGTGGGCACCTGGGCCATCATCACCCCATGGAACTTCCCGGTCCTGATGATGGCGGAGTTCACGGCCCCGGGCCTGGCGACCGGCAACGCCCTGGTGGTCAAGCCGCCCGCTCACACCTGCGCCGCGGTGCTGGCGGCGACCAGGGCCTTTGAGGAGGCCGGCCTGCCTCCCGGCCTGGTCAGTGTTCTCCCCGGGGCGGGGCCGGTGGGCGAGATGATGCTTGAGGAGCCGGGGTTCGACGCCATCGGCTTCATCGGCTCATCAGTCACCGGCGCTCGCATCCAGGCCCTGGCCGGGCTCCGCCGGACCATCATGGAGTGCTCGGGGAACGGCCCCATCGTCGTCTGCGCCGACGCCGACGTGGAGCGGGCCGCCCGGGCGGCGGTGTACGGAGCCTACATGTGCTCGGGGCAGGTCTGCTGCGCCACCGAGCGGGCGCTGGTCCACCGGCAGGTCCACCGGGACTTCCTGGAGGCGTGCGCGGCAGAGGCCCAGAAGGTCCGGCTGGGCGACCCCTTCGACCCCCAGGTCAACCTCGGACCGTTGAACAACTCCGGGGTGGCGGCCAAGATGGACCGTCACATCCACGACGGCCGCCAGCAGGGAGCCCGGGTGGTGACCGGGGGAGAGCGCCGGTCAGGGATGCCGACCGACCTGTACTACGAGTTCACGATCATGGACCAGGTGACTCCGGGCATGGCGGCGTTTCAGGAGGAGTCGTTCGGTCCCCTTCTCCCCGTCACCGTGGCCGCTGACGACGCGGAACTCCTGGGGCTCGCCAATCAGGACGATCTCGGGCTGCAGGCGGCGGTCTTCACCCGCGACCTGGCGAGGGCGTTCCACTTCGCTGAGCACCTGCAGGTCGGGCAGGTGGTGGTGAACGACACCACCGACTACTGGGACATCAACATGCCCTTCGGTGGCGCCGGCGGCAAGCACAGTGGCTGGGGGCGCATCGGGGGTAAGTGGACCCTCATGGACATGTCGGATGTGAGGACAGCGATCCTCGACCTCTCCTGAGGGGCCCCGGAGCAGCCTAGGGTTTCTCCCGGCAGACGCAGAATTCGTTCCCCTCCGGGTCCGCCATCACCTGCCACTCCCACGGGTCGCCCCCGAATGGAGCCCCGACCAGGGTGGCGCCGGCCCCCAGCAGCTCCGCCACCAGCTGCTCGGGGTCGGCGGTGAAGAGGTCGAGGTGGACCCGGTTCTTGACCGCCTTGGCCTCCTCCACACGCTGGAGGAAGACCGGTACCCCTCCCGGAGGGGGCACCAGGTCCAGATAGGGGTCCCCGAGCCCGCTGGCCCGTGGATAGCCGAGGGCGCGAAGCCAGAATGGCGCCAGCGCGATCGGATCCAGGCAGTCGATCCCCACCTCCAGTCTGGGGCGGGGGAGAGCCCCCGAGGTCCGGCCCGGGCCGGACCCCAGGGGTTCACTCAACGGCCTGGTCCAGCACCGGCACCTCGGCCGGCTCCTCGAACTGGTTGAGCTCCTCACCGTCCAGGACCACCGGCTCGACCAGCGCCTCGGACTCCGCCAGGTAGCGGGCCGCCTCCTCCCGCAACTTGCGGTAGTAGTCGAGGCCGGTCCCCGCCGGGATCAGCTTGCCGATGATCACGTTCTCCTTGAGGCCGGTGAGTCGGTCCACCTTGCCGGAGATGGCCGCCTCGGTGAGGACCCTCGTGGTCTCCTGGAAGGAGGCCGCCGACAGCCAGCTGGCGGTGTTGAGCGCCGCCTTGATCAGCCCCAGGAGGACGGTGGCGGCGATCGCCGGCTCGCCACCCTCAGCCAGGATCTCGGCGTTGGCCTGGTCGTACTCCCACTGGGAGACGATCTCACCGGGGAGCAGCTCGGTGTCCCCCCCGGACTCGATCCGCACCTTGCGCATCATCTGGCGGACGATCACCTCGATGTGCTTGTCGTTGATGTCCACCCCCTGGGAGCGGTACACCTTCTGCACCTCGCGCACCAGGTACTCCTGGACCGCCTCGCGCCCACTGATGTAGAGCAGCTCCTGGGGGCTCACCGATCCCGCCGTCAGGGCATCGCCCGCCCGCACCTGGTCTCCATCGGCCACGCGCAGCTGGGCCCCGTGGGGGATGGGGTATTCCTTGACCTCCTCCTCCAGGGCCCGGATCCGAACCTCGGTTCCGGCCTTCGCGCGGCGGACCTCCGCCACTCGGCCCCCGATCCGGGCCTGCAGGGAAACGGGCTTGCCATCCCGGGTGCCCGCTGCCAGCAGTTGGCCCTCGCCGATCAGGGCGCCCTCGGCGATCTCCGGCAGCAGCTCCAATCCCGCCTCCACCGTGTGCGCGGCGTCGAACTCCTCGCGGCTCGCCACCCGCACCTTGCGACCGGCGTCGGTGCGCAGGATCTCGACCAGCCCGCCGGCCTCCGCGAGGACGGCCTTGCCCTTGGGAATGCGGGCCTCGAAGAGCTCCTCGACCCGCGGCAGCCCCTGGGTGATGTCCAGTCCGGCGACTCCACCTGTGTGGAAGGTTCGCATGGTGAGCTGAGTTCCCGGCTCCCCGATGGACTGGGCGGCGATGATCCCCACCGCCTCCCCTATCTCCACCAGCTTGCCGGTGGCGAGGTTGCGGCCGTAGCAGCGCCGGCACACCCCCCGGGTGGCCCCGCAGGTGAGAACGCTGCGGACCCGCACCCGCTCCAGCCCCAGAGCGGAGATCTCCGCCGCCAGCGGGTCGGAGATCTCCTCCCCCGCCGCCACCAGGACCCTTCCATCCGGCGCGACCACGTCCGCCGCCGCCACCCGGCCTGCGATCCGCTCCTCGAAGGGCTCGCCCTCCTGGCTCAGATCACTGACCCAGATGCCGTTGCTGGTACCGCAGTCCTCCTCCCGGACGATGACGTCCTGGGCCACGTCGACCAGCCTCCGGGTGAGGTACCCGGAGTCGGCGGTGCGGAGGGCCGTGTCGGCCAGTCCCTTGCGAGCTCCGTGGGTGGAGATGAAGTACTCCAACACCTGGAGCCCCTCGGAGAAATTGGCCTTGATGGGCATGTCGATGATCCGGCCGGTGGGGTCCGCCATCAGCCCGCGCATGCCCGCCAGCTGGCGGATCTGCTGGACCGTGCCCCGAGCGCCGGACTCCGACATCATCATCACCGACGAGAAGGGATCAAAGTGGGCCACGGTGGCCTGGGTCACCGACTCGGTGGCCTGAGTCCAGATCTCCACCGTCTTCCCGTAGCGCTCGTCCTCGGTGATCAGTCCTCGCCGGTGCTGGAGGCTGACCTCGTCGACGGCCTTCTCCGACCTGGCGATGATCTCGGCCTTCTCCGGTGGGGTCTTGATGTCCATGGCCGAGATGGTGGTCCCCGACTTGGTGGCGTAGCCGAAGCCCAGCCGCTTGATGTCGTTCACCACCTCCGCCGTGACCTCGTTGCCATACAGGCGGTAGCAGATGGCGACCAGCGCCCGGAGCTCCTTGCGATCGAAGACCCGGTTCTGGAAGACCATGGGGGAGGCGTCCGACCCCTCGCGCACCGGGCGCCCCAGGGGCAGGACCTCGTTGAAGATCACCCGTCCGGGGGTGGTGAGCACACTGGCCGACTCCCCCTCGCCGGTCCACCCCAGCTCCACCCGATCGCGCGCCATCCTGACCCGAATCGGCTCGTGCAGCCCCACCGCCTTGGTGTCGTAGGCCAGGATCACCTCCGCCGGGGAGCTGTATCGATGCACCCGCTCCGCGTCGGCCTGCGCCAGAGGAACCTCCAGGGCGGTCAGCCAGTAGGCACCCAGAACCATGTCCTGGGTGGGGGCCACCACCGGGTTGCCGTCGCTGGCCGAGAGGATGTTGTTGGACGACATCATGAGGTTCTTGGCCTCGGCGATGGCGCCACTGAACAGCGGCACGTGGACCGCCATCTGGTCGCCGTCGAAGTCGGCGTTGAAGGCCGTGCAGACCAGCGGATGGATCTGGATCGCAGACCCCTCCACCAGAATCGGCATGAAGGCCTGGATCCCCAACCGGTGCAGGGTGGGCGCCCGGTTGAGCAGCACCGGGTGGTCCTGGATCACCTGGTCCAGGACGTCCCAGACTTCGGGCCGCGCCCGCTCGACCATGCGCTTGGCGCTCTTGATGTTCTGGGTGAAGCCCTGGCTCACCAGCTCCCGCATCACAAAGGGCTTGAAGAGCTCCAGCGCCATCCGCTTGGGCAGACCGCACTGGTTCAACTTCATCTCCGGACCTACCACGATCACCGAGCGACCGCTGTAGTCCACCCTCTTGCCGAGCAGGTTCTGACGGAAGCGCCCCTGCTTCCCCTTGAGCATGTCCGAGAGGGACTTCAGCTTGCGGTTGCCGGTTCCGGTGATGGCCCGGCCGCGCCGGCCGTTGTCGATGAGGGCGTCCACCGCCTCCTGAAGCATCCGCTTCTCATTGCGCACGATGATCTCGGGGGCACCGAGCTCCAGAAGCCTCTTCAGGCGGTTGTTACGGTTGATGACCCGGCGGTAGAGGTCGTTGAGGTCGGAGGTGGCGAACCGCCCCCCATCCAGCTGCACCATCGGCCGCAGTTCCGGGGGAATGACCGGCAGCACCTCGAGGATCATCCACGTGGGGCGGGTCTCACTCTTCCGGAAGGCCTCGACCACCCTAAGGCGCTTCACCGCCTTCTGGCGGCGCTGACCGCTGGTGGACGTCAGCTCCTCCCTGAGGTGAGCCGATTCCGCGGCCAGGTCGAGCTGGTCCAGCATCTCCTTGATCGCGGCGGCCCCCATGGCGGCCCGGAACACCGAGCCGAACTTCTCGGTGTACTCCCGATAATCGGCGTCGCTGAGCAGCTGCCGCGGAGCCAGCTGGCGCAGCTTCTCGCCCGCCTCCTCCAGCTCCGCCCGCACCCGGGCCATCTCCTCGTCCCCCACCGCGGCGCCGGCCGCCTGGCGCTCCTCCGCCTCCTGGCGCAGACCGGCGGCCTCGGCGGCGGCCTCCGAGCGCACCCGCCCGGCCTCGGTGGCCGCCGACCCGCTGACCTTCGAGATCAGCTCGGCAACCGCGGTTGAGATCTCCTCGAGGTGGGACTCGGCCAGCTGGGCTCCCTTCTTGACCACCACCTGCCGATCCTCTCCGACCTTCAGCACGAAGTCAGAGGGGGCCTTCTTGCCCAGGCCGGCCTCCGCCCTCCGGGTCAACTGCTCGGCCTGCTCCTCGAGCTCCTCGCGCTGGGTCTCAGCGGTGGCCAACAGCGACTCGGCCCGCTTGCCCGCCTCCTCCTCCACCTCGGCCGCCCTGGCGGTCCGCTCGGTGATGAAGGCTGTCGCCTCCTGCTCCGCCGCCTGCTCCAGCTCGGCGATCCGCTGGCTGTTGTGGGGGTCGAACTGGGCCAGCAGCTCCTCGCGCTTGGCCTCGTCCACCTTGGTGACGATGTAGTTGGCGAAGTAGAGCACCTTCTCCAGGTTGCGCGGTGACATATCCAGGAGCAGGCCCAGGCGGCTGGGGATGCCCTTGAAGTACCAGACATGCGACACCGGACTCGCGAGGCGGATGTGCCCCATGCGCTCCCGGCGCACCTTGCTGCGGGTCACCTCGACCCCGCACTTGTCGCAGATGATGCCCTTGTAGCGGTACCGCTTGTACTTGCCGCAGTGGCACTCCCAGTCCTTGGTGGGCCCGAAGATCTTCTCGCAGAAGAGCCCGTCCCGCTCCGGGCGGAGGGTGCGGTAGTTGATGGTTTCGGGCTTGGTCACCTCCCCATGGGACCACGAGAGGATCATCTCGGGGCTGGCGAGGGACAGCTTCAGGGCGTCGAAGTTCTCAAGCTTGAGCAAGGCTTGTCCGCCTCCTGGCGAATGGGTGGATGAGGTCGCGGCGTGGTCGCGCGGCGGGAGTTGGGGTCAGGCGGGGAAGTCGGGGGCAGAGCACCCTCAGCGCCCGAGGTCCTCGGCGTCGTCCCGCTCGTCCCGTTCGAGGTTGATCCCCAGACCGAGGGGCATGTCGGGCATGTCATCCTCCGTGAACACGATCTGCTCCTCGTTCTCAGACATGATCTCCACCCCCAGGGCTAGCCCCTCGAGTTCCTTGACCAGGACCCGGAAGGACTCCGGGACCCCGGCGTCGAGGGTGTTGTCGCCCTTGACAATCGCCTCGTAGGCCTTGACCCGGCCCACGATGTCGTCCGACTTGATGGTCAGGATCTCCTGCAGGATGTGGCTGGCGCCGTAGGCTTCCAGCGCCCACACCTCCATCTCGCCGAAGCGCTGGCCCCCGAACTGGGCCTTGCCGCCCAGCGGCTGCTGGGTGACAAGGCTGTAGGGCCCCGTGCTCCTGGCGTGGATCTTGTCCTCCACCAGGTGGGCCAGCTTGAGCATGTAGATCACACCAACGGTGATGGGCTTCTCGAAGGGCTCGCCGGTGCGCCCGTCCCTCAGGATGGTCTTGCCATCCCGGGGCAGGCCGGCCCGCTCCAGCTCGTCCTCGATCTGGGACTCCGAGGCGCCGTCGAAGACCGGGGTGGCCACCTTGATTCCCAGCGCCGCCGCCGCCCAGCCGAGGTGGGTCTCCAGCACCTGGCCGAGGTTCATTCGGCTGGGCACCCCGAGGGGGTTGAGCACGATCTCCACCGGCGTGCCATCAGGCAGGAAGGGCAGGTCCTCGATCGGAAGGATCCGGGCGATGACCCCCTTGTTGCCGTGGCGCCCGGCCATCTTGTCTCCCTGGGCGATCTTCCGCTTCTGGGCGACATAGATCCGGATCAGCTCGTTCACCCCGGCGGGCAGCTCGTCCTTCCCGGCCCGGCTGAAGTGCTTGATGTCCACCACCACCCCGCGCTCCCCGTGGGGGACCCGCAGGGAGCTGTCGCGCACCTCCTTGGCCTTCTCGCCGAAGATGGCCCGCAGCAGGCGCTCCTCGGCGGAGAGCTCGGACTCCCCCTTGGGGGTCGTCTTGCCCACCAGGATGTCCCCCTGCTGGACCTCGGCGCCCACGTAGACGATGCCGCGCTCGTCCAGGTTCCGGAGGCTCTCCTCGGAGACGTTGGGCAGGTCCCGGGTGACCTCCTCCGGTCCGAGCTTGGTGTCCCTCACCTCCACCTCGAACTCCTCGATGTGGATGGAGGTGTACTTGTCGTCCCGCACCACCGACTCGGAGATGAGGATGGCGTCCTCGTAGTTGTAGCCCTCCCAG
>JAJYET010000025.1 GCA_021785655.1 bacterium | reverse complement strand
AACCAGCGCAGGGCGGTCCGGGGGTGAACACCCTGGGTTCGAGCCCATTCGCTCAGCTTCATCACGCCCCATGATACACCTGTACGCCGCCTAGTGTCTTATCCGGCTCAGCAGTTCCCAACCCTGACCCGTCCCCTTCCCTCGACCCAGGTTGAGCCTTTGGAGTGGTCGGCGTAGGGGGAGTGCCTGCTGCTCGCCGCCCGCTGGGCTCCGCGGGGCGATTCTCCCGGTTGAGCCGCTCTACCAGCCGATCCGCTCGGCGGGGTTGTCCGCCTCGCCTGCCTGCGCTTCAGCCCCCCCGCGGCGGCTCGAACGCGGGATGCGGAGGAGGGCTCCGGCGGAGCCCCCGTGAGGCAGCCCGCGGCGGATGGCGCCGCTGATCCCTCTCCCATATCGCCAGCGGCAAGGTGCTGGCCCTCCAGCTCGCGGTGCGGCTGCAGTTCCTCCGCCCGGGCCCAAGGGTGGGCTGGGATCGGGCGCCGCTCCCGCTGTCGTCAGGGCCGCTGGCTCTCCACCAGATACCCAGGGTCGTCCGCGGCCTGGAACCCCGCCCGGTAGACGGCCTGACGCAGGAGGGCGGAGGACCCCAGGGCGAGAGCTCCCCCAACCCGGTGCAGGAGTGGGCTCCGTCCTCCGGCGAGCACCAGCAGCACCCCTGCCCAGGAGGTCCGCCTGTGGGCCCGGGCGAGACGCCCCCCGCTCCCGGTCCGGTAGGGCTCTGCGAGCGGCCCCATCTGGGACTCCATGGCAAGGAAGGAGGCCTGCTCCAGCGCCGTACCGACGACCACCATCCGGCGGGCCGCTGCGCTTCCCTCCCCCGGGCCGGCCAAGCAGAGCGCTCCGCCCGCGGCCGCCAGCGAGCTCCCGGAGAAGGCAAAGGGCAGGAGGTGACGTCCCCCGCGCCAGATGGGGTTGGCGGTGTCGCCCAGGAGCACCGCCGTGTAGTTGGCGAGAATCGGGCCGAGAATGCCCGCCGCCCCCTCCATAGTTCCGGTCACCGCCACCGGGAGGCCGGCCAGATCCGCCGCCTCGGCCATCCCGAGAGCGGTCCCGAAGCCGGCCAGGGTCCAGCTCCCAAGGCTCATGGGGGAGGTCGGCCGCACTACCCTCAGCATGTTGAGGAATCGGGCCGGACGCCCAAGGTCCGAGATCAGCAGGACCGGGCTCACCATCGCTCCCGCCAGCGCCATCCGGCGAGCGCGCCGGCCCAGCCGGTGCTGGCCGTTCCAGCGGGCCAGGATCGAGACCGCGGCCAGGGCACCGGCGGTCCCTCCGGTGAAGAAGTAGAGGGGCACCTCCCAGGTCCAGGCCGGGCGCCGCACGATCGGCAGACCGTAGTAGGAGCGAGGCCGCTCCCGGGGCACCAGCGGCCTCTCCACGGGCTCCTCGCGCCCCACTACCGCCGCCATCTCAAGGTTCCGGCCAGGCCGCCCACCAGCAGCCAGGCGGCCACCGACGCCGCTCCCCACATGGTGACCACGTCCCGGCGGCGGTACTCCGGCCGGGGTGGGAGGCCGTACACCTCGGGCCGGTCGAGCAGGAGGAAGAAGGCGCCGAAGCCTCCCACGCCGTCCGCCTCGTCGGCCCCGTAGAGGCGCGCCTCCTCGCCTCCCGGCTGAGCTCGCACCTGCTCCAGTCGGGTTCTGGCCGCCTCTCGCAGCTCGTCCACCGGACCGAACTGGATCGACGCCGTCGGGCAAGCCTTGGCACAGGCGGGCTGCTCCCCGACCTTGAGCCGGTCGTAGCAGAGGGTGCACTTGAAGGCCCGGCCGTCATCCTCGCGGCGCTCGATCACTCCGAAGGGGCAGGCGACGACGCAGTAGCCACAACCGTTGCAGACGTCGTCCTGAACCACCACCGTCCCGAACTCAGATCGGAAGATGGCCCCAGTCGGGCAGACCTCGAGACAGGCGGCCCGGGTGCAGTGCTTGCACACGTCGGAGCTCATGAGCCACCGCATCCCGGCCGCATCGTCCTGGCGGACCCGTTCGACGAAGGCCACGTGGCGCCAGCTGTCGGCCCCCAGCCGGAGCGTGTTGTCGTAGGAGTTGCCGCTCCAGGCCGGTTTGGAGTCGGGTACCCCGTTCCACTCCTTGCAGGCCACCTCGCAGGCCTTGCAACCGATGCAGACCGAGCTGTCGGTGAAGAACCCCATCCGAGTTCCCCCGGCCTGCCACAACGGCAGAGCCACTGGCGCTTGCCGCGGACCAGCGGTCACGACGGCGCCTGATCCGCGCGCCGACCGGGCCGTATGTCGCAGGTACCGGCCTTCACCTCCTGGATGTGGACGTTGGGGTCCAGGACCAGGGGGAAGAGGTCGTTGGCGGAGTCGCCCCGCGCCAGCCCGCGGCTGCCCCAGTGGTAGGGGAGCCCGACCTGGTGCACCTGGCGGCCCTGGGCCCGAAGCGGGGTGACGCGGGCGGTGACCAGGACCCGGGCCTCGATCGAAGCTCTCTCCGTGACGATGGTCGCCCACCCACCGGGCCGGAGCTGCCGAAGCTCGGCCAGCTCAGGGCTCACCTCGCAGAACATCTCCGGTTGGAGCTGGCTCAGCCGGGTCAGGAAGCGGCTCATTCCTCCAGCGGTGTGATGCTCGGTGAGCCGGTAGGTGGTCATCACGAAGGGGAAGCGGTCCGCGCCCTCCTCTCCGGCGGTCGGGTGGTAGGGGTTGTCGGGACGCAGGAAGCGCTGCCGAGCGGGGTTGGCCTCCTGCTCGTAGAGGGGATTGCGCGTCACCGACTCCTGTGGCTCGTAGTGGGTGGGTAACGGGCCATCGAGCAGCCCGCTGGGCGCGAACAGCCAGCCCCTGCCGTCCGCCTGCATGACGAACGGCCGGTCCCCGGGGAGCGAGTTCTCGGCCGACGCGCCGGGCGGCGGCTTGTAGGTGGGGGCGCGATCGACGGGGAAGTCGGGAACGTCCGGCCCCGTCCAACGCCCCTGCTCCGGGTCCCAGGCGAGGTAGCGCTTGCGCTCCGACCAGGGCTGTCCGGAGGGGTCGGCCGACGCCCGGTTGTACAGCACCCTGCGGTTCATCGGCCAGGCCCAGCCCCACTCCGGCGCCACCCAGCTCTGCTCCCAATGAGGCCGGCGGCGGGCGGCCTGATTCTGGCCCCCGGCGAACGCCCCGCAGTAGATCCAGGCGCCCGAACTGGTGCTGCCGTCGTCGCGCAGCGCCCCCAGACCGGGGAGCGGGCTTCCGTCCGCCGCCACGCCGCTGATCTCCCTCAGGACCGCCTCCGCCTTGGGCTCCTGCTGCTCGCCCTCCAAGGGGTACTCCCAGGTGAGGTCCAGGAGCGGGCGGTCACGATCTCGGTGCCGCCCCGCCAGCTTCTCGCGGATCCGCCGGCCCAGCCAGTAGGCGAACCAGAGGTCGGACCGCCGGTCTCCCGCCGGATCTATGGCCCGCTCATGCCACTGGAGCAGCCGCTGGGTGTTGGTGAAGCTTCCGTCCTTCTCGGTGTGGGCCGCGGCGGGCAGGAGGAACACCTCGGTGCCGATCTCCTCGCTCCGGACTTCGCCGGCGGCCACCTCCGGCGAGTCGTACCAGAAGCTCGCGGTCTCGATCTCGTACAGGTCGCGGACCACGAGCCAGTCCAGGTTGCGCAGCCCCCGGCGGTGCAGGGTGCCGTGGGCGGAGCCCACGGCTGGGTTCTCACCCAGGACGAAGAACCCCTTCACCCCCCCATCCACCATGCCCAGGGTGCTCTGGTAGGTGGAGTGGTCCCCGGTGAGGCGGGGAAGGTGGTCGAAGGCGAATTGGTTGTCGGGGGTGGCGGCATCGCCCCAGTAGGCCTTGAGCAGCGAGACCAGGTAGGCCTTGAGATTTCCCCAGTAGCCGCCGGCGGCACCCCCATGAGGAAGGCAGAAGCCGTCCAAGTCGGTCGAGTCCGACGCCATCGGCATCGGCAGGTAGCCGGGAAGGACGTCGAAGAGGGTGGCGATGTCGGTGGCCCCCTGGATGTTGGCGTGGCCACGGAGGGCCAGGATGCCACCCCCCGGTCTGCCCATGTTCCCCAAGAGCAGCTGCAGGATCGCCGCGCTGCGGATGTACTGCACCCCCACCGTGTGCTGGGTCCATCCAACCGCGTACACGAAGCAGGTGCTCCGCTCCGGGCCTGAGCTATCGCAGATCAGCTCCGCCACCCGCCGAAACTGGGCCGCGGGGACACCGCAGGTGCGCTCCACCATCTCCTCCGTGTACCGGGAGAAGTGCCGGCGCAAGAGCTGGAAGACGCAGTGGGGATCCTCCAGGCTGGGGTCCTCGAAGGGGACCTCGCCAGCCACCACGACACCGTCGCCCTGGGGCGCGGGGGCGGTCCGCTGTCCGGCCGCCGCCCAGACCGATCCCCCGCGGTACTGCCAGGTGCGGTTCTCGTACATCCCTTGGTCCTGATTCCAACCGGAGAAGAAGCCGTCCAGGTCCTCGGTGTCCAGGAAGCGTTCGTCGATGATGGTGGCGGCGTTGGTGTACTTGACCACGTAGTCGCGAAAGTAGCGCTGGTTCTCCAAGACGTAGCGGATCAGCCCGCCCAGGAAGGCGATGTCGCTCCCCGCCCGGAGGGGGATGTGCAGGTCGGCCAGGGCGCTGGTCCGGGTGAAGCGGGGGTCGACGTGCACCAGCTTGCCGCCCCGCTTCTGCGCTTCCACCACCCACTGGAATGCCACCGGGTGGCATTCCGCCATGTTGGACCCCATCACCACGATGCAGTCGGAGTTCACGAGGTCTCCGGGGAAGGTGGTGGCGCCGCCCCTACCGAACGAAGCCCCCAGACCGGGGACGGTGGCGGAGTGTCATATTCGGGCCTGGTTCTCGACCTGGACCACCCCCAGGCCCACCATCAGCTTGCGCCAGAGGTAGTTCTCCTCGTTGTCGACGGTGGCGCCCCCCAGGCTGGCGATCCCCATCGTGCGTCGAAGCGGGCGGCCCTGTTCGTCGACCTCTTCGAAGGTGGCATCACGGGTGGCGATGACCCGGTCGGCGATCATGTCCATGGCCGACTCCAGGGAGATCTCCTCCCACGAGCTCCCGTGGGGACGGCGGTATTTCACCTTCAGCTCCCGCAAGGGGCTGTTGACCAACTCCCGGCTGGCCGCTCCCTTGGGGCAGAGGCGCCCGCGCGACAGCGGGCTGGCCGGGTCGCCCTCGATCTGGGTGACCTCGCCCTCGTGGACGTACACCAGCTGGCCGCACCCCACAGCGCAGTAGGGGCAGATCGAGGTGGCCACTCGATCTGCGGTGGTGGTGCGTGCGGTGCGCCCCTCGGTCAGGGCCGAGGTGGCTGTCCTCCCCAGCCCCAGGAGGTCCTTCCCGGTGACCTGCCGCCAGACCGGCCAGCGCCGCGCCTCAAATGGCATCTGAGATACCCTGCCCGAGCCCGCCATGCACCCCGCCAGAATAGCTCAGGCTTCTGCCCGGCAGCAGATAGACTGACCTCCCAATGGGCACATCTCCAGGCGGGATGCACCGCCTGCACTTCACCGAGGTCGGGCCGCGCGACGGGCTGCAGAACCTCGACCGGGATCTGCCCACCGAAACGAAGCTGGCCCTCGTGGAGCGGCTTCTGGACGCCGACGTCGACCTGGTCGAGGTCACCTCCATGGTCTCCCCCCGCTGGGTGCCCAAGATGGCGGACGCGGAGCGGCTGCTGAGCGCCCTGGTGACCGAGCGGGGCCACGGAGTCCTGCGCCGGGTGCGAGTTCTGGTCCCCAACGTCAGGGGGTTGGAGAGGGCCCTGGCCGCCGGTGCGGTCCGGGTCGTCGCCAATCTGGGCGCCACCGAGGGCTTCAACCGGGCCAACCTCCGCCAGGGGGTGGGGGAGACCCTGGCCGAACTGGAGAGGATGGCCGATCTCGCTCGAGCGCAGGGATGCGCCTTCGACGTCGGCATCAGCTGTTCCTTCGGCTGCCCGTTCGAGGGCCGGGTTGCCCCCGACCGGGTGGCCGAGCTGGTGGATCGGCTCGCCGACCTGGGAGTCTCGGAGATCGGCATCGCCGACACCATCGGGGTTGCCGATCCCCGCCAGGTCAGCTCGCTCATCGAGCATCTGGCGCGCTCCGGGGTCGGCGCCGAGCAGCTCTCCCTCCATCTCCACGACACCCGGGGGATGGGGCTCGCCAACGCCCTAGCGGCCTACGAGTCGGGGATCCTGCGCTTCGAGGGCTCGGTGGGAGGCATTGGCGGCTGCCCGTTCGCCCCTCGCTCCACCGGCAACGTCTGCAGCGAGGACCTGCTCCACATGCTGGTTCGAGTGGGGGCGGACAGCGCCGTGGACCTGGAGGGGCTGTGCCAGGCGGCGACCTATCTCGAGGAGGTGCTGGAACGGCCCCTGCCCGGGCGGCTCTACCGGGCGGGGTTCTGGGAGGGGACTGGCTCCCCCGCCTGATCGGTGTCGCCGGCCTCGGCCCCCGGGGGCTCCGGGGTTCGCCGCGGCGCCGTCCCCGGCTCCAGCTCCAGGACCACGCAGAAGCCCACCACCGTGACCTGGGCCGCCAGGAACACGAAGGCGAGGATCAGGAAGAAGAGGGCGAAGGTGGCACCGTAGGCGGCGAACCCGTGGGAGATGTGCAGGTAGAGGGGGAAGGCGAGGGAGAGGAGTTCAAAGAGCACTGCCCCGACCAGGGCGCCGCCCAGCGTCGCACGCATCTGCGGGGCTTTGGCCGGCGCCAGCCGGTACACGAGGGAGAAGAGGACCCAGCCCACCAGGACCGCTGCCAGAGCCTGGAGGCCGGCCGCCGCCGCGGCGCTTCTGAGCGGGGCCGGAAGCCCGGTGCCGGCAGGGAGCGCAGCGAGCAGGGTGGAGCTGAGGACGACCGGCCCCGCCAGGAGAGCCAGGGCGGCCGCGAGGACGACCCCGGTCAGCTTCTGGGCCAGGAACCCCCGGGGGTGGCCGCCGGAGAGCCCGGAGAACGCGGTGTCCATGGCTGAGAAGAGAGAAGTCCCTGACCACACCAGGCCGACCCCGCCGACCACGGCCGTCCAGCCCACATTGCGGTGAACGGACTGCAGGGCGGACAGCACCGCCTGATCCCGACCGCCGGGCAGCAGTTGGGCCACCGCCCGCGCCACCAGCTCCCCCGCCCCCGGGTCCCGGTACAGCTCGCCGGCGGCGGTGACCGCCAGCAGCACCAGTGGGAAGGTGGCGAACAGCAGGTTCCAGGCGATCAGGGTCGCCTGGCCCGGGCCGTTGCGGCCCAGGTATCTGGAGACGACCCTGGCAGGCACGGTGCGGCCCAGCCTGTTCCAGATGACTCGCACCTTGCCAGGGTAGGACCTCCTCCCGGAGGTGCCCTGTCGCGAGATCAGGGATGCGAGTCACCTGGTACGCTCTGCGGACCCAGCCACCCGGGAGGACGATGATCGAAGCCGCTCCTCTGGAGGGGCCCAAGACGCCGCTGGCCGTTCGGGTGCGTGACTTGCGCAAGTCGTACGGCGAGGTGCAGGCGGTGCGGGGCATCAGCCTGGAGATACCCAGGGGGAGCGTGGCCGCCCTTCTGGGCCCCAACGGCGCCGGCAAGACCACGACCCTGGAGATCATCGAGGGGCTGCGGCGAGCCGACTCCGGGGAGGTGGAGGTCCTGGGGACCACCCCTGAGCAAGCCCGCCGGCGGGTGGGTGTGCAGCTCCAGGAGTCCGCACTCTATGAGGACCTCACCTGCAACGAGACCCTTCGACTCTTCGGCCGTCTCTACGGGTATGAGGCGGACGCAAGGGCGCTTCTACAGCTTGTCGAGATGGGGGACGTCGGCGATCGGCGCGCGACCAATCTCTCGGGTGGGCAGAAGCGCCGCCTCCAGATCGCCCTCACCCTCTGCAATGACCCGGAGCTGGTGGTGCTGGACGAACCCACCACCGGCCTGGACCCCATCGCCCGCCGCCAGACCTGGGCCATGATCCGGGCCCTCCACGACCAGGGGCGAACGGTCGTGCTCACCACCCACTACATCGAGGAGGCGGACCAGCTGGCGGAGATGGTCTGGATCATCGACCAGGGCCAGGTCGTGGCCGCGGGAAGTCCCTCCGAACTGGTCGCCGAGCTGGGTGCGGCCGCCAATGTGAGCGTGGCTGCCAGCCAGGCGGCGGAGCTGGACCAGGTGGTCGGGGTGGTGCGAGGGGAGTGGCGGGATGGCCGCTGGGAGTTGCAGACCAAGGAGGTGGGAGGGGTGCTCCGGGAGATCGCCGATCGAGTGGGCGAAGAGTCCCTCCGCGACGTCTCCGTCCGACCGCCTACTCTCGAGGACGTCTTCCTGCGGCGCACGGGGAAGCGCCTTGGCGAAGACGGACCATGAGTCTGAGGTCCGGGTTTGCGAGGGAGCTGGGGAGATCGCCCTGGATCGGGTTCTGGGCCCTCAGCGCCGCCAACGTGCGCATCCTCTATCGCAACCGCCAGGTTCTGGTCTTCAACGTGCTGGTACCACTTCTGCTCATCGTCATCTTCGGCGGCCTCTTCCAGCGGTCCCAGCTCGACGTGGATCTGGTGGGGGCGCAGCCCGAGCTGGCGGTGCTGCGGGCGGCCCTCCCGCCCAGCTCCTACACCCTCCACGTGGTTTCGCCGGCCACCGCACGAAGCCAGGTGTTGAACGGCAGCGCCGCCTTCGCGCTCGAGGTGGTGGGTCAGTCCCCTCCGCTCACCGTTCGGGTGTTGGAGAACTCTGCCAACGTCTCCGAGAACGGCTCGCTCACCGCCGCAGCCATGGGGGCGGTCGCCGCCCTGAACCAGGCCCTGCTGCACCGGGAGCCGGCGGCCCAGGGACTGGTAGTGGGGCTCCACCCTCCGGGCGGGGTCAGCTCCGGTACCCTCGCGGGCACCAACTACATCGAGTTCCTCGCTCCCGGCGTCCTGGCCTACGCCGTCCTCAGCGGCGGGCTCTCCGCGGGGCTCAGGCTGGTCGGAGACCGGGAGCGGGGGGTACTGCGCCGGATCCGGGCCACCCCGCTGCCCATCTGGGCCTTCCTTCTGGCCAGCGTCATCTCCCAGCTGGCGCTGGTGGCCATCCAGATCGCGGTCCTGCTCGGGGTGGGACACGCCCTGTACGGGATCGGCCTCGGGCCCTCCCCAGGCCCGCTCCTCCTGCTCCTGCTGGTGGGCTCGCTCTGCTTCCTGGCCGGCGGGTTCCTCATCGCCGCCCTCTCCCGTCGGGAGCAGTCGGCAATCGTCATGTCAAACCTGGTCTCTTTGCCACAGCTGTTCGTCGCCGGGGTCTTTTACCCCCTTGCGGGGGCCCCCCTCTGGCTTCAGAAGCTCTCGGAGGTCATGCCCCTCACGTACTTCAGCAACGGCCTGAGGGGACTCATGGCACAGGGCGAGGGACTTCCCGAGACGGCGGTGGACTTCTACGTCCTCGTGGGGGTAGGGGTGGTGGTCCTGGTGGCCGCCGTCCGCACCTTCCGCTTCCAGCCCACCGGGGCGGGAGGCTGACCTCAGGCGCAGGGTCCGACCACCTGCGCGTTGGCGAAGTTACCCGTCTGCTCCAGGTCGAGGGTGAGACTCGGGGTGAGCAGGTACAGTCCGCTGTCCGTGGTGAGCCAGGTGCCGTGGGAGTCGGTGAATGCCGACGAGACCTCGAACGGCTGCAGGCTGTCCAGTCCCGCGCCGGCGAGGAGGCGAGTGGCGGCGGTGGGGGAGGTGGCCACCTCCAGGGTGTTGGCTTGAGGCCCCTCCACCATCTCCACGGGCTGGCCGGAGGCTGTGACTCCTAAGAGGTTCACCGTGAGCCCGGGGGCATACGACCAGGGGGTGACGGTTCCAGTGGCCGGGTCATATTGCAGGACCTCGTCTCCCGAGCCGCTGGCAGGCGGGGTCTGGTCCTGTGGGTTGATCCCGGTGCCCCAAATCGCGCCCTTGGCGCTGAGGTACCAGCTCTCGGTGGTCGAGGGTGGCAGGGCCGTGGTGACGCCGCCGCCGGCGGCGCTGAGCCGGTAGAGGCCCTGCGGTTGGCCCCCGTCCGTGCCCGCGGCGGTCAGGTAGATCTCCTCGTTCACCCAGCCCACCACCTGATACCCACCGCCGCTGGACAGGGCCTCATCGGAGTCGCTGCTGGGGGTGACCAGGTGGACGGACCCGGTGGCCTGGTCGACGTAGGCGTATTGAGTCCCGCTGGGGGACAGCTCTGCCGGCGTGGCCGGGAGCCAGCGGTCCAGCGCCGGATCCCAGCTCTCCTCGTCCTGGTCCCCCGACAGCACCGGGGGCGCCACCGTCTCCCATCCGCCGCTGGGAGAGGTGCTGAGGGTGGTCGATGGTGCCAGGACGACCTGCCCCTGCGGGAGCTGCATGAACCCCCCTTGGGGACTGCCTCCGCTAGGATTGCTGGCCAGCCCGGAGCCGTACAGGGGGAGTCGGCAGCTCAGGGTGCCGACCGATGGGCTGGGCAGCGGCAGCGGTGTCGAGGTGGCTCTGACCTGCGGGCTGGCCGTCGGGCGGGGCGCCACAGTCCGAGACGCCGTCCCGCAGCCCGCCAGCGCCATCGAAGCCAGACACGCGGCCGGCAACCAGGGCCGGGGCCTCCCGCGGAGCGCCCGGCCGGGTACGGAGCCGGAGAGTGCATTCGCCCTACCCGATCGCACGTTCTCAAGGATATGCGGGCGCCAACCCGGACACGGCTTCGGCGTGGTGGGCCTTGCCGAGATCCCCGGTTGCCTCGGGGGTGAGCCCTGGGCCACCACCCGGCCCGCGGCGCTCCAGATGCGCCACCCGGGCCCGTCGCCCCTGGGGTCAGAATCAGGTCAGTGGTGGTGTGGCAATCCGGCCCGGGGGTGGCCGGGTCGACGCCCAGGAGGGGACGAAGTGGTGGTCTGTGTGCCGGTTACGGTGGATGGCGCTGTCGACCACAGCTGGGGACGAGCCCGGCGGGTGGCGGTGGCAGAGGTGACCGGCGGGGGGGTCGCCTCCTGGGAGGAGTTTGATGTGGGCTGGGACGTGCTCCACGACTCCGACGGCGAAGGAAGGCACCACGCGCGGCTGGCGCGGTTCCTCCTCGACCACCAGGTGGAGGCGGTGGCTGCCGGCCACATGGGGGCGCCGATGGAGCACATGCTGGGAAAGATGGGCCTCAAGGTGGTGCTGGGCGCCTCCGGGGACGCTCGAGAGGCGGCCCTAGCCGCGATGAGCCCGCCGCCGGAGTGATCTCCCCAGAGATGGTGAGGGCGCTGGCGCCAGGTGGGAAACGTATGCAAGCGCGCGGCTGAACGGCCGCCGATCGGCGGGCGAATGGCAGTTGGCGCTACGGCATCGCCCGGGGATCGCAGCGCGGACGGGTTCACCGTGCCCAGCCCGCCGCGGCACTTGACGCCCCTCTGGGAGAAGCGGACCACCAGCGCACCCATCACCAGCACCCCTCCCACCCCTGGCCGCTCACCGCTGCGCCCACCCCCCGAGGTCACCCAGGGGCGGCGACGGCACGCGAGCTGCGTGATCACTCTCGATCTCCAGAGCCGCGTTGTCCCCGACCCTAAGACCCAAGCGGTGGCGCACTTGGGGACCCCGCTCCGGGCCAGGGGGGCGTGAGCATTCCGCGAGCAGCCCTGCGGCCCGGCGGACCGGGCGCGGCCCCGGCGAAGTCGATTCTTGGCTCCGGAGCACGGATTCGAACCGTGAACCTTGCGGTTAACAGCCGCCTGCTCTACCGTTGAGCTACTCCGGAACGATCGCCGCTACAGTTTAGTCTGGCCGTCCCGGACGGCTGCCGCCAGGGCCAGCGCCTCTCACCGCTGGGAGCCCCTTCGGCGAGCCCTGCCCCGGTGAAGGAGGAGAGAAATGGGCCCGCGACGGCAGCGTGCGCCGGGATACGAGGCGGCGTTCGAATTCTTCCGGCGCGTCTTGGAGCCGGGGCTGGACCTGCCCCTGGCTGCCACGGACTTCCAGGTCGCCCCCGACGGGCGTCGGGCACTTTGGACAGCGGAGACCCGACTCCAGCTCGCGGGGAGGCCGGGGTCCCGAATCTATCTCACCGACCTGGACGATCGGACCTCCAGGCCGCTCATTGCCGACGCCCTCCCCGGGCAGCATGGTGGGCGCTGGAGCCCGGCCGGGGATCGGGTCAGCTTCATCGCCACCCTCAGCTCTGGCCAGCCCGCGGTCCATGTGGTTGACCCCAACCTCCCGAGCCGGTCGTTCGAGGTCGGGGTCCTTTCCGGCTTTGTGCCGGAGGCGGTGGAGTGGGCTGCGGACGGAAGGATCCTGGTGCTGGCGGCGGAGGAGGGGGCGGAGATGGGCGTGACCTCCGGCTCCGGCCAGCTCCCGGTGGCCGGAGACTCCGGTGCCGCGGAGTCCTGGTGGCCGGAGGTGCGGTGCGGAGGCGTGCGCGGCTGGCGCACCGTTTTCGCCGTTTCACCCGAGAGCTGGATCCCTGCGCGGCTCCTGCCCGAGGGCAGCAACGTGTGGGAGTTCGCGGCGACGGGCGACCTCCTGCTGGCGGTGGTGTCCGACCGTCCCACCGAGGGCGACTGGACCCACTCTCGGCTGGAACTGCTGGACCTCAAGGGCGGCGAGGGCCGCGTGGTCCACCGTCCCGGGCGCCAGCTCACGTCCCCCGTGATCTCCCCGGACGGATCACGGCTGGCGGTGGTGGAGGGTCTGGCCAGCGACCGCGGCATCGTCTACGGGAACATCCTGGAGTTCGCGACGAGCGGGGGACCCGGCCGCATCCTGCCCTGCGCCGACGCCGACATCTCCTACCTCCGATTCCGCGACCGGTCCCACCTCCTCGCCACCGGGGTGCGCCGCCAGGAGACCGTGGTGGCCGAGCTGGACCTGGACCGCGGGGCGGTCGAGGTCCACTTGCAGGACCTGGTCACCACCTCGGGCCGGTTCACTCCGGACGCCGCCCCTCACCCACAGGGCGGGGCGCTGCTGGCCCTGGAGTCCTGGGGTTCCCCGCCGATCCTGGCGCGGATGGATCAAGGCCGGGCATCGGAGATCGCCTCCCTCTCCCATCCAGGATTCGAGTGGCTGAAGGGCCAGATCGGGTCCGTCCGGGAGATATCCTGGCCCGCCCCGGACGGGCTGGAGATCTCCGGCCTGCTGGTCGAGCCGAGGCAGGGATCCGCCCCCCACCCCACGATCCTCACCGTCCACGGGGGACCGGTGGGCCGCTGGGAGTCGGAGTGGCCTGGGAGGGGCCTGCTCCACTACGCCTATCTCTCCGCCCGGGGCTATGCCCTCTTCATGCCCAACCCGAGGGGTAGCTGCGGGCGGGGCCAGGACTTCCTGGAGCTTGAGATTGGTGACTATGGCGGGGCTGAGGTCCAAGACCACCTTTCCGGCCTGGATCGCCTGGTCTCGGAGGGCGTCGCCGACCCGCGGCGCCTGGGCGTCCTGGGGGTGAGCCACGGTGGCTACATGGCCTGCTGGATAACCACCAGGACGGACCGGTTCGCCGCGGCAGTGGCGGGATCCCCGGTCACCGACTGGTACAGCCAGCACTTCACCAGCAACATCCCGGACTTCGACGCCCAGTTTCTGGGGGTAGGGGGACCGGGTCCCGGCGGGCCCTACTTTGATCGCAGCCCGGTGTTTGTCGCCGGCAGATCGCGCACCCCCACCCTCCTCACCGCAGGCCAGCTCGACCGCTGCACTCCGCCCGGGCAGGCGGTGGAGTTCCACGAGGCTCTGCTCGCCGCCGGGGTCGAGACCGAGCTGGCCCTCTACCCCGAGGAGGGGCACGGCGTACGGGACGCCCTGGCCCTGGCCGACTTCGCCGCCCGGACCTGCGCCTGGTTCGATCGCTGGATGGGCTGAGGGACCGTTCCCCAGGTGCTCCGCGGCGGACACCTGAGACGGGTCACGCCGGGGCCCCCGCCGTCCAACTCCATCCTTCTCGGCGCCCGTCCCCTTCAGCAGGTCGCCGCGCCATGTCTGCCTTGTCTACTCCGAAACCTTGGGCACGAACTCTGCGAGAGCGCAAGAAACGGACCAGTCGATCTCTTGGGGCCGAGGTCAGCCGTCCTTCCGCACAGACCTAGGAGCTACTCCAAGTAGTCCTTGAGCTTGATGCTCCGGGACGGGTGGCGAAGCTTGCGCAGCGCCTTGGCCTCGATCTGCCGGATCCGCTCCCGGGTGACTCCGAAGCGCTTGCCCACCTCCTCCAGCGTGCGCTGGTGGCCGTCGATCAGACCGAAGCGCAGCTGCAGCACCCGCCGCTCCCTCGGGGTGAGGGTGTCGAGGATGTCCTCCACCTCGGTGTGGAGCATGGTGAGGGAGGCTGCCTCCGAGGGGGCCACCGCCTCGCTGTCGGGCACGAAGTCGCCGAGATGGGAGTCCTCTTCTTCGCCGATGGGGGTCTCCAGCGACACCGGGTCCTGGGCCACCTTGATGATCTCCCGGACCCGTTCGGGAGTGATCCCCATCTCCTCCCCGATCTCGGCGTCCGCGGGCTCGCGTCCCAGCTCCTGCAGGAGACGGCGGGAGATGCGCACCAGCTTGTTGATGGTCTCCACCATGTGCACCGGGATCCGGATCGTGCGGGCCTGGTCGGCGATGGCCCGGGTGATGGCCTGACGGATCCACCAGGTGGCGTAGGTGGAGAACTTGAAGCCCTTCTGGTAGTCGAACTTCTCCACCGCCCGGATCAGTCCCATGTTGCCTTCCTGGATCAGGTCCAGGAACGACATCCCGCGGCCGATGTACTTCTTGGCGATGGACACCACCAGCCGCAGGTTGGCCTCCGTGAGCCGGTGCTTGGCGTCCTCATCCCCCTGCTCGATCAGCTTGGCCAGGTAGACCTCGTCCTCGGCCTTGAGGAGGGAGACCCTGCCGATCTCCTTGAGGTACATACGGACCGGGTCGTCGAGGGAGACCGCATCGGCGTCCGCGGCCAGCATCTCGTCGTCGATCTCCTCGGCCTCGAAGTCCTTGTCGCTGTCGGTGACCGCGATCCCCATCTCTCGGAAGAGGGCGAAGAGGCGCTCCAGTTGATCAGGGTCGGCGTCCAGCTCGGGGAAGGGGTCGAGGATTTCGTTGGGAGTCAGGAACCCCTGCTCCTTCCCCTTCAGGATCAGCTGCTCCGCCGCCCTGACCAGGTCCTCGGTCCGGGGCGCCGCCGCCGGCGCCACCACCTTCATCGCCCTTGCCAACTCAAACCTCCATGGCAGCGCCGGTCCTCAGCGCCAGGATCTTCCGGTCCAAAGCTTCCAACTCCTGAACCAGCGCTGGGGTATCGCCCTGGCGATGATGTCCCGCCCCGGCCAGCCTGGCTCTGAGCTCCACCCTCAACGACTCCAGGCCCTCAAGCCGGAGAGCTCGGACGCAGTCCAGGACGGCCTGCTCCAGCGCTTCCTCCCCCTCCAGGAGCTCGGGGAGTTCGATCCGGGCCAGCTGGGCTCGCCGGCGCTCCACGTCGGCTCCCAGCTGGCCCGCCGGCCCGACGGATTCGGCCTCGGTAAGGGCGCGGAAGAGCGCGCGATCCACGGAATCGGGAAAGTCGCCGGGCACGATGTTGAAGCGATCTCGAACCTCCGGGGCGAGGGCGGTCCTGGCACAGAGCAGCGCGAGCAGGTGGGCAGACGTCCCCATTGCACTCTTCCCCTCGCGGGCGGCCTCCAAACGCGGCTCCCCCGGAGGCTGCGGACGCCGCTCCACGTCGGCCAGGATCCGCGCCGGGTCGGCACCCAGGCGCCTTCCCACCCGGTCCGCGTAGAGCTCTCTGATGCTGGCCTCGGGGATCCCGGCGAGCACCGGAAGCACCCGGCGGAGGGCCCGCTCCTGGCGCTCCACCTCTGAGCCTCCCGAGACGTCCCCCAGGGCGTGGTCTACCAGCACCTCATAGGCAGGTGGCGCCCCGTCCACCAGCCGGCGCAGTCCCTCGGGGTCGGAACGGCTGAGATCATCCGGGTCTGTCCCCTCCGGGAGCACCGCCAGCCTGCACGTCACCCCAGCCGCGGCCAGCAACGAGACCCCGGCGCGGGCCGCCCGCTGGCCCGCCGCATCTCCGTCAAAGCAGAGCACCACCTCGTCCGCCAATCGGCGCAGGAGCAGGACCTGGAGCTCGGTCAGCGCGGTTCCCGAGGTGGATACGGCGATCGCGATCCCCGCCCGGTGCGCCCCCACCACGTCGAAGTAGCCCTCCATGAGCACGGCTCGCCGCTCCCGGGAGATCGCCTCCCGGGCCAGGTACAGGCCGAAGAGGAGCTTTGATTTGTCGAACAGCAGAGTTCCCCGGGTGTTCAGATACTTGGGTCGCTCGTCGCCCAGCGCCCGGCCGCCGAACCCCACCCAGCGGCCGCGCTCGTCCCGGAAGGGCACGACGACCCGCCGGTGGAGGAAGTCGCTCAGCCGCTGGCGCTCCCGCCGGGCCAGGCCGGCGGTCAGGAGCTCCTCGTCACCGGCTCCGTGCCTTTGCAGGTACCGCACCAGGTTGTCGCCCTGGGTACCCTCGGGGGCGTAGCCGAGGTGGAAGCGCTCGATGTCCTCGGCGACCACCCCCCGCAGCGCCAGGAAGCGTCGCCCCACCTCGCCGACTCGGTGGTGGAGCAACACCTCGTGGTAAAAGTCGGCGGCCAGCTGGTTGAGCCGCTGCGCGCTCTCCCGCAGCTGACGGTACCGGCGCTCCTTGGGGTCCAGCCCGCGATCCCCGTCCAGCTCCACCCCGGCCCTGCGGGCCGCCTCCTCGAGCGCGCCCCGGAAGTCAGTGTGCTCGATCAGCTCCAGGAACTTGAACAGGTCTCCCCCCAGGTGGCAGCCGTGGCAGTACCACGCCTGCTTCTCCGGGTTGACGTAGAAGGAGGGGGACCGTTCGGTGTGGAACGGGCACAGTCCCTGGTACTCGGGACCAGCGCGCTTCAGCCGGACGTAGCTCCCGACCACATCCACCAGGTTGAGCCGGGATCTGACCTCCTCGACCGCGTCCCGGCCGGCGCTCATGAGGTTGAATGCCGGAACCGGACCGGCACCGTGAAGGGGTCGATCAGCGGCCGAAGAGCCCGCGCCGCTTGGGTCCCTGCTCCAGCTCCCGCACCCGCTCGCGAAGCTGCAGCACCTCCCTTTCGCGCTCGGCCAGTTCGGCAGCCTGGCTCTTGCGGGTCTGATCCAGCTCTTGGCGCAGATCCCGGACCTGGCGCAGCCGCTGCTCGAGCTCGGCCTCGAAACGCAGACGCTGCTCGGCCTGGATCCGTTGCTCCAGGGCCCGCTCCCAGCGCTCGAACAACCCGGCGACCAGCTCTCGGGCGTCGATGGTGCCCATGGCGGCCGAGGCGGCCCCCGGCGAAGCGAGGAGGGTTGAGGGAGGTGCCATCTCGTCCGGGGGCGACAGGGGAGGAGCGGTGGAGAAGGGCACCTCCTCCAGGGCTACCGGCGCCTCCATCGACCCGAACTGCTGGTCGGAGGCGGGCGGGATCTCTTCAGGGGCCGCTTCCTGGAACTCCATTCCGGAGGGGGCCAGGTCATCACCCTGCGCCAAGAACCCCGGCGCGGGGGGTGCGGCGTACGGCTCGTCGATCGGCGGGGGTTGGAAGCCTCCCACCGGCTCATCCGAGTCCGGTGCCGCGGCGAACGGCGAGGCGAAGTCCGCCTCCGGGGTGGGGGAATAGGGGCTCACCTCGACCTCGCCTCCAGCCTCCTGGGACTCCTCCCCGGACCCGAAATCGGCGATCTCGGCGGCCGGCTCCCCTGAGCTGGCGAGCTGCTCGTCCTCCCAGGTGGCTGGGTCGGGTCGCCACACCGGCTGGTCGTCCACTTCCGGGGGGGGCGGGGCAGCTTCCCGGGTCACCCCCCATGGGCTCGCCGAGGCCTCCTGGCTCTCCGGGGGCGCCCAGAGGCCTGGCGATTCCGGCTGGGCCGGCTCCCAGCTGGGTTCGGGCGTGAGCTCGGGGGCGTATGCGGGCGGCGGAGCGGAGGGCACCCCCCCCACATCCTCGGCCGCCACCCTCATCTCCAGCTTGCCGTAGCTCTCCACCCAGTGGACGGGGATGTCGCCGGACTCGATGCGGCGGCGGATCATGTCCGGGGGCAGGGCCATACGCTGGGCTACCTCGTCGATGGTCAAGAACTCGTCTGGCACCGCTGACACCTCTGAATTAAAGGCCCTTGGACACTGGACGGCCCGTGGGGCCGGTACTCCCGAAAACCGCCGCTCGAGCTGGTTGAGGGCCGGTCTTGACCACCTCGTCCAGGGCCCGCCGCCAGAAGAGCGGCGAGGCCACCGCGAGTCCGAAGAGGGCGCTCAGGACGATCACGGCGTCCACGCTGGCCCGCCCATCCGAGCTCCAGTAATCGTCCTCCAGCCGCAGCCAGAGGGCGAACTCGTCGAAGGTGAGCGCCGCCCCCGCTCCATACACCGGGGCGAGGCGCCTCCGCCAGGTGAGACCGGTGCGCAGCAGGCCAAGATACCCGCAGCCGGTCAGCGCCAGGATTCCCCAGACCAGATGATGGATGTGAAGTTTGCTGCCCCCCTTGCCGCCCAGCTCGACGTTCTTCAGCGGCAGCCAGTTCCCCCGGATCCCGTGGGTGATCAGCCGCACGGTGACGAAGGTGGCCAGGAACGAGGAGAAGACCCGGAAGTTGATCTCCTCGTCCGGGCGCTCAGCGGCTGTCTCCCGGTAGCGGGCGCCGAGCCGCCCCGGGAGCGATGCCAGAGAGCGCAGGCGCTCAGTCGTGCTGGCTCGCATGATGGTGGCGATCATCGCCGCATGGTACGGCCTTCGCAGCCACTTGTAACAGTATCGTGCTTCCAGCACCGGGGTGGGGGCCGTCCGGCTCCCCGTCCGTTTAAAGACCGGCAGGTCCCAGTAGAGTGGGTGGCGCGGGAGACTGAGGTCGGCCACGTGGAGGAAGGCGATGACCAAGGTTCTCTTCGTATGCCTGCACAATGCAGGGCGCTCCCAGATGAGCCAGGCGCTCCTCGAGCGCGCGGTCGGCGGGCGGCACCAGGCGGAGAGCGCCGGGACTCAGCCGGCGGCCGCTGTCCACCCCGAGGTGCTCTTGGCCATGGACGAGCTGGGCATCGATCTCCGTTCTCGTCAGCCGAGGCTACTCACCCCGGAGCTGGCGGAGTGGGCCGATCTGGTGGTGACCATGGGCTGCGGGGACCAGTGTCCCTACATCCCCGGCCGGGAATACCGCGACTGGGAACTTCCCGACCCGGCGGGCCGGCCGCTCGCCGAGGTGCGGGAGGTACGGGAAGAGATCCAGCGGCGGGTGGCCGAGCTGGCGGCCGAGCTGGGCTAGGAGCCGCTCGCGCCTGCGGACGGGACCGGCCTGGCGGGAAGGGAGGGATTCGAACCCTCGGACGAGGTTAACCCCCGTCACCCGCTTAGCAGGCGGGCGCTTTCGGCCACTCAGCCACCTCCCCGTGCAGGGTCAGCTTGCGAGTATAGGCCGCCGCTCGCCTCCCCTCCGCGATGGTCAGCCGAGTCCCAGCTCTCCGGCGATCGGGCTGAGCGCGCCCACGACCAGCTCCACCAGCTCGTCCAGGGGGACTCCCAGCTCGGCTGTGCCCTGACTGATGTCGTCCCGGCTCACGGTGCGAGCGAACGACTTGTCTTTCAGTTTCTTGGCGACCGAGGCGGCTCGGACCCGAGCCACCTCGCGTCCGGGCTGGACCATGGCCACGGCCATGACGAATCCGGTGAGCTCGTCGAGAGCGAACAGCCAGCGGGCCATCTCCGTCTCCCGGGGGACGCCGCTGAAGTTGGCGTGCCCCTGGATCGCCAACACCACCTCCTGCGGGTAGCCCTCCCGCTCCAGCACCGCCCTGCCCCAGAAGGGGTGCTCATCGGGATGGGCCTCGTAGTCGAAGTCATGGAGGAGGCCGGTTATGCCCCAGAGGTCGGGATCGCCGCCGGTCCGGGCGGCAGCGGAGCGCATGACCGCCTCCACCGCCAGGCCGTGGCGCCTCAGGCTGTCGGTCTTGGTGTGCTCGTGGAGGGTGGCCAGAGCGTCTACTCGGGTGAGCATCTCAGGATGGTGGCAGAGGCGCTCCCGTCATGGCAACCCGCAGCCGCCTCAAGGTGGCTCCCGCCCAGCCTCTACGGGAGCTCTTGCCTCCCGCCTCCCGGCCGGCCCCGGCTCCGCGGCAACCGGAGCGATGTTTCCAACCGTCCTCGGTGCGGTGGAGGCGCGTCCCCGCGCCAGCCCGAGCGAGTCCGGCGTCCCCGTCCCCCGGACCGTCCAGGCGGTCGTGGGCTGTCCTGCTGCTCGCTCGGCGTATTCCGCGATACGGCCCACCCACATGGCCCACCGCCCAGACGCCGAGGGCTGGCTGGCCACGGCTCCGCCGACGGCCACCCGGCGCTCCGTGGATGACGACCTCAGCCAAGGCGGTGGGGCAGGACGCCAGGCCCAGCGGGCCGCGGCGACATTCAGATCGGCCCCAGGACCTCACGGGCTAAGCTGATCGGTAGATGGTTGACGGGTTGGCGTTGGTTCTCGGTGGTGGTGGGCCGCCGGCCAGGCCCGGGAGATCGGCAGTGTCGCGGGCTTGGCCGAAGCTGGCATCGACATGACCGTCGGGGGCGGACTTGGTGATCGGGACCTCGACGGGGGCGACTGCGGCAGCGCGGGTGCGCAGCGGCATCTCGCCGGCTGAACTGTTGGAGTCCAGACCTCCTGATCTAGCGGCAGAGTAGGTGCAAGGTGTTTGGCCCCGAACCTTGCCGCCCTGATCTCGGTGGAGCGCCCAGGTGCCTCCCAGACCTTGCATCGCTCGTCGTGTACGGCAGCTGGGCTCGCCCCGCTCCGGTGCGCCAATCCGAACTCGCTGTCGCGGATCCCGCCGTCGCCATGTCCGGGGGCCTGGACTCGGTGCTCTCCGCGCACGCTGGCTCGGGCGCACATCACCTTGAAAAGTCGCGGCTCATGCCGAGGGCCGTGGTCTTCGAACGGATGCGGGCCATGGGCGCCGCCGCCACCTCGGCGGCCGATCTGCAACGGGCGATGGGCGCGTTCGGATTGGAGTGCGACCCGTACTCGAACGCGGGGCGAAAGAGCGGCGCGCCTCGGTTGCCCCCAGGCTACCGCGCCGCGAATGGCCGGACAGACCGATGATCGTCCCGGACGTCGACGCGCAGACCGGCGGGTTGGCCGCCTTCGACCGCGGCTTCGGCGTCGCCCTGGTGGACGCGGTCAATGCCCGCACGGCGCTACCCGGCCTGGTCCCAACCGTCCCCATCAACGGGTCTCGCTACATCGACGGCAGCGTCCGATCCTCCGAGAACCTAGACCTGGCCCCAGACCATGCCCAGGTCCCGGTGCTGGCCCCCTTGGGCGGGCGGGGCCAGAGAGCGCCGGCAGCAGGACAGTTCGAGGCGCTGCGCCGACCACCGGAAGGGGGCATGGACCTGGAGAGCCAGACAGAGGCGCTGGGCCGGCAGGGCAGCCACGTCGTGGTGATCACTCGGGACGCCGATTCCCGGCCGGCGATGGGCACGAACCAGACGGACCTGGCGACTCGCATTCCCGCCGCCCGCGCCGGTTTCGCCCAAGGCAGGCGGGAGGCGACCCGCGGCGGCGGCCCCTGACCCGGCACCTGGAAGGTGCGCGCGGCTTGCCCGGTGGGGGTTTCCGTCGGGGCCCATTCCGGGCGGCAGGTCGCGCACATTTTTTGAATGCGCCCAGGAGGGCGCGCCGAGTCGGCCCGCTGCCGGAGGCCCGATCCCCGTGGCGCAGGGCTCCGAGCGTCGGCTCGCGTTCCCCCCCGCATGGAGCAGTGACCAGGAATCCGGTGGGGAGGGGATCGCCCGCCCGGCATCGGGGTGGCGGTCCGCAACTGGTACCCTCTTCCGGTGGCGGGTTCGGAGGCTGGGGGCCGAGTCTTCGCCGACCTGATGCGGCTGGCCGAGATGGTGGAGCCCGGCCAGCCGGGCTGGACCCGGCGGGTCTTCTCCCCCGAGTACTTGAAGTCTCGGGAGCTGGTCTGGGAGCTGATGGGCTCGGCTGGGCTGGAGGTGCGCCGCGACCCGGCCGGAAACCTCATCGGCACACTCCAGGGAGCATCCCCGGACCAGCCGGCGCTGATCCTGGGGTCGCACACCGACACCGTCGCCGGAGGGGGGCGCTTCGATGGCCCCTGCGGGGTGATGGCGGCCCTGGAGGCGGTCCGGAGGATCGGGGAACGGGGTGGACGGCCACAGCGGACCCTGCTGGTGGTGGACTTCCTCGGTGAGGAGCCCAACGACTTCGGGATCAGCTGCGTCGGGAGCCGTGCCGCGGCCGGTCACCTCTCGTCCGGGCACCTTCGCCTGCGGGATGGAAGTGGTCGAACGCTGGCCGAGGCGTTAGCCCAGATGGGCGGCGACCCCGACCGGATCGCCGAGGCCCGTTGGCCCCAGGGCACCGCTTCAGCCTACTTGGAGCTGCATGTGGAGCAGGGGACGCGGTTGGAGGAGGCCGGAAGAGGGCTGGCCGTGGTGACCGCCATCGCCGGGATCCACCGGGCGGAGATCCGGCTGGAGGGCCGGGCAGATCATTCCGGCACCACCCCGATGGACCGGCGCAGTGATGCCCTGCTGGCCGCGGCGGAGGTGAGCCTCGGCGTGGAGCGGCTCGGCCGCAGGGGGGGGTTGGGAGTGGCCACCGTGGGCCGGTTGGAGCTCGAGCCTAATTCGCCCAACGTTGTCGCCGAGAGGGCGACTCTGATCGCCGAGTATCGGAGCGGTGACCCTAGCTGGCTCGCCGCCACCGACGCTCTCCTCCAGGAGGAGGTGACCCAGGTCCCGGCCCGACGGGGGGTGCGCGCCCAGCTCGCCTGGCTCTCCCGGGAGGGCCCCACCCTGTGCTCTGAGGAGCTTCGCTCGGTATTGCTGGCCTCCGCCCGCGAGGTCGGTGAGGAGCCCCTCGAGCTGGCCTCCTGGGCCGGACACGACGCGGTCCAGATGGCCGCGATCTGCCCGGTGGCGATGCTCTTCGTCCCGTCGCGGGGGGGGCGCAGCCACTGCCCTGAGGAGTGGACCGACCCCGAGCAGGTGGAGGTGGGGACGATGGCGCTCACGGCGGCGGTGGCCCGGCTCGCGCTCTAGGGCCCGGCCCCCGGCCTCACCCGGAAGAGCCGGTGGCTCCCGGACTCCAACATCCAGGCCAGCGCCTCCATGGTGGACGCGCCGGCGAGGCGGAACCGTTCCAGGAGCAGGGGCGCGTCGCCCCCCGCCTCCTCCAGGGTCACCTGCTCAACCGTCCCCTCCACCACCTCCCGGCCGGCACGCACTCGGACCCAGGGGTCGGACTCCCACCTCCGGGCCTTGAGGCTGAAGCTTGGGGTGAGCAGGTAGAGGGTGCCCCCAAGGGTGAGGGCGAACCACATCCGGGTCTTTCCCTCGCCCGAGCTGTCCCGGGAGCTCACCACCACCGTGTCCTGCTCTCTGAGGACGGCCTGCATCGTGGGGGCGAGCGACGGGGGCTCAGGCACCTGCTCGCCCCAGGTACGCGTCGGTGGGGTACGGGAGCCGGTCTCCCCCCGGCAGAGGGGCCCGTCTACTCCAGATGCGGTCCGGCTCGGTCCGCATCCGGCGGCGCACCTCCGGCGGCTGGCACGCCACGTTGCTGATCGAGAGCACGCTGTCCTCCAAGCCCCCACAAATGGCGGTCACGGTGTGGGCGAAGCGGCGGTGGACCACCGCCCCGAATTCGCGGCCCACAGCGTGCGCTGATCGCCACCGGTCGCCCTCGGGCGTGGGATCCTCGGCTCGCAGCGGCTCGACCAGCTCTGCCACCGCCTGCCAGGTGGGGTGGCTCCGATCCCGCCGGTTCCAGAGGAGGACGAGCCAGCCGCCAGGACGGAGGAGCCGGCGGATCTTCTGGACAGCGGCCCCAAGGGCGAACCAGTGGGGCGACTGGGCGGCCGGTAACGCCTGGGCCAGGCCGGTGGACTCCGCCGTCGCCACGAGCACCTGCAGGTCAGGGAGCCGGGCCGAGAGCGCCCCCGCCATCTGCGCCACCGGCTCCACGGCGATCACCCGGGGTCCGCGTGCCATCAGCTCTGAAGTGAGCTTGCCGGTGCCCGCTCCCATCTCAACGACCTCAGCGCCCCTTTCGATCCCTGCCTCGCCTAGTGCCCAGTCGATCGCCGCGTCCGGGTATCCCGGGCGCCCGCGCTGGTACCGGCGCGGGTCCGCTGTGAAGCCCTGGCCGGCGCCCGGATGGAGAGGCACCGCCTCATGGTAGGCGGCACTCCGGGGCGGAACTCTACCCGCCGGACGCCACGAGGGACCGGCCCCCACCTCGCCCGGCTGGCGACCCCGAGCGGATTCGAACCGCCGATCTCCACCTTGACAGGGTGGCGTGTTGGGCCAGCTACACCACGGGGCCATCGGGTCGCCCCTGCGGCCGGACATGAGCCGCCCCAGGAAGCCTGGCGATTATACGTCCCGGGCTGGACGGTCCCGGCCTCCCGGTAAGATGGCACCAGTTCACAGAGTTCGGGAGGGGCCCCTGGCGTGAAGGTGGCGGTCTTCGTCAAGCAGATCCCAGACCCCACGGGCGTGGGTCGGCTGGACCCCGCGACCCACCTTCTGGTGCGTGACGGGGTGGAGTTGGTGCTGGACCCCGGCGACGCCAACGGGGTGGAGGCCGCCCTCCGCGTCGTGGAGGCCAACGGCGGGGAGGTGGTCGCCATAACCATGGGCGGGGAGCGCGCCGCCGAGGTGCTCCGCAAGGCCATGGCCATGGGCGCCAGCTCGGCCATTCACGTGGCGGACGACCGGTTGCGGGGCTCTGACGCCCTGGCTACTGCCCGCGTCCTGGCAGCGGCGGCGACCAGGTCCGGGTGCGAGCTGGTGGTGGCGGGCACCGAGTCCACAGATGGCTACACCGGGACGGTCCCGGCGGCGGTGGCCGAGTTCCTGGGGTGGCCCGCCCTGACCTTCGCCAAGGCGCTGGAGGTGGACTCGGGCACGGTGCGGATCCACCGCCAGACGCCAGCGGGGCATGACGTGGTGGAGTCCCCGCTCCCCGCCGTGGTGACCGTCACCGGGGCCATCAACGAGCCCAGGTACCCCAGTTTGCGCGGGATCATGGCCGCCAAGAGTCGGCCCCTGGAGCTGTTCTCCCTGGATGACCTGGGCATTCCTCCCGAGGAGGTTGGGCTGGCGGCAGCGGGCCAGGAGGTGATCTCCGCCGCGCCGGCTCCAGAGCGGACGGCGGGCGAGCTGATCGAGGACGACGGCTCGGCGGCTGGACGGATCGCGGACTACCTCGCCGAACTCAAGGTGATCTGAGATGGGGATGATCCTGGTGGCGGCGGAGGTGGTGGCGGGGTCGCCTACCCCGCTCACCCTGGAGCTGGTGACCCAAGCTCGGGCGATCGGTGACGAGGTGGCGGTGGTCGTCCTGGACCCGGGTGCAGACGCGGCCCTCCCGGCCCTCGGGGCCCACGGCGCATCCCAGGCGTTCGTGGGCCGCGAGTCGGCGTACCGGGAGCATCTGGGCCAGCCGGCCGCGCACGTGGTGTCCTCCCTGATGGACCGCCTCCAGCCCTCCCTGGTGCTCTTCCCGGGCACCCAGGAGGGGCGCGATCTGGCGGCGAGGGTGAGTGCCCGGCTACGGCTTCCGGTGGTGGCCAACGCCGTCGACGTCACCCGGGATGGCGACGCCTTCCTGGTCCGTACCGCCATCTTCGGCGGCACGGTGGACGTCGTGACGCGGACCAGGTCGCGCTCGCCCCTAGTTCTGGTCCGCCCCAAGTCCTTCACGGCCATGGCCACGGGCGCGCCCCCACCCGCCACGGAAGAGCTCCCACTTCCCGCGGAGGCTCCGCTCGGGGCGCGACGGCTGGAGTCCGTGGTGGCCCCCAGCGCCGGCCCCGGGCTGGAGGAGGCCAGGGTGGTGGTGAGCGGCGGGCGAGGGATGCAGGAGGCCGCCAACTTCGAGGTGCTGGAGCATCTCGCTCGACAGCTGGGGGGAGCCGTGGGAGCCAGCCGGGCGGTGGTGGATGCGGGGTGGGTCCCGTACGCCTTCCAGGTCGGGCAGACCGGCAAGACGGTCAAGCCGGACGTCTACATCGCCTGCGGGATCAGCGGCGCCATGCAGCACCTGGTGGGGATGAAGGGAAGCAGTCACATCGTGGCCGTCAACAAGGACCCGGACGCACCCATCTTTAAGCTCAGCGACCTTGGCGTGGTCGGTGACGCCCTCAAGGTGGTCCCGGCTCTGATCGAGGAGCTGAGGGCGCGGGGGCTCCCGTGAGACCCCGGCCAGCCCGCCGGGCCGGCTGACATGGGACCTGGTCTCCTCGCCCTTCGCGCTCCGGACGGAGCCAGCGTAACCCTGGAGCGCTACCCCATCCTGGTGGGACGGCTCAACCCCGGGGGACCGGTACCGGACGTGGACCTGAGTCACCTCGACCCTGGGGAGGCCGTCGACAGCCATCATTGCGAGCTCACCGAGGACGACGAGGGGGTAGAGGTCCACGACCTCGGCGGGGTGAGCGGCACCTGGGTGGACGGACGTCGGCTGCCACCCGGGGGCCGGGCCCGGCTCCGCCTGGGAGGCACCCTGCGGGTGGCTGGGGCGTCCCTCACCCTGGTGGCTGCACCCGCGCGCCAGCCGTTCGCCCCGCCGCCCGTTCCCCCTCCGGAAGCCGCCTGGCGGGCGGCCGGATCGCCTCACCCTGCCCCGCCCCCGCCGTCGGCGATCGTGATGCCGGAGGTGACCGTGCCCTCGCCGCGAGCGGAGCTGGACCTGTCTGGGGCGCCCCCCTCGGCGCGCTCCCTCTTGGAGGCGGGTGCGGAGGCGGTCCGGCTCGAGCCGGGCTTTCCCCTTAGGGCGCTCCGGGGCGATCTCTGGGATCCCGTGGGCGAGCCCCTGCCTGATGGAGCCGTGGATGAGGCGGTGCGCGCGGTCCGGCGGGCCCTGGCGTTGGACGAGGGGGTGGCGACGGGCACCGGCACGGTCGGTGACCTCTCGTTGGACTTCGCGGCCCCGCCGCTCAGCACCCGCCCCTTCGTCCAAGCGCGGCTGGACAGGTGGGGGCCCCCTCCGGAGGAGTTGGTGGGGCGAGCCGTGGCCATCCTGAAGGCCGGCGGCGCCGTGGTGCTCAGTTCCCTCTCGCCGGGACGGGCGGCTATGGTCGTGGCCCGGGAGCTTGACTTGGGCGCCCGCCGCCCAAGGGCTTTGGACTGGACTCGCGATCGCGGTGCGACCCCTCCCGGATGGCCCCAGCTTCCCGCAGGCCACGGTGCCTCGCTGGCCTCGGGGCTGGACGGGGATCCCCTCCTGGCCGTGGAGCCGCCGCGCTCCGATCTCAAGACCATCCTTGACGCTCTCCCCCGGGCTGAGGGCGGCACCCTGATTGCCGTCTCCTCAGCCTCGCCGCGAGCCGCGGTGGCCCGCCTGCGCCAAGCCGCCGGTGTGGCGCCACGTGCCGGGGCGGAGGTCGGTGCCCTGCTGGCCGCTCTGGCGCTGGACGCCCTGCTTGGCGAGCAGGCCGGGGGGTGGGTGTGGGTTGTCTCCGGCTCAGAGGATGGGGTCCACGCCAGTCGCGATCCCAGCGCCGGGCCGGGCATTTGAGCTCCCAGCTGCCGGCCCCCACCTCGGGCCCCTCAGTCGCCGCCTACGTCGTGGTGGCGTTGGCGGTGGTTGTGGTTCTGGGCATCATCGTGTTCAGCCTTGGCCCCCAGCTGGGATTGCATCTCGAGGCGCTTCGCCGGATCGTGGGGCTCCGCCCCGCCTGATCGGGGCCCGGACCGCGCACAATGGCCCTCATGCCAGTTCTGCTGCTGAACGCCTCTCTCCAACCTCTCAACGTGATCAGCCGTCGGCGGCTGGTGGTCCTCCTGACCAAGGAGAGGGTCGCCTTCCTGGATGACGAGGTGCGTCGCCAGGTGGAGTCCGAGTTGGCCCAGCGCCGCCTGGGCGAGGGGGTGATTGTGGTCCGGTTGCTGCGCAACATCTCCATTCCCCGGCGGATGCTCCACCCCAATCGCCGCAACATCCTGCTCCGAGATGACTACACCTGCCAGTACTGTGGGCAGCGCGGCCAGGCCCAGGAGCTCACCATCGATCACGTGGTTCCAGTTTCCCGAGGGGGAGCTCCAGCCTCCTGGGAGAACCAGGTGGTGGCCTGCCGACGCTGCAACGGCCGCAAGGCCGATCGACTCCCGGACGAGGTGAACCTTCGGCTGGCACGCCAGCCCCGGCCGGTCACCCACGAGTACGCTCACCTCCTGCTGCTCCGGCACCCCGAGGTGCGCACCGCGTATGAGGACCTACTGCGCTCGGCGCTGCCCCATCCAGCCCGCCACTTCAGCCCCCAGCCCTGGGCAGCGGCCGCGGTCTGAGCGCCGGAGACTCAGTCCGGGTACTGGGGCAGGTGGTGCGGAGGCCGGCGCAGGAGCCGGGCGGTCGCGATCTGAGAGTTCGAGAGTCGCTCGACGATCTCGTGCGCGACTGACAGCGAGCGGTGCTGCCCTCCAGTGCATCCCACTGCCACCCGGACCACCGATCGACGCTGCTCCCGGTACAGAGGGAGCAGGACCCCCAGCGCGTCCACAAACCCGGAAACCAGGGCTTCTGCACCCCTCTGGGCCATTACGTAGCGCCGGACCTCGGGGTCATCTCCCCGCCGTGTGCGCATCCTGGGGACCCAGTAGGGGCTGTCCAGGAAGCGGGTGTCCAGCACCCAGTCCGCTTCCTGGGGGAGCCCGTCCCGGAAGGCGAAGTTGAAGCAGTCGACCCTGACCAGGTCACGGTCCAGCCAGTCATCCAGCAGCTGATGCAGATAGGAGGAGGAGGAGCGGTCCAACCCGAGGAGGTGGCGGTGAGGCCGGCGCGAGGGCGGCTGCAGAAGAGGTCCCCCCGGTGACCCCACCTCCACCAGCCAGTACCGGACCGCCTCCTTGTCCAGCTCTCCCAGCCACTGGGAGTGGTGGCCCTCGGTGACCACCACCACGGCGTCCGGGGTCGCGACCGCCGCGAGTGCCGCGTGGGGGTCCACTCCCTCCAGCAGTTGGAAGCCCACCTCCCGGGCCAGCTCCTCCAGCCTCGGCCGAAATCGCTCCTCGGCCAGAATCGCCACCAGCGACATCACTGCTCCTACTGCGCAAGCGACCGACCGGCAGCCGCCTCCCCTAAGCTGTCGTCCGCTGGGCGCCATTGTGCCAGAGGCCCGGTCGGGCGGGGCAGGCAGAGTCTCGACGCAGCCGCCCGCCCGAGATCAGTCGGGCAGACGCCCCGTACGGGCCGCAGCCTCCAGCATCGCCCGCAGGTCGACTCTACCCGGGGCCAGCCCCAGCAGCTGCTCGTAAGCCGCCATGGCCTCAACGTCGGCGCCGCGCACGCGCAGAACTCGGGCCAGAAACTCCAGCCAGACCAGCGCCAGGCGGGGGTCGCGGGTCTCCTCCTCGAGGTCGATCCGGGCCGGCGCGTAGAGCGAGCTCCGGCTTGGCGCCGGCCGGGGTCTGGTCCACTCCAGGCACAGGTCGGCCAGCTGCCGGCAGGCGGACTCGCAGGGCGGGGCGGAGAGGATGGCGTTGGTGTAGCACAGGAGCGCCAGGTCAACCTCGCCGGCCTGACGGCAGGCCTCCCCGGTGCGGCAGGCCAGCTCGGAGGCCGGCTCCCCCGGGGACAGCTCAGCCAGGCGGACCGCCAAGGCGGCGGCGTCCACCCACTTCCTGGCCCCCAGCAGCTCCGAAAGGCGGCCGCCAGCCGAGCCCACCTCCCCTTGCGGGGGCAGCTTGGCGGCGGACCGCACCGCCTTGCGGGCCAGGCCGCGCTCCGCCACCGCCCGTGCCTGCCGCAAGGCCTGGGGGACGATCTCCGCCACCAGCGCGGGCATCTCCGCAAGCCTTCGATCAGTGTGCAGCCGGTCCTCCCGCAGCCGGCGCTCCCGCTCTCGGAGCAGGGCTTCTCGTTCCTGCCTCTGGCGCTCCCGCTCCAGGGCCGCTCTGGGAGAGATTCGCTCGGTCCATCCCCGGCCGGCGGTGGAGCCCTCGGCGGTCGCGGGGTCGACCTCCGACGGGGAGCTTCCGGGAGGCGCCACGGCCGCCATCCCAGTTGAGCCCGAAGGTTTCCCCAGAGTCGCTGCTGGAGCCTCGAGGTCGGGAGTCGCCTCCTTCGGCGGCGACTCCCCTCTGGCCGATCTCCCGATCGCCGCCCCGTTGGGGCTGGCAGTGTCCCGGGTCCGGGATTCCTGCGCCCGGGGGGAGGGGATCCGGGCGTCGTCGCTCCCGTCGGAGCGCATGGCCACCCGGGCAGGGGATGCGCCGTCCCGGTCCCGGGCCGTGGTCCCGCTGGCCACCTGGGCCACCGGCGGACCGAGCGGCCCCGCCGACTGTCTGCCCCCGTCTTGGGCGCCGGGCGCCGGCCCGGTGAGCATCCCGGCAGCTCTCAGCTCCTCCTCGGTGGCCAGGAGCAGCAGGAATTCGTACATCGGCCGACCCATCCGGTGGAGAAGATGGCCGGCCTGATCTGGCAGGCCGGCCTCGTGAACTCGCTGGGCGATGGCGAATGCCTTCTGCTGAAGCAGGTCCTCGGTGATGCGGGCCGAGGCGAGCGTTCCCACCTCCTGCTGGATGACCGCCGGGAGCTCCGGCACCTCAGGGGCGAGCTGGGTGGCGAGGTAGGACCAGGATTGGGCCAGATCCGCGAGCCCTTGGATTTGTGAGCTCGCCGCGGCGGGTGAGCGGTTTCCAGAACCCATCAGACCCGGAGCTTGGCACGGTGCTCTGCGTTCCCGATCACACCCTCGCATCAGTTCCGTAACACGTGGTCGCCAACTCCCGGAAAGTTGGGTGCTGAGCGAGGACCGACCGGAGCTGGTTCTAGGTGTCGTCGGCCAGGGAATACTGCCGTCTGCCCGGAGGTGGCGGCCGCTGCTTCCCCGGAGGGCGCTGGTCCCACCTCGCTTCGGCGTGCGGCTCCCCAGCCCGGCGAGCGATGGGATGTGGCCGGCGCCGCAGAGCCCGGCCGTGGCGGCAGGCGTCCACCTTGAGCTGCCCGAGAAGGCGGGACAGCGACCCGGCAACGGTCCACGGGCCACGCCGGCGGTACGCCTTGAGGCCCAGCGGTCGGCGGCGGCTGCCGAGCGGGGCCGCACCCCTGATCGGCCCGGGCCGGACGGCTGGAGGCTCGCCCCCGGTGAATTGAACGGGCCCGACGTCAAGGGGTCCTGTTCAGCCTCCCCTCCACCTGCACCAGGACGCTGTCGACCGTGCTCATGAAGGTTAGGAGCGCCTCTGGGTCGGTCTGCGCGAAGAGGCGCTCGGCAAAGGCGTCCTGCTCCCGTTGGAGGGTGGCGGCTAAGGATGCCCCTGCCCCGGTGAGGCTCACCAGGGTGGCCCGCCGGTCGGAAGGGTGGGGGCCGCGAGTCACCAGACCCTCGCCCTCCAGCGCGTCCACGAGGCCCGTGATGTTACGAGGGGTGACCCGGAGCACGAGGCTCAGCGCCCGCTGGGTGGACGGTCCACCCCGGGCCAGGAGGGAGATGACGGCGGCGCGGGCCAGCGTGATACCGCGCTCCGCGAGGCCACGCTGCATGAGCTCGCCCAGCCGCAGGCTCAGGGCCCAGAGCCGGTCGAGGGCGGCCACCGCCTCCGTCTCCGGCCGGTAGCCCTCGACGTCGTAGAAGCGGTCGGGAGCGACCTCCGAGGGTCCTTGGACGGCTCTTCGCCGGGATGATGTAGTCATATCATTGTGTAGTCGCTGCACTATGTAGTACGATCGCGACATGGCCACCATAACGCATTCCCGGCTCGCGATCCAGGCCCGCGGCCTTCAGCGCAGGTACCGGGGGCGCAGCGGCGAGGTCGAGGCCGTCGCCGGGATGGATCTGGTCGTCGAGGCCGGCGCGATCTTCGGCTTCCTGGGGCCGAATGGAGCAGGCAAGACCACCGTGATGCGGATGCTGGCGACCCTGTTGCCGCTCAGCGGAGGGGAGGCGGAGGTGGCAGGCGCGGATGTGCGCCGCGAGCCTCGGACCGTACGTCGGCGGATCGGCTACGTGGGGCAGAAGTGCGGTAGCGATCACTCGATCTCGGGGCGCAGTGAACTCGTCTTCCAGGGTCTCCTGTACGGGCTGTCCCGGTCCCGGGCGGAGCGCCGCGCGGCGGAGCTGGTGGGCGCCTTTGACTTGACCGAGTGCGCCACCCGCCGCAGCGAGACCTACTCGGGCGGGCAGCGCCGCAGGCTTGATGTCGCTCTCGGCCTGGTCCATCGGCCGTCCGTGCTCTTCCTCGACGAGCCCACCACCGGGCTTGATCCGCAGAGCAGGGCCCGCATGTGGGAGGAGGTGCGCAGGGTCCGCGACCAGGGCACGACGGTCTTTCTCACCACCCATTACCTGGAGGAAGCAGACGTCCTCTGCGACCGAGTGGCCATTGTCGATCGCGGCCGGACTGTGGCCCAGGGCACGCCCGACGAGCTGAAGCGGGCCGTGGGAGGCGACGTGGTGGCCTTGCGGGTGCGCGAACATGCCGAGGTGGCGCTACGCGCCCTCGCCGCTCAACCTTACGTGAAGGAGGCGACGCTGGATGGCGACACCGTCCGCCTCCACGTGGAGCGGGGCGAGGCGGCGGGGCACCTGCTGCTGGGACAACTGCGCACTGCGGGGCTGGAACTGGTCACCTTGAGCGTCGCCCGGCCCAGCCTCGACGATGTCTTCCTGGGCTGCACGGGCCGGTCGCTGCGGGATGGGGCAGCCTGAGTGGGAGTGGTACGCGACGCCCGGATCGTCTTCGCCCGCTACTTCCTCCGCAGTGTCAAAAGCCCCCTCCTGGTCGGCGTCAGCCTTGTCCAGCCGGTCCTCTACCTCCTGCTGTTCGCGCCGCTGCTGAGATCCATTCCCTCCCTCTCCAGAGTGGCTGGTGCTGGCGCCTACCAGTGGTTCGTTCCTGGCCTCATGATCCAGATCGCCCTCTTCAGCATCTCGAGTGGCGGCTGGTCGCTGATCTCAGAGTTGCGCAGCGGGGTGCTGGAGCGGCTGTGGGTCACGCCCGTCAGTCGGGTCGGGCTGCTTCTGGGTCGGATCCTCCGCGACGCCGCCACTCTCCTGGCTCAGGCGGCGATCATCGTCGCCATCTCCTTGCCCCTTGGCCTGGCGGCGAAACTGCCCGGGCTCCTGCTGGCCTTTGTGCTGGTCGCGGTCTTGGCGTTGCTCATGGGCGCCGTCTCATATGCTGGCGCGCTGCGGATCCGAAGTGAGGACACCTTCGGAGCGCTGGTGTTCACCGCCACCCTGCCATTGCTCCTTCTCTCCGGGGTGCTCCTGCCCATCCGCCTCGCTCCCATGTGGCTGCAGCGCCTGGCCGACCTCAACCCCTTGCTGTACGCGGTGGATGCCGAGCGGGCCCTCTTCGAAGGCAACCTCACCGCGGCGGCGGTGGCCAAGGGCTTTCTCGTCGTGACCGGTCTCGCGGTCCTCGCGGCCGGTTTGGCTGTCCGAGAGTTCCGCCAGGCCATGATCTGACCCGATCTCGGTCCCCGGAAGAGGGGGATAGGGAATCCATCGGCGCCACCAGCCCAGGTGGGCGCTTGGCGATGCCAGCCGAGGCGTTCTCCAGTCAGATCTCCGGCCAGATAAGTGCCATCGATGGCGCCTAAGTGGCTTGACATAGCTGCTTGATGATGCCATCATGGTGCCATGAATCTGCGCCCCTATGTGGAGAGCGTCCAGCGCCAGCTACTTCAGGCCGCCGAGCCGGGTGGCGAGGAGGCTCGCGCCGTCGCAGAGCGCCTCGTGGCGCCGCTGGAGGCCGCCATGCGCCTGGCCCTCCAGGACGCCCTGTCGACGGCCGTGGAGGAGATCACCTGCGAACTCGCCCCAGGATCAGTGGAGCTGCGGCTTCGCGGTCAGGAGCCGGAGTTCGTCGTCTCCCCGCCCCCAGCCGATGACCTCGGGGCCCAGCGGTCGGGAGTTGAAGGGGGTCGCGGACCAGCCGGCTGGCCGGCTGAGCTCCTGGTGATCGAGGCCCCGGGACAAGGAGCGGAGGAGGGCGAGCCGGCGCGGATCAACCTGCGGCTGCCCGAGCAGCTCAAGGCGCGGGTGGAGGGCGCCGCTCGCGCGGAGGGCCTCTCCATCAACGCATGGCTGGTGCGCGCAGCCGCCCGCTCGCTCGATCGCCTCGAACCAAGGCAGCGCTTCGAACCGCGCACCCCACTGGGCGCCCGGCGGTTCACCGGCTGGGCCAGGTAGGGGCGCGGCAGGTCGTGCGCGCGCAAGTTGCCGCTGCGACCGCGCCTTTCCTCGCTCCGTGGACACCGCCTCCGCCGATCGGCCCAATGATGAGGGGCGCAGGCGCTGGCGATATGGCCGGGCGTCGCGCGCCCGATCCGGTTGGGGCCACCTGCGGGCCCGGCGAGGCCACGGCCAATTCGGGTGGCCGAGGCGCATCAAATCAATGAAGGAGTCCGGCATGGAGGTCGATCAGGCCGCGGGACTGGCCATCCAGGTCCACGGCCTGCGGAAGAGATACAAGCAGCTGCAGGTGCTGAGTGGCGTGGACTTCGACGTAGCCGAGGGCACCATCTTCGCTCTGCTCGGGTCCAACGGAGCGGGCAAGACAACAGTCGTCAACATCCTCTCCACGCTTCTCAGAGCTGACGCTGGCCGTGCCATCGTCAACCACTTCGATGTGAATGTGCAGGCGGCACGGGTCCGGGAGTCCATCAGCCTCACCGGCCAGTTCTCCGCGATCGACGAGATCCTCACCGGGCGGGAGAATCTGGTACTGATCGCCCGCCTGCGCCACCTCGACGGCCCAGGACGGATCGCCGATGAACTGCTCGCCCGTTTCTCCCTGCCCGAGGCGGCTGCGCGCCGTGTGGGGACGTACTCGGGTGGCATGCGCCGGCGCTTGGACATCGCCATGAGCCTCATCGGTGATCCGCCGATCGTCCTCCTCGACGAGCCGACTAACGGCCTGGACCCTCAAGGCCGCATCGAGGTGTGGCAGACGGTCAAGGAACTTTCCCGGCAAGGCACGACGGTCTTGCTTACGACCCAGTATCTCGAGGAGGCGGAGCATCTGGCAGACCGAATCGGAATCCTCCACGGCGGGCGGATCGTGGTGGAGGGCACGCTGGCTGAGCTCAAGCGGCGGCTTCCGCCCGCCAAGGTCGAGTACGTCGAGAGGCAGCCGACGCTCGAGGAGGTGTTTCTGGCCACCATCGGCGACGGGCCCCGAAGCGACCCCGCTGGGACAGCGCGGGCTTGAAGTGACAGAAGGTAGGAGAGCCGTGATGCGCGGCCAATTGCTCGTCGATACCGGCGCCCTCACCGGGCGCTCCCTGCGCCACATCACCCGCAGCCCGGACACCATCATCACGACCGCGATCATCCCGATCGCCTTCTTGCTCATGTTCGTCTACGTCTTCGGCGGCGCCATCCACGCAGGATCGTCGTCGTACGTGAGCTACCTGCTGCCGGGCATCATGGTCATCACCATCGCCTATGGCATCTCCTACGTGGGGCTTCGCCTCTTCCTGGACCGGCAGAGCGGCATCTTCCAGCGGCTGCATTCGATGCCGATCGCCCGCTCGGCCGTGCTGTGGGCGCACGTGATGACGTCCTTGGTTACCAATCTGGTCGCCGTCGCGGCAGTCGTGGTGGTGGCCTTCTTGATGGGATTTCGCTCCGGTGCCGACGTGGTGGCCTGGCTCGAGGTACTCGGCATCCTGATCCTGCTGACGCTGGCCCTAACGTGGATCGCCATCATTGCCGGACTCTCCGCGAAGTCCGCCGACGGGGTGGGCGGGTTCGCCTATCCGGTTGTCTTCCTGCCCTTCGTCAGCTCGGCATTCGTGCCTACCCGGACCATGCCCGGTCCAGTGCGTGCCTTCGCCGAGAACCAGCCCGTGACCCCCATCGTCAACGCGATTCGTGACCTGGTCACCCAGCAGCCGGTGGGGTCCGACATCTGGACGGCCCTGGCCTGGTGCGTTGGCATCCTCATCGTCTCCTTCATGGTTGCCATGCGCCTCTACAAGCGGCAGATCGCCTAGGGCACCGCGGGAAAGGACAGTCACGGATGCCCACCTTCGATACCCCCGGGCCGGCGGCGGTGAGCATCGAGCTCGGCGGCGGCGACATCCGGGTCGTCGCTAGGGACCGCGCGGACACCACGGTGGAGGTGCGCCCGAGCGATGCCGCCAAAGCCGCGGACGTTGCCGCCGCCAAGGCGACGGTAGTTGACTACGCGGGCGGGGCGCTGTTGATCAGGGCGCCCCGGAGGCGCCTTTGGTACACGCTGGCTGGGCCGGGGCGCGACTCGGTCGACGTCGAGGTCGCCGTCCCCACCGGCTCGTCGCTGCGGGTCGAAGCCGGTTTCGGCGCCATCCGCTGCGCGGGCACTCTCGGCGAGTGCGACCTCAAGACCGGCGGTGGCGAGATCGTGGTCGAAGAGGTCGGTGCGCTGCACGCGCGGACCGGTATCGGCAACATCATCGCGGTGCTAGTCCGCGGACGGGCCGAGGCCAGGACCGGGACCGGGGCTGTGCGCATCGGGACCGTGCAGGGCCCGGCCACGATCCGCAACTCCAACGGCGGGACCTGGCTCGGCGAGGTCGCCGGTGACATCGATGTACGAGCCGCCAACGGCCGGATTTCCGTCGAGCGGGCCGGCGCCTCGGTAGCTGCGCGCACCGCCTGTGGCGACATCCTTCTCGGCGAAGTTGGCAGCGGCACGGTCGCCGTCAGCACCTCGTGGGGCAGAGTCGAGGTGGGCATTCGCCCCGGGGTCGTCGCCTGGTTGGATCTCCACACCCGCGCCGGCAACCTGGTCAACGAGCTGGACAGCACCGCACCACCGTTGGCGGACGAGGGGACCGTTCATCTGGTAGCCCGTAGCTCGGCTGGCGACATCACGGTGCGCCGGGCCTAGCCGCTGGGCCCGTCGACCCTGCGGCGCGCCGCGCCGGTGGGCGTCGAGCACCGGTGTCTGGCGAAAGAGGACCCGCCGTCGTGAAGTAGGTCTTCCCGCAAAGCGGGAGCATCTCGAAGAGCCCGCCCACCGCGTTCGCGGGGGGAGCGTCCGCGATCCAGGGGAACCGTTCCTAGGCAACGGACAGGACGCTACACGCGTCTGTCCGTGTGCTCGGACCACCGGTCGAGGCGGTGGGCTCCGGGGCGGTCCCGGTTCCTGCTTCACGGCCACCTGCCGGGCGAGGCCCGGGCTTACGGTCGGCTCCACAGGCAGTTAGC